>NZ_JARXWM010000025.1:0-75568 GCF_029893135.1 Paenibacillus sp. PastF-3 | reverse complement strand
GTACAGCTTGTTACTTTTCATGAACCTCATCCCCTTCTCTATTAGTGTACCTTATTTCATCTTTAGGACTCCAATTCGATTAGGGGGCTTGAGAGATCCCGCTATCTTGGAGTGCGTTCTATTGCACAAAATGCAATGCCTCCACCAACTTATATCGCACTTCAACCCCCTCTGCCCGCACCCGCATCTGTATCTCCCCCTGCTGATCCGTCCGGAAAATAGATGCTTGGTTATCTTGCAATCGCTCCAACACCTCAGCTTTCGGATGACCATACAGATTATTAACACCCGCTGAGATCACCGCTGCTGCAGGCTGCCAGAATTTTAACCAAGCTTCGCCAGTGGATGTCTTGCTCCCATGGTGAGCCACCTTCAACACATCAATGACAGGTCCAGTGCTGATCCCCTTTTGCTTAGCCTGCTCTACAATCTCCTCCTCGGCTTCCAAATCCATATCTCCGGTGAATAGAAAGTTCCTACCATTCATCTCTAAGCGAAAAGCTACCGAATCGTGGTTCTGCTCTTCCAGTAGAGGAATGCCATTCTGATAAGGATTACCCGACGCTTCTCCACCCCTTCCCTCCGGCCATAAAAAGGACAGCTTCGTCTTATCATCCGGGGAAAGGGTCATTCCTTGATGCACAGCATACAACTGAACATCCCTCTCTAGCGCAGTCCGCATCATCCCCATATAAAACTCGCGATCAACTATTGTCCCATTAAAAAGCAATGCCGATACCGGAATCTCTCCCAACACGGCTTGAAGTCCTCCGGCATGATCCTGATCTCCATGTGTCAAAATAATGACATCTAAACGGTGGATACCACGTTTTTTCAGCAGAGGAACCAGCACTTTAGCGCCAACCTCGAACGGACTTCGGCGAACACGCCACTCTTCTTTTTGACCAAAGTTTAAGGTTCCGCCACCGTCCACTAGAATATGTGCTCCGCTCGATGTAGTGATGAGAATGCTGTCGCCTTGTCCAATATCCAGATAACTAATTGTACCTCTGCCTGCTTGACCGTCCGACTGATAACCCCAATACAGCAGCATCCCCAGCCCAACTGCCAACAGTAGAACAATCGCCCCGCTCCAGCGTCCAACCTTGGAACCATCAATAGCAAACTGTGAATTCCCCACTCTCCCAAACCCACCGTGACTGTTCACAGGTAAACCAGCCTCCGTTAATGGTCTCGTCTCATCCTCCATATATTGCGGTGCAGAACGAGCTTCCTTTCTTAGCTTGGCAACATACAGCAGACCATACAATAAAACATAGTACACCCCGATCCACAGCAGTGAAGGTGAGCCCCAAATCAAAACTCCACCGGCAAATTTATTGATCCATTCCACAGCGAAAAAAGTAAAGTTATTCAGCAGCTCCGTAACATGCGCCAGTACGTATGCAGCATCTTCCCACAGTCGTCCAAGCAGTAGTGCAAGCGTCCCTAGCGGCAATACTACAAAGGTAATCAGAGGTACAAAGACCAAATTGGCGACAAAGGATAGTAGCGAAAACTGATTAAAATAATAAATCGTGAGCGGGAAAGAAACTAATTGGGCCACTAACGTCACAGAGACCGCACCTTTAAGCCAGCGTGGCAGTATGCTCAAAAGAGGATTCATAAGCGGAACGTAAACCATTAAGCCAAGGGTCACCAGAAAAGACAGCTGGAAGCTGACACTGAGCAGCATATAAGGATTCCAGATCAACATAACCAGTGCCGATGCCGCCAAAATATTCAGTCCATCCTTCAGCATCCCAACTCGTGCAGCGAGCAGGGCAATCATACTCATCAGCCCCGCACGCACAATGGACGGGCCCGCACCCGACAAGAGGACATATACAGGAACAAGTATGAAGGTGAGCGTTAGTGCCGTCTCTTTTGGCAGCCGTAAGCGCCTGAACAGAAATAAAAGAACACCTACATACACCGCTACATGCATACCTGAAATGGCGAGAATATGCGTTAAACCAAGCTGTGAGAACTGTTTAAAGGTATCCGGATCAAGATCATCCTGCATCCCAATGATTAAGCCCTTCATATACCCAGAGTGACGTTCTTGAAAAAGTTGATCCAGCTCTGCCCCAAGGGCCATCCGCGCGCTATCATTTAAGCGAAAAACCGTTAACAGACTCCATGAATCTGGCACGGTTACCCTTACATTTTCCGCCCCCTGCCCCTTCAATAGCCAATGAATCTTCTTCGTATGTAAATAGGCACGATAATTGAAGCCTCCAAAATTACGCGCTACTGCCGGCTCTTCCAGCACGCCATTAAGCAGCACCTCATCCCCTCTTCGCCACTTCGCAGCAACAGTAATTTCATCCTCGGCCAGAAGTTTGATCTGCACTGCGATTAACTCACCCTCTACCTTTTCATCCTGCTCTTCCACAGGATCAGATGCTTTTTCATCTCCCTCTGCAAGCAGGTTCATATGTGAGAGCTTCATTGTAAAATCAACCCGATCCCCATCCCGTTCCACAACGGAAATGATCATGCCTCTAGCTTCCACGGGACTCCCATTCAACTCTGCAATCGTGCTGTCCAGCGCTTCAGGTATTCCGCTAATATTTCGAGCTTCGTTCCACTTCCAATATCCAGCCGCTAAAGAAATGGATAAACACAACACGGCTATGTATTTCCAACTTACTGTTCCCCACACCCTAAGACTCACCAGTAAAAGTATTAATCCTGCCCACGCCAATAGCAGTCCGCTCCCTGAGCTTAAGCAAGCCGCTGCGCTTCCAGCCACCCAACATACTGTAAAGCTTAACAAGGGTCTTTCCTTCACGTTCCCATCCCCCTTTCACAATACTGGATACAAAAAAAGAACCTCTGCATACGCCATAAAAGCGCACGAGAGGTTCTTCCTCAAGCCATCTTATTAAATTGGTGTTATACAGATCAGCTATTCCGATACTTTGATCATCGTTTCACTTGGCGGCTCATAGTTCTCCAATTGGCGAAATATGATACCCTTGGCAGCCATCATCGCTTCAACCTTTTCCATATCCTTACGGTAAGGTCGGTAATACACGATTTCCACGATACCACTGTTCGCCAGCATATTGGCGCAGGTCCAGCAGGGCTCATCTGTCACATAGACGGTACTGCCTTCCCGATCGATCCGGTCTGTAAATAGCAAAAGATTCTGTTCCGCATGAATCGTGCGAATACAGCGCTGTTTCTTCACCATTGTCTCTACGCCATCCACGATTTCCATTTCATATTGCTCCGAGAGCATACAGCCTGCCTCTGAACAATCAGGTACGCCCATTGGCGCCCCGTTGTACGCTGTTCCTAGCAGCTTCTTGCCTTGTACCAGCACAGCACCTACATGTCGGCGATTACAGCGTGAACGAGTGGAGACCATGCAGGCAATGTCCATGAAGTAAGTATCCCAGTCTTTACGATAAGCAGCAGTCATAATCAATCTCCATATCCTTCTAAATAGTTGTTAACTATTGTAACACATCCCCGCAAGTATTCACTAGGACAACGGTTGTAGCACATTCAACAGTACCTTCAATACCCTTATATCTTAAAATATTACTAAAGGCTTTAGCTTTTCCAGCATTTTGGGCCCGATCCCCTTCACCTTCCCCAAATCTGACAGACTACGAAAAGCCCCTACACGGTTGCGGTACTCGATTATAGTCTGTGCCTTCTTCTCTCCGATGCCCGGGAGATCCATCAGCTCCTTAGCACCCGCAGAGTTCACATTTATTTTACCTTCCTGTGAAGCGACTGACGTGGTAACCTCAAGCGCCTCCAAAGCATTCTCTCCAGTAACCGTTGTCCCTTTTTCATCTACTGGAGTCGGGACAGTATGATCTACTTGTGCAGTATCCTTCACCTTCTGAGCAGCATCAGACTTATCACTAACTTCAGCCTTTCCGGCACAATCAGTTTTCCCAGAAGCATCAGTCTTCCCAGTGGCTTCGGCTCCCACTGTAACTTTCCCAGCACTTTGCTTATCTACCTTCGTCTGCTGGCCTCCCACTTTGCCCTCTGTAGCCGAAGCTTCATCTGGCTCAGCGACTCCAATCGCTTGTTCCATGCTTCCATTCAAGGTCTCCCATCCGGCAATGCCGGAATCCCCCTTACTCCCAGCAGCCCATAACAGTCCACTACCTAGTAAAGCTACAGCCACTCCGAGCACTATACTCCCTTTATTCAAAATGCACTCCCCCTCACGAAAATTCGTCCTATACTTTTTTGTGAATCTTCATACATTCCTTTAATTGGAATTCCCTTTAATAATTCATACAAAACCTGTCATTTGTCCAAGGCTATCCTGCATACATATAACGAAGAGAATTCATGTCAGTTAGTAAAAAGCAATGCTAGAAAGGAGGAACCACAGGTGAAAGTAGGATTTATCGGAACAGGCAGCATGGGCAGCCTGCTGATCGACGCCTTTCTTTCTTCCGGAGCGCTAGAACCGTGTGATGTGCTTGCCAGCAACCGCAGTCTGAATAAGCTGCTCGAGCTTGAGAAGCGTCACCCCGGCATTTCCATTTGCGGAAGCAATAGGGAGACAGCGTTAGGAAGTGATATCGTTTTTTTATGCGTAAAGCCGCTTGAATTTAAAACATTAACCAATGAGATCGGCTCATGTCTCCGGAGTGAGCAAATCGTCGTATCCATTACAAGTCCAGTTCAATTGCATCATCTGGAATCCGCTTTGCCGTCCAAAATCGCTAAGATTATCCCAAGCATTACGCACTGCGTCAAGAGTGGGACTTCACTGTGCATTTTTGGCAGCAGGCTTAATAAAGAAGACAGGCTTGTACTGCTACAGCTATTGTCTTTCATAGGTGTCCCCTTAGAAATCCAAGAGGCACATACCCGAATCGCTTCTGATTTCTCCAGCTGTGGACCTGCGTTCTTAAGCTATTTCATTGAGCGCTGGATTGAAGCAGCTGTTGAGGCCACTGGAATTGAAGAGACATTAATCAGCCGACTTGCTGGTGAAATGCTGCTGGGTACAGGAAAATTGCTGACAGAAGGGGAGTTTACCCCCCAAGAGCTTCAAGAACGGGTCGCTGTTCGCGGCGGCATTACCGCAGAAGCGTTAAACCACTTACGTACCAGTCTAGATGGTGTATTTGAACGCCTCATCACGACAACGCATGATAAATATGATGAGGATGTTATTAAGCTTGATGAACTATTCGGACATGACACTATTAATCAAGGTCCGAAATAACGTTAGAACAACAAAGCCCGCAGCACGGATTTCTCCGATGCTGCGGGCAGAATTGCGTTCTTCGCTTAACCCACTACAATATTTACAAGCTTGCCAGGAACCGCAATAATCTTGCGTATGGTTTTACCTTCTACAGCTGCACTTACATTAGGAAGTGCCAGCGCATGAGCTTGCATTTCTTCCTGACCCATATCCAGCGGAATCAATGCGCGTTGTACGATTTTACCATTCACCTGAATAACGATTTCAACCTCAGCATCAACTGTCCATGCTTCATCATAAGTTGGCCAAGCCACGTAGCTGATGCTTCCTTCATGACCAAGCAGTTGCCACAGCTCTTCAGCAATATGCGGTGCCAGTGGTGACAACATTTGCACAAAATGTTCGGCAGCTTCATGGGACAACGTTTCTTGCTTGTAGGCATCGTTAATGAAAATCATCAACTGGCTAATCGCCGTATTGAAACGCAGATGCTCGAAATCCTCAGTAACTTTCTTAATCGTTTTGTGCCAAGTACGTTTGAACTCTTCCGTACCGCCATCTGCTGTGATTTTGGAATTGAGCTTACCTTCCTCATTCACGAACAGGCGCCATACACGGGACAAGAACCGGTGAACCCCTTCAACACCCTTTTCATTCCAAGGCTTGGTTGCTTCCAGAGGGCCCATAAACATTTCATAGACACGCAGTGTATCTGCACCAAAAGCTTCAACAATCTCATCAGGGTTGATGACATTTCCGCGTGATTTACTCATTTTTTCATTATTATTTCCAAGAATCATACCTTGGTTAACCAGCTTATGGAAAGGCTCTTTCGTTTCTACTACGCCGATATCATAAAGCACTTTGTGCCAGAAACGTGCATAGAGCAAGTGAAGCACGGCATGCTCGGCTCCACCAATGTACAGATCCACTGGAAGCCATGCTTTTTGCTTCTCTGGGGAGCACAGCTCTTGATCGTTCTTCGGATCAATGTAACGCAGGTAGTACCAGCAGCTGCCCGCCCATTGCGGCATGGTGTTGGTCTCACGGCGAGCCTTCATACCAGTCTCAGGATCGATCGTTTCCACCCAATCTGTTACATTGGCAAGTGGAGACTCCCCAGTACCCGATGGTTTGATCGCATCTACATCAGGCAGTACCAGCGGCAGCTGATCAACCGGAACAGTCTTCATTGTACCGTCTTCCAGATGCAAAATTGGAATCGGCTCTCCCCAGTAGCGTTGACGGCTGAACAGCCAATCACGCAGACGATAGGTTACTTTACCTTTACCTACGCCCTTCTCTTCCAGCCAAGCAATCATCTTCGCAATTGCTTCTTCATTCTTAAGGCCATTCAAGAAATCAGAATTGACATGCGGTCCGTCTCCGGAATATGCCTCTTCTTCAACGTTGCCACCTTGCACGACTTCCACGATATCCAAGCCGAATTGTTTAGCAAATTCCCAGTCGCGTGTATCGTGACCTGGAACCGCCATGATCGCACCCGTTCCATATCCGGCAAGTACATAATCTGCAATCCAGATCGGCGTCTTAGCACCATTCACAGGATTGATTGCATACGCACCCGTGAATACACCGCTCTTCTCTTTAGCCAAATCTGTACGTTCAAGATCGCTCTTATGAGAAGCTTTCACACGATATTCTGCAATCGCTGCACGTTGTGCTTCTGTTGTAATGGCATCAACCAGTTCATGCTCTGGTGCTAATACGCAGTAGCTCGCTCCGAACAATGTATCTGGACGTGTTGTAAACACGGTCAGGCTAGCGTCGTGACCTTCAATTTCAAAGTTCACTTCTGCACCTGTGGATTTGCCGATCCAGTTGCGCTGCATATCCTTAATGCTTTCAGACCAATCCAGCTCTTCCAGATCTTCTAGCAGACGCTCAGCATATTCAGTAATTCTCAGAATCCACTGACGCATCGGTTTGCGGACAACCGGATGTCCTCCGCGCTCACTTTTACCGTCAATAACTTCTTCGTTGGCAAGTACTGTACCCAGTGCCTCGCACCAGTTAACAGGTACTTCTGCTACATAAGCCAAGCCTTTGTTGTACAACTGGATGAAAATCCACTGCGTCCATTTGTAATAATCTGGATCTGTAGTGCTGATCTCGCGATCCCAGTCGTAGGAGAAACCCAGCGATTTGATCTGACGACGGAAATTATCGATGTTCTTATCTGTAAAATCACGTGGATGCTGACCAGTATCCATGGCATACTGCTCTGCAGGAAGTCCAAAAGCATCCCAGCCCATCGGGTGCAGCACGTTAAAACCACGCATCCGTTTGTAACGGGATACGATATCCGTTGCTGTGTAGCCTTCTGGATGACCTACATGCAGTCCTGCACCTGAAGGGTACGGGAACATATCCAGTGCATAGAAATTCGGTTTGGTTGGATCTTCACCTGTCTTAAAACTTTTGTTCTCATCCCAGAACTTTTGCCACTTGGGCTCAATAGCCTGTGCCCGGTAACCGCCGGCAGGTATACTGTTTGTTTGATTGTCGCTCATTCTCTGCTCCTCCTTGGAGTGTTACTACTTAGATTTCTTAACCAAGCATAAACTGCCATCGGCATCCTTATAAGGACGGTAAGCGTTTATGCGAGAAATATAAGACATGAAGTATTTCGTGAAACCTATACCCTCTTATATTTACAAAAAAACCTCCCATCCCTAGCGTATTATCGCTAGGGACGAGAGGTTATAATTCCCGTGGTACCACCCTAGTTAGCGGCTGAATATACTTTATTCTGCCACTCACTTTGCACCCTTTAGCGGGGGTGAGGCGACGACGCTTCACCTAGGACATCCATTATATCTAGTGGATATCCTGAAACTTGCGCCGTTACTCCGAGGTGAGTTCACTCCGTTCCGTTAACCGGCTCGCACCTTAGTGCCGGCTCTCTGCAATAACGGTATAGAATTAATACTCCTCATCATCGATCAACTATATATACCGACTGTTCATCAGTAATATTCCCCAACATTATATACAAAACTGTTGACTATAGTCAATGTTTTACCCTATTTACACGGGCTTTCGTTTGATTAAATACGTCATAAAGTGTTGAATAACGACTTTTGCAGCCGCGAAGAACGGTACAGCAAGGATAAGTCCGATCATCCCCGCCAATTCACCGCCAACCAGAAGTGCAAAAATAATGAGCAGCGGATGCAAATGCAGCTTCTTTCCCACCACCTGAGGTGAGATTATGTTACTTTCCACGATTTGGCACACTGTGTTAACCACTGCAACCAACAGCACTAAACGGAAAGAAACCGTCGAAGCCATTACAATGGCTGGTGCAGCCCCCAAAAAGGGACCCATATACGGAACAATATTGAACACTGCCACCACACTCGCAAACAATAAAGCATATGGCATTCCGATGATGGCATAACCGATATAAGCAAGCACACCTATAATAATGCAGACCAGAAACTGTCCACGAATGTAGTTGCCGAGTGCATCATCGATATCTTTTAACAAAGTTACAATCGACTTACGGCGTGCGCGGGGCAGACAAGACACCACCGTCCGCTCAAACACATCAAAATCCTTCAGAATATAGAACACTAGAAACGGTACAATGAAAGCATTGAACAGCACATTAATCGTTGTCCCTATATTATCGAGAAAATTAGAGATCCCTTCGGCGAGACGACTTTCCAGTTGAAAAAACCAGTTGTTCATCCCCATTTCGACCCCGGGCGGGATTAGTCTAGAATTCATATGTCGCATCAGCCCCTGGGCTTGCAGCGTCATCTCTGGCAAATGTTCATTCAACTCTTCAAGCTGCTCGATAAACATCGGGATCAGGTTAATTGCGATCACTGCAATCGCCGTTAGGAATACTGCATATATAAGTAGAACAGCTACACTACGCGGCATCTTCCGTCCGGCAAGCATACTAACGACGGGATTCAGCACGTAGGAAATAATCATAGCTGCCAGAAATGGAGCAAGGATTGCCTTCAAAAATACAAATATCCCCTGCAGCATTGGACGAAGCAACCAAACAAAATACAAAATGATCAAGGAGAGCAGCACTCCGATCATCCAGCGGAACCACTTACTTTGGGACCATTGCTCCATGAGTGTA
Organism: Paenibacillus sp. PastF-3; assembly: GCF_029893135.1. NCBI lineage: Bacteria > Bacillati > Bacillota > Bacilli > Caryophanales > Paenibacillaceae > Paenibacillus > Paenibacillus sp. PastF-3. Next base: position 66,242 of record NZ_JARXWM010000025.1, on the reverse strand, counting down.
CCCTCCTGCGACTGTAGCCTGGACTAGCTTCGTAAATAAGTATATGTATGGCCGCAGCAAAATAACCATCAAGCACACAAAATAACCCCACAAAGTGAGGCCTGTGCTTCGATGCTGATTCAGGTACTTTGCGGGGAGCCCCAAAATACCCCCACAAAGTGAGGCTTTTTCTTCGATGCTGATTCAGGTACTTTGCGGGGAGCCCCAAAAAAAGCGCCAATAACCCTGCAGCTGATTTCAACTGTAAGGAGATTGACGCTTTAAGTACCTAGATCATTCTTGCTTACAAAGCAAGATTCATAGTTAAGATGACGCATGAATTTGCGGGAAATCCTGAGTCATATCATCCCCGGAGAACAGATCGTCCAGAGAGCTGAGAGTGCCATCTTCTTCCACCTGATACACCGACATTTTCTCGCCGTTTACCGTCAATTCAATGAAACAGCCCCAGCAATAGAACTGGTGGGAACCAATCTTTCCGATATCTTTAGAGTTACAGTTTGGACACTTCATATAATACATTCCACCTATCCGTTAACAATATTAATGGCTTTTTGTAGCCGTTCTTCGCTCATTGCAGGAACCATTAAAGCATTCTCACCAATGGACATCTCATCAGAACAAGGCAGCCATTTGCGGCCTTCGATCAAATCAGTCACAAGCCCGTCACTGATTTCCAGCGCTCCTATTGTGTTTCCCAACTTTTGGTCAAAATAAACATCCGATATTCGTCCAAGTATAGTTCCAGTTGTAGTCAGTACTTTCAAATCCTTAAGTTTGTTCTTTCCTAATAGAAAAGTACAAGGTATATGATCGGCATCTGTCTTATCAATCGACTCTTTACTACGAATCATGACAGCATCCTCGCCGTAGGCCACAATATCTTTCCATGCCACAAATTTCACATGGCCGCCAAAAAAAGATTTGCTTTCCAGTTCAATACCCGTAATATTCCAGTTTGAATCGAGTAGGATATCGACAATCTTGCCGATTTCATTCCCCTCTTCAACTTCAAATACAGCCAAGCCGATCAGATCTTGAAGTCTCATGGCTGCCTCGGTCCCCTCACTTTGAGTGTACTTACGAGTTCTCAGAAAGCCAAAAGCCCGAATCGCCTCGATACAGACCGAAACCTAGAGTAACTAGTCTCATTTACGTAGGCGATTCAAAATGGTTTCAACTTTTCGAGCAACGTACTCGATTTCTTCAGTAGTATTACCCAAACCAATACTAAATCGAATCGCAGACTCTAAAATATTTTGAGGAAGTCCCATTGCTTTCAGAACATGAGATATTTCCAGGGATCCTGAGGTGCAAGCTGAACCGCTTGCTGCCGCAATTCCCTCCATATCCAGGTTCATCAGCATAACATCTGTCCCAGCCCCTGGGAAGCTCAAATTCAGAATACTAGGCAAAAACTCCTCGGTATTACCGTTAAGCGAGTAACGCTCCCGTCCAATCAGAGTATTCAGCTCCTCGAGCAGTCTACTGCGCAGGAGCTTCATATTCTGTTGACGTTCTGACAGCCCCTTAACCGCTATTTCAACGGCTTTGGCAAACCCAGCTGCTCCGGCTAGATTCTCTGTTCCGGCACGTCTGCCGCGCTCCTGAAGGCCGCCATGAAGTCTTGGATGCAGTGGCGCTCCGCTTCGAACGTATAAACCACCGATCCCTTGAGGCCCGTTGATCTTATGAGCAGTAAAGCTCATGTAATCTACTGGAAGCTCCCGCAATGTAATTGGAAGGGCACCAAGTGCTTGTACAGCATCTACATGGAACAGAATACCCCGTTCTTTGGCAAGCTGACCAATCTCCTGGATGGGCTGAACGGTGCCGACCTCATTGTTGGCATACATTACGCTGATCAACACCGTGTCTTCCTGCAATACAGCCTCTATGTCTGTAACAGATACCCTGCCCGTCGAATCCACAGGAAGATAGGTAACTTTGAAGCCTTCCTTCTCTAGCTCTTCGCAGGTATGTAACACTGCATGATGCTCGATCTGGGTGGTGATAATATGTTTTCCTTTATGGGAAACTGCAGCTGCTGCTCCATAGAGCGCTAAATTATCGCTCTCGGTGCCGCCTCCAGTGAACACCCACTCGTCAGGTGAACAGCCCAAAAAGGCGGCGATATTATCGCGCGCCCCGTTCAATATTCTTTTAGCTGAACGCCCGAACTGATGTACACTAGATGCATTTCCGTATTGTTCTGTCATTATATTCAGCATGACCTTAGCCACCTCGGGATGAACCGGAGTTGATGCGGCGTGGTCCAAATAGATGGATTTCATATTCATTTCTCCGCTTCTAGAGTATAGGAAACTAGTTCTTCTAAGTATATAAGAAGGCATAAGTTTCACCTTATACATTATTCTTATAATTCTCGCTTAAAACGCTAACCGTCCTTAAAAGGACGCCGAAGACGTTTATACTTGCAACTATTAAATTATACCGCGCGAGAAGTGAGTTTTCCACAAGCGAAAGAACACAATATTGTAATCATTTCCCTATGAAAGCTAGGATTATAATAGCCAGTTCTCTTCAGAAGTTACCTCAATGCCATTTTTTCTAAGTAAAGCTGTAGTAACGCCATTTCCCGCTATTTTCTTACCTTTGAATTCCCCATTATAAATCATACTGCTGCCGCAAGAAGGACTGTTTTCTTTAAGCACTACCATCGTAGCTGATACCTCTTGGGCTTTTGCAAGTGTGATATAAGCACCCTCTAAATACATATCTGTAACATCTGTACCTGATCGATCCACTACTTTAGCCGTTCCTGCCAGCACATCCTCGCCATTCCCACCAATGATTTCAGCTGGTTCTCTAGGCGTTGCGAATCCTCCCAGCAATTCTGGACACACAGCAATAGCTTGATTCTCATTCAAAAGCTTCTGAATTTTCTCATCCAAACAATCCGTACCATTATATCTCACCTTCATGCCAGCTAGACAAGAGCTTACCAAAATCACCAATGAGCACCTCTTTCTTCATTCATTCCGCTTCGTTTATAATAAGAAATATTCCGAGCATAACATGATGAAATTAAGCTGTAAACGGAGTGAACTTCTAATCTACTGACTAGGGAGTGTAAATCATGTGCGGACGCTATACAATAACCGTCACTATGGAAGAGTTGATGGTCAGATATTTTGCGAATGATTCAACCATTATCCACTATGCCCCTAAATATAACGCCGCGCCCATGCAGCAAATTCCGGCAGTCATTCATACAGGCTCCAGCAATAAGCTTGGGGAACTTCGTTGGGGTCTGGTTCCTTCATGGGCAAAGGATGACAAAATCGGCAGTAAAATGATCAATGCACGGGCAGAATCACTACTGGAGAAGCCTTCTTTCAAGCGCTTAGTAAGCTCACGCCGCTGCATTATCCCTTCTGATGGCTTCTACGAATGGAAGGTGCAAGGTAGCAACAAACAACCCATGCGGATCGTGATGCGCGATGGGGGGATTTTCTCCATGGCCGGATTATATGATATTTGGATGGACCCTGAGGGTAATAAACTAAGTACCTGCACGATTATAACGACTACTCCGAACGATCTAATGGCTGAAATCCATAACCGCATGCCGGTTATTTTGAAGCCTGAGGATGAGGCAGAATGGCTGGATCGGGGCAATCAGGACATTACCTCTCTAATAAAGCTCCTGAAACCGTATGATCAACAACTAATGAGAACCTATCCAGTTTCCCCGGCTGTCGGAAATGTTAGGAATGATACTGAGGAATTAATTGAAGAGGCACAAGCATAAACGCCTTTGGCGTCCTTATGAGGATGGTAAGTGTTTATGCGAGAAATAGAGGATAATTTATAACGTAAGCATATAAATTTTTATATTTAAAAAACATCTTAACCCTGCGGCTTAACCGCAGAGTTAAGACCATCGACGCTCGATCTTAGACCGGCGTCTGATCAATTGATGAGCCATCTGGAGAAATCTATCCGCATACAGCCCGGAGGAAAGATTGTTTCGGATATGCCATTCGCCATTCATCCTAATTCTGTCCCGCAGTGCAGGATCATGCATTAAAGATAAAGCAGCATTCACAGCTTCATCCAGCTGCCCTCTTGTGTATATTTTTCCAGTATGATTATTAATGACAAGTCTCCGAATGCCATCCGAATCCGTAGTAAGAACAGGACAACGACACAACATCGCCTCGGCTACGGCGTACCCAAATCCCTCGAGAATAGAGGTGGAACAGAGCAATCCTCCTGAGTCACCAATAATGCTCATATAATCTGCTATTTGCCCATGAGGAACATTGGAATACGAAATCAAACGTGAAGAAATCCCTGTCTCGGCTACAAATTGTTCGAAACTCTCTTTTTGCTCCGGCTCAAACAACGTATCATCCTGAAAAATCCATAAATAAAGCTCGGGGTGGATCGCCAGCAGCCGTTGTCCGATTTGTAGAAACTCTCTCCAGTTCTTATTCGTTTGAATTCGTCCTACCCAGCCGAGGATAGGAAAGCTTTTGGCGGGATAATTGGTATATCCAAACTGATCGCAATCGATCGGATTGTCAAAGCAATATTGAGAAATGGATGGGAATCCACCTTTGAAAAGCGTCTGCAAATGGGTCGTTTCTGGATAGAGCAGCGCATCGGTTAGCTTGTGAATCCGCTCATTAAAATTACTAATAACTTGCTCCGCTTCATCTAACGTCCCCAATCCCTGCACCTCAAAAACAAGCGGCCCCTTGTAACCAAACCCTCTGAACCTCTCCGCTAAGTAAATATCCGTACACACTACAATCAAGTCAAAAGCTTCTCGAGTGAGTAGTCCCCTGAGCTCGTCATCATTATTGGTAATATAGGTTTGAATATTAGGGATATTTTGTTGCCCTTTCCCAGGGTGTGTGTACAACAAATGACACTCTACACCGCGATCATGTAATGCTTGGCAGCGCACTCGGTTCAGGGTTTGCATGCCGCCGCTCGGGTTGAAGAAGGTGAACAAAATCTTCATTACGATCACTCATTCACATATTATTTTAGGAAAAATGGATTTTCAACAAATCATACAAATCTGTGCTTCGAAACAGCTCATTATAGTAGTGAGTTTTGGTCGATGGGACATGTCTATGCCGGAATCCAATCAAGCTATGATCATCCGTATAATAATTGGAGATCGTGTCTCCACCGGTAGTAACCAAAGCCTCCAGCATGTATTCAATATCGAGAGCTCCTATGAAAATTTTGGGACCTAAAACTATCGTGTAGGGAGTGGACAAGTGCTCTAGCGCTCCACAAATCGCGTGCGACTCCACAACTCCTGGCATGTAAACAAACTCAGTTGCAGGATGAGGGATTGAACCAATTAGAGCAGATGGTTGACCCGTAAGTGATAAATCCAGCACCCGGCACTCATAATTGCTATACGTCTGTTCATACAAATTCTCTATCCTCGCTATTTCCTCCGCACCAGCATTTACTACAGGAAATAAAACGGTAATCATGGGAGGAATCCCTCTACGGAATCGCGCCTGATGGCGGGTCAAGTGGTACGAATATCTCCATCTCCGATGATTTTCAGTGGAATGTAACTGTGCAGATACACTAAAGGTAGAGTCCACACGATAATTCACCAGCTCCACGGGGATAAAGCGAATATCACAATGTTCAGCAAGTCTAAGCCAGTAATCATAATCCTCCACCGGCTCCATTCCGTACCCCCCAACAAGCTTCGCAACCTGCGATTTGTACATGAATGAAACACCAATAAGCGAGTAATCCAGCAATCTCTCTTTGGGCTGTGACTGGTAATTTCGCTGAGTAGCTAGTTGATGTTCGTTATGAAGCAGGTTTCCCTCGTTATCTATACTTTGAAAAGAACTATACACGATTCCTAGCTCTTGCGGCCCCTTCACTAGTGCCCCTCGAAGGATTTCGAGAAAACGGGGTTCATAAACATTATCGCTGGAGACCCAACTCAAATACTGAATACTGGGTTCGCTAAATAAAAGCTCAAAGCCCGTATTGAGCGCATATGCAATACCCCTGTTCTGTACATATGGGATAATAGTTACCCTTGGATCCTCGGCAATTATAGATCTCACAAGCGGTTCCATTTCTGGCGCACCATCAATTACAATGATTAGTCGAAATTCGGTGAAGGTTTGGCGCAGAACAGACTCCAGAGCTTGCCGGAGGAATTCCGGCTTTTGGGTATACAAAGGCATAACTACTCCTACATCCGCCATTATTTTTACCTCTCTCTACATTGGAGTATAAAATTAGTATATTTAAATTCCACCTTTGTGCCTGTGTGAATGCCTCTACGAGCTTTTATTGCGCCTAAAAAAAAGCAACCACCTGTTTCTATCGGTGATTGCTTCTTGATTTCCAAAATCACTTATACAGGTATAGAAAGTGCGGAAATCTGCGTTAATTCAGATTGAAGCACTCTCTGATCGGTAACGAGATTTCCGAACTCGTCCAATCCATACACGGAACATACTACATTTGCTAATGGAAAAGAGGTATCTATCTGAACCTCATATGCGACATTACCTGCAATGAAGAACTCTCTGATATCAGAACTCATTGCTGGAACATAATAACCAGTGACATAAAGCGGGGTAAGCGCAAGCGTTGAATACGGAACACCGAAGACCTCGACAATTATCATTGCATTCGCATTACTTGTGTTACGAACACTGACCACTACATTACTTGCTGCAGTACCAGTTGCTCTCGTATTCGTAATAAGACCTGTTGTATAAGGCATTTCCTCACTCCTCCTCTTGGGATACTATCAACTTATTCAATCGGAAGCAGATAGTTGTGAGGCAGGAAGACTGGGGGATTCATGGAATAATAGCATACCTCTCACATTTCCAATTTCCGCCATTTTTCTGATTCCCTTGTCCAAACACAACGAATCTTAATTCATATATATATATCAAACTAATAGAAGAGGTGAAGCTCATGGCAACAACAACAGGCATCATTACGAACACAGGGACTACCCCCGCATCCAATCTGATCATTAACATCGACAATGACAACCTTAGTTTTTCATCTAACGTAGTCTATCACGTTTACGTATGGAATACTTTGGTTAGTAAGGCTTTAGTCTACTCCAGCTCATTGAATGTTAATGCTAACACCAGCCAGTTACTCGCTTTTAATATCGCAGGCAATTCAGCTTATGAAGTCCAATTTCTCGTAACTGGAAACGCACCGGCAGACACGATTATCACGGTATTCGGAACGGATTCGTCAGGAAACGTCATCCCTCATCAAAGAGTGCTGCAATCCGAACTTACTTTCATTGCTCAGCTGAACCCGTAAGTAACGAAAACTCTATTACGAAAGGAACTTTGTATGGTTAATATTCAACTTTCGCCGAGCACAAGCGCTCAATTCGAGCCCACCATCGCGGTAAATTGGCTTAATCCTTCGGTTATGGTCGCCGTAGCTGTAGATCTTCGAGCAGGCCCTCCCAATATAGGTTTGTACAAATCTATTGACGCAGGTGCCACTTGGACAACAACGTTATTACCGTTACCGGTAGGATTTGCTGGCATCGAAGCACCACATATTGATTATATTTTTCCGACCACCTTCGTAGTATTGGCTCATGCCTTCGATTCAGACGGTCTCAGCGGGTCGATTGTTTCCTACACTTCTGTCGACAACGCCTCTTCATTCAGTCCACCAGTCATCGTGAATCAAGGATTTGGACAGTTTGTGAATGATGATCAGGTGGTCGTTGTCACCGACAAGGCTGGATCAAGTCCCTTTTTTGGAAATGTTTATACTGGTTATACGCATGATTACAACACACAATTCATACCAGGAAATACGATATTCTTCAATCGTTCCCTAGATAGCGGTAATACTTATTTCAGTCCCGCCCTGCTGTCTTCAGTCGAAGAATTTGAAGAATTTCCCGGTATAGCCATTACATTAAATGGGATTGTTGTCGTGGGATGGATCAATCAGCCTCCCGGTAATACTGATCTTAAAATTCGCACCTCCCCAGACGGCGGGGTCACTTTCACCCCAGAAACGATGGTCGCCAGTGTTGTAGTCCCACCAGATCCATTGCCGGGATATACATTTAGATGTCTGACATACCCTTCCCTCGCAGCGGATATTTCTAATGCCCCGACGACGCAAGGTAATGTCTATGCTGTATGGCAAGATTTTCGAGAAGGTTATTCCGATATTTTCCTTGCTACTTCCACGAATTTTGGTGTGGATTGGGGTACACCAATCTCCATTACGGGCAGTCCAGCAGGCTCCCAAAACTTTTTCCCAGCCATCACCGTGTCCCCTGCGGATGGTGCAATATTCGTTACTTATTACACTAATCGAGTCAATCCCCTCAACCTTGATGTTTATCTAGCTACATCTAGAGATGGAGGGATGACGTATACAAACACCCGTATAACGACAACTTCCTTTGACGTCACCGGCATTCCCCTGATTGGGGACTACATCGGCAATGCCATTGTCCCCCAAACAGGCCGTCTAGTGAGCGTATGGACAGACACGCGGACTGGTACAGAGAACATCTGGTTTGGTGATAATCAATAAGCTCTAATAAACTTAAAAAAGCCCCCAAAAGGGGGCTTTTTTAAGTTTATTATTCCATGTGAAATACCTAGATGTAGAACATATAGTTGTCCGCCAAGCTCTCTTCTTTATAATTAATCAAGTCATGAAGAGTCGTGGAATCTAGTACATCAGCGATGCTATCGCGAATACGCAACCATAAATCGCGTTTTGCTGCATCATCTTCTTCAGTAAAATCTACTGGAGAAATTGGGCCCTCTAGCACACGAATGATGTCCCCCGCTGTGATAGCACTAGCCTCACGAGATAAAATGTATCCACCGTACGCACCACGAATACTTTTTACAAGTCCTGCGTTACGAAGAGGAGCAATTAGCTGCTCCAGATAGTGTTCAGAAAGTCCATTTTTCTCAGCAATACTCTTAAGTGAGGTCGGTCCTTCACCAAATTTCAGTGCAAGCTCCATCATAATTGTTAGTCCGTAACGTCCTTTGGTTGATATTTTCAAAGGGGCACCTCTTTCGGTTTAGTTTCTAGTTATTGTATACTATTGATTCGGTAAGTCATGCGTTTGTCATATCAAGGTATTCCGATGATTACTCTTAGTTTATGTTATCATATTCGAAGTCACAAATGAAATGGAAAACGAAACAATTTGCGAGAATGTTCACCCCTGGTGGACATTTTTCTATTCCCAGCCTCTTAATTTAGGGTTTACTGTAGACAGGTATGTTATAATACTTTTTGAGCCGGGTGTTCCATGAATGACCGGTATTTTGGGTACAGAAATGGTGATTACGATGACAAAAGCAAAACAAGACACCCGTGTCGTCGTCGGCATGTCTGGAGGGGTCGATTCCTCCGTCACGGCGCTTCTGCTCAAGCAGCAGGGCTATGACGTCATCGGCATCTTCATGAAGAACTGGGACGATACCGACGAATTCGGAGTATGTACAGCCGAAAGCGATGCGGAGGATGTTCGCCGCGTTTGCGAGCAGATTGATATTCCTTACTATACCGTTAATTTCGAGAAGGAATACTTCGATAAAGTATTTTCTTATTTCCTCGATGAATATAAGGCTGGTCGGACGCCGAATCCTGACGTCATGTGCAACAGAGAGATTAAGTTCGGAGAGTTCCTGAACAAAGCCCTTCAGCTTGGCGCCGATTATGTAGCGACTGGGCATTATGCACGTGTTGTAGAAGAAGATGGAGTGTACAAGCTACTTCGCGGTGTAGACAACAATAAAGATCAGACCTATTTTTTGAATGCGCTGGGACAGTATCAACTCTCTAAAGCAATGTTCCCGATTGGTCATCTTCCGAAACCGGAAGTTCGGAGAATTGCCGAAGAAGCCGGACTTTATACTGCCAAGAAAAAAGACAGCACAGGCGTTTGCTTCATCGGTGAGCGTAACTTCCGCGAATTCCTCAGCCAGTATCTTCCAGCACAATCGGGTGATATGATAGATATAACCACTGGAGAAATCAAAGGCCGCCACGAAGGACTGATGTACTATACATTAGGTCAACGCCAAGGCCTTGGCATTGGTGGCTCCGGTAATGGCGAACCTTGGTTTGTAGCCGAAAAAGACCTTAGCCGCAACATTCTTTATGTAGTTCAAGGAGACAAGCACCACAGCCTGTACTCCACTAGTCTGATTGCCTCCGGTGTAAACTGGATTAACGGACAAGAGCTAGGTCTTGAGCCGCTAAAATGCACCGCCAAATTCCGCTATCGCCAGCCTGATCAAGGCGTGACCCTTACAGCACGGGAAGACGGAACGATAAACGTAGACTTTGATGTTCCACAAAAAGCGATAACGCCTGGCCAAGCCGTTGTCTTCTACCTCGGGGAGCAATGTCTCGGTGGCGGTACGATCGAATATGCTGAAAAGGTTGTTCCTTCAGCGCAAGCTTAAATTGTATTCTATACAACTGCATCAACTCTAACATACGTAGACCTGAGAAATAGCTGTATTTGATACAGCTATTTCTTTGTTTTGAGAATCCCTTTACGATTTAGTTGTAGTATGTACAGTTAAAATCATCCGATATCCCTTATTTATCTTCACATCCGGAAAATAGATGTATGAAGTACAGTTATATTACCTTTGCAGTTCTAGAGTGAGGTTTTAGTTGTACAAAGTACAATTAGCCAGCTTCAGAGCGGAGAAATAGCTAAGAGACATTTAAAAAGAAAGATAAAAGATAAAAGATAAAAGATAAAAGATGAAAGATGAAACAAGAAACGAAACACCAAACAGAATACATAAAAAACAGCAGTTCAGGAAGCTCTCCCTGAACTGCTGTTTTGTGTTATTTCTTTATTACTGAGCTACTATAGCTTTGTCTGCAGAAACTGCGATGTCATTATAATAAAGTCCAGTTCCATCACCAATCGCAAAGTTAAGAACACGGTTATTTACCGGAGCTAATACTGCACGATAAAGCGTAGGGAAAACTGGGATCTCATTCACCATAAGCTGTTGCCATTCTTTATAGATCTCTTTACGTTTGTCTACATCAAATGCAGCTTCGGAAACCCCTTCGGCGAGCAAACGATCATTCTCTGCACTTGCATAACGAGGGAAGTTATAGATCGCATCTTTACCGTATAGACCTGATGGGTCGACGTCAATCCCTACACCCCAAGCGCCTTGGTACACATCAACTGTAGGATCATCCTCACCATTTTGACCAATGCGATCATAGAAGGTATTAAACTCTACCATTTCCAAAGTTACATTCAGACCAATCGCTTTCCAGGATTGTACATAATATTGAGCCAGCGGTTCAGCAATATCTCCACCAGTCATTGAAATGAAATTAATCTTCAGCTCACTGCCATCTGGATTCGTTCTAAATTCACCGTTAAGTTTGTAACCAGCGTCATCGAGGATCTTCTTAGCTGCTTCTGGATCATACGCTACACCTGGATTGGAAGCATCATGGAATTCAGGATGGGACGGCGGGATCAGCGTAGTCGCATTCCAGCGCAGACCGTTATAGAATTTTTTACCGACTGTATCATTATCTACAGCAGCCCACATGGCTTTACGCAGGTTCACATCAGCCATTTTAGCTTTAGGATCGGTAGCAACAACTTTTTTCTCTGCATCCCATTTCCCCAGTTTAAATCCAATATACGTATAAGCACGGTCAATCGCACCTAGGAATTCAACGTTTGACATTTTTGCATTATCCGGGAATTGATCAACAGGGAACGCATCCACCAAGTCAACGCCGCCAGATTTCAATTCTTGCACAATCGTTGTAGGGTTGATTACCTTTAGAATTACCTTATCCAGTTTAGGAGCTCCACGCCAGTAATCATCATTCTTAACGAATACTACAGATTCACCAGGAACAATGCTTTCCACTTTGAAAGCTCCAAAGCCAATCGGCTTTTGACGTAATTCAGGAGAAGAGGAAATTTTAGCAACATCCATACCACCAAAGATATGTTTGGCTAACGGATAAATCCATACCCCGCCTGTTAACAGAGAAGGTGTAGATTTCAGGTAAGTAATTTGCAGTTTCTTATCACCCAGTACTTTAATACCAGAAATGGTCTTGGCCTTACCAGAGTGGTACTCATCCATACCTTCAATATTGGTAAAGTCAGAACCGTAACGTGGACCATCATATTTCGGGTTACCAATAACTTCATGCGCGAACAACCAATCTTCTGCTGTTACTGGCTTGCCGTCCTGCCAGTTCACATTGTCGCGAATTGTAAAGGTAAAGGTACGTCCATCCTCCGAGACTTCATACGTTGCTGCACCATCATTTGTATATACATAGTCTTTATCCCATGTTAACAAGCCTTCATCAAACCAATTCAACACTTGAGCATCTGGATCTCCGGAATAGAAGTTCCAGTTCAAAGTACCTTCAAAAGGACTATCGGAAACGAGTCCAAAAGTAATCGAGCCTCCATCAATAGCTTCGCCTTGATTTGTCTTAACATTACTGAAATCTTTAATGTTATAAAGTCCGTCTTCTGCTTCTGGTGCTGTAGTAGCCTCTGCGGTTTCCGCAGGTGCACTGGCACTAGGGGCTGCTGTTGACTCAGCCGCTCCGTTGTTATTCTTGGAGCCACAGGCTGCAAGGACAAACAACATTACAAACATTAATGAAACTAGTAGTGCCTTAGAACGGATGGGTTTTCTCATTTAATCATTTCCTCCCTTATTATCCTTTTCTTTGTCTTGCGTCGGTCGCACGTTTAAGCGCTTGACCCACATTATTTATACTCAACATCAATACCAGGATCAGCAGTGATGCGGGTAACCAGATCCACCATCTGAACTCAAGCGTTTGCGGATTTCTCGCATAGCTTACTAGAGTACCCAGACTGGGTGTACTTTCTGGAAAACCAAAACCTAGAAAGGATAGGCCGGATTCCAATCCAATATTAGCTGCCAAATTCAAGGTCATCGTTACGATAATGATTGAGCTTAGGTTCGGCAGCACTTGTGAGAACATAATTTTAAGATTGGAAGAACCTAAGGTCTTCGATGCCTGAACGTAATCCAGTTCCTTCTCTTGTAGCGTTTTAGAACGAATTAACCTGGCAATCCCCATCCATAGAAAGGCAGTCATAATAAAGGAGAAGGTTAACGTATTGTATTTAGGAACTGCACTTACGAAAGCTATAACAATCATTAGAAAGGGTAGAATCATGAAAAAATCTACAACACGCATCGAAATATTATCTATCGTTCCCCCAAAATATCCAGAGAACAAACCTACTAGAATACCGATGATTCCCGTAAAAAAAGTAACCATAAAAGCAATCGACATGGAATTTCGTGTGCCTATAATTAATTGACCGAATACATCCCGCCCTCCATAATCGGTCCCCAGCCAGTGTACAGCCGAAGGCTTCTCATACAGTGCGAACAAGTCAACCGTAACAATCTCTTTTTGATCTAAAAATAAGGAAATCCCATAAACGGCGGCAATAATCGTAAATAGGAAAATCAGTGAGACCAAAGCCAGCTTATCCCGCACGATCTCACGCCAAACAATCCTGAAGCCTGATGGACTTTTATCTGTTTCCTGCAGCATAGCTAACTCTGCGCTTGTCTTTGCCATTTTATTCACCTCAAAGTGTTCATCTTCTTATTTAATCCGGATACGCGGATCTACGATACTTAAGATAATATCTGATAACAACGCACCGACGATGGCAGCAACCCCATATAGAAGAACGAGAGCCGTTACTACGCTGAAATCCCGAATTGTTATCGAACTGAGGAACAACATACCCATACCCGGATAACTAAAGATACTTTCAACGAACACCGTTCCGCCGATCAGTCCAGTAATCTCATATCCGAAAAATGCAGCAATTGGCAGTAAGGAATTTCTCAATATATGTCGATTGTAGACGCGCGACTCCGAAGCACCTTTTGCTCTTGCGGTGAGGATAAAATCTTTTTGTTTCGTATCAATGATCTCATTCCGCAAATATTGTACCGTTCCTACCGTTGCAATTAGAGCCATTGATAAAGCAGGGAGTAGCAAATGGTATAACTTACTCCAGAAGTGGCTTAGCGTGCCCGGAACTTCTCCAGGACTAACACTGCCGCTAGTAGGAAACCAATGAAGATGAAAGCCGAAGAGCCATACCATTAATAGAGCGAAAATAAACAATGGTGCGGCAAAGCCAATATAGGTGTATCCAGTAATGAGCCGGTCCAGCCATGAATCGTTATAACGACCGCTAGTAATACCAAGTGGAATAGCAATGAGGTATGTAAGAATCAGTGTGACAATCGCCAGCCAAAGTGTATTCATGAGGCGTTGACCGATAAGCTCTGATACAGGCATTTTGAAACGGAAGGATTGACCAAAATCCCCTTGTATCGCTTTAGTAATCCAATCCCAGTACTGGATGTACCATGGATCATTTAAGCCTAGCTTTTCTCTCATCGCATCGATAGCCGCAGGATCAATATTTGGATCAAGCATCCCTGATAACGCATCTCCCGGCATCGCCTTCGCCATTAGAAAAACAAGAATACTTAATAGAAATATTTGAGGGATCATAATAAGAATTCTACGAACAATAATCTTCCACATATTCTCAACCTTTCTCAGGCAAGGCTACCAGATGAGTCTCGGAAATAGATTTCAATGGATAAGGCATGCCTTGTTCATCAAAATAATTCCGGTGCGCTTGTTCATATTCCTGACTTACTGATTTTCTAAACTCCGTCTGCTTCTCTCTTTGCTTAGGATCAATATCAGGAATCGCAGCAATTAGACGTTTGGTATAAATATGGCGAGGATTGTCAAAAATATCTTTAGCAGTCCCTTGCTCTACATGTCGTCCTTTATACATAATTCCGATGTGATCGCACATATGTCTGATGATTCCGAGATCATGACTGATAAATAGGAAGGTAAGATTCAGCTCTTTTTGTATATCCTGCATAAAATTGAGCACCTGTGCCTGTACAGAGACATCCAGCGCAGAGACAGGTTCATCCGCAATAATCAACTTCGGTTTGAGCGCAATAGCTCTTGCGATACCGATCCGCTGCCGCTGACCACCTGAGAATTCATGCGGATATTTCAGAATATTCTCAGGGCTTAATCCAACCTGCAACAGCAACTCCTGCACACGTCTTTTTTCTTCCCCCGGAGACATCTTTTCGAAATTACGTAAGGGTTCGGCAATAATATCCAGCACTCGTTTCTTAGGATTCAGGGAAGAGTACGGATCCTGAAAGATCATCTGAATGTCCTTGCGGATATTTTTTTGCTTACGTACACCCTTTGAAGCCAAATCCTGTCCTTCAAAAACCACACTGCCGCTAGTAATAGAATTGAGGCCGATAATTGCACGGCCTGTGGTTGTCTTCCCTGATCCGGATTCACCAACCAAGCCGTAGGTTTTTCCTGCTTCAATAGTAAAACTAACATTATCAACTGCCTTGACTACGCCAATTTCCCTTCGAAAAACCCCGCCGTGGATTGGAAAATGAACTGCTAAATTTTTAACCTCAAGAAGTCCCATTGTAGATTGCCTCCTCGTTAGTATCAGGGAAATGAAAGTTATTATGGCAGGTGCAGCGAACAAAATGCCCAGGGCCTACTTCATGCAGCTGCGGATTTTCCTCATGCTCCCATTCCGGAATCCAAGGTGTTCGGGCCGCGAAACGGCATCCTTTACGCGGAAGATTCTGTAATGGTGGAACAATCCCCTGAATCACGTGAAGTCTGGATTTCTCTTCTTTAACGGTTGGTATGGAGTTCAACAATGATCTTGTATATGGATGCTTCGGATTAGACGTTAACGTATAAATATCTGCGATTTCTACGATTTGCCCCGCGTACATTACCGCAACCCGGTCAGCCATTTCACTCACAACCCCTAGATCATGGGTAATTAAGATAATGCCTGCTTGCATATCGTTTTTTAATTTTTTTATAAGTTCAAGAATTTGCAATTGGATGGTTACATCTAGTGCCGTAGTCGGCTCATCGGCGATCAAAAGCTTGGGGCCATTGGCAATCGCTATAGCAATCACAACCCTCTGCCTCATGCCACCAGATAATTCGTGGGGGTACTGCTGATATGTATGTTCGGGACGGGAGATTCCAACCTTGGTCAAAAGATCAATGACCTTCTCTTTTCTTTGCTTCTTCGAAAGCTTGGAATCATGTAGGATGAGTACTTCTTCAATCTGTGAACCGATAATCATGAGCGGATTTAATGCGGATAAAGGATCTTGAAAAATCATAGACATTTCTTGACCGCGCAGCTTGTTGAGCGCAGCAGGAGACATAGTAACGATATCCTGACCTTTGTATTTGATTTGCCCGTCTATTTTAGCCCTTGTGTGCAATCCCATAATTGAAAAGGCCAGCGCACTTTTTCCAGAACCGGACTCTCCAACAATAGCAAGTATCTCATTTTTACGAACAGACAGGGTAACATCATCTACTGCAGCATAATAGTCATCTTCGATCCTGAACGATGTCGACAAATTTTTGATTTCTAGTAATTCTTCGCTCAAATTAATCCCCCTATCGGCAAGAATTCCAAAATTTACACAATGAAATATTATGTAAATTTTGATATAAACAGCATTCTTTTCATGAAACATATCAAAACATTGACTGTTATGATTATTAACACCATTAAGAATAGTACAAGTACTTCCATCGGAATTAAAACTTGTTTCTCCGTAACTTTGTAGTTCATTTTAATTAACTTATGGTAAATTATCAATCATTTCCTAAAAAAAATTTCAATGCATGTGATTAAAAGTAACGTAGACAACAAAAAAACGGCTCTAGGCCGCCTTTTTTTTAGGAAAAAATATTTTGTATGTCACCTTAAATTTATTTGCTTTTTAGCATTAAAATGGAAAATATCTTAGTTGCTGGTGGACTATTGTTCTCGTCGGAGTCTTTGATTGTGACGGATCTTAATTTCATTTCCTTGCTCGGTCGCTTGATAAAAAATACGCTGAGAAATCTCCTTAGGCAGATACTCCTGTTTCACATAATGCCCCGGAAAATTGTGCGGATATTGATATCCTTCATGCCCTAGTGCAGCAGCACCTTTATAGTGTGTATCACGTAAATGTAGCGGTACCTCGGCAGATTTAATCTCATCCATACTTGCCATTGCATTTGAAATAGCCGTATAGACGGCATTAGACTTTGGACTCTCTACTGCGAAAAGAATGGCTTGCGCAATGTTTAGCTTCGCTTCTGGCCAACCGTTATTTCTATAAGCTTCAAGCGCACTTACCGCTTGGACCATAGCCTGGGGATTAGCTAAGCCAATATCTTCACTGCTCGCTGCTATCAGGCGACGAATAAAAGTCATCGGGTCCATCCCCAATTTCTCTACCGCATATAGAAACCAGAACAAGGCGGCATCACTAGAACCTCGAATGCTTTTGTGAAAAGCAGACAGAACATCATACTGCGTCGATTCATCTGCCTTCACAATGGGGCGCCGAATCGACTCTTCCGCCACCTCCAGCGTGATATGCACACTCCCGTCTACCTCCGGAGCAGTAGTTAACGCTGCTAGTTCCAGAGCATTTAAAGCCCGCCGGATATCTCCATTAGCCATGGTAGCAATATGCAGCAATGCTTCTTCATCGACCTGAAGCTCCATGAATCCAAGCCCTCTATCCTTGTCTGCTAAAGCTCTGCGCATCGCGACCAGACTGTGTTCACTCGTTAGCGCCTCTAGCTGAAACAGGGTAGAACGGCTCATAAGCGCTCCGTTTACGTAATGGAACGGGTTCTCCGTAGTTGCGCCAATAAATGTAATGGTACCTTTTTCTACTGCTGGCAATAGCGCGTCCTGACGTGAACTGTTAAACCGATGTACCTCGTCCAGAAAAAGAATCGTCTTAGAACCGTAAAGTGTTTTATTATTTTGAGCTCGTTCAATGACCTCCCGCACATCCTTTACAGAAGCCTCCACCGCATTCAGGCGTACGAATTCACCTTGTGTGTGATGAGAAATGATATGAGCTAATGTTGTTTTGCCACATCCAGGAGGTCCATAGAGTAAAATCGAAGAGACCTGGTCTGCCTCGATCGCTCTTCGCAACAGCTTCCCCCGGCCTATGATATGTTCTTGACCAATATATTCATCCAGATTCTCCGGTCTCATCCGGTCCGCAAGTAACCGTCCGCCCCCGTTGTCCTCTCCCATAGAAAATAAATCCATAACTCCACTTCCTTGCTATATTCTTATAAAAGACAATGTCATCTCCCATTATCATACCATAGACTTATTTTTCACCAAAAATAAAAAGAGCATGATCTCGTCTTAGAAAGGCGGGAGCCATGCTCTTTTTTCAAAATATAAGAAAGTATAGGTTTCACGCTATACTTTATCCTTATTATTTCTCGCATAACGCTTACCGTCCTTATAGGGACGCCAAAGGCGTTTATGCTTGAATGCTACGCTAGCAATTTATTGCCAGCCTCATTTTTGATATGATTTTTCGAATACTCTCTTCCGACAGATGATACTTCTTCTGAAGCTCTGCTACGGAATCGCCTTTTCGATGACAACTGAAAATTTCCTCATTGCGGTTTGCTATCTCTTTCCTCGAACCGCTGTTCTCGCCCCATCTAACCCGCTCTTCCGTTTTCTTCGGGATGTAGAGCAGTTCACCTTGGATGTATCCCTGAAGCTCTTTGAGCAAGCCAGGGGGGAGCACATCCTTCCCATTTACATAACTCAACTTGCATTTCCTCCTTCAACAGGTGTGTTCCTATGCGTCCGTCAACTACTGATAAAGTAATTTCCACGTCACCTGCCTCCTTTCTTCTCCTCATATTTGGAAAAATCCGTAATTTCATTATATAAAAACCTTTTGGTAGCGTCTACATTCGAATTAATTTTTCATTGTTCTTATGGATTTGTGTGGTACTGTCTATGTTAG
This sequence comes from Paenibacillus sp. PastF-3, assembly GCF_029893135.1. Lineage (NCBI taxonomy): Bacteria > Bacillati > Bacillota > Bacilli > Caryophanales > Paenibacillaceae > Paenibacillus > Paenibacillus sp. PastF-3. The sequence continues at coordinate 47,247 of NZ_JARXWM010000025.1, read as the reverse complement.
TAATAAGGAGGCCTGACGGCCTCCTCGCTTTAAGCAGATTTCCGTCTTAGACGGAAACCACCTCGTATACTGAAATCATTTCAATCAGCCTCCTTCCAGAGTGTTCTTGCCCGGCCGGACACTTATTATTAAGCCATACCTATAGGTTAGTTACAAGACCAAGAACAGTTATAACCATTCTCCACCAGTCTTAATTGCCCTCAGAATCGCTTCCAGCCGCCGTTTGCACATAGGAAGGAACTTCCCCATTATGGAGCAGCCACAGCTCGTGAAGAGCACGTGTACAGCCCACATACATCAACTTTGCGTCCCATGCCGTTGCCCCGTAATGGTCTTGATCGGCATCTGCTAAAATGACCGCATCAAATTCCAAACCTTTAGATAAATACACAGGCAGTACCGATAATCCACCCTGATATTGCGTCATGCTACCGTCGATCAGATGAATATCTTCAAAATGCTGCTCCAGTTCAGCGTACAGCTCTGTAGCTTCACGCAGACTACGTGTTAGCACAGCCACCGTACGATATTCCCTTCCAGACAGGGACTTCAGTGCCGATTGTATAGTGTTCAAACGAGCATTTCGTTCAGCTACCCGTTCTCCGACTATTTCTCCGTCTCCGTAGGTGATCATCCGAACGGGGTCCCCGCTACGAAAGACAGGAACAGCCAACAACGAACTTTCTACTCCCGAGGATAGAATTCCATTTGCGAAGTCTATAATTTCCATGGTTGAACGATAGCTGCGTGTCAGCGCATGATAAGCCGTGTTCTCAGGGGCAAATAAGGCCTGCATCTCTTCCCATGCGTGTACGCCTTTATAGGCATGTATACCCTGCGACAGATCGCCTAGAATGGTAAAGGAATGTCCACGCACGTATAAATCCAGCACTGCAATTTGGAAGGGGGAGAAATCCTGGGCTTCATCGATCACCACATGATCAAAGCGAGTGCCGCCTTCGTTCCCATTCAAAAGATAATAAATATACAACAGAGGCGGTAAATCCTCTTCACGTATGATCCCTTTTTTCAGCCCTTTTGCCGTCTCCTTCAGCACAGCTGCTGGAATATTCTCAGGTGGATCCACCGGCCAATCTTCCGGGACTTTAGCCGCACGAAAGATTTGCTTGTAGATCGTCAGCGGATCATACTTAGGCCATTTTGCACTGTATGATTTTTCTCGCGCAGCACCTTTTTTCTTGCGATCCTTCATAGCTGCAGCTGACGGACTCTTCTTCAGCTCCATCTCAATCCAGCGATGTATCCGTGCCATTACACGTTCCTTACGCTTTGCTGGCGGATAAGGAGCGTACTCCTCATTATGCCAGCGCAAGATCATGGAGCGGCGCAGTACAGCGCCTTCCCATGGGATAAAATCACCCTCAGGTACCGAGCTGCTTTCCAATAGCTTGATACTGGACTCTATTATTCCCATTAACACCGTTGATCCCTTGAAGCGCCCAGGCGTCTCTTCTGTAATCACAGGCATGCCGCCCGGAGTTTCGAACCAACGGTTCATCGTCTCCGTAGCATCTTGCTCTGGAAGCTCCAGACCTAGTACATTTGCAGCCCAATCCGGGAAGGTGCTCTGGGCAATATTTCCTACACCGAGTTCAGGCAGTACATCCGAAATATAATCCAGAAACATTCGGTTCGGTGCAAAAATAATCATTTTTTCTGCAGAGACCTGATCTTTGTATTGATACAGCAGAAAGGCTAACCGGTGTAGTGCAACTGTAGTTTTACCACTTCCCGCTACACCCTGAATGATCAATGCTGTATTTTTGGCGGCACGGATAATCTTGTCCTGTTCTTCCTGAATGGTCGATACGATATCACGGAGACGATTATCTTTGTTCTCACCCAGGCGATAGACAAGAAACTCATCTGACACCACAGGTGCGTCACTCTCCCGGTTGTACGTATCTGCGACCCGCTCCAGAATCTGCTTCCGGATCACCACGTTGCGCTTGAGGTATACCAGTCCTTCTATCAGTCCCTCAGGAGCTTCATAGGAGGCAGGCTCCGTACCACCGGTAAACGAATAGAACAGGCTTGCTACCGGTGCGCGCCAGTCTATGACTAGCGGACGGTCGCTTACCTGCTCGCGGTCTACGCCGATTTTGCCTATATAGAGTGCCTTCCGCTGCTTCTCATCATTGCCCTGAAAATCAAGCCGTCCGAAATAAGGCTCCTGCCGAAGCTTGGCAAGATCTTTGCGCTTCTGATCACGGTTCGCTTCTAACACCTGTTCCGTATAATCGTGTCCCGTGTACACTGGAGTCTGGTTAAGTTTCTCCAGTAAGGTGTCAATCTCAGTAAGCGCTTGATTCAGCCTGTCTTCTTCCTCTTGATAGGCACTTTGAAAGTTGTCTTCCAATTTCAGTTACCTCCTAAAAGTTTATCGAGCTTAAATTTTCATTCTCCTCATTCCCTCTTCTCACGCAAAAAGGATACCCATTGTAGCATAATCAGCACTAAAATACCAAATCTTTCAAGCGAACATACGACTACAGCACAGCTTGCAAAATAAAGTTAGCTACAAATAAACCCGCAATCCCATACAGCGCAGGAGGTACTTCCTTGCCCTTACCCACCGCAAGCTTCACGATCGGATACGTAATAAATCCAAAAGCCATACCATCTACGATGCTATAAGTGAATGGAATCATAACCATGATCAGGAAAGAAGGAAAGAGCTCTGTTAAATCTCCCAAATCCATTTCACGCACATTCTGTACCATAAGCCCACCAATTACAATCAAGATCGGAGCGATAGCACTGTCTGGAATGTAGGAGAGCAGAGGGAGGAACAGGAATGTCGCCCCGAACAGCAGCCCTGCCACGAGTGAGGTCAGCCCCGAACGTCCGCCTGCAGCAATACCTGCATTAGATTCCGCAGCAGCTACTACAGGACTGCTTCCGAAGAGACCTGCAGCGATATTGGCAATAGAGAGTGCTCGTAAGCTACTCTTGAAGCGCTCAGGACGCCCTGCCATCATAGTCTGTGAGGCGACAAGCCCAATATTTTCAAATACAACAATTAAGAGCAGTAAGAAAACAGCAATCCAGAACACAAGGCTCACAATGCCGCTCCAGTCCATTCCCAGAAATAAGCTTTCATAACCCGTAAATACATGCCCTGATGCCTGCTTCTCAGGCGCGTGTGCCGCTCCCAGCAAGTAGGCTAGACCTGTACCAACCAGCATACTGATTAGTAAACCACCATTGGTCCCGCGGATAAACAGTACTAAAGCGAGTAATAAAGTTACACAAGAAGTGATAACTGCTGGATCACTAAAATGTCCTATAGCAACAAATGTGGTCTGATGCGCAATCACAATCCCGCTTTTTTGCAGTCCTATAAAGGTCAGAAAAAGCCCTATCCCGACTGTAATGGCATGCTGTAGGTTTTGAGGAATCGCCTCACTCAGAATACGATAGAGCGATGTGAAGGCCACGATAGCGAATAACACACCGGTTATTACGACTACAGTAAGCGCCTCTCTCCAACCTAAATTCATAGAATGTACAAGTGTGTATGTGAAAAATGCGTTTATCCCCATCCCTGGTACCACGATGATCGGTGTCTTCCCACCGAAAGCCATCAGTAGACAGCCTGTAATGGCAGTCAATAGTGTAGCCACCATTGCTGGTCTAAGCGGCATACCCGCGTCATGAAGAATGGTCGCATTCACCATCACAATGTATACTGAAGCAAAATACGAGAGGATCCCTGCAGCCCACTCCCGTTTCCAGTCATTCTCAGGTGCAAGCCCTACACTATTTCGCCAAAAATTTGATTTCATGTACTAAAACCTCCACTGATATTAAGTTCCGCAGGCGGATATTACCGGATAATAAGGCTTATAATCAACGGTTCATCCCGGTTTAACTATTATGCCTATTTGTGGTCTGCATCTTGCAGACCCGCCTGTTAACCACAACAAAAGGGCGTACGCAACTGGATTTCAGCTGGTCGCCCTTTTGGTCCATTTTACTACTACTATCGTTATAATTGAAACAGCTTCAGCTCAGCGATTCACTTACACGCTGACGCCTCCAGCCTCAAGCAAATCACGCACGGCAACACTGACCATGATCAGGCCTGCTACCGGCGGAACGAAGGCATTACTAGCTGGTGGTTGTTTCGCTTTACGTCGATCCGGCGCATTCTCCGGAACGATCTTGTCCGTAACATCCTGACGTGGCTTCATTGGCGGCTCCGTTGAGAAAACCACCTTCACGCCTTTCTTAATCCCTTCCTTACGCAGCTTCTGACGAATGACACGCGCAATAGGATCATAAGTTGTCTTGGAAATGTCGGCTACCTGGAATCTTGTAGGATCCATTTTGTTGGCAGCGCCCATGCTTGAGATCATTGGAATTCCACGGGACAGACATTCTTTGATCAAATGAACCTTATAAATAATCGTATCCGAAGCATCGAGTACATAGTCAGGTTTTAATTTGAACAATTCCTCATAGGTTTCTTCCGTATAGAACATGTTGAGCGCAATCGCTTCACAATCGGGGTTGATCAGCTTCACACGTTCTACCATCAGTTCAGCCTTTTTCTGCCCAACCGTGGTGGTGAGAGCATGAATCTGCCGATTCACATTAGTAATGTCTACCGAATCCTTATCAATCAGAATTAGTCTGCCGATGCCGGTACGAGCCAAAGCCTCAACAGCCATACCGCCAACACCGCCGATGCCTAGCACCGCTACCGTGCTGTTCTTCATTATTTCCAGACCTTCCGGCCCGATCGCCAGTTCCGTGCGTGAGAACTGATGTAGCATGAGGTACAGCCTCCTTCAAAAGCTTTGGCGAAGCAGAAATCTGCCTCGCCCGCTTCGATTAGTTAATTATTCTTTTTCTTTCTTCGGTTTAAGCGCCAGCTTAATGTGCAGCTGCTCCAATTGTGAACCATCTACTGGCGAAGGTGCATCCATAAGCAGGTCTGTTGCACTTGCCGTTTTCGGGAATGCGATGGTTTCACGCAGATTTGTACGACCGGTCAGTAGCATAACCAGACGATCTAAACCGAAAGCGATACCGCCGTGTGGAGGTGTACCATATTCGAACGCATCCATCAGGTAGCCGAACTTCTCATAAGCAACCTCTTTCGTAAATCCAAGGGCTTCGAACATTTTCTCCTGCACTTCGCGTTTGTAAATCCGCATGGAGCCTCCGCCTACTTCATAACCGTTCAGAACGATGTCATAAGCTTGTGCACGGATCGCACCTGGATCTGTGTCAAATAGATGCAGATCCTCTTCACGCGGACGAGTGAACGGATGGTGTTCTGCTACATAACGTTTCTGATCTTCGTCATATCCAAGGAGCGGGAAGTCTGTAACCCAAGCGAACTTGAACACATTATCGTCAATCAGACCGAGCTGACGTCCAATTTTAACACGAAGGGCGCCTAGAACGTCTGCTACAACCTTTTTATTATCAGCGGAGAAGAGGAGAAGGTCGCCTTCTTCAGCGCCTGTACGCTCCTTCACAGCCGCAATTTCTTCTTCGGAGAAGAATTTCACAATCGGCCCTTTGAATTCGCCGTCTTTCACTTGAATCCATGCCAAACCTTTCGCGCCATAGCGAGCAGCATAAGGTCCGAGTTCATCGATTTCTTTACGAGTCCAAGTGCCACAGCCTTTAGCGTTTAGACATTTCACTTCGCCGCCTTTTTCGATTACAGAAGCGAATACCTTAACACCGCTAGTAGCAACAATATCGTTCATTTCTACAAGCTCTAATCCAAAACGCAGATCAGGTTTGTCAGAACCGTATTTGCCCATAGCCTCAGCATAAGTCAAACGTTGGAACGGAAGCTCGATATCTGCGCCTACAGTTTCCTTGAACAGACGCTGCATCAGCTTCTCCATCATACCAAGCAGTTCATCTTGTGACAGGAATGAAGTCTCAATGTCGACTTGAGTGAATTCAGGCTGACGGTCAGCACGCAAATCTTCATCACGGAAACAACGAGCAATTTGGTAATAGCGCTCAACGCCGCCCACCATCAATAATTGCTTGTAGATCTGTGGAGATTGCGGCAAAGCGAAGAATTCGCCTTCATGCACACGGCTTGGTACCAGATAATCACGCGCGCCTTCCGGTGAGCTTTTAGTTAGGATCGGTGTTTCAACGTCGATGAATCCTTCACTGTCAAGGAAATCCCGGAAAATCTTAGAAGCTTTCGAGCGAAGCAGCAAGGTTCTTTGCATCTCTGGACGACGAAGGTCCAAATAACGATATTTGAGACGCAGAGACTCGTCTACTTCCACACCATCTTCGATGAAGAACGGAGGTGTCTTAGCTGCGTTCAGCACTTCGATATCCGTAATTTGCACTTCAATTTCACCTGTTGGCAGGTTGCGGTTAACGGTTTCCTCATCACGTTTAACAACTTTACCTTTAACAGCCAGAACGTATTCACTACGAACCTTATCAGCAATTTGTAAGGCTTCGCCAGAGTAGTCTGGGTTAAATACAACTTGCACAATACCGCTTCTGTCACGCAGATCAATAAATAGTACGCCCCCGAGGTCGCGGCGGGTCTGCACCCATCCGTTCAAGGTTACCGTCTGTCCAATATGTTCTGGTGTTAACTGTCCACACTGATGACTTCTTTGCATAATTTATCATTCCCCTTCATGGTTAAAAATACATTTTTAATCTTTCTCTATACAGTCACCCTAAGACGTTAGTCAGATGGTCTAAACTAGTGCCTGACCCAGCTCTTCCAGCTTCACGGTGCGCTGCTCCCCTGTGTTCATCGACTTCACGGTAATCACACCATTCTTCAGCTCATCTTCGCCAAGAATCGCAGTATAACGTGCCGACATACGGTCTGCCGATTTCATCTGTGCCTTCATTTTCCGGCCTAGGTAGTCACGTTCTGCTGAGTACCCTTGGCTACGCAGAATATATAGCTGCTTAGAGATTTCGATATCAGCTTCTTCACCGAGAGCTACAAAGTACACATCCAGTGGCTTCGCCGTCTCCAGCTCTACCTTCTGATCCTCCAAAATGAGGAGAATTCGTTCAAGTCCAATCCCAAAACCAATACCCGGTTGATCCGGTCCACCAATTTCTTCAACCAAACCGTTGTACCGGCCTCCGCCGCCCACGGTATCAATCGAACCAATACCTGCTGCTTTATATTCAAACGCTGTATGCGTGTAATAATCCAGTCCTCTTACAAGGCGAGGGTTAATGGTGAATTCCACACCCATGATATCAAGGTGCATCTTCACCTTCTCAAAATGAGCGGTGCACTCTTCGTCCAGACTATCCAAAATGGAAGGCGCATCTGTAAATTTATCTTGATCGACCTTACAATCCAGCACGCGAAGCGGATTACGCTCCATACGACGCTGACAGTCACTGCAAAGGGTATCCTTCATAGGTCTTAAGAAACCCAATAGTTTCTCCCGATAAGCTGCACGGCTAGGTGCGTTACCGACAGAATTGATTTCCACTCTTACATCCTTAAGGCCAAGATCCTTATAGAATTGATAGCCTAAGGATACTACTTCCGCATCAATAGCCGGATCCACAGCTCCAAAAGCCTCAATACCAAACTGATGGAATTGACGATATCTGCCTGCCTGTGGACGCTCATAACGGAACATAGGCCCGATATAATACAGCTTACTTACATCAGGTTCACCGTAAAGCTTGTTCTGAACATAAGCTCTAACGACACCCGCCGTTCCTTCTGGACGAAGCGCCAGATCACGATCGCCTTTATCCTTGAAAGTGTACATCTCGCCTTCTACAATATCCGTTGTTTCGCCTACTCCACGCTCGAATAACCCCGTGTGCTCGAACATCGGTGTACGGATTTCACGGTAATTGAAACGACGGCATAAATCTCTAGCCTTCCCCTCAATATACTGCCATTTCTCCACAGCTCCCGGAAGCACATCCTGCGTTCCTGTAGGTTTCTCGAATCTTTCTTTAGCCACAGTCTATCCCTCCTAAAAAATACCCCTCTAAATCTGCTCTCTTCATCACTTCATCAGGCTAAACAAAACAAAAAATCCCCCGCCCTGTTTATAAAAAACAGGGACGAGGGATTATCATAACCAATAATACACCCGTGGTACCACCCACATTCCGGACCAGAACCATTCTGAATCCGCTCAAAGCGGTTAACGCCCGCCTACGCATAACGGCTACTGATCGCGGCAATATGCATTGCCCACTTTCGCCGTACGTTCTCGGGGAGGTCATTCATTCGCTCATCAACAGAATCCTTGCAGCCAAGCAGAAACGATAGATCATCCATTGTACTGGATATCATCTGAATCTACAGGGGATTCCTCTCTGGCGTTGTGGGTCCTCGAATTACTTGTTCCCGTCATCAAAACCATATGATAAAATCGTATATTTTTAAATTCTACTGAACTACTGTGCTAAAGTCAAGGCAGGAAATGCGAAGCTGAATAAAAAATTCGACAACTTTCAACTTTTGACCTTTAACTTCAACTGTTACAAAAAAAATGACCTGCAGCCGAATGCTGCAGGTCCATCATCATATATTATTAAAAAGGGGGTCATGCCTTTATTATAAACACGCTATATTAAGGAAACATGTATGTAATATTACGATTATATTACATTCATGAAAGCGGTTTATTTTAATAGATTGCTGTTAATCAAATTGCTCCACAAATGCCCCTTTGCCCCGAAGGGTTTCCACAACCTCATTATAATTCTCTTCTGCGACACTTAGGTCCATCACATAACGAAGTTCACTTAAATCCCCATCTTCGAGCTCACCATCTGCTACATCCGCACTAAGCTGGTCTTCATCCACGCTATAATGGGTCTCAGGTTCATCACGCGTTTCGGAGGCGGCAACACCAGGGGCCAGCATAGCTCCAGCTGCCGGAGTGCTGCCCGTTCCAAGCGTCCCTACTGTACCAGCGGCTAACGTCGTATTACTAAACGGGGCTATCGGAAACAGAATTCTACGATCTTCCCCAATAGGATCCGTGAGCGGCCATACCTCCAAGCCATCTACCTTATAACTAATCAATGCTATTTTAGCACCTTCTGCTTCATTTTCCGTTCTAAAATATGCTTGGATTTTTCTGGTCATTACCATTACCTCCTTAGATTATAAGACTCAGTGTTATAAATTGCTATTTCAGGACCTTCAAAATTTCACGAACGAAGGCAGGCTCATCTTTCGGGGTACGTGAAGTAATGTAATTACGATCAACTACCACCTCTTCATCTTTAAACTCCGCACCGGCGTTCACAACATCATCTTTCAACGGAGGATAACAGGTGATGGTACGTCCTTTGAGCAAGTCTGCACTGATCAGAATTTGGGGTCCGTGGCAAATAGAAGCGATAGGCTTACCAGCTTCGTTTGCTTCTTTCACAAACTTCAAAATATCTGCATTTTGCCGTAAATTTTCTGGGGAAGAGCCTCCAGGAATTACTATCGCGTCATAATTACCTGCTTCAACGTCAGCTATAGCTTTATCGGCTGCGTAGGAGACCTCCTTCTTTTTGCCCAGTAAGGTCTCACCTTTCTTTAAACCAATAATGTCAGCTTGATGTCCTGCCTTTATAACTTCATCGTAAGGGACCTTCATCTCAGAATCTTCAAAATCATTAGCTAGTAAAAATGCAACATTACTCATGTGATAAGTTCTCCTCTCTGCTTGTGCAAATGAATAGGTACTTATTGATCTTTCTTGTCGTCTATTACCCTTATCACAATGATTTCTAACCTCTAATCAGAAAATATCCCCGGCTAACCGCATCAAAAAGCCGCCTCCACCACCCATTTCAGGTACGCGGTAAGCGATTACGGCTTCTTCCTTTAATCACCTGAGATTCAATTTCATCTTCCGGCTTTTTGGCTAATGCATAGGCTTCTATGGGACTCCCTGTCGCTAGTACCGGGATACTTCTCCATACCCATGCCTTCTGTGAATGTCTCATTGCTAAGCTCCTTGCATCGTGCGGGATAACTGTCTACCTTTAGTTTATCCAGCTCCAAGAGGGTCTATCCGCGCAAGTATCTACTTACAACAACAGAAACAAGCAGACTTTTAGGCGCAGGACACTTGTAGCCATCAGAAAAAGGAGGCTTACTGGAATTTAGGCTATACTGTTTGATCCGGGTTTGTGCTCCCCCAATGGGTTCGCTTTTGCTGAGCGCAATATGTAGAATAGGCGTATCAAGACAACTGTAGCGAGGTGGAAATAATTAACAGCATGGATAAAAGAGTGCTGGTCGTAGACGATGAATACTCTATCGTGACAGCAATCGCCTATGCATTGCGGCGGGAAGGCTTTCAGGTCGAAACGGCCGCTGACGGCGAAGCCGCGCTTAGGCTTGCCGAATCGTTCCAGCCGCAAGTGTTCGTACTGGACGTCATGATGCCAGGGCTGTCTGGTTATGATGTGTGCCGTCGGCTGGAGAACCGGAGAGGGATTGGCATCCTGCTGCTCACGGTCAAGAACGACATTGTAGACAAAGTACTTGGTCTGGAGCTGGGGGCTGATGATTATATGACCAAGCCGTTCGATATTCGGGAGCTCGTCGCCCGAGTTAGAGCGCTGCACCGTCGTGTCGAGAAAAGCGTGGAACATGCTCCCTCCGACAGTCCCATCATGATTGGTGCGGTGACAGTGAATCCGTCACATCGAGACGTACAGGTGGCGGGTGAGAAGGTGGGGCTGACGCCCAAAGAATTCGAGCTGCTACACCTGCTCGTCCTCCATTCGGAACGGGTATACACGCGCGAGGAACTGCTGGATCTTGTCTGGGGGCTCGACTATGACGGGGGCACACGCACGGTCGACATTCATATACAGCGCATCCGTAGTAAGCTTGGCGACAAAGGTCAACATCTGCTCCAGACCGTATACGGAGTAGGTTACAAGGCCACCCGGGAGTCCGTATGAAGGTGAGCTTACGATGGAAGTTCTCCCTGCTGCTCGCTGGCCTCCTGTTGTTCACGGTGAGCGTACTTAGTGTACTAGTACTACGCAGTATCCGTCACAACCAACGCATTGGACTAGAGCGTGAAATGGCGGAGATGACGAACCGCGCCGAATTGACGGTGAAGATGAGCTACTTGTCCGGGGAACAGGTTAGCTTGAAGGCATTCATGAAATATCGTGGCATGGATCTTTCCAATCGATTAGGGCAATCCAACGGACTGCACGTCCGCCTGTACGATGAGACCGGTGTCGAGATCGGGAATTCACTGCCTCTCGTTCCTTCCCCTGCTCTGCCGGATGCGCTGCAGTATGCACTCCAGGGCAAGATCGCTTATTCGGACGTTCAGGACGTGCTATATTATTTCACACCCCTCATGTTCGAGGAACAAATGATCGCTGTAGCCGAATTCCAGAAACCCGTGGGCGAGCTGCACGCCTTTTACCGGCAGACAAAAACAATGTTCCTCCTATCCGGCTCCATCGTTCTGTTAACCAGCTTCCTGCTTGGCTTCCTCTATGTCTACCGACAATCTAAAGCTATAACTCGGCTCAAGCAGACGGCGAACAACATTGGAGCAGGAGCATATATTGATCATGCACCGCTAGTCCGTAAGGATGAACTTGGCGACTTAAGCGATGGCATTTATAGGATGAGCCGTGAGATTGAATCGAGCATGAAGAAGTTAGAAACGGAGAAAGCGAAGCTATCGCTTGTCGTAGACAAGCTGCAAGTGTTGGAGCAGCAACAGAAGCAATTCATTAATAATATTAGTCATGAACTTAAGACACCTCTCACTTCTATTACTGCATATGCCGATCTACTGGAGCTGTACCCAGATGATCCTTTACTGCTTCAGCAAGCGATTGAAAGCATTCGCAAGGAATCGTCTAGACTACACAAGCTAGTGGAAAACGCGCTGCGCCTTGCCTCACTCGAGAAGTACGAATTCGAATACCAGGCTGAAGCCGTGTCACTTGATATCGTGCTGGACGAGCTGGTCTCTCTGATGAAAGGCAAGGCCGACAAATTCGGACTAACCTTTCAGCTTCACACAGTACCAGCCACCATATGGGCGGAACGCGAGAGTTTAATACACATCTTCGTTAATTTGCTAGACAACGCGATCAAATACAACGTCCCCGGTGGAAGCGTCAATATTCGATTGTATACCGAACAGAATCAGGCAAAGGTAGAAATTGTTGATACGGGAATTGGCATTCCTTCTGAATCCCAGGAACGTATTTTTGAACCCTTCTACACCGCGAACAAGGCGCGTTCAAAAGAAACGAGAGGAAGTGGCTTGGGACTTGCTCTCGTTCAGCAATGGGTGGAGAAGCAAAAAGGAATCATACAATTGAAACGGTCAGACACCACTGGAAGCATGTTTGAAGTACAGTTTCCTCTCTATCATCATGATTCTGTATAAGTCCAACTTCTCCCTCCGCCAAGTCTCGGTACGTTTACAACTTGGAAACAATTCGAAATATTGTGGAGACATCCTGTTGGTACACTCTTATCAGATTTATAACACAACTTAGAAGGAGATACATCAATCATGAAGATGAAACAAATTGGGATCGTAATACTAGCGGTTGGGATCGCAGGCTGCAGCAGCACAACACAGAATAACGGCGGGGGAGCAACTAATGAACCGCCAGTTACCGTCATCGACAAGAACAAGCCAGAGAAGTCTGATTCGCAAACCGATAAATCAATCACCATGGATCAACTCGAGCGACTTGACGGCCTGTATGCGCAAGATTGGCTGAACGAGAACGAATTGTTAATTGCCCAGACGAATCCGGACGCAAAGAAGATTGATTCTGACTCCGGTCCGATGAAGCCTGCCCAGCTGTACATTTACAATTTGAAAACGAAACAGGTCAAGGCGCTGAAACCAAGCGAAGACCGCGTGCATGAGAGTCCAATAGTCTCGCCGGACGGCCAATATGTCTTTTTCCATGAAAATACCTCGTTCATGATGGACGGTGGCCGCGGTGTCCTTGTACATGTGCCAACCGGAACTAGCCGACTAGTCACGGATCAGGATAAGGGCGGACAGGAATGGGGCCAGTGGACAGACTCCAGTCATCTGATCGTCGGCAACGGTAAGGGTGCTATTCTACAGGTTGGGACAGACAGTAAAGACGAGGTATTGCTTAGCAAAGATAAAAATATCATATTCGATTATGCAGCAAAGACCGGAAATACGCTCTTCTACGTCAACCCTAGTCTTGATAACACATTGTCGGCCTACAATCTGGAGACGAAGAAAGAGACGATCGTGGACAAATCCGTCTGGAGAATGTCGCTGTCACCTGACGGCAATCAGTTGGCCATGCTGAAGAGTACGGGGGATACGGAACGCACGCTGTTCCTCATGAACTCGAACGACACCTCGCAGCAGACTAAGCTCACCGTGACGACTCAGATGTACGCCTTCGATTGGTCCCCGGATAGCTCGTACTTGGCGTTCGCCGTGTATAACAAGGACAAGGACGGCATGAACGGTGTCTACGTTGCGAATGCAAAGACCGGCAAGATCGAGCAACTCGGAGATTTCCAGGATGTCGCAACCGTCGCCTGGAGCCCTTCTGGCAAGCAAATAATGGTCTCGACGAGCACATTTGTGGATAACAAGCCCAAGCTGACGACTTATCGGCTTATGTTGAAGTAAGTAGGTCAAATTTCAAAAAAATGATAGCGAAATGCCAAATTAAAATCACTATGTTGATTACACCAACGGAGAACGAATATTACAATAACAAAAAAAGCGTCCAACATATTAGTCATGACTAATTATGTTGGACGCTTTTAAAATTTGATTTTTTTTGATGTTAAGGTCCTAATAAATACAGAAGCAATTTTCGACAATTTCTTATTAACTGCGACTATCTAGAATAATAGTAACCGGGCCCCAATTGGTCAGCGATACATCCATCATCGCTCCAAATACGCCCGTCTCTACCTGAAGTCCTCCAGTTCTAAGCTCTTGGTTAAAATAAACATAAAGTCGCTCGGCCTCCGCAGGTGCTGCTGCTCCCATGAAATTCGGCCGTCTCCCCTTACGGCAATCCCCGTAAAGAGTAAATTGGGACACTGAAAGAATAGCTCCCTCAGTCTCTGTAACACTGTAGTTCATTTTACCAGCATCATCTTCAAAAATACGTAGTCCTGCTATTTTATCCGCCAAATATTTGGCATCCTTTTCTGTATCTTCATGCGTAACGCCAACAAGCAGCATCAAACCTTTGCCAATCTCTCCGGTCACTGCCCTATCCACGGTTACTTTGGCGTCCTTACAACGCTGTACTACAACTCTCATCGTACTACTCGCTCCTTGCCCTATTGCATGATCCGATTCACTGTATATACATCCTTGACTCGTTTCACTTTATCTACAACGGATTGCAGATGCTCCGTGTTACGAATGAGAATGGTCATATGAATCATTGCCATTTTATTCTTGTCAGAGCGCCCAGTGACTGCAGAAATGTTCGTTTTACTCTCGGAAACTGCCTGCAGCACTTCATTGAGTAGTCCATTACGATCATGGCCTGTAATCTCAATATCCACACTGTAGTTCGCTTCCATCGTACCTTCCCATTCTACTTCAATCACTCTTGCCGCTTCTTCTCCATCACCTTCACCCGGAATGTTAGGACAATCCTGGCGATGTACAGATACACCCCGGCCCCGTGTAACATACCCTACAATATCGTCACCCGGCACCGGATTACAACATCGTGCAAAACGAACGAGCAAATTCTCAATTCCTTTAACACTTACGCCATTGGTGGGTTGATTACGTTTTTCGCCGGAAGACTTAATCTCTTTCATCTCTGAGGTAAGCTCTAAGTGATTAGCGGCTTCTTCCTGCTCTCTGCGCAGCTTCTCTGTCAAACGGGAAGCAATCTGCGATGCGGTAATTCCACCAAAGCCAACTGCAGATAACATATCCTCAACATCATTAAAAGCGAATTTCTTCGCAGCTTCTAATAGTTTCTCATCGGAAATCCACTCAGAAACCTCGACATTCAGACGCTTCAGCTCACGTTCAATCGCTTCGCGACCTTTTTCGACATTTTCCTCACGTTTTTCTTTTTTGAACCATTGCTTAATTTTGCTCCGTGCATGTGAGGATTGGGCAATCTTGAGCCAGTCGCGGCTTGGTCCGTAAGAATGCTTAGACGTCAGTATCTCAACGATATCGCCTGTCTTCAGCTTGTGATCCAGCGGCACGATTCGCCCGTTCACCTTAGAACCGATTGTACGATTCCCCACTTCCGTATGAATACGGAAAGCGAAATCAAGCGGTACAGAGCCCGCAGGAAGCTCAATAACCTCGCCTTTAGGCGTAAATACGAACACGAGATCCGAGAAAAAATCCATTTTGAGTGATTTTACGAACTCTTCGGCATCCTTAGCCTCATGCTGCAGCTCCAATATTTCCCGAAAAAAAGGCATCCGATTCTCTGGATTCACATTATTGCTGGTTCCTTCTTTGTATGCCCAGTGCGCTGCGATCCCGTATTCAGCCGTACGATGCATTTCCCAAGTGCGAATTTGCACTTCGGTCGGCTCTCCGCCAGGACCTACGACTGTAGTATGCAAAGATTGATACATATTGGCTTTGGGCATAGCTATATAATCTTTGAATCGACCTGGCATTGGCTTCCAAAGGGTATGAATAATTCCGAGGGTTGCATAACAATCCTTGATATTATCCACAATGATACGGATGGCCAATAGGTCATAGATCTCATTAAACTGTTTGTTCTTCGTACTCATTTTGTTATAGACGCTGTAGATATGCTTCGGACGACCTGAAAGATCACCTTCAATGCCCATTTCATCCAGCTTGGCACGAATACGGCCAATTACACTGTCGATAAATTGCTCACGTTCTGCCCGCTTCTTATGCACCAGATTAGCAATGCGATAATACTGCTGCGGATTCAAGTAACGAAGCGCAATATCCTCCATCTCCCACTTAATCGCGGAAATCCCCAGTCGATCAGCCACAGGACAGAAAATCTCCAACGTTTCGTAAGAAATACGACGCTGGCTCTCTTCAGATTGATACTTTAACGTACGCATATTATGCAGTCGGTCCGCTAGTTTGATAACGATGACCCGGATATCCTGAGCCATTGCAATAAACATCTTACGGTAATTCTCGTTCTGCTGCTCTTCCTTTGAGCGAAAACGGATGCGTTCCAGCTTAGTTAAGCCATCCACAAGCATCGCGCAGGTATCGCCAAATTTCGCGCGGATTTGTTCCAATGAGACCGTCGTATCTTCCACAACATCATGCAAAAGCGCCGCAACAATAGATATAACATCCATTTGCATATTGACGACAATATCTGCCACCGCCAGCGGATGCAGAATGTATGGCTCCCCCGACTTGCGGATCTGCCCGTGATGAGCCTGATCGGCAAATTCATAAGCTTCCCGGATGCGGAGAAGATCTTTATCTTTTATATAGGCGCCAGCCTTATCAATTAATCGCTCTATGCCCATTCTCGTCGTATCCGTTTCCTTTCTATAATAAAATGAACCCGCAATCATTCTGAAATCTGCAGGTTCCAATCATTTCGCAAGCAACTTACGCTCTTGTTCAAAGTTGTCTATAATTATGACGCTTACGAAGGATTACGTCAACACTTGCCATCTCATGGTATTCAAGAAGTAAAAGATATGAAAATCGGACAAATTAATAACACTTGTGAAAATGTTGTTGTAAAAATGTCCCGTTCTATTTAATCTAGTAAAGGCGGATTTTCGCTGGACAACATCATATCCATTAAGAAAGAGGAGTGAACTCCATTGCAACGCGAAATTCAAGTTAATGAAAAACTTCCATGGGGCCCCGGTTTTCTATTAAGCCTACAGCATTTGTTCGCCATGTTTGGCAGTACAGTGCTAGTGCCTAACTTGTTCGGGGTTGACCCTGGCATGATTTTACTGATGAACGGTATCGGCACACTGCTATACATTTGGATTTGCCGTGGTAAAATACCTGCCTACCTTGGCTCCAGCTTTGCATTTATCGCCCCCGTATTATCAGTACTTGCCGATCATAAAGATGATCATATGAAAGGCTATTCTCTTGCTTTGGGCGCTTTCATCATCACTGGTGTTATCTTTGTGCTCGTTGCTTTAATCATCCGTTATGCTGGAACAAAATGGATCGATGTTGTCTTTCCTCCAGCAGTAATGGGAGCTATCGTAGCAACGATCGGACTTGAACTTGTGCCTGTTGCCGCGCGAATGGCAGGACTTATTGCCCCTGAAGGTGTTGCAGTTGCAGACTGGACTCCAGATGGCAAAGCAATCACGCTTTCTATGGTGACACTGGGCGTAACCGTAATTGGAGCTGTACTCTTCCGCGGTTTCCCAAAGATCATTCACATCCTCATCGGTATCGTAACTGGTTATGGTTTAGCTTATATTATGAAAATGGTGGATACGGCTGCAATATCTAATGCGAATTTTTTAGCGCACCCTACCCTTGTTACTCCATCCTTCGATTGGAATGTTATCCTGACTATCATCCCAGTATCGCTAGTAGTAATCGTTGAACATATTGGACACTTACTTGTAACCAGCAATATTGTTGGCAGAGATCTGGCTAAAGACCCTGGACTTGATCGATCTCTGATGGGTAACGGGATATCTACAATTATCTCCGGTTTTATCGGTTCTACTCCAAATACAACCTACGGTGAGAACATCGGTGTTATGGCATTAACTAAAGTTTATTCTGTATATGTGATCGGTGGCGCAGCAGTGATTGCAATTCTGCTATCGTTCTCTGGTACTTTCTCCTCCGTTATCGCTAACATACCGACACCTGTAATGGGCGGCGTATCACTACTGTTGTTTGGTGTAATTGCCGCATCCGGTCTGCGAATCTTCGTAGAGCAAAAAGTTGATTTTTCCAAAGCTACTAACATGATTATGGCTACGCTGGTGCTTGTTGTCGGAATTAGTGGTACAACCCTTACTATGGGTAGCGTAAAACTCAGTGGTATGGCTCTAGCTACAATTGTTGGTATCGTTCTAGCCTTATTCTTCAAACTCATTGAAGTTCTTGGACTGTCAAATGAAGGTGGAGAAAGCGATAAAGCAGCTCACTAATTTATTTATGAATTAATCATTCAAAAAGACTGCTTCAGATCCATTTTATGGATTGAGCAGTCTTTTTTTTGTGTCTCTTTTGATCAAAAAATTGAAAAACAGCAACCCTCCGCAAGTAGTGACAGAGAATTGCTGTTGTTTGCACTTTTCCACATGATTCGATACATAAATCCCGATTTATTTCCCGGGAAAAGACAATTATATCGTATTAATCTTCGTAATCAACTAATGTCATAACTTCAATTCCGGAAAGCTTATTACGTCCAGCAAGCTCAACCAATTCAATCAAAAACGCTGCGCCTACCACTTTACCGCCAAGCTGCTCCACAAGGCTAACCGAAGTAGCTATAGTACCTCCTGTTGCTAACAAGTCATCAGCAATCAGTACATTTTGTCCAGGCTTAATGGCATCCGTGTGAACAGCAAGTGTATCTTTACCATATTCAAGATCATATCCAACCTCGATCGTCTCATACGGCAGTTTACCACTCTTACGAATTGGCACAAAACCTACACCCAATGCATATGCGAGAGGTGCGCCAACTACAAAACCACGTGCTTCCGGTCCAGCGATCACATCGATTTCTAAGTGGGATACAAGTGCTTTCAGGGCATCAATCGCCTGGCGATATGCATCACCGTCTTTTAGCAAAGTGGTGATGTCTTTAAAGCTAATACCTTCTTTTGGGAAATCAGGAATCACGCGAATACTATCTTTAAAATCCAAATTTTTCATCTCCTAAAAGTTTTGTTAGCATAGGCTACTTTGAGTTCGGTTCGACAAAACTTACTTCGTAAGCATCTGCTTTGTTTTGTTAGCATAGGCTACTTTGAGTTCGGTTCGACAAAACTTACTTCGTAATTATGATACGCCTAAACGGCGTGATAACATCCAATCCTGCAGTTCAGACAAGCTACCTTCCATGAAATACTGCTCCATTTCCGCAATCTGCCCCAGTCTGACAAAATGTCTTGATGCTGTAAGGCTTTTAGCTGCAGGCTGCATAATAAAGGTCACACTTCCTTGACTTCTTTCGATAAAATCAAGCTCCTCAAACACATCTAGCATATTACTAAGCATTCGAATACTTAATGAGGATTGTCGACTTAGCCGCAGCAGCACTTCATGTTCTGGCGTCGCAACAGCAGTGATCGAAGCCAACAATTTATAGAGTATTTTAAAATGATCCCGTGTCGGAATGATAAGTCGTTCTCGGCCATCCTTTATAGAATGCAAAAGCGCAATATTATCAGCATTAGGAAAAGCCTTTAGTAATGCGTCAAGTTGTTCAGGTGTCTCCGGCATATCCAGTAGGCATAACAGTGAGACATGCCCTGATTCCTGAATCGAATCATCCTTAATAGCGGCGCTAATGCCAGCTTCTTTATCATATACCCAGAAGGACATTCCTATCAATTCAGTCTGGGGAGACGTACGTCCACTCTGACACACTGCTGCGGCACGATATGGGCCAGCACCACTATAGGGAAGCAGCAGCTCTCTAATATGCGCAGCCTGCCGTACAGCGTCAGCAGCACCACGAAGATCAAACAATTGAGCATCCTGGACTGATAAATCCTGTAGCAGAAGCTGTGGTTTCCTCGAGCCATTCCATTCGTTGATCGACAGTTCAGCCAGCACATTGATCGGGGTGCCCACAGGGAGCAGCTTAGCCAAATCCCCTTTACCAAAAGCTAAGGCTTCGATCGTGCTCTTTCCCTGTTGCAAGACGATTTTCAAGTGTTTTCCGTCTTGCCCCATGGTGCGTGTCTCTTTCACTGTAGCCCCGCGAATGATGAACTTTGGCAATGGATTCGACATCCCGAAAGGTGCAAGCCTTTCCAATTCAAGTGCAGTCTGTAGGGACAAATCGGAAATCGACACTTCTGCATCAGCAGAAGTAACAGGCACGAAATGCTCCGGCGTTAACACAGTAGCAGCGTATTCATTTAATGCCGCAGCGAAGGCTTCTAAGCCGTCCCGATGCAGGCTCATTCCCGCGGCTGCTGGATGACCACCGAAATGATCCATTAAGTCAGAACAAGAGGATAACGCCGCATATATATCAAGTCCAGGAATAGAGCGGGCAGAACCTTTGCACATGCCGGTCTCCGGATGAATATCCAGAATAATCACAGGCCGATAGTAACGCTCCAGTAGTTTGGAAGCCACTATACCTACCACACCCACATTCCAGCCTTGTTCAGCAAGAACTATGATGTCTGGTATTTCTCCACCCTGAGTCATCTGCTCCAGTTTTGCAGTGGCCTCCACTACAATTCTTTCTACGACCAATTGGCGTTCTTTATTAAGCAGATCAAGCTCCCCAGACAGTTGCTCAGCCTCATCAGCATGCTCAGTTGTAAGCAGTGCCACTGCCCGTCCAGCATGATCCAGACGGCCACTCGCATTGATACGAGGCGCCATTCCAAAAGCGATATTAACCGCACTCACAGTACTCATGGTCACGCCGCTAACACCGAGTAAAGCACGGATACCTGGGAATCGAGAATTTCGCATACTGACCAAACCGTTTCGAACAATCTCACGATTCTCACCCAGCAGCGGCATTAAATCCGCTACAGTACCTATAGCAGCTATCTCTGCCCACTCATCTGGAGTTTCCTCCCCTAACATAGCCTGGGCGAGCTTATAAGCTACCCCTACACCCGCTAATCCCTTGAACGGGTAGGGGCAGTCGGGCAGCTTCGGATTGATTAACGTATAAGCCTCTGGGAGAAGCTCTGGAGGCTCATGGTGATCCGTAACAATCACATCAATCCCGAGTTCATTAGCGTAAGCAATCTGATGATAGGCGCTAATGCCAGTATCTACAGTAATGATCAAGGATACCCCCTGCTGTAAAGCCCAATCCAATGCATGATTATGCAGCCCGTAGCCCTCATTAGAACGGTGCGGGATATAAATATCAAAGGAAGCGCCCAAGTAACGCAGCAAATGAATCATTAATGCTGTACTGGACACACCGTCAGCGTCATAATCACCGTAAATCAGAATATGTTCTTCTTCTTTTAAAGCCTTTCTAATTCTGGGAACCGCTTCGGCCATCCCTTTTAGAAGGAACGGATCATGTGGAGCTTCCACACCGCCATCCATGAACGATAGAGCCTCATGTGGCGTATCAATTCCTCTAGTCACTAATAGTGAGGATAAGAGCGGAGAAATAGAAAGGCTCCGGGCCATATCCCTTACGACGTCGGGATCGGCTGCCGGAGATTGCCATCTTGTTTTTGAATAAAGCAATAGCGCTCACCTTTCTTTCACCTTGCGGACTACTGAAGCAGCGTCGGAATATCATTATCCGCCAATTCATAATTACTTTTGTATGGATAACCGGGATCATAAGGAACTACGTCCATATGTACCTCACCAACATGAACAAACCTGTGCTGCAGCAACTTTCTTGCACATTCTGAAATATCCTGTGCTTCCATCACCGTAATACGCGGATTTACACTGATCTTCACTTGCAGATTCACATAATTCCCTTGCTCAAGTGCCTTCAAATGTTCTACACGAATAACACCATGAACACGTTGTACGGTTTCAATAAAATTAGCTGCTTCCTCAGAAGGTAGCTCCTGCGCATTCTTAACACTAACAGTATTAACAATGAGCAGATAACCTTTACGTAGAATTAAGCATCCTGTTAAAAGTGCAGCAATAGGGTCCATGTAGAGTAGAGGATGCCAATAGGTCCCCCCCATTGATAACGATATCCCTACTAATACTGTGATAGAAGTATACAAACTGAAACGATGACTATTGGCATAAGCAGCGTGACTGCCATCCCCTATTTTTTTAAAGTACCGATATTGATATTGAAATACAGCTTCTTTAAGTACAATAGATAGCAAGACAGTTACAAGTGCAAGTTCTCCGCGAGTGGATGACTGTCCCTCGGTTAAGTCACGGATTGCAGAGAAGGCGATCTGCAGCCCCCCCATAAGAATTAATACCGAAAAAAGTATAGCTAAAAGCGGCTCCTTATTCCCTCGTCGCTCTTCTATCCGCTGCTTGCTCTTTCTGCTTTGTTCAGAACGCCACGGGAGAATATCCGCCAATTTAGCTGCAGCATCTGCTCCAGAATATAATGCATCGCCCATTAATGCCTTGCTACCTGAAATATAGCCAAAACTCCCCTTAGCTACTGCCAAAGTAACATCGCTGATGATCCCTGTCCAAGCAACCGTCTTGCTTTGCGGTGATCGTTCTTTATTCATACGAGGCCCCCCTTACCACTAGCAAGTAATCTCATGATGATACAATACACATGACATACTACCCCAAAGATTTCGAAAGCCGCGTCGCATTTGACGCGGCTTTCTTAAATTATAAAGTTGATGTTTTTTTCATTCAAGTGTAGCCATGTTATTTTTCTTGAGACATTACCCTTTAGCCGGGCTTTTTACCTTTATCTTCTCACGCTTCTTAAGCAGTAACCAGAGCGGACTTGCAATAAAGATTGAGGAATACGCTCCGAAGAGCAATCCGATTACCATCGCAAGCGAGAACATCTTGATGGACTCTCCTCCAAGAATTAACAGGAAGAACGCCGCGATAAATACGGTAAATGCTGTGTAGAGAGAGCGCATAAGGGTCTGAGCCACACTCTTGTTCACAAGCTCTTTCAAATCTTCGTAAGTTTTCTGTTTACCAAAACGTAAATTCTCGCGGATACGGTCAAAGATAACGATCGTATCATTGATGGAATAACCGATAATCGTAAGCACCGCGACGATGAACGTCAAATCCACTTCCAAGCGGAAAATGGAGAAGATAGCAACGACCATAAAAGCATCATGAAGCAATGCAACAATAGCTGCCAATGCAAACCGCCATTCAAAACGAATACTTACATAAATGATAATCCCTAGACAAGAAATGAGAACCGCATAGATCGCATTGCGTGCAAGTTCTTTAGACATTTCTGTATCCACAGTGTTAATCTCAAACGATGCTTTATCGTCAAGCTTCAAGATCTCTGTTTTAAGAGCTTCATCTTGTTGCTCATCGAGCACTTGATCATAACGAACGTTGACCCGTTCACTCCCTAACGTAATGCTTGGCTCACTTGAAATCCCAGATTTTTCAACTGCTGAATTAACCTCTTCCAATGTCAAATTCTTAGACAAAGAAATATCAACATTTGATCCCGCTTTGAAATCAACGCTGTAATTCAATCCAAATGACGCTAGGAAAATTAAACCTGCAACTGTCAGTGCGATAGAAAAAATATAGAAAAACTTACTCAAATGTACGAAATCAAGCTCTTTCTTAAAGCGCACGGATATCACTCTCCTTCACACCGAAGCTCTTCGGTTTGTTCAGCTTACCGGCTTTAACAAGCTGGCTAAGCAACCAGTGGGAGAAATAAAGATTCGTGGCAATACTCAGTACGATTTCTACGATCAGCACTAATGCGAAACCTTTGACTGCACCTGTACCGAAGGCGAACATGACACCTGCCACAATAACAGTTGTGACGTTGGAGTCCATTACTGTCCGGAAAGAGGATTTATTACCTGCTTTAACAGAGGAAAGCACACTTTTACCACTGCGCATTTCTTCCCTTATCCGTTCATTTGTAATGATATTGGCATCGACAGCCATCCCTATACCCAGAATAAATGCGGCTATACCAGGCAACGTCAATGTGAAGTCTGCAAAGACAAAGACTACAATTAGCAGCCATGTATGCAAGATCAGTGCAAAACTAGCCAAAAGACCTGGCAGACGATACATACCGATCATGAAAATAAGAATAATTAAAGAACCCAGTAGACCTGCTTTGATCGTTTGATCAAGCGATTGTTTACCAAGCGTTGCACCCACACTTTGGGAGTATTTCTCAGTAAGTTTCAGTGGCAACGCACCAAGATTAATGGTGTCAGCCAGCTCACGTGCTTCCGTAACTGTATACTGACCGGAAATAGACGCACTACCGTCGGTAAGTACTGCTTGTACCGTAGGGTCAGACAGTTTGTTCTCATCTAAATAAATTGCGAGATTCTTCCCTAATAGGCGCTTAGTGATCTCCGCAAATTTATCCTTGTCCTTGATTTTAATACTGATGATTGGCTGATTCAGGTTATCCCGTCCAACCTCTGCAGCACCTTCAACAAAATCACTACCTACCAGTTCGATCTTGCTGTAAGTACCTTCAGCGTCACCTTCAGCAGCACTACGGAAAGTCAGAACTGCTGGCTCCTTCATCTTCTTGCGAACTTCGGCCTCATCAGTAACGCCTGCAATTTTCAGACGAATACGGTCAGTACCTTCAGTTGTAACCTCTGGTTCACTGGTTCCGAGCGCATTGGCCCGTTTCTCCAAACTTTCTGCTGTTTTCAACAGTGAAGCTCGGGACAACGCTGCTCCCGCTTCCATAGGCTCAGCATGGTACAAAATCTCAAATCCGCCTTTTAGGTCAAGACCAAGCCTAACCTTGTCCAGCAGTCCAGGAGTAGTAAATGCCATGACGCCTGTCAAAACGAGCACGGTAATAATAAAGCCCATTAGTCTCTTCATGCTCTAGCTAGTTCCCCTTTCATTCACTCAATATTCCTATTATAGCTACACGTGAAATGACCGTCAATTCACAGCATAGTCATAGCCATACTCACACAAAGAAACGGCCGCCCCTGCACATATCAGCAAGACATCCGTTTATATAGGAGATGTGAAGTTATTATTATCCTATTACTTTACTGCTTTATAAGGCTTTTCGCAAAGAAAAGAAGCGAGTTGTTTATTGTTCAGTTCAACCCCCGATAAGCTGCAAGAGTCAAATAAGTCATGTAACTATTGGCTTTTAAGGAATAAATATCATTTACCAGCTTATGCAAGGGGGGCATTCCGTCCTTATCATAATTACGACTGATACAATCCCAAATATCCTTGCTGGTTACATACTCATAGCCGAGGAGCCGGAATTCTTCAGCTTTGCTGCGGCACATGGCTTCGATTTCTTCGCTATGTTGATCATGATTCCACTGTTCCGATTCCACGTGATGACACCTCCAAAGAACGCTCGTGTTCGTATGCTTACCATAGGTATTCGACCCAAGTTCTCTGCTTTCCTCCTTCCGTCACAAAAAGTTACAACTACTAAAACAAGGCATGCCGGGACAGGGGTATAGCATATCCATAAGAATAGACAAGTTGGCCAGCGTTTCATTTCATTTGGGGAAGAAGGCGTGACCTTTGAGGAAACAGAGCTTTATACAAGGAACTTTAATCTTGCTTGCCGCCGGCATCATTAATCGAATGCTTGGATTTATACCCCGAATTGCTTTGCCACGCATCATTGGAGCAGAAGGTGTGGGTCTATATCAGCTCGCGTACCCATTCTTTATCGTGTTGGTTACGGTTATTACAGGCGGACTTCCCCTAGCAATTGCAAAGATGGTAGCCGAAGCAGAGGGAGAGAACCGCCCTGAGAAATCGCGGCAAATTTTACGGACTGGCCTTACTCTTAGTGTCGGACTAGGAATCTTCTTTACCATTGTTGCGCTGGTCAGTGCTTCATGGGTCTCCAATGTGATCTTAACAGACCACAGAGTTTATTATACTTTCATTGCCATGATCCCAATGATTGGAATTGTTGCTGTATCTGCAATATACCGCGGTTATTTTCAAGGTAGGCAGAACATGATTCCTTCTGCACTTTCTTCCGTTTTTGAGTCTATCGTGCGAATATTTTTTATGCTGTGGTTCTCTTGGCTGCTGTTACCCAAAGGAATCGCTTTTGCAGCTGCAGGGGCGATGCTAGGCGTAACGGTGGGAGAGATTGGCGGAATGTTAGCCATTCTGTGGCAATATTATGTCATCACGAAAAGGGATAAAAAAACAACCCCCATCCTAGAACAGCAAATGATTGAGAAGGAAGTTATACCTGCTGATCCAGATACCGTAAAATCAACTTCTCCCATACTAAGGCGTTTACTAGGTGTATCAATTCCTGTTACGGCAAGCCGGCTTGTCGGTTCTTTTTCCTATCTACTGGAATCTATAATTACCGTACGTAGTCTTGCATTAGCCGGAATCGCAACAGCCGCCGCGACTGCTCAATATGGGTCTTTACAGGGAATGGTTATTCCCTTACTATTGCTTCCCGGAGCGTTAACTTCCTCGCTCGCGGTTTCTTTGGTTCCATCCTTGTCCGAGGCTGCCGCGAGAAAGGACCTGCCTACCATTCACAAACGAATGCATCAAGCTCTTCGACTAGCTCTTGTTACAGGGGCTCCCTTTGCTGTTCTTATGTATGTACTAGCAGTCCCACTATGCAACTTGTTATACGGAAATCCGGATACTGCTCCTATGCTAAAACTAATGGCCCCTTTCGCTTTGTTCATCTATGTTCAAGCCCCCTTACAAGCTGCACTTCAAGCTATGGACAGACCTGGAAGGGCACTCATCAATACTCTTATTGGGGCAGTAGTCAAAATCATTCTGATTGTTATATTGGCTTCACAGCCAGAATACGGAATCTACGGCGCAATCATCGCCATTATTGTGAACAGCGTTCTTGTTACTCTTCTGCACGGGTACAGTGTAGTCAGTCTAATTTCATTATCCTTACGAATAACCGATACCATTAAAACCTTGTGTGCAATGATCATTATGGGAGCAGGCGTGCGTTATGTATACATCTCCATTCCCATTGCAGAAGCACAATGGATTCAATTTTTATTTGCCTCTGCGGTAGGAATGGCCCTGTATTTCGGTCTCAGTCTATTAGCTGGCCTTATTTCCCTTCGTGATTTGGATCGACTGCCTTTCATTAAGCGTTGGCTTTAGAATGGTTATCGATTATCCAAACGGTCAACATAAACTCGGCCTTTATGGTCTATGGAGCAAAGAAAAACATCCCGAAAATCGGATACTCCCTTTTGGCGGATCTGAGTTCTTAGCCAGAACCTTGTTTTCCCTATCATCTCTAAATTTTGATCCTGGACCTTACCATCCATTATCAGTGGAATAGGAAGTCCTTCATATCTGATTTTGTTCTTAGGCAGTTTAATCGTCTGGCTACTTTCATCTGCATTCTCGCCATTCTTATCGTTCTCATCACCAGAACTACTATTGCCTGAATCATTTGAAGCTGAGTTTCCTTTCTCTTTTTCGAACACAGTAAGCTGTCCACTTGGCTCTAGAATGGCAAATTCAACGTCGGCAGGACTAGCAATATTCTGTCCACGAAGTTGCATAAGCAAATCATCAATATTGTATCTCTGCTTTCGCATCTCACCCCGGTGCAGCTTACCGCCAGAAATAAGTATGCTCGGTTTACCATCCATCATAAGCCTTACTGTCCTACTCTTGAGACTGAGCATTGCAACCAGCACTTGAATGATAACCAATGTTGCCATCGGAATTAACCCTTCATAGATCGGCCGATGAATATCCTCAATCACAAAAACACCAATCTCAGCAATCATTATTGAGATCGTTAGATCAAATACAGACAGCTTTCCAATCTCCCTCTTTCCCATAATTCGCATGCACAGGAATATGAAGAAATACATCAGCACGGTCAGGAGAATATAGGCAGTGATATGCTGGAACATATAGCTTCGCTCCCCTCCACTCTCACCCGCAGAGTTGGTTTCTCGGGCGGATTAATGTAACCCTATTCTGACCGCTCAGCACAGGGAACATTCGGAAGCTCACCTATTAATTAATGGTAAAAAGGCTGCAATGCCCATTCTTGTACTATTGGGGCAAGCCTCCCCATACAATGAATAATAACTTATGTAGATTATTTTTCTAAAAAACTTTAGGAGGTTGTACCATGTATTTAATCCGGCGCCTGTTCTCATGGAGAATAGCCAATCCTGTATTGTCTGGCCTGTGTCGATCATTCCTTTGGATGTTGCTTGGCGCGTTTGTCCTCTCTCTTTTATTATGGGGCAGCGGTCTGAAGGAGCAGGATCTCTCAATGTACACTTATATAGTACACGGCATAGCCGCAGCATTCGGAGGACTAACCGCCGGTCGCAGAGCCACGAACAAAGGCTGGTATCAAGGAAGCCTTACAGGAATCTTTTACGGGATTATCGTTCTGTTAATTGGATTTCTTGCACTGGATAGCTCACCCTCTGGTGTTGACCTTCTTTGGGTTCTAGCTGCAGCAGCAATTGGTGCACTTGGTGGAATGTTTGGGGTTAATTTACAGAAAAGCTAAAATTATTATTCCATTAAATTCGAAACATTCCTTGGAAATATGTTAAACTGTGATCATCTGACTTCATAAAGAGAATCAAGGAGGCTTCGAATGCTTTGTTTTACCAATCAATGAATCATATTGTTTTGTACACAGTTGCATTAGTAGTGATATTAGTATGGATTGGCGCTCGTCGAAATCCAATCATGGCATTAGTTGAAATTGGGAAAGAGATGCTGCGATCCTATAAGTTTCTGCTACTGATGGTAGGCATGTTTGGTGTACTGGTCTTGAATAAATATGAACTACAAATTGAAGAAAAAATGCATCTTACCTCAGACTATACATCATTTGTATTTGGACTAGAGGGACATTTTGTCCAAGCTGTTCAGGATATATTCTATAGTCCATGGCTAACGCCTATCATAGTTTTCTTCTACATTTTCATGCTTCAATCTGTACTGGCAGCTTCTCTAGGTGTCTATCTGTTAGATAAGAACCGTGTGATGCTGTACGCCACCTGCTATGCTATTATCATTAACTATGCTGTAGCTATTCCATTCTACCTATACTTCCCTGTAAATGAGGTATGGTCCTATGTACCAGCAGGCGTTAGATTTACTATGCTGGATGTATTTCCTAAGTTCGAGCAAGAGTACCGCCCTCTATCCGGTCTCAACAACTGCTTCCCGAGTCTACATACGTCCATTTCCGTTACGATGGCTTTACTGGCATACCGTTCTGGAAACCGCCGGTGGATGGTCATTACGAGTATTTCCGCAGTCGTAATCGTCTTTGGTATATTCTATCTGGGCATTCATTGGCTTACAGATATGATAGGCGGCACTCTGCTAGCAGTTCTAGCTTCAGCAGTTGGTGTACAGCTTGCCAAATTAACCTTACGGGGACGTGAAGAATCGCTCACAGTTCGCAGCCGAATAACGGATATGCGTTAAACCCTTAGATCACGATGAAAGATGAACGTCAAAAAAGCGGTGTCGCTCTCTTAACGAGAAGACACCGCTTTTTATGTACTTATTAATAACGAAACTATACTTTCTCCTCCACGTCCGTGGCAACGGAGTGACTAATGGAACCGCGATCAAAGGTCAGTTTAGTTACATCATTGACCCGTAGAACCACGATATCATCGGAAATCTCCATGATCGTACCGTGAAGACCACCAATAGTAACGATTTTATCGCCCTTTTTCAGAGACTTCAACATTGCATTACGTGTTTTGGTCTTCTTCTGTTGCGGACGAATCAGCAAGAAGTAGAATACTACAAACATAAGTACGAATGGACCTACGAGACCCAGTATACTACCTCCGCCTGTTGCTGCTGCATATTGAAACATATTTCTCCCCCCTTTCAAAGCACATTAAAACATGGACCTCAACGAAGCTTTAGAAGCCTTTAAGATTATCATATAATCCGTATTTAGCAAAAAACTCATCGCGAAAATCAAGCAGCCGATCTTCCTTGATGGCTTCGCGCACTTTACGCATCAAATCCAACAGGAAGTGCAAGTTATGGTATGTCGTCAATCTAAGTCCGAAGGTTTCATCGGCTTTGATTAGATGGCGCAAATAAGCGCGGGAATAATTCCGGCATGTATAGCAGTTGCACTCCGGATCAAGCGGCCCAAAATCGCGGGCATACTTTGCGTTGCGTACAACGAGTCTTCCCTGACTGGTCATCGTTGTTCCATTACGAGCAATACGGGTAGGCAGAACGCAGTCGAACATGTCCACTCCCCGGATTGATCCTTCCAACAGCGCATCCGGTGAACCAACGCCCATCAAATAGCGAGGTTTGCCTTGTGGCAGCAGGGGAACTGTATAATCCAGCACTTCATACATTAGCTGCTTGGACTCTCCGACGCTGAGCCCCCCAATAGCATACCCCGGGAAATCCATGGAAGTCAAATCTGCTGCGCTCTGACGGCGAAGATCCTCATACATACCACCTTGCACGATAGCAA
The DNA here is from genome assembly GCF_029893135.1 of Paenibacillus sp. PastF-3. Classification (NCBI taxonomy): domain Bacteria; kingdom Bacillati; phylum Bacillota; class Bacilli; order Caryophanales; family Paenibacillaceae; genus Paenibacillus; species Paenibacillus sp. PastF-3. Next base: position 16,941 of record NZ_JARXWM010000025.1, on the reverse strand, counting down.
ATAGACCTTGATCATTTGGACGGGCGTGACTTTTCAGGCATCTTTCCGCCCAGCGAGTGGTACGCTCCAGTGATTTTTTCACGTAGTCATATTCCGCTGGGAATGGAGGACATTCATCGAATGCCATCATGATATCAGAACCAAGTGCGTTCTGAACTTCCATAGCTACTTCAGGAGACAAGAACTTCTTATCCCCATTTAGATGGGAACGGAAATGAACGCCTTCTTCGGTAATCTTGCGCATGTCACTAAGCGAGAATACTTGAAACCCGCCGCTATCCGTTAGAATGGGGCGGTCCCAGTTCATGAACTTATGCAGTCCGCCTGCTTCACGAACAATATCATGGCCCGGTCTCAGGAACAAATGGTACGTATTGCTCAAAATAATATGAGCATCCATCTCCTTCAGTTCTTCAGGACTCATTGTCTTGACTGTAGCTTGTGTGCCGACTGGCATAAATGCTGGTGTCTCAATCACACCATGTGGAGTATGGACTCTTCCAAGTCTTGCTCCGGATTGTTTGCACGTTTTGATGTGCTCATAAGTAATTGCTGCCATAAGTTAACCCATCCTCTTACCTTAGTAAATAAACATTGCATCTCCAAAGCTAAAAAACCGGTACTTCTGCTCTATCGCTTCTTCATAAGCAGCTAGAATATGTTCCCGACCTGCCAAAGCACTAACCAACATCACCAAAGTAGACTTCGGCAAATGAAAATTAGTAATTAACGCATTAACTACACTAAACTTATAGCCCGGATAGATGAAAATATCCGTCCAGCCACTACATTCCACTAATGGACCGCCTTCACATTGTCTTCCGACTGTTTCAAGTGTCCGACAAGAAGTCGTCCCTACCGCTATAATGCGACCACCTTGTTCCTTGGTAGCATTTATAGTATCTGCTGTTTCTTGAGACATTACAAAATACTCTGAATGCATAACATGCTCTTCAACCTTCTCAACAGACATCGGACGGAACGTTCCGAGACCTACATGAAGTGTAATATAAGCAATATTTACACCCTTGGCTTCAATCTGATCCAACAGTTCTTTGGTAAAATGAAGCCCTGCTGTAGGAGCAGCAGCTGATCCCTCATGCTTAGCATAAACGGTCTGATATCGTTCCCGATCATCGAGTGTTTCCTTAATATAAGGAGGCAGTGGCATTGTTCCCAGCCTGTCCAGAATCTCCTGGAAAATACCCTGATAAATGAACCGAAGCGTTCGTCCACCCATATCAGCCTCATCCTCAATAACCGCACGAAGCTCATCACTAAAGATGATAACCGCTCCTGTCTTGAGCTTTTTACCTGGCTTTACAAGAGCTTCCCATCGATCGTCTCCCAGATTCTTAAGGAGAAGCACTTCAGCTTTAGCCCCCGTATCTTCTTTAGCCCCAAACAATCTGGCAGGAATAACTCTCGTATCATTCAGAACAAGCGTATCTCCCGGTTGAAAATAATTAATAATATCGGTAAAATGCCGGTGAGCCAGCTCCCCATCCTCCTTATTTACTAAGAGCAGTCTAGAAGAGCTACGGTCAGAGAGTGGTGTCTGGGCAATTAATTCTTCCGGTAAATGAAAATCATATGCGTCTACATTCATGGTCTGTCTTCATTCCTTAACTATAGTAACGTTCTGATAATAGTGTTGCAATATCTGCTTGTAATCATACCCGCTGTCAGCCATGCCTTTCACGCCCCATTGCGACATGCCTAGACCATGACCATATCCTTGGCCAATGAACAGAAAGCCCGAACTGTTTGTAATCGCTCTGGCTGAGGAATCCCCACCCATCACTACAGTTCCACTACCGTTCACATTAACCTTACCTGATGCAGAGAGTACACCTGCGCTCTGTGAACTTCCAATCGTGCTGGTAGCACCATCAGCGCCTAATACAGTATAACTTCCGGCTGGTACAATATCAAACAATGTACTTGGCAATCCATTGAACGCAGAACGGAACATATCAGGATATTTCACATCCAGTGCCTGACCATTTGCTTTCACCTGAATCGCTCTTCCAGAAGGGCCGCGCTGAGTGACCTGCAAATTAAGGATGCTAGAAGGGAGCGTGCTAGTTGTTTTACCCTGCAAGCTTTTTAGAAGGTCGGCAGAGGTATATGGCCCTTTGATCCAGCTATAACTACCGGACTCATAGACTTTGTCTAGAACAACAGCATTCTCGCCCGGATTCAACTTGCCTACCGCACTTACACTACTTTCAACAGCAGGAAGGGGGCGCACATTGACATCTTTAGTGGTAGCTGTCGCTATATCCAGTCCCGCTGCTGTTTTATTTCCTGTCAATTTAATGTTATCCTCACGTGCATATCCAGAGGTTCCATTAGCGAGCAGTAAATAATACCACTTCTTAGCGGCCGCGGTAGCTGCGACATCCTCTTTGCTGGGAACGCTGGCAAACGCATCTCCACCATTGCCCCATACCTCCGATGGATCAGAGGTTACTCCGCCACTGTTCGAGGAGAATACAGCCTCTATAACTTTACCACCACTCATCAATACTTCACCGGCAGTAGCATCCACTGCCTTAATAATAACTGGAGCCTCTGATCCGATTCCGTTATATACCTGACTCAATGTAGAATCTACTACATTCGCTACTTCGAAACGGTTGCCTTGCGCCATTGCATAGCTCCGGGCGGCGACAGCCTGAGCCTTTAGAGCTTCATCCGGCCAGCTGGAGGAAACCTCTCCTCCAACCACTGCATACAAATATTGTTCCAGTGGCACTTCATTGATAACCGCAAGGGAACCTCTCAAATTACTTAGCTCCATATTTCCACGGTAGGTACGCTTGGATCTTTCTTCGAGCTGAATTCCAGCCTCACTGCCAACGGCCAAAAATTTAGCATCATTTCCGGAAACCATATAATGATTAGCCTGTGTCTCGCTGCTAAGGTCCAGCCCAGCATCCAGACGCATGATTAACCCAGGTGAAGTTGCAGCGGACATAGCAAGCTGTGGCAATGCTGCAGACACTGTGGTCTGAACAGCAGCCAAATCTTTGTCGTTTGCAGCTTCGCCTACCCATACCTCAAACTGGGCACTGCCATCACTTCCTGAAAGAAACACCTTCCAGGCATCAAAACCAGCAGCTGTAATACTACTCAGAGCAGTATCAGCTTCTTGTTCCGAAGAATAGCGACCCGCCGATAAATGCTTATCCCCTTTCACCGCAGGGGTTTGATCAGCAGGAATGCCAAGTCCTGCCTTTACTACACGGGCAAGCCCATCCTTGGCAGCAGCTTCACTGACATAGACACCAGTATACAACTGATACACATTGGTTCCATTTCTAGAAATCATATAAATTTGAGGCTTATCAGAGGTAGACTGAAGCTTTTTAGCCGCATCAGCAGCTGTTTTCCAGCTTGAAGTCTCCATAACCTTTACTCTATAACCATCCACACTAACACGTATTCTGCTCTGGGCAGGCACCGATAACAAAGGAGTGCTCCCTGGTTGGTTTGACATCAAAGTGAAGCTTTGTGTCGATTGCATAGTTACTACTGGCACGGTAGATTTATATTTACTACCAATATCGGCATAAAGGGCAACTCGAATCGTACTATTAGAATCGGCATGACTGGCGCCCGCAGGGATCAAGAGACTTCCCACAGCAATCGCAGCTGCCAGCAATCCTTTGCTTAGTGGAGCTATTCCTCCCCATTTCATCTTCGTATGCTTCATCCAGCATCCTCCTTTTAAATGTAGTTACTGACTCAGTGCTGCTCCGGAGGGAGCGGAAGGCCTAAGTGATGATAAGCGGCCGGGGTTACAATTCTTCCACGAGGGCTCCGCTGCAAGAACCCTATCTGCAGCAGGTAAGGCTCATAAACATCCTCAATCGTCTGACTTTCCTCACCAATTGTAGCAGCAATCGTATCCAGACCTACAGGACCGCCACGAAAGCTTGAAATCATTGCTCTTAACATCTTATGATCGATGCTATCCAACCCACGTGGGTCTACTTGCAGCATCTTCAGGGCTTCCCCGGAAATCTCCGGGGTTATAATCCCATCGCCGCGCACTTGAGCAAAATCACGAACTCGCTTCAGGAGCCGGTTCGCAATCCGCGGCGTTCCACGGGAACGAAGCGCTATCTCTTCCGCCGCATCTCCGACAATCTCAATCCCTAAAAGATCTGCATTTCGGGCAACAATGAAGCTTAGCTCATCTATGGTATAGAACTCCAAGCGGCTGACCACTCCGAAACGATCTCGTAGTGGCGCTGACAGCAGGCCAGCACGGGTGGTAGCACCTATAAGTGTAAAAGGCGGCAAATCCAATCGTACCGAACGGGCACTTGGCCCTTTGCCGATCATGATATCCAGCGCGAAGTCCTCCATCGCCGGATACATTACCTCCTCCACCGTCCGGTGTAAGCGGTGAATTTCATCAATGAACAGCACGTCGCCTTCCTGCAGGTTCGTCAGCAGGGCGGCTAAATCTCCCGGCCGCTCTATAGCAGGACCGGATGTTGTTCGTAAATTCACACCCAGCTCATTGGCGATAATGTTCGCAAGTGTTGTTTTACCGAGACCTGGAGGCCCGTAGAGCAGCACATGATCCAGCGCTTCACTTCTCATTTTGGCTGCTTCGATATATATTTTCAGGTTTTCTTTCACCTGATTCTGTCCGATATATTCTCCCAGATAACGAGGGCGTAAGCTTAATTCTACGGCTTGCTCGTCCATCATTAAATTAGCGGATATAATCCGGTCATCCATTCCTATCGCTCCCTTTCTTCAGGATGTGTTCGGTTTTACTTAGCAATATATAATAGCCCAAGTGCTTTCTTCATCAACACATCTACAGTCCCTGTCTCTGCGCCCTCTTTCTTCATAGCGAGCCATACACGGTCCAATTCACTTTCGGTATAGCCCAATCCCTTAAGGGCATCTCTAGCTTCTTGCCAAGCTAATCCATCCGCTCTTTCTTCCATTGGAACTGCAAATAATCCCGTTTGCATCGAAGCCATACTGAGTCCGTCCAGCTTGTCCTTCAAATCTAAGATCATCCGCTGCGCCGTCTTCTTGCCAATGCCCGGCAGTTTCGTTAAGAAGGTTATATTCTCTTGGTAAATTGCCGAGATCAACTGATCTGGAGTCCCACCTGTCAGTATTCCGAGCGCAACCTTCGGACCGATCCCGGATACCTCAATCAACTTGCGGAACAATTTTTGCTCCTCCCGAGTCGGGAACCCGAACAGAAGCGTCGCATCCTCACGTGTTTGATAATGAATATAGATCGTTACAGGTCCTTCTACTTTAGCAAAAGCATAAGGGTTCGGGCAGAATACCCGGTATCCTACGCCCTGCACATCCAGCACCACATATTCCGACTCTAAATGAACGACGGGTCCTCTTAAGAAATCTATCATTTTCGCAATACCTCATTTAATTTAGAATTAAGACTGCTCGAATGGGCATGACATACCGCTACCGCTAGTGCATCGGCCACATCATCCGGTTTAGGGATCGCCGATAATTTCAGCAACAGCTTCACCATTTCCTGTACCTGCCGCTTCTCAGCCTTACCATAACCAACTACTGCCTGCTTCACCATCATAGGTGTATATTCCGACACGGGTAAGCCACGCTGTACAGCAGCTAATATCGTCACTCCGCGGGCCTGAGCTACTGGCAATGCTGTTGTAACATTACGTGCGAAGAACAACTTCTCTATCGCTACAGCATCAGGTTTATATTTATCAATAAGCTGACCCATGCCTTCATAGACATGCAGCAGACGTTCTTCCTCAGGCGTATGAGCCTCGGTTTGGATACAACCATATTGGACTGGGGTCAATTTATGACCTTCCTTATCCACAAAGCCAAAACCGACAATCGCCAGCCCCGGATCAATTCCCAAAATGCGCAAACACGATCTCTCCTCTATAACAGGCAGTTTATTCCACCGTTTTCATCCATTACTCCGCTACGAAGCGAACATATGTATTCCTTCAAACCATTATAGCAAAAATACCTCTTCCGGGAGAAAAAAAGTTTACCCTCTGATGCGAAATGACAACTTTAGGCCTATAATGAGAACCTCAAAACTTCTTATATTTGCAAAGAAAAAGCTGCCCTATAGCCATTAATAATGACTTTAGGACAGCTGATATGCTTAAGGATGCTATTGCTTATTCTGCATGACATGTTCTGCAGCCTCACGCGCGTAGTCACTGAAGGTGGACAATACGCTATTGTACTCTTCAATATCTTGTACACGAATGCCCTCATGAAGCTCTTTCCAAATACTTTCCGGCAGAGAGGATTTCAAGGAACCCATATCCATTTGAAAAAAAGTCTTCAGCACCTTTTCCTGTACCGGAGGCCCTTTAAATAATTTCAAGTTCCCAAATGCATCGACTCCGATATAGGCTTCTTTTTTCGTCAGGGTCGATAGATCATTCACTTTTTGTTCCAGCCACAAATCTCCATCGCTGCTAATCCAACCGCTCCATGCAGAGTGTTCGTGAATTATCTTTTTAAGCTGAAGCGGGTTCTTTACACCTGGCAATGTCTGAACTTCTTCTCCAGATACATACGATATTTTTAAATGAACGGTTCTGCTGAGTCCGCTTTGAGCGATCGTCTGCAACAGTTGTTCGTTTTTTATGGTGCCCTTCTCTTTCTCCTCACCGCTGTCCACACCTACTTTAAATACAGCTGCGGCCAACTCACTTTCGGCACTATCCGTCCAACTAGAATCCGTCAGCAGGCCACTAATTTCCTCAGGTACCTGCATGCTGCGCCAGGCCAGTACAGTAAGAGCTAAACAAGCTGCCCCTACCCAAAGCGCCTTTTTCCAACGTCTCCATCGCTGCCAAAGTTGTTTTTTTATGCGCGACACGTTAATCCCTTCATTCTGGTTTTTCCCTATTGTGACCTGAGAAGGGATCATTTATGCGCTTTTCTGTGAATAATCGATATTTTATTACAATTATAAGGTTGACCTTGCAGTTTAAGCGTTTGGAATAACCGGCAGCTTCACATGGCTTGGATATTTACTATTATGGTAAACGGTCTGCAGAACAGTAATTGCTTCTGTATCTTCATATGGATTATTACCTGTGTTCGTATTAGGGAAAGCAACGAATTTACTGGACGAGGTGATCGAGAACCGAACCCGGTGCCCCACTGCAAATCTATGGGCAATATTGGGCATGAAAATATCATATTCCTCTACTTGGCCAAGCGTGAGCAGTTCAGGTGCATCAAATCCATGACGATATTTAGCTCTAACAATATAGTTAGATAACCGGATAGAGTCGCCTTGTTCATTCACATCGCTAAGCGTAACTACCCAATCTGTATCCTTACCTGTACTAGCAGCGTAGATCACAGCTGACAATTCCCCAGCGATAGTCAATTCTTCCTTCAACACCTCACTGGTGTACACAAGGATATCATTCCGCAGCTCGTATTTCCGTAAATTTTCAGGCTCTCGCTCACCGCTATCATTCATCGGATCATTTGGGTTATAGACGTAAGTATCTTCGGGAGAGTGTTCCTCTGGTGCTGTGAGCAGCTTCCCATCACCTTGTCCTGAATTAGCCCGGCCCCCACTGGAAAGATAGAAAGGAGAAGTCACTGCTTCAGCAGGTGTCCAATCCTCCGATGTTCTCCACTGATTCTCGCCAACGACATAATAAGAGGCTCTAGGCTCCTGATCTATTCCATTCGGAATACCTTTCAAGAAACGGTCAAACCAGCGCAGGACAGAAACATCGTAATCATAAACCACTGCATCATTGCCAAAGCTTAACCCCTCATAGTCTCTGGCTCTGTTGGGTCCATGCTCCCATGCCCCCAGACGGATTTTACGATTTGGCACATCATATTCAGTCAGCATTCTCCAAGTCTCCGATACGCCAGGGCTGTCGCCATCGTACCAGCCTGAGATTACATACATAGGGACCTGCACCTGATCCCCGCGTTCCGTAAAGGTACAGTTTCTCCAGAAATCATCATACTCCGGATGCTGGCTCCATAAATCCCACGGTTCGGATGCTTTGCCGATCATTTGCTGTGGAATCTCCTTAATCGGTCTCGCATCGACGGCCGCTTCTGCGTTCACCGTTATGCCCCCAAAAATATCAAAATCCGTCCGGGTACCCACAGATTGTGCAAGCGTCCAAGACAAGAGCGGCCAAGAGCAAAGCGTTCCACCCTTACGCGCTGTATCTACAAACGGTGAGCCAACATTCACTTCATCCACAACAGCCTTCAAATTAGGGTGTCCACTGGTCGCCGCCGAGACAACCACAAAGCCGAGATAGGACGCGCCCCACATTCCAACATTGCCATCTGACCAATCCTGCGCGATAATCCAATCGATCGTATCGTAGCCATCATCCCGTTCATTATAAAAAGGAATCAATTCCCCTTCCGAATCCGCCCGACCTCTAACGTCCTGTGACACCACTGCATAACCTTTGTTAGCCCATCTCATAAAAATCTCTTTTTTTCCGTTACGGTCATAGCAGGTTCTCACAAGAATCGTCGGCAGCTTGGCTCCCGGCTGAATGCCCTCAGGAAGAAACACATCCGTAGCCAGTCTCACGCCATCACGCATCGGAATCAGATCCGTACCCAAATCATTCACACCATACTCTGGCTTCGACAAAAAGGGATCATCATAAACAACCAGAGGCGTCAGCTTCTCATATCCTGCTTTAACAATCAGCTCGATGCCATACCGATTCGGCGTAAGAAAAGCAATAATCTCACCATCCAAGGTCACAATATCCAGAGCCGTCTCTTTTCGTAGCGCCCATACTTGAGAAGTAAGCTCACGTCCATCCAATACAGCCTGATACTGAATATGCTTTTGATAAAGATCACCATTACTTAGGACTACCTCATCATTGACCCATTCTGCTTTAGCGTAAGCGTCCATGTATTCGTGGATTTTTTGAAATGGAAGGACGGTCTTGAACTGGCTATCCAGCACATTGTATTGCATTTGTGTTCGTCTGCGTAGATCAACCTTAGCGAGCATAATTTGTTGTTCCGTGAAATGTATTTTCCCTGAATAAATGCCAGAACAGTAGAAGTTAAATGCAGTAGTGTTCAAGTATGTTGTCATCTATTTATCCCCTATCCCCAAATTTCTTCAAATACACGCAGCCAGTTACCACCCATAATCTTTGCAATATCCTCATCCTTATAACCGCGTGCCACTAGTCCTCTAGTAAAGTTGATAAAATAGCTATATTTTTCAAGCCCAGCAACGGTTTCAGTAGAAGGTCCGTCTCCTTTGGCAAATCCTAGCTTAGGTGCAATATGTTCTTTAAAATAAATCAATGACCAGAGCACATCGCTCATCGGCCAATCCGTTCCAATCCCGACATGATCCACGCCTACAAGCCGAATCACATATTCGATATGATCCAGCACATGATCAATGGTCGTATGGTTAGGATCTTCATGAACAAACCACGGCATAGCAAAAATACCGATGACTCCACCCGTCGTAGCGATCGCGATGATTTCCTCATCACTTTTGCAGCGCATATGCGGATAGATGGCCTCAACACCCGTGTGTGAAGCAATGACCGGAGTCTTAGAGTACTGGCAGGCATCGAGTGTTGTTTGTTTTCCGCAATGTCCCGTATCTACAATGATCCCGAGCTTGTTGAGGCGCTCAATGAATCTTTTTCCATAATTCGTAATTCCAGCGTTCGACTGTTCTGCACAGCCTGCACCGACCTGATTCTGATTGTTATAGGTTAATTGTAAAATTCTTAAGCCAAAATTATGTAACACATCTAATAGGTCCAGATTGGTACCTAGGCCATCCGTTTCTTGCGCTGTGATAATACCCGCCTTAAGGCCATTACGCTTGGCTGCACGTATGTCCTCTGCGGTTAAAGCTTTCACTAACCAATCTGCGGAGTCGAACTGAAGCTGAACTTCAGCCATACTATTGATCATGCTTTCTAAGGACTCTAAATGAAGCTCCCGGTTACCCGCGGTAATTCCCGATTTATACCATTCACTTTTATACTCGGGGATCTCACCGCTGGCCGACAGCTTTATGATCATTTTTGCTGGCATGCTGCTGTATATCATCGGCTCATCTTTATAGGGCTCACACAGCTCTTTTATTTTTTCGGACACAGACTCTGGAATTGCGTTTGGAGATAAGGGACCTTGAAATAGCAAATCAATATTAATGTTCTGCTCATGCAAACGTACGGCCCGTTCTTCGTCCTGTTCCGTCAACTTGAAATCATACAAACCTTCATATGTGCTCATCGTGTGGTCGCTCCTTAGAATGCAATTTCAATGCCTTTTTGTAATTTAACAGCTTCATTATAAATGAAGTTAGCCGCTGCTAAATCTTCTATCGCAAGTCCTAGTCCTTTAAAAAGAGTGATCTCATCAGCTTTAGCTCTGCCCTCAATACTCCCGCTGATCAGTTCACCGATTTCTCCGATGATATGACCTGAATTAATCATGCCTTCCTTCAGCGGAATTAAATAATCCCCAGATTCATGATGTGCGGATTCCAATCGGTCAACATATAACTTAGCTAACCGAACGGTCTCCGAATCCAGCTCGCGATCCGCAGATCTGCACGCTCCAATAGCGTTGATATGTACTCCAGGCTTCAGCCATTCTCCTTTGAGCACAGGCTCTGTGGATGCCGTTACGGTACAAATGATATCTGCAGGGCTGACTGCCTCTTGAGCAGACTCCGCCACTATTATATCCACACCATATTTAGGGCTCATTTCTGCTTGAAAATCTCTTGCCTTTGCAGGTGTTCTATTCCAAACTCTGACCTCACGAATCGATCGAACCAGTAGCATCGCTTCCAGATGGCTTTTGGCTTGTTCACCCGTGCCCAGAATGGCAAGCACCTCTGCATCTTCTCTGGCCAGATAACGAGTGGCTACTGCGCTGACAGCCGCTGTGCGAATTGCAGTAATCTTCTGTCCATCTACTACAGCTTTCAGAACACCGGTAGAAGAATCGAATAACGTAACAAGCCCTTGATGGGAAGGTAAACCTGAGCCATGATTACTTGGAAACACACTGATGATCTTGGCGCCTGCTACTTCTTCGCTCTGCAAAAAGCCCGGCATTAAGCCAATCAGATTGCCTTGATGCAGCGGGAGTACTTGTCTTAAGCTTTGTATGGCTTGTCCTGCGGACAAATCCTTCAAAACGGATTCCATCACAGTGATGCAAGACTCCATTGCTAATAACTCAGCCACTTCATTTTGATTAATAACTAGCATAAGACAAACCTCCATTACTTCATTGTGGCAAGAAAACAAATATGGGAACACAAAATTATTCTTTATATCATAACTTATACGCTTTAAATATTCATGTATAAAGCTGGAATTCAGGAATTTGTTTAACCACTAGCTATTCGCTATACTTAATATAGTTCATATTCTATTTTAAGGAGCTGACGATTGATTATGTCTAGTAAAATAACTTTAGGTAGAACAAATTTGCAGGTACTCCCTCTTGGGCTGGGTGCCAATGCTGTTGGCGGGCATAATTTATTTCCCGGCTTAAATGATGAGACTGGTAAAGACATTGTTCGCAATGCTCTTGACCATGGGATCAATTTCATTGATACCGCCTTTATCTATGGTCCAGGTAGATCCGAGGAACTGATTGGAGAAGTGCTGAGAGAAAGAGGCGGTCGTGACAATGTGGTCATTGCTACTAAGGGCGCTCATAAGATTACTGGCGATAAGGTTACGATCGACAACTCTCCAGCTTTTCTAAGACAGTCTGTGGAAGACAGCTTGAAACGCCTCCAGACCGATTATATCGATCTTTACTATATTCATTTCCCTGATGAAAGCACTCCTAAGGATGATGCTGTCGGCGAGCTTAAGAAACTGAAGGATGAAGGGAAAATCAGAGCGATTGGTGTCTCCAACTTCTCCATTGAACAGCTGAGAGAAGCCAACAAGGACGGCCATGTAGATGTACTCCAATCCCATTACAACCTGCTGCACCGTGAAGCGGAAAAAGACCTGCTCCCTTACACGCAGGAGCATGGCATTTCTTTCGTTCCTTACTTCCCACTGGCGTCAGGACTTCTTGGCGGCAAGTATAAGCAAGGCGATACGTTCAGCGACAATAGAAAGAACAATCCAATGTTTCAAGGAACGACCTTTGCCAAAAACCTGGAGAAAGTAGACAAGGTTCGCCAAATTGCCGATGCCAAAGGTGTTGAAGTCGCACATGTAGTGCTAGCCTGGTATTTAACTGTACCTTCCATCGACGCACTTATTCCCGGAGCTAAACGTCCGGAACAGATCGTATCGAATCTCCAGACTCTGAAAGTTCAGCTGACACCAGAAGAGATCAAAGCGATTGATTCAATCTTTAAGGCGTAATAGCCTTTTATGTAAGTAAAATAAAGGGGGTTGTCCTAGAAGTCATGAAATGGCTACTGGGGCAGCCCCTTTTCTAAGGATTAGCGCTACTGGAGTCCGAAAGCCTTAATAAATGATCAAGACTCGATAGCGCAGCTAGCCAACAAACAAAAATACAGGGCAGCGTATTCTTACCGAATATCCTAAATTCTTTGTATTAGTAAATATTGTTTGCTATACTTTCTCTGTGTATCAGTAGACTTTAATTTTTATACAAAGGGGAATTCCTTGATGATTATTCAACCTAAAACACGCGGATTTATATGCACAACAGCCCATCCAGAGGGATGCGCCAAACAAATAGAACAACAAATTGAATATGTAAAAGCACAAAAGAAAATTGAGGGACCTGCGAATGTACTCGTCATCGGTGCCTCTACCGGATACGGACTAGCTTCCAGAATTTCAGCTGCATTTGGTGCTGGCGCCAATACCATTGGTGTGTTCTTCGATAAAGCAGCGGAAGGTCAGCGCACCGCTTCTGCAGGCTGGTACAACTCCGCTGCCTTTGAACAACAAGCAGCAAAGCTTGGACTTAAATCACACAGCATAGTTGGCGATGCTTTCTCTGATGCTATTAAAGAGAAGACCATTGCATTGATTAAAGCTGAATATGGCACCATCGATTTAGTTATTTATAGTGTCGCTTCACCTCGTCGTACCCACCCGGTAACAGGGGAAACCTTCTCCTCCGTTATTAAACCAGTGGGAACAGCTTATTCGAATAAAACCTTAAACTTCCATACAGGCGAAGTATCCATGACCACCATTGAGCCTGCTAATGAAGAAGAAGTACGTCAGACAATCGCTGTAATGGGCGGCGAAGACTGGAGAATGTGGATCGATCAGCTTCAAGCAGCTGATGTCCTTGCAGATGGTGCTACTACCGTTGCTTACTCCTACATCGGGCCTGAAATCACTCATCCTATCTATCGGGACGGAACAATCGGCCAAGCCAAGCACGATCTGGAACAAACTGCGATTCAAATGAATGACCTTCTTTCATCAAAAGGCGGACGTGCCTTTGTGTCCGTTAATAAGGCGCTCGTAACTCAGTCCAGCTCAGCGATTCCTGTAGTGCCCCTTTATATCTCAGCCCTTTACGAAGTGATGAAGGAAAAAGGCCTGCACGAGAACTGTATTGAACAAATGTATCGCTTGTTCTCTGAGCACCTATACGGCGAAGGCAAGGCTACTGCTGACGGAAGCTGCTTGATCCGCATTGACGACTGGGAAATGCGTGAGGACGTTCAGACAGAGGTTATGAAACGTTGGGACGAGCTGACAACTGATAATGCAGGTGAGCTAGCAGATCTTGAAGGCTACCGCCAAGATTTCTTCAATCTGTTTGGCTTTAGAACAGATGGCGTAGACTACGAAGCAGATATTGATCCTAATGTCGACATTCCGAATATGTACTAGAATGATTCTGAGCACATCCATATAATAATTATGGATGTATAAAAAAAGAGGTTGTCTGCAAAAGTAGTGAATTCTACTGAGTTGGCAGCCTCTTTTTTTTGCACTTTGCTTGCAGCCTACCTATACGTCGTAGGGCATATTGGCTTAGCCTCCCACTTTGTGATATGGTTTGATAGAATACTGCAAGTTCTAACTTACATTCTAAGGAGTGAATCCCTCATGGTTAAAAAAATTAGTGTAGCGAATGGTGCACTTGACGTGCCCCAAATTTCGCTTGGCTGTATGCGGATTGCGGACTTGTCTGCAAAAGAGGCTGATACACATGTACATAGTGCGTTGGAGCTCGGAATAGACTTCTTTGATCATGCCGACATCTACGCAGGTGGTAAGGCCGAAGAAGTATTCGCAGGTGTACTAGAGAACAATCCTGGTATGCGTGATAAAATGATGATCCAAACCAAATGTGGAATCCGCGACGGTTTTTTTGATTTCTCCAAAGAGCATATCCTACAATCCGTTGAAGGCAGTCTTAAGCGCTTAAAGACCGATTATATCGATGTGCTTCTGCTTCACCGTCCTGACACGCTGTTCGAGCCGGAAGAAGTGGCTGAGGCTTTTGACATTCTGGAGAGCAAGGGTTTGGTCAAGCATTTTGGTGTCAGCAACCAAAACCCACTGCAAATCGAACTGCTCAAGAAAAATGTAAAGCAACCGTTGCTATTCAACCAGCTCCAATTAAGCATTATGTTCACGGGTATGATTGATACCGGTTTTAATGTGAATATGACCAACTCCGGTTCGGTTGTCCATGATGGCGGGATCTTGGAGTACAGCCGTCTACACGACATGACCATTCAGCCATGGTCGCCTTTCCAATATGGCTTTTTTGAAGGTGTATTCCTGGACAACGACAAGTTCCCTGAATTGAACGAGGTCATTAACCGTTTGGCAGCTGAAAAAGAGGTTACCAATACTGCTATTGCCATTGCCTGGATTCTCAGACATCCGGCAAATATGCAGCCTGTTGTAGGTACAACCAATACGCAGCGATTGCGGGATATTGCCAAAGCATCCGATATTACACTCACCAGACCCGAATGGTATGAAATTTACCGCGCTGCGGGTAATATCCTTCCATAAATATTAAAAGCCACGAAGTACGCTAATATCGCACTTCGTGGCTTTTTTTGTGACTATGATTGAAACCGTATAACTATTATAAAAAAAAGAAACGGCATCTCTGCCGTTTCTTTAAAGGATGGACTCTCAGGGGCTCGAACCCTGGACAAATAGATTAAGAGTCTACTGCTCTACCAACTGAGCTAAGAGTCCACAATATAATGATTTACCTTACTAAACTTGAAAAGCAAAAGCTCTTAGCTTAACGCATAAGAGCTTCGCTTGCTAATTGATACCGGCGAGAGGACTCGAACCTCCACGGTTTCCCTCTCGATTTTGAGTCGAGCGCGTCTGCCATTCCGCCACGCCGGCAAAGTATGAAGTTAAAATATGGCGCGCCCTGAGAGATTCGAACTCCCGGCCTTTTGATTCGTAGTCAAACGCTCTATCCAGCTGAGCTAAGGGCGCAAAATTTATATGGAGCGGACGACGGGAATCGAACCCGCGACCCTCGCCTTGGCAAGGCGATGCTCTACCGCTGAGCCACGTCCGCACACAGTATGTATTAGTGTCCGACTCACTTAAGAAGTGAGCCATGAAGGACTCGAACCTTCGACACCCTGATTAAAAGTCAGGTGCTCTACCAACTGAGCTAATGGCTCATGAAGCAAGAAAAATGGCGGAACCGACGAGATTCGAACTCGCGATCTCCTGCGTGACAGGCAGGCATGTTAGGCCAACTACACCACGGTTCCAAAAGATATAATTGCTTGATGAAAATTGGTTGCGGGGGCAGGATTTGAACCTGCGGCCTTCGGGTTATGAGCCCGACGAGCTACCGGGCTGCTCCACCCCGCGTCATTAAAAAATATTTAGCTATCCATTACAATAAGAAAGCTTCATGGTGGAGGCTGAGGGGATCGAACCCCCGACCCTCTGCTTGTAAGGCAGATGCTCTCCCAGCTGAGCTAAGCCTCCATGTAAAGAAGCAACTCAATTATCATAACACAATCTAAACTGTAATGCAACCTTTTATTTCAGAAGAAAAATTAGGTTTTAAAGGAATTGGTGACCCGTATGGGATTCGAACCCATGTTACCTCCGTGAAAGGGAGGTGTCTTAACCCCTTGACCAACGGGCCTTATTGAAAACAAAATGTTTTGACAACAAAAAAGATTATATCATGTATTTCGAAGTATAGCAATACCTAAATTAATATATTTTCACTTTTCTCCTATAATAGCGTTAAAGTGATATCAAGCTTACTGGCTATCAACTCAACGACTTCTAAAGTAGTCAGGTTATTTGTGTCTAATTGATCTTTGAATACATCCTTATTAAGCCCTGTGAGGCATCTGTCGATCTGTTGAACGGCCCATGAGTCATTTCCTTCACCTCTACCACCCAATCTCTTGAGCAGCGTCTCTCGTGAGGCACACAAAGTAAAATGGTGAACCTCTAATCCCTCATTTATTAGATTACCAGCAATGTCCATCCAATATTCTGGGTTGACTATGGTCATAGGTACGATAACCGTTCCCCTATATTCGCTAGCTATGTATTTTAACATGGAATGGTTAATTTCACGCCAAAGATAATAGTCTTGAAAGTCACTTTTTGTCATCACATCAGGAATGTTTTCCCTTATGTAATACCCTACATTCTCTGGATCGTATACAAAAGAATTAGGAATTCTGCGATGTAATTCATATGCAGTTTCTGTCTTTCCCGCACCAAAAGCTCCATTGATCCATATTATCATGATCTTTATCCCCCATGAATAATCTATTAGTGACTCTATTAAAGCACATTATCATAAAAACCCTTACAAGCAAATACTCTGTACAAGGCATAACAAAAAGACCACTGTCGATGACTCAACAGTGGTCTTGCGTGCTTGGCAACGTCCTACTCTCCCAGGACCCTTCGGTCCAAGTACCATCGGCGC
>NZ_JARXWM010000024.1:0-84699 GCF_029893135.1 Paenibacillus sp. PastF-3 | reverse complement strand
TCACTATATCTTGGCATTGTCGCTCCACCTCAGTCTCTCTTTTATTCTACTTTACATTCTATTGAGAGGTACGACAACTAGTATGACACAGGGGGATGATACACTGACTTCATGAATATTGTCAGATTCCTCAAAGACTCGATTCTGAATGACAATCATTTTCTCAGTCTCATTGATGCGGACAAATAAATCCATACCTGGCTCTAGCCCCGCGCTTTCACAAATAAAATTTTGTAGGAATAATCGCGGTGAATTATGTTTTTTACTCACTGTATAAACTTTTTGTAATAACAGATTAGCTTTATTCATAGGGATGCCCACAAACCGTGATGAGGGAAGCCCACACCACAATAAGGGACTTCCTCCTCTCCGGTTTTGAATTATTATTCTGTTTCTACACATTATGGATATATGGATCTTTATCGAGAGAGCCAGATTATGCTAACATTCTTAATTCCATATATAAATTTTTATACTTCTTTCCAAGTCTGGTCCTCCAAATCTTGCGCTTGTGCTTCAGTATAGAGCAGTGGAATATCTTCCAAGCGATAGAGTACGTCAACAACTCGATACTCTGGTTTGTTAGGTGTTCCAGTCACTTCTATCAGAAAAAGCGGCGTAAGAAAGTCTTCGTTCTCCATGATGGTATATGGGACGTTGTGTTGATTAAGAAAAGACTCAGTAATTTTGGTAACGCTGGACCAAGAAGGCGTGTCATTTTGTTTCTCCATATGTTTTTATTTCTCCTTTTTGAAAGTCTTTATTTATAAAGTTCATATCTCTAGAGATGAATATCTATCTTCAGCAGTTTTAATTATTGTTTTTTAAACAATAGGTTAAAAATAATCTTATTTACCCAGCTAACTCTTAAAATGAAAAAGCAAGCTGACCTTCAGAAATCTTTCGTCCTGACTCCGCTAACACTAGTTGAATAGGTTGACTAATAAGATCATAACCCTCAACATTTCCTGGTCGAGCATACCAAGGGTGTGATTTTTCATTTTAAATGAGAATTCACAGTTAGAAACCCCTTATAGAATAAGGGGCACTGTTTCATTTCAGATGAGAAAAATCAGTCCAACTAGCCGGAACCCCTCTGATGTTTCATTTTAAACGAGAAAAAGCACTTTTATGGTTTATGCATCATTTATGAATACTATGCATCATTCTAAATACAAACCACTAAGGTGGATTTGAGCCTTATATTTAATCATCATTTTTGAACGATTAGGAATCTAATTCAAAAAAATTATTCAACAATTAAACCACATCTTTTAATATATCCATGCAAGTTTTTTTCATCGTTAAATAACAGGCTTATCCGATACTTGTTTCGGGGGATTATATTTGTTCCATTTTTCGGTATTGGTATTAAAGCTCGATAACCATCAACATGAACTAATGAAAAACTTTCTATTGGTATTCCATTAAGCAAAATGTTGTAATCAACTCTATATGCCTTGGAATCAGGATGACTGGTTGCCCAAGTATCAACAAATGGGTAGTCTCTATCAGTATCAAACCAAACAATTTTTATATCTTGGTTCTTTAGATAAATCAACTCTTGTTTATCCTCATTACGTACCCATTCATTTTGAGTGCTTTTGTAAACTAAATTAATTGCTTTTTTAATTTTATTTTCCTGATGTTGATTGTCAAAATAATATTTTTTATTTGGATATACTAATGCTTTGGTTAATGCAAACAACTGATCAATATAATTTCTCGCTAGTTCATCTTTTCCTATAACTGAAAATGTTGAAATCATGTTCATTAAACCGTTTCTTCCACCTTGTTCTAAAACAAAATTAATTGCCTGTTCTTTAGTCTTTACATCATCTAATATTATGGATGTAATAATGTGAAAATATTTATTTGGATTACCGTAATGAGGCTCAGGGAAATGGGATTCCTTTAATGTCTGAAATAGCTGTGGCAGTTCGCTATTCATTTCTTTCTCAGCATTTATAAGTGTTCTCCATGTATCTATTTTCGTGTAATCAATACCTTTAACTTCACAATTATAGTACTGTTTAAATTCATCTTTTGGCATAACATGTAAAACCTTTGCATTGGGATCTGTTACTTTATTACTGAATACATCTACCTCTGATACATTATAAATATCATCAAGTATTGGCGAATCAGGGACACATAGTTTTAAAACGTATTTAAAGTAATCTAAACTTCCACCTTGATCGGTTGTAGAACTCATAATATTCAACATTGCATAAATATCATTTAAGAATATTTCAAGATCACTTTCATCAAACCAATTGTTTTGATAAGCCAAAAAAACACATCTCGGTAATATATAAGATACCAAATCATCTTTTCTAAAAGCTGGTCTATAAATGCTGTTATTGAGTGCTGTTAATAGAAGTTTGTCGCTTGTAGCCACATTGAAACAAGACATCATTGTTGCAAAGAGATAAGAATTATCAGTATTATAATCGTAATATGATAATTTTTTGGATTCTGCATTATTAATAACACTTAACATTTTGCTGTTCGTTATACTTTTAAATAAATTCTTATTTTTTAAATAAACAGTATACAAAACTGTTGTTATAGAAATTACGCTATCATAATTCATTAAATTCTTAATGAATTTTTTTCTTTGATCTTCTTCGAATTCAAATCTAGCAATCAACTCCCCAATTAATTTTGAATTGTTATAAGAAAACCAATTATCATATATTAGATTATATTTTTTTATACTTTCCATGATTAATTCTAGTACTTCGGATTTAGTAGTTTCATAATTATAAATAATCTTTCTAATCTCAACACCTAATGTGTAATCTCTGGAATATAATTCTTTTTCTTTATTCAACAATAAGGTGATGTAACTATTAGCCTCAATGTTCTGATCCCAAGTTCCGTAATGATTTATGTTTACCTTGTTAAATCGGTCTATCAAAATTCCATTTTCCACAATACTCCTTGTCAATAAATTAAATATTACTTGTGTATTAAGTTTATAAGGCTGCTTTTTAAAGAATTGTATAGCCTTTTTTAAGGTATATCTTAGTTTTTGATATAACTCATTTTCACCAAATAGATAATAAATGCTTTCTGTTTTTAATAATGTAAAACATAGCGCTTCTAAATGATCTGTTCCCAATGTAGGGATAATTCCCTCCAGTTTATCTACATATAATTCCAGACCAATCTCGAAAAAACCTACAACTAATGATATATTATTATGCTTATGTGAATACATGAAGTCTAACTCAGAATCAAGCCCATCTAAGTTCATTAACGAAATAACATATATATATATATCCTCATATAAAACGTTATCTATAACACATTTACAGTACCAATATGCGCAAGGATTTTTATTTATTGCCTTATTCTCAAAATCAACTTTTAAATCATACTCTTCATGTAACGTAGGGCGAATATCTGTTTTTTGATGAATAAAGTGTTTTTTTACAAATTCCCAATAATTATCTAATGTAAGATATCCCTTGATTGAAATACCTTGATTATTTAATAAAGAAATCAAATCTTTTTCATTTTTTGTAGAGAGAAAATCCAATAATTTTTCAGACTGCAAATAAGTCTCACTACCAACCCCATAATCAACTCGTCGACCAATTAAGGCATTATTATATCCATTCCAGTAATCGCTGCCTAGATAAGCTTCAAAAAAACGTAATGATAAATTTTTAATGATGTCTTTATTTTTCTTACTTTCTTTCAGTTCTTGATGTAAAAAAATGTTTAGTACAAAATCTTTATCCGGCAAGAGCCCCAATTCTCTAAGTATAAACGGATCCGAGTAAAATACTTGCTTTATTTTTTTATATAAGAAGTACTCATGATAACGTCTATGCTTGTAGGAATATCTATTTAGATGATTTTCCCCGTGTGACGTATCAAAAAACATCTCCGATAAAGATGCAATGACTAAATCAGTTTCTATGTATGTTATTTTGGCATACTTGGAATTAATGATATTCTGTAGATTTTCAATTCCTATATTAAGGCTGTTGTTTATTTGTAAAAATAGCGAAACCTCTTGAAGTATTTCTTCAATACTCGCTAACTTGCCTTCAGGTAAATTTAAGTTCGCCATTTTCCTATAATTCTTAATCAATTGACTAGAAGTCATAGAAATCAGTTCGATTTTTGTAGTTGAATTATCGATGCTTTCAATTGATTTCCAAAGCAAACTAACAGAAAAGATATCTTCTATATCTATTAATAAATTCTTTATATCATCCTTAATCATCTCATATTTTTCTAGTTTTGATTCTTCCGCTTTTGAAGTAAAATACTCATCTATAATATTTCGCTTTAATGCATCAATTTGATAAATTCTTAGATTCATTTCTCGATACAAAAATGTTAAGTTAGGTGAGTTTAGCCTTGAGGAAAATATTATTGAACGTGTATTTACCTGTTTATTTAAAATATTTATTGTCGATAAAACCTTATCCACATCAGATATATTAACTTCATCTAGTCCATCGAAGAAATATAAATATTCTTGCTCAGTATCCCCATAAGTAATAGAGAAATCTTTCAATCTGTTCCTAATTAGAGACTCCAAATCGCCTAGTATACACTCTCGTAACTTTACAAAAATAGGTAGAGGCTCTTTTGTATTACTATTTGAATTCAAATGATTCTCCATAAATTTATCTGCAGTGTATATGTACATTTTCTTTAGAATTTCTGTCTTCCCAGTTCCTGCATGCCCTAAAAGAATACTTAATTTATTACTAAGAATTTCGTTTTTTATTTTTTCTTGTTCAATCCCATTAATTGATAATTCTAAAAATGCATTTGATTTTAAAAAGGTCTTCTCTTCAATCGATATACTTGAATCAATAAAGGCGATTTCATTTTGCTCAGAAAAATATAAACGATATATATCAAGATTATCAATTTCATTAAGTATGTGTGAAAAATTTTCTTTCTTTATCCATCTTAAAGTTATTTTATTTTTAATAGCTTCTCTTTGAAGCTTGACTTTATAAGTTTTTATTTTCTTATCGGACAATTCTTCTTGCGTACATTCTGGTTTAATATCTAAATTAGTGTAAATGTATATTTCATCTAATCTTCCCTCATAAATATTGAAGGCACTCATTAAAGAATCATATACTTGCTTATAAAAAGATGCTGAGTTGTGACTGGAAGAATACTTACATTGAAAACCATAGTGTTTCTCCCCAAATTGAACAGGTTCAGTTTCTAAACCAGCTTGATTGTAATTTGCAGAAAAATCATATCCATTAATTTTAAATTTTCGCATGAATAGATGTCTACTCATTCTTTCAAAAGCATCCTCTTTATCTGCATTTTTCAAATTAAATCTGTCCCACTTCACTTCAAACATAAGATCACTTCCTCATTTTTTCACTTTAAACATTTGAGTATTTGAGAGCCCTTTCAAACAATTATCTATTATTCGAAACAAAACTGCTTAATAACCAAATCAGCCAAACTTTTTAACACCTCAGTCCAATATAATTCCTTGGCTTCCGGGTGTAAAACTTCAATTGTTGGTATATTCAAGGTGAACTTTGTATCACCTTTTCCGTGGACAATACTGTTTCTAAAGATATATAAGGAAGTTGAGAACGCTGATATATCAGTATTATCAACAAGTCCGTTATTCTTAGCGTATTGAATAACTTCTTCAACACCATTAAGATTACTGAGTAGATTCTTAAGGAGTTCAACCTCTTTTGTACTATACAGGTTGGTTAATTCTTTGATTAATTTATCCATATCCTGTGATTCATTATAAGTTTCAACACTCTGTTTAATATTTGATTTTTTATTTATTATGAAAAAAAATTCAATCGCACGATAATAATACATCGGATCATTTACTTTTCTTGCCCTATTAAAAAATGCAATCGGCTCTAAATATTTTAGAGGTTCCGTAAAAATTCCATCAAAATCTTCACGTTCGCCAGGATCGTTCCACATCATACCTTCCCCATGGTATTGGTAAGGAATAATACTTGGATAATCACCAATCCTCTCAAATTCAGGGGCATCATATTTAGCAACTATAAACAGTACTTGCTGCAAATAATTTTCCAGCTTATCAATGGGGAAATTAGTGATTTTTATTGTTTTTAAAGTATTCCAAGAAATAAAACTCTTATCGTCTCCAAAAGAGTTAAATAACAACTTATACAATGAACTCGGCTCTGAAATCTCCACTTCACATTCGCCAATATCAAAATTATCATAATAACCTGGATGCTCATAAAATAAAGAATCGTAAGTCAAAAGAAGCTCTGCATAACAATTTCTTTTTAATACAAAACCACAATCCTCATGAATTTCGATAAACTTGTTTTCATGCTCGATACTTTTTTTATTAAATGAATAGAGTATCTCGCGAGATGCCGAAAAAGCAACTCTTGCCTTATCTTGTCTTAAATAATTTATTTTCAGAGTAGTACCTGATTTCTTATGGGTAAACACAAACCTTTCTCCATCCAAACGTAACACTATGAAATCATCTCCGAAATCAGGAATATAACGGCGTTCCAATTCTTTCTCTAATTCGGTCAGTAATAATTCATTTATCATAAAGCTCCTTTCAAAACGTAATCATGATGATCGTTCATGCTCAACTAGATGGTTTATGAACACATTTGTTCTTCAACCTTTAATCCATAAAGTCTCTTACCACAATTTATTCTTTTAAATGTTTACTTTCTGTAACATTAAAACTTGTAATAAGTTTATTTTTAAAATAAATTAACAAATTATTTATTTTTGAGTACCATGTTTGAAGATTTCCTCTTTTTTTCATCAAAACTAACCAATCTGTTAAAATCTTAAATATAGAAGAAGATATTACAAACGGCAAAGAAATAGATTGACTCATTAACTGAAATATCTTTTTTAAATCATCGACGTTCTTATTTTCATAATCTACTATAATTTTTTCAAAAAAAGAAAAATCATTATGTGACAATGAATATATAGTAATAAAACCAAGTGAAATAGCAAACATGGTTCTAATAATATCAAAAGAAATTTTTAAGTTATCAAGTAAAACATCACATATCTTATAACGAATTAGTAGAATTAGATACATTAATGTGGACGTACCACATATTGAAATGAGTAATAGTTGAATGGTTACAACCTGAAATACAAACACTGCAATTACAGTTATAAATATCGGAACAGAAAGAAAGCTGATTGTAGACAAACAAGCAATGTTGTTACTAAAGATTAACTTTGGTTGTACTAGTAAAAAAAGTGGAGCGAAAAAAAGAAAGACAAAAACCAGCTCTAGAAAGGAATGGCCCTCATGATTAAAAATGATCACACAGGCCCAAAAGATCAAGCCTAAAACACCTCGTCTAGACTGAATAAAGTCAAGCAATGAAAATAATCGTTGGATTAATATATTCATTTCCCCTCCACATTTTAGTATCAGATACTTATTTGCAATAATCATAACATTTACTTGTTTGTAGAAATATATGAAATATTACAAGTTTATAGGCGATGGAATGAGTTCCTTATTTAAAGGCTTTGAAATCTTTGTCTTAGTAATTCATTGTTCGAACTCACGTCTCGGGTTGGAGCCATAAACAAAGGGGTTCTTGCATTCCGCAAGAACCTCTTTGAGGCGAGTCATTTTTTTACAATTTTCTACTTCTTAACCAAAACAGATAAGTCTCCCTTAAAGAATGTTTCAACAAATATGATTACTCTTGTAGCTTAACTATACGTAAAATGTAAACCATTTCTCCTGTAGGAATAAGATGGGATATGGTACAATCCGATTATACACTTAAAATCTATTTCATGGAGGACTCATATGAGTGAGCTGTTAAGAGAAGTTGAACAATGGCTAAGTCAACGGCCACGTTGGCTGCAAGATGCTGCATCCCGCCTTGTTAATAACAATACTTTGACTGATACAGACCATCAGGAGTTGATAGAGTTATGCAAGGTAGAAGCGCAGCTTCTAGATTTTGAAAAGGTATTTAATAGTGTCGTATCTAAAAGTCTTTCATCAAAGGATTCATCAATGCATCTAAGACTTGATGCAATACAAAATGTCAGAGGGATCAGTGCTCTTGGTGCGAGAAACCCTTTAAGCTTCGGGAGTTCACTATCAATTATTTATGGTCAAAATGGTTCAGGAAAATCAAGTTATGTACGCTTATTGAAACATATCTCTGGAGCTAAAAAAAACGGAAAGTTAATGGGTAATGTTTATGTCCAAGAACAACAACCCCAAGAGTGCTCAGTAAAAATCACCTCATATGATAAATCAAGCGAAGTCAATTGGACTCCTGATATTGGAGCACTTAATGAATTAAGTGCTATAAAATTGTACGATACTGACTGCGCCAATGTGTATGTTAATGATGAAAACGAAGTTGCCTATGAACCTTGGTTACTTCAATTTTTTAGTCAATTGACAAATGCATGCATTAAAGTTGGACAAGCTATAAAGAAGGAAATGGAAAGCATTTCTCCTACTAAACTGTCCCACCCTGAAGGGAGTATAAAAACAAAATCTATTTTGTGGTTAAACAAGCTTAGTAATATAACCACTACCGAAGATATTGATGCCCACTGTTCATGGGTTGAAGTGGATGAAGTTACTCTTAACAGTAAAAGACAGCAAGTTGCTGAGACAGATCCTGTTGAAAAAATGAAGCAATTTAAGCATATTGCACAGAGCATCAAAAAACTACATACACTTCTTAACGATGTGAAGAACTCTTTAAGCGATGACGCATGTGCTGAGATAATTAACGCTAGGTCAGATTATATGAAGAAAAAGAAAGCTGCAGACGAAGATGCCAAGAAGGTTTTCGAAGGTCTCCCACTCGACGGTGTTGGTACTGAGAGTTGGAAATTACTTTGGGAGCATGCGAGGTCATTCTCTGAACAACAGGCATATCCAAAAGAAGCATTTCCATACACTTCAACTGACTCGAACTGTGTACTCTGCCATCAACCCCTTTCGCTGGAAGCTCAGAGTAGACTAAACTCTTTCGAATCTTATGTAAAAGATTCCCTTAGCAAACAAGCTAAAACTGCCGAAGAACATCTTGCTGCGTTACTAAAAGCAGTCAAAGAAATACCAAATGAGTCAACCTTGGCGCTACATTTTAATTCTATGGGTATTACATCTGAGGAAGAAAAGCAGATTGTAATCCAATTTTGCACTGCCTTGCAAAGGCGGAGTGAGAGTGTAAAGAAAGCTACAACACTTCACCAAATCACATCCTTACCTTCCGAAGACGTATTATCAGCCTTTAATGAAGCTGCCATTGCTAAAGAACAACAAGCTTCTGACTACGAAAAGTTATCTAAAATGGATAATAGAGATGAAATAAAAAGCAATATCCTTGAACTTGAAGCTCGTAAATGGCTTCATCAAAACAAAGCTATTATTATTGAAAATGTTAGCAAGTTAAAACAAATTGCTAAATTCAAGAAAGCCCAAACACTGACAAATACTCAAGCATTATCTACAAAGAAATCATCTTTGTCGGACGAGCTTATTACAGGAGAATATATTAAGAGATTTCAAAAAGAACTAAAAGATCTTGGCGGTTCAAGGATTAATGTTGATCTAACTAAGACTAGGGCTGAACGGGGTCATATTTATCATCAAATACGCCTTAAAAATTGCCCAACAAATGTCCGGACTTCCGAAGTACTAAGTGAAGGAGAATTTAGAATAGTATCCCTTGCAGGATTCCTTGCAGATGTTGAAGGTGGTTCAGGTAATACTCCATTCGTATTTGATGACCCAATATCATCCCTTGATCAATTATTTGAAGAAGCAACTGTTGTAAGAATCGCAAAACTAAGTATGTCCCGGCAAGTTATAGTATTCACTCACAGACTTTCGTTCTTAACACTACTTCAAGAAGCTGCAAAAAATCTAAAAATTAAATATGATGTAACATGGCTTAGAGCGGAGTCTTGGGGAACAGGGGAACCTGGTCAGCCCCCAATTTTCGCAAATAAACCTGAAAGTGCTTTGAACTTATTACTAAACGACAGGCTCTCTAGAGCTCGTAAAGTTTTAGATGAGCATGGAAGAATAGAATATGATCTTCTGGCAAAAGGCATCTGTAGCGACTTTAGAATTTTAATTGAACGCTTTATTGAAAATGATCTTTTAGGGGATGTGGTTCAACGATTTAGACGATCAGTAAATACTATGGGAAAACTACATAAACTGGCATATATCTCAGTAGATGATTGTAAGTTATTCGAAGAATACATGACTAAATACTCAGCATATGAACATTCTCAATCTTATGAAACGCCTGTGATGTTACCAGAACCGGATGAATTAAAATCAGACATGGAACGTATTAAGTCTTGGTTAGGTGAATTCAAGAAACGAACTTCTGCGTAAAGCGCCAAAGTTACTTCTTTGAGATTCCTTTCTCACACTCCATGTTGCTATTTACTAACTTTCTCTTGTTTTTTTAAAAAATAGATTAATGGCCGTACAGACTTGGTAAACGAGTTCTGTACGGCCATTCTTTCCCCTTTGTCAAACTCACTTTATTGCCACTGCCCTTCATTATGGACGGAAACTGAAATAGAAAAAGAGTCCTTCCGTTGACCCCAGGCTTATTTAAATCTTCTTCCGACAGTGAATAGACTTACAAGAATCACTCTCTTCCAAATCTTCATTCAGCGATATCCATAAATCTCCTTCTTCTATTTGCGTTTGCCTCCATTATTTCTTGTATTATTTGGACTTGTATCTGACTGAATAGATATCTTTTTCGTCCATCCTTCAATAAAATCGTTTTGTCTGGCACGATCGCCTTTTCTTTCAATAAGGACTTCAGTTTTTTCTCTCCTATATGTAGCATTTTCAGCAAGTCAGTCAAATAATAACCATTTTTATTGTGAAATTCATTTTTCAAAAGACCAAGACACGTGTCTAACTCTGATTTGGAGTACAACACATCGGCTAATGTACCACCGATTTCCCTTGTTCGTGGATGGATAACACCTTCCTTAGTAAAATGAATCAAATCTATTATTTTCAGACCATTTACGGAGTATTTAATCAATGCATCGTGGAACTTTATCCCTTTAAAAAAAAGATCATAGTGGCCGCAGCAATCATTAAGAATATCTTCCACCTCTATTTTCTTTAGCAATTTGTATGAAGAATACGGTGTAGCATATTCCTTTAAAATCCCCCCATTGACCAAATTAAGCACAGATTCACGTTGAAGTCCAAGCAAGGAAGCAGCTTCTTTTTTATGAATGTAACCTTCCCTGTCTTTTAACAATTGGGTCAGGGAGGTTCGATTGACGATATACTTCTGATGTTCCTCCGTCGGGTTGGATTCCATATCAAGACTACCCACCTTTTGGAGTTGAATGAGTTTGTCATAACTCATCCCGGTCTCCTTTTTCACTTCTTCTCTCCGTAAAGATTCTCGCAACTGAAGCAATTTCTCATTCTGTTTAAAAATCGAAAAATCTCTGCGTATCATCCCTTCATTCAGTTGTTGAATCCAAAACTTATCATAAGCACTTTTGATTATTGTGAATTCTTTGATAGTCAAGCCTAGTTCATATCTTATTTTTTGCTCATACATTGTTTTTTTATTTTTCCTTGAGAACTCGCTCAGCACTATATAATAATGATTTGGAAAATCTTGATACATCCAAATCACATTCCCCCAGGACACTAAATGCCTTATGTTATCTAAACTCCCTTTTCGTTTATTCTGAAATGAACCTATTTTAATAGGTTCATTATCGATGAAGCTCTGTAACCCCTCTAAAATATGAAAAGAGAATTCAGCCAATCTGAAGAAATGCTCAACATCCAGTCCTCCAATTTCATTCAAGACAGGAACCTCATCGAATAATAATTGTTGGATTTTTATTTGAGAATCAACATACATGGAGTCTGATTCAATCCAGTGTTCATTTGTCGATGTAAATGTAAACCCGCAACCTTTACATGCTCCCCTTTGTAATAGATCGTAAAGGTTTATTTTCTCACGACAATTCGAACAATGATCAATAAGGATTTGATGATGATCCAGGCAAATACATACAGGATGAAATCCCCATTTGTACTTATGGATGCCTTTTTGCTTTAGACAAAGGGGACAAAATTTGATTTTGTTTCTTAATAGATGCTTACTACCATATTCTTGATCCTCCAGCCAGTTCCTATAGCTTCTAGAGATTAAGCGTCCAAAGTCGTTATTCGTTAGACGAGCTAAAAAAACCGTGCTTTTCTCACTTAAAAGATTATTATGAATATCAATATGCGATGATTTTAGGAGTTTGCACAAACCAAAGCTGGTTTTATATTGGTTAAGACGAACAACCCGTTGGATATAACCCGATAAGCTCTCCTCATCACATAATTCAGGTCGTAAAAGAAACTGCATCTAGTTCACCCCTATTCTTATTCTGTTTACTCTACTATTATTTCCAAAGCAATAGATACGTAGTCTTTTAAGAACAACTACAAAAGCCCTACTAAGTTGTAGGGCTCGCGTCAAGAAACCGTAAGGATCAGTGTAATACGAAATGACAAGTGGTATTTAAGTCAGCAGAGCTCGCCAAGTTCGGCATAAATCTGATATTGTACCGAATACTTAATCATGATTCTTACATTCATTTCCACAAGCATCAAAACTAGCACTATAAATACTACGTCTAGAGTAGGAATTCTTTCGAACTTGTGATTATCTTTTGCGTGAGCGTCTGTTTGGGGTGCTTGTCTTAAACAGATTTCCTTGAAGTTTTCTTTCCTTCTCGATCTCATCCATCAGATCAAAATTCTTCTGTTCAAAGGGATTTATTGCGTAGGGACGAATGGAGCGAGTGATTTTGTCAAAGGAATCCCTTAACTCGATCTGAGTTATTTGATCATTCCCTTTCTTAAGTGCATATTTAGTTGCTTGTTTAAGTAAGTCCATGATGTAACGAGGAACTCCGAAGGAAAAATAATATATTTTGGCCGCAATGTCAGGATCGGATAAATGAGAAAGCTTGTAAAAGGGTAATTGCTTATCTATTGATACTATGAATTTTCTAAACTCAATTATCTCTTCATTGGTCGAGAAAGCAAAAGGGGGGAGTAATATCCGATTGGGGTAGCGGCCATCAAGTTGCTCATTATGCTCAAATATACGCTCTGAAACTGGTAACCCACAGAGTACAACGGGAATATTAACCTCTTCAATAAATGTCTTAAGCCAATCGGAGGCATTGGCAAGAACGTGATCCGTTTCGCGATCAATTAAATGTTGAAATTCATCTAAAATAATCATCTGAATATCACAAGCTTTGACAAAATATTGTATCCGATTCGTCATATTCTCTTCTGTACCAGCGTTAAACATTGGATCTTGCATGACTCTAAGAATTTTTGAAGCCAATACTTTTGGTGACCTCGCTCTGGGAGGGACCTTCACATTCAGAATTGGAATAACAGTTCTCTCCCTTTCCAGTATCCTCGGAAATTTGGAAGCATACTGTTCAACCATAGTAGTCTTCCCAGCTCCAGTGGGGCCAAGAATACATAATTGATCCGTCATCACACTGTGTTTTGAAAGTTCATGAATTTCTTCCAACTCTGAAAGAGCTTCAGCAAACTTAGGATGCATGACCAAAATGGATTTAACATGAGCTACTCTTTGAACATAATCCGAAAATGAAGCTGGTTTTCCATTCAGAGATTCGAACTTTATTTCATCCATAGCCAATACAACTCCTCTCATTCGATTCTCTGACGAAAAACTGTATCGTAACCTTCTAGTTCAATCTCGTAATCCTGTGATTCTTCTTTGTTTACCGTGGGAATTTCGTAAACTTTTTTCTCTTCTGATGATTTCTTATCATTGCTTTTTTTCTTTTTAGTAAACTTATCCGATTTCGTTTGTGAATGACCTATCCTTTCATCGACTAAACGCAATGATTCCAGATCACTTGGAGCCAATTGCGCATCATAGGCTACCTGGATCGTAGCGAGATCCTCCGCCATTATTTGCGCACGAGCTTCCAATGGAAATTGCTCTAGTTTCTTCAAGCGGTATTTACTCTCCTCAATCAACCTGTTAATCTCTCGATTTGCATTTGCCATATCTGATGTATCGAATCCTCGGTAAGCCTGCTCGTTATTGTAGGAAATGGCATGTAATTGTTCATAATGTACAGGATATTGATCGTCGATTTTCTTTTTCTTTAGACTGTTTCTAGTTGGGTATGCTTCAATATATTGTTGGTTTTCCTCGTCGTAGATGTATATAGTTCTCATGTCCGCCATATCAAAACGGACTCTGACATATTGATCATCTTTTTTTCTTTTTTTTCGATCAGCCAATTGCATAAGCTCCGGACTTTGAAAAAATTGTGATTGAATTTCTACCCCTTTATTTGTAATAGTTCGAAAATCAACCCCGGAAGCCAACAATAATTTTAAATCGTCTTTTTTGTATGGCAACTTCCGATGAACGACCGTGTTCTTCAGACCTTGATTCCATATAAATTCAGGAGTTCCACCAACTGCAATACTATAGTCATTTGCGATCAAGTCTATAAATATGACATGAATGATATGAAACAATGTGCGTAAATCAACACAAGCATTTTTAGCGGAGTTATATTGTGATTTTTCTTGGGGATTAGAGAAAGTCGTGCCAGGAATCTGGTGAATTTTGTGATTGACCCTTTTTAATGCTCTTTCAATCGTTCCTTTATGGTGACCCGTCATGACTGGACAGTATTGCACTTCTATGCCTATTAAGGAACATACTTCTTCAAGATCTTTAGATTCATTGACTTTAGCATTGTCCAAAACAATGACTTCCGGAACACCAAATGCTGTCCAGTCATGTTTTAATTGGGGATATAGTTTGCGTAGATGTACTTTAGGAAGCATGGAATGAAGTAGACATTGCTTAATTGCTTTCGTATCGGGCTCATTCGGACAGATATAAAAACCAAGAGGATAATCGGAAAAGACATCAATAGCATAAATCAGATAATAACGTACACGCTTCAACGTTTTGAAGTCAACGATAAGTAAATCAATAGGAGTCCAGTCAATTTCAACTCGTTGCAGTGGGCGTTCAACATCGACTTCTGTAGTTGAACCTCTTTTATTCAACGAAGCTTGAACGGCGCCATGTCTTGAACGATCCTTTCCATAACTATCTGTCTTATCTTGTACAATCCGAAACACGGTGGTTAAGCTACACGGTTTTATTTTCTGATCATCACCACGCATTTCGTTGTATTCTTTTACTTGCAACTTCATTTCGATCCATTTTTCTCGAATCGTCGATTGAAGCCCACTTTTTTCTTCTTCTCTAAGCATTTTCTCGATCATCGAAACAACGATTGGATCGGTATGATAGCCACGTTTCTTGAATCGTTCACCAGAAACTAGAGATCGTTTATCACCGGTGATTTCGTATCGTTTTTTCCAACGATAAAGGGATGCTAACGAACCGATACTTTTTCTCATTTCATCTGACAACGACGCAACATATATTTTAAAGTCAGCAGGTTTAATTTCACCCGAGATAACTGGCTTTAAAATCTTGTAACGTTTCTCCATGATTTGGCGTTCTTCCTCTGTTAGCAGGTTAGGATCATACATGCGATGTATCATTTGACTTCTATTTTCTTTTTTTGGAATCAAGCGTTTTTCAAACCACGCCAGTAAAAGTTCATTCATCGAATACGTTTCGATTTGATTATCATAGGATAAATTAGAAAGCTCCAGTTCTCCATTCTTTATACACTTTCGAACAAGGTATTTCTGGTCATTCATGAGAAATTGTACACCAGGCACAAAGGAGAAACCCTCCATCCGCTCACATCCTTTCTCCAACGCTGACAACTGCCTCGCCATCCAGCCTTTTACTGATTAAATCGACATAAATATTCTTGTGATAAATAAGTGCATAAATTGCTTTGTAGAAAACTTCGTCTTCCAACTCGTTACAATATCCTCTTAACATGTTAATACTGCATGTATCATATTGCTTCAGTTTCTGAAAAACGATCGAAAGATACTTGATTTCTACAAGTTGGCTCCCCAGAGCTCGAAGAATGGCTAGGTTTTCTTGAAAATAACCAGGTCTAATTAATTTATCAGTCACAATCCGATATTCCCAACCAAATTGATTACAATATAATCGTCCAACAACATATTTAATCAGATTATCTTCATTTCTTAGTTTTTCTTCTGGTTTTATTTCAACGATCCACACATCTCCCTTCTTTGTAAGAACTTTAAAATCAGGATAGTAATTACGAATTTTCTCCCTATAGATATAAGGTATTTGTAATGGCTGATAGATGATATCCACGATGTTCGGCTCAAAATCGAGAATTTTCACATAATCGCGTTCAATACTGCTCTCACAATGAATCATTTTTTTCGTTTTTAAGAAGGGAACTTTATACCGATGATGCTTTCCTCTACTGGCTTTAATTTTGCGTGCATGATTTTCTATAATCATCACCTCCCTACATTTCTCCCGCTTTGTTAACGTCATTTTATCTATTCTACTATTTATGATGTCCATTCTAGCAATCTATAAACCTAGTTAACTTATAGCTAAGATGTTTCAAATAGAGATATTCATAGCCACTATTAACAATCGAACATTCAAAAATCGAATAGTGTTTGACTTAAAAATCTACCGCTGGTACCTATGTTAATTAATATATATAATA
This sequence comes from Paenibacillus sp. PastF-3, assembly GCF_029893135.1. Lineage (NCBI taxonomy): Bacteria > Bacillati > Bacillota > Bacilli > Caryophanales > Paenibacillaceae > Paenibacillus > Paenibacillus sp. PastF-3. Next base: position 67,980 of record NZ_JARXWM010000024.1, on the reverse strand, counting down.
AATAATAAGAGCAGCCAATAATTTGGCTGCTCTTATTATTTATTATATTATGTGGATTTGTTATTTCAATCTTTTGCAAAATCATAACATTTCACTCCAATTTATTATTTATAATTTTTCCTTCTACTGTACCATTTTCAATTAACCAAGCTAACTTTTCAAAGTTATATTTAATGTAACTAGTCGCCTCAGATCCTGACAGAATGATGGTTTAATACTTATTCACCACTCTCGTTAAATCTGAACCAATATAATTCATAGCACTAAGAAATATAATTATTTTCAAATCATTACCTTTGCTATGGAAAATTAAAGAATAGTCATCAATCACTCTTAAAATAAATATTGATAAAAGGAACTGCATTATGAACACTGAACTGTGACCCTATCTGTGGACAGTATATGATTAAGGTCCTTTGAGGCTTAGGTTAATTCATCTGTAATAAGAAAAGAAGTTGCTGTTGTTTTGATCAAACATTATTACAAACTATCAATCTTTATTTCAAAATATCATACTATGTTTTAAAACTACATCAGGCATCCTTTCGAATGCAAATACAACTGTATTACACATCGAACTAAAGGTACTATCACAGCATTTAGTAATAGCTGTCCGAGGAAAATATAGTTTTAGACTAAATTTATTTACCCTACGCCGATTACTGGATTAGTAATCGGCAGGCTCCAAATAAAAGTAGTAAACTGACTCCAATATAAAACCAGCGGCAGTCTTGGAATGGAAAATTAAGTCTTAGTCTGCCGCTGGTTTATTGAACTAATGTTCCCCGTTAGTTAAACGACTTATTGAAGAGTCCTTGTGAGTCGGAAACTCTAACTCTACTAAAAACCTAGTAACGTCGGTAAAATATACCCCTTCTCTTGAGAAATCATAACAAATGAATCTTTAAGTACTGGATCTTCATTAAATACTTCTTTTAATGCATCTCTCAGATGCCATGGATGGTCTCCTCTAAAAGTATTTGTCAAAGCCCACACAATAATTTCATCAACACCATATTTTTTAATATACCAAATTACTAGCCATCTCTTTGCATGATTGGCCCATTCAAATGAAGATATACGAGACTCTACAAATGCGATCCGTTTAAAGATTGTTGGAAGCCCCCTTGCAATTAACACGTTCATATCTTCTTCCTGAATGATTTCAGGGTATACACGTTGGTAAGAAATGACTATACTTTCTATCGCTTCTTCTTGTTGATCAAATGGTATCAGGTCATTTCTAAATAACGCTGCTAATATGCTAGGCTCAATTTTACCATCAAACCAAAGTTTTCGAATGAACTGAGGATGTTCTCTATAATACACCACCTTACTAGAATCACTTTTCAATATTGCGTTATTTAAGTTTTCATTCACCATAAGATACTCTATCAAGGTTTTATCGAAAGCATCATTTAATCCAAATAGTTTTAACCAAAAGCTAATTTTACGTTCAGATCCATATAAACTATCAAAAAACGTATCCTCTCCTACTAACTGGTTAAGTTCTACAATAAATTCTTCATAATCATACTCATAAATCGAATGAATAATCTCATTAGTTATATACATAAAGTCTGTATTAGGTGCTGTAAGAGTAATATCAAAATGCACTCTGACTTTTTCTAATAGCGCAGCTTTTCCTCCATTAACTACAAACTTAGGTAAGTTATATTGAATGAATGACCATAAAGACTCTACGTGTGATGCATGAATGCCATTTGTTTTAGCATGTGCACAATCATTTCGTCTATTCTTCCAGTATGTAACCTGCTGCCTTAAATCATCAGTAAGATTAAATATGACCCATGATCCAGGGCCTCTCTTTACTGCTTCATAAACTTCCTCGTCCCACTTATCATCGTTTCGTAAATTTTGTATTATTGCATTCCATTTTGCGACCGGGATATCATCCGGTTTTTTAGCAGATAAAATTCGTTCTTTTAATACAGTCTGAAAAAACAGATATGAAAACAAAATACCAGCTCTATATGCAGAAGCTTTATAACAAACAATTGATTCCTTGAGAAGATTCCCAGCCTCTTCGGAAACAATTTGACTAGTTAACCATTCTTCAATCTTTAGTCTCATTTAATATCCTCCTATGAATCTTTAGTCCACATCTCTCAAACGTAGTCTTGTCGAACTTTTTTGTGGATTGGAAGCCTATTTAGCAGCTAAAAACAAGTTTTGGATCTCCAACTCAATTACAAAGGGCATAAAAGAAATCAGATTAATTATTATTTTTAATATCGTTTTATATCACTAACATTAAATAAATATGTTCTTCTACTTGCACCAACAACTGGAATAATATTCAATGATAATAAAATGTTCAAACACTCTTTTGTATTCTCTCCATTAAGTCTGTAACCTGCTACACTAAGTTCTTTAATCACTTCATCATATGTGAGAAACATATCATTAAATTTTTTGAAATTGTCCTTGGTGATTCTATATATAGTTAAATCACATTTTTCCGCAGGTAATATTGCTTCTTCAATCCAATACTTTATTGAATGTATCTGAACATTTTTCGCTAATGCAACATCAGTAGTTAGTAAATAATCGTTTGAGTATAAACTCTTTATACTTGCTTTTGAATACCCATATGATCTCAAACCCTCTGATACATTAGTAGAACAGAAACCTACTTCTATTTTTCCACATATAACATTTTTAATAATATCTATAGCACTAATTTTACTCCCATATAGATTTGCAATCATTGATGCTTCTTTTAGCGTTATTAACTCCATATTCTCACTATTCTTAAGTGCTATTCTTTTAAAAGTATCTAGTAAACTCTCAATACTTTTTAATAAGATCTTGTATTCTCTTACTCTCGTTCTATTAGGACGCCTCAGTGTTTCTAAAATACCTTCCTCCACTAACTTCTTTACTATCACTCTGTGAATTTTCAAATAATCCTCAGTTTGAATCAATGACATAGAATCTTTACTATTCTCAATAAACGATTCCACACTCTCTCTACTAACAAACTGCTCAGAACCATCATTTTCTATCTTGCAAATTATTTTACGTTCCTCAATTAATCTCCGCAGCGTTCCAATATGACAGCCAATTAAGCGACGTGCTTGAGAACAAGTTATAAACTCTACTTTGATTTGATCTCTAATCTTACATTTATAGAGTTGACCTGACCAGTTTTTTGAAAGATAGATGTTTAACTCATCAATGAGTATTTTATACTTAGTATCATATATCATGCCTTTATAAAAATACCCGAATTTTTTTACGATCCCCTTATCTGTGGCCTCCTTACTAGAGTGAAATCCACTTAAAAACTCATAATAACTTTCTGGCCATTTAGAGAAAAGATTAGCAACCATCAAAATATTTTGATGAACTATTCTGTTATCAATTCTTGAGGAATTGATAACGCGATATTTATTATTTTGCTTACATAAAAAGAAAGTTGTCAGATATAAAATATAACTGATCATAGAAGAGAATTTCATGTAATACAAAGGACTATTACTCAAATCATTATCTAATTCGATTTCATACCCTGATGCGTGATAAATCAGTCTTGTCATTGAGGTTTGATCACTACTAACCTCTTCAATAGGGGAATTCGTCAAGTTGAAACCGCAATTACAAAATAACAATTTTTTAGAATAGACACTTAAAATTTTTTTGCATTTAAAACAAGTATCTATTAATAAACAATTATGAATTGGGCAAATGGTAACTAAAGATATGCCCCAAATTTTTTTATGATATCCATTTTCATGCAAACACTTTGGGCACACCTTAATTTTATTTTTAGGAATCACAAATTTTAGCTGGATTAAATCTATTATTGAGAGAGGCGGATTTAAGATCGGAGAGATACTATTAATTAATAAGTGGATATCTAAATTTAGAAAATCAGCAATTTTGTTTAACTGGTCTTCTTTTAGATTATAAAGACAAAGTCTATTTCTCTTATCTTGTATTGAAATTTTATTTAAAAAAGTAGACATAGAATCATAATGATTAATCTCAAATAGTCGGGTTATATAACCGGAAAAACTTTCGTCTTCAAATGGCTTAGGGCGAATAAGTAATTTTGACATTACAACACCATCCCTCTAGTGCTATTTTCGCTATTTAAAGAAAAGAGTGGTCACGTAAACGTCACCACTCTTTATCATGAATATTTATCCGAAAAATATGAATATAACTTATTTTCTCAACGATGATGAAAGATTTTTGTCACACCAAATGAAAAAATTCTTAATCTAAATGAAAAATCACAAAGGGGCATAAAAGTAAAACTGAATGGTACATAGTTTCACGGCAATCCCCGATATATCCTGACCGTAGCCCCGTAAAAAATAATTAGAAGCCGGTAGCAATGTTGCACCGCAGCCTACACATGAATCTAGTACTGACTGCCTTTTCATATGTTCTGGGTCCCCATCACCGTGGCATATCTCAACCATCATCCGAGTTATATTAAACGGTGTTGGATAATATCCAAGACCTGATTTATATCCTTTGCCCGTCTCATCACAGAGAACATGGGATAAATAATCCGTGGGATTATCGAGAACCAGGAATAAATCAAACTCCTTGTAATAATGCTCGTTTAAGCTTTCTGAGATCCTCGGTGCTTCTATGCTCCCTGCCATCCCCCACAGTAGCCAATCTGCAAAAGTATCGATATTAGAGTCATAATGCTGAAGACACTTAGCAAACATCTTTTTAGTTGCCTCTGCTTGATGGGAGGATGTATCTTTCCACTCTATTTGAGGGATCGGACCACTACCTTCAATTGTTCCTTTTTCCAAAATATCTGTCCAGTATCTCCATCTGCCCCATAGAAGGTCATCGTACGCGAATAAAAATGGCAATAGCCATCCTCTCTTCTCAAACACTTCGGAATGATGCTGTGGTAGCCCTCCAATCGCCTGTGCATATCCAGCTATTTCATGAGGTAAACGAGCGAGCTGCTCAACTGAAAAGCGATCGATCCGATATAAATGTTTTTTATCTTGTGGTTTAGACATAGTGTCTTTTCTCCTTAGAATCCTCCCCTTCTGCACAGGAGGAAGTGTTGATCCCTGTGCAGAGGGTAGAACATATAAGGTTGGAAATAAATCAAACCACGTTTCTTAGTTGAGGTGTATACGTTTTGTATATCGCCGCTTTTTTTAGCTGGATTTCTTTGTAGATCAGTACCGATCCACATTTGACCATTCCATTTGGATCAATACCGGTTCGTAAGATTTTTGCGTAACGACCCCTTTCTGGACCGTCAGCTAAACTCTTTACAATATCGGATGCTTGTATCCGCGCTCTTCTTTTACATATGAATCAAATATCCCCTTTAAGCTTTGTTGATAAGTAGCGGCAGTATTCTTGATCAATTGAATAATGTTAATTGGCTGATAAGGCGTCGCTCATAAACTGTTCAAAGGTTTTATCTGCTTCAAACAAAACTTGTAGAATTGTGTGGCCATCTACTAGTTCGAATTTACGGAGTGCCCACATCAGCGTTACCTGTTTTGATCGAATCTCTTCCGTTACAAAGCGCAGAAGCCTCTCATAGGAATTATCCTTTATATTTGTAGGAGCGGGATCACTGAAGACATATGTACTAAGCGATGTACCATTTTTTTGGTCATGGTCGCGAAGACAGTTGCAGAACACGGCATTATAGATCCCAATGGAAATTTGATTGGCTATCATATCCAGGTCGTATTGCTCAATATTAGGATATTTACGTAGATGCTTAATCAAATCGTTTATTTCTGGATAATGGGAATGCATTCTTCTTAACTCTTCAAATATTTCTATTCGAAAGGTTAACAATTGTAGCTCGGATTTTTCGGACACTTCACCATGTTCATCTAAAAAAAACAAAATGCAGGTGAGATGTCTGTTATCCATTTTTTTGAGTATGCATTTACCTATATCACTCTCATTGATTTTTACAATGTACATGATGCCTATTTCCATCTCTGAGTAGGAGATATTCTCTATCGGGACAATACAAGTCCCTTCCTGTAAGTTCTTAATAAACATATATTTACTGGTAATCATTTTTACAGCCTCCATTAGAACTCCCCCTATCTGCACGGGAAGAGTTGATTTAACCCCGTGCAGTGGGGATGTTCGTATAGAGAAATCTATTAGCCTGTTTCCTGAATACTCCCAAACTGAATTTGCTGGTACATTGCTTTCGCGAGTGCTGAAGCAACTGGAAAAGCAACGCAGTTACCAACACATCGATACTGTGCAGAAAGTGGAACGTCTGCAGGGAGTGTAAAACTGTCCAGAAATCCGGATAGCCGCAGCGCTTCACGTACTGTGATACGGCGATTTTCAGAAGGGTGCAAAAACTCCCTTCCGTCTTTAGCAATATGTGCCGTAATCGTTGGGCTTGGCTTATCCCATTCTAGTCTTCGCATCCCGCGGTGCTGATTTCGTGGATGCTGAATTACGTCAAATAACCGCTCAGGTGTCGGACTTTCCCATGTGGCCGTATGATTGGGAGTAATCCCTAGAACTCGTTCTCTCGCCCCTATAGTTTCTGCAGTAGGCAGATCACCAATCGCTTGTCGAACAGTTCTCTTCACGTATGAAGGAGTTGGAAAACTAAAATGGAACCCCAAATCCTTTCTAATACCAGCGATAAACACGCGGTTTCTCTCTTGCGCTACACCGAAATGCGCAGCATTTAGGAGCGCCCAGGTAACGTTAAATCCCATGTCCTTATAATTATCGATTAGATGGTAAAAGGATTGTGAGTGTCTTGTCAGTAAGCCCTCTACATTTTCAAATAGAAAAAAATCGGGCATCATTCTCCGGATTATTTCTTGATAAACTATTGCTAGTTTTCCGTGATCCCCTTCAATTCCACGATTGACTCCAGCAGAGCTGAAATCGATGCAACTGGGTCCTCCAATAAATCCGTTGGACTTCGGAATACTTCTTAGTGGCACCTTTGTAATATCTCCTACTCGGATATGCCTACCAATGTTTTCTTCGTAACAGTGTGCAGCGTGTGGATTGAATTCATTCGCCCATTGAATGTCGAACAATTCTTTAAATCCTAAATCAAGTCCACCCATACCAGAGAAAAACGAAGTAATTGTCGGTTTTCTAGAACATTGCATTTGTTAGCCCTCAATTCGCTGTGAAGCTCACAGCTACGAGAGGACAACCGATATGAGAAATGCTGGGCCATTATCTCCTCACTTGCAAGAAGGGGTTCCTTAGCCCTCCCCCTTCGCTTGAGACGGTTTTATGAGGTACATTAAAGAGCCGGTAACGCCCAAGTTTACTTACTGTGGCAGGGGCGTAGCGTATCCCTCAACCCTTTTAGGGAAATGCAATACGTTTTCGTTCCTTTTTAGCTTCTCTCTGCAAAGAAAACCAGGAATCCTCACGGTATTTATCACGATCATCTTCCGCACATTGAAATTCATTACGAAAGCAATCAGGAGTACCGTAATATTCGCAATCCTGGCAAACCGATTTGGTGAATCGTTCTACTTCACGACAGAAAAGAAGAAATGTGTGGTTTAGCGGTATGTTGCCTATCAGCTCTCGGTTGTTAATTTTGTGAGAAAACTCAGTTGACGAGAAGGCAAGCACCTCCGTTACTCCAGAGCAGTCCTCATAGGATTGCTCTAGTGCCACTGATAATTTTCTACCATCTACATATCCCTTGTTAAATAGGTCTGTTTTTAACCTTCCATTCAAAGGAATAAAAACATACCCTGCAGAACTATGAATCAGTTCCTGCATCTTGTATTTCTTTTTTCCTGTACTGTTTACATGAACAGGAACGGGCTTGGGTTTTGACACTAATTTTATCCCTCCTATTTTGGGTACAAAAAAAGGAGACGCAAAAAAGATATACATTAACTTGTATATCTCTATGGTCTCCATGATTTGAACCTTATGTATGAGCTGCAGTTGCAGCATACTCCTTCCCTGCAAAATAAAAAGATCGCAAGGGAAAATTAATTAAATCGTATTGGAATAATTATATCGTTATCTCAATCATCTGGGAAGTACATTGAGGACAGAGGCTACAATAACTATTTGAATCCTATCACCAGAATAAGATTTTAACTGCTGGCTGTGCCATTGAAACCAAAAGTATGTGATGGATGTTAAAAGAAATATTTTAGTGGTGTTACAGCTAAGTATGTTGATGGTTGAGGTAATTGTATTCGTTCATTCTGACAGGAAAGAAAAAACCTTGAAAGGCATGAAGCCAATCAAGGTTTTATAATAATTATTTAAGCGGGTCACTATGCCATCTATCGTCTCCCATGATTCTATCAATAATATGCTCCGCTTCCCAGACAGCAGCAATTTCTAAACCTACGCATTCTAGTTTAGTAGCCTTCCTCATCTCCCCCTTATAATAAGTTGAATATTCATCAGTTAATTTATCTATTACACACGCAGGAGGTGGCCAAGCTTCTTCTTCATTCGAAAATGGTCGATTCTCAATAACCGGCCATTGACCGGATTTTAATACATCATCGTAGACACCTACAATAAATTGATAATCTTCATCTTGAGGTATATCCTCGATATAACTACCAATATACCTATAGATTGCAATACTAGCGTCTTTAAATCTCCTTCCGAAACCAAACCTACCATCAGGCAAAGGGATTGCAAACACATCTCCAAGTTTTATTCGCTTACGTTTCGTGCTCGTCAAGGTTTACCAAACTCCTTATTTGCAGTATCTAATTTTCCATTCTTTAATTTGATATTTATGGAACCCCCATCTTTTCCATGAACCGTAGCGATACTCATTACTTCATTTATTCGGTCCATATGAATTTCCGAAATATCTAACCCATTATTTTTTGTATACTTCATAATACTGTTAATCTCACGTGATGCCTTAAACGATCCTCTAATTTTTAGATAACGTAGGATCATCGTAAAAATACAAAGGGCAGGTACAATAATAAGAAGAATCCCGTCACCCAATAAGAATTGAACTGCTGTATTTTTTCCTTGAAGCTCAAAAAATGTAATGGATAATACGAGAAGGATTATACATGCATATACCCCTACCTTGAACTCTATAATTTCATCATACATGATAAAGTCCCCCCTCCGCTAGTACAATTAATATCTTGCTAATGTTATATAAAAGTAATAAATCATCAATTGCTGAAGTCAACTATTCTGCTATACATAAGAACTGCAAAAGCAAAGGCAGCAACTAACACTAACAAATGAATAGCATATTTTCGCTTCTTATTTTTAACGATGAATATGATAAATTCATTAAACTCTATAAGTTGTTGTTTCATAAGAGTAAACCCCTCTAAATAAGATTTGAACTGCTAGCAATCATATGTACATAGCCACAATTAGCACAACAGAGAAGGCGTAACCGACGAGTATCGGAGTATAAGCGTGTGGTATTAGTAATAGGTAAAAAACTATGAAGGTGATTTTCACCATCGTGAATCTCACCTTCTGTAAAATGTCTTCCAGAGCAAAGTGGGCAAATAAGTTTTTGCTTAGTTTTAGTAATTACCGTACGATATGATTTATTCGGCATTCTTATCTCTTTTCCTTCAAATAAAGCTACGAAGACTCCAGGACTTTCAGTATAAAGATATTCGACTACTCTTTCATCGAATAACAATAACAAAGTCCCACGTTCCAAACTATTTATAAAATCATTCAAGGGTCCATTAAGTCTATTTTCTTTACTTCTTTGGATTATCATTTTTAACGTTTTAAACATTTACAATACATCCTCCCTTTCATTGAAACTTTGTATTCTTGCAACATAGTCACTCTGTCTTCCAACTATCCCGATAGGTAGTATCTTTTATAAATGAACATGCCAGAACTTTCATGTTACTGTAAAATCTCTACTACCGTTTCGGTATGACTAAGTTCATTCACTTTTTCAAGGTGAATATACCTAGAAAAGCCATCTTTTTCAAAGCGGTTCTTGCATGGAATCTCGATCGTTCACTCGTACTGAGTATTTCTATTGACGACAATGATTGTACCGCTATGTTTAGGGCTTTTTCTTTTTCTTCTAAGAGTGTTAAACAGCAGCCTATGATATGAGTACTTTCATCATATACTCTGCGTTTTTCACATAACTTTAGGTGTTTTTTTGCTATTTCAATCTCGCTTAGTTCATTCATGAGATTTCTCCTTAAGGTTGCCACTATCGCTAGTTGATTCGGTCGAATCGATGGATCCAACCCCCTTAGCCCACTTAGCAAAATCCATCACCCATACACCGGTTGTTGATTTGCTGGACGGCTTGTTTTTGTACATCACCATCCCTCCAACTCCGACAACGTAGCGGCTTCTTTTACTACCATTGTTGAACCACTTTTCTCCGTTTGCGATGTGTAATAAGAACTCTTCGATCTTCATTCTCTTCATCCTCTCACTTTTATGTGTTCTTTAGTTTGCAAAACTATTTCGGGCAAAACTACTTTCTATGTCCCTGCAGCACCTATCCACAAATAGACCTACAATTAAGCTTCAGATATCAATAGTAGTATATTAATATTGTAATATATTAATATACTACTATTGATATCTGATTTAGAAAATACAATATTTATAGATTTATAGAAGCTTCCTAAGGTTTTTAGTAATAAACTTACGCATAGAAAAACTCAACCGAGAGGTTGTAATTCGTTCTCTAATATTGCCTGCACAAGTGAGGGGACAAAGTCCAAGGTTCGCAATAAATGATCGCAACTTTCTATCGATATGGTAGAATATAGATAAAGTGTTTTAGGAGGAAGTGATGAAATGGGCTTTTTTAAGAAGAATGATTCCAAAAAGAATCAGTCTATAACAGCCAGCTTATATCATGTAGATGGTCTACCTTTACCTGAGAAGAACCTATGTAAGATTGAATTGAATACAACCCATCTAAATATTGATGGTGGAGGAAGTGATTTCTCTATTGATATTATGCGTATAAAAGAAGCTCAGTTTAAAACTGAAAGTGTTCCGGCGCCAAACGGTGGTATATGGGTGACGTGCTATCTTTTAATTAGCTATATCAATAAATCAGAGAAATTGAGTTCTATTTCTCTTAAAATAGATATTGCCACAGGCAAAACAAAAGATGTCAAAAATGCCCGGAAAATTGCAGATGAGTTGACTTTAAAAACAAAGAATTCCGATGTAGTTGAACTATAAATTTAAATGAATTGAAGACACTCCTAGTGGAGTGCAAAGAAGCCCCCATAAGAAGGGCTTTTTTGTTCTGTTTATTATTACAATGGTCAGATGCTTGTGAGTATCTCTCTCTTATTTTTTGTTTTTTTTCAGATTATTTAATAGTTCATTTCTTTTTTCTTTTCTCTCATTCATTATCTCTGCTTGTGTACGATCGATAATTTTGGTTGCTTTTTTTTGGAATGTAATAAGCTTCCCCTTTTTAACCATACTATTGCTTCCCTTCTATTAGAGATTCATAGTATGTATTCTTCTCAAGTTTCATAGTTATAAACCTATGCGCAAAAAAACCCCCGGGAATTCCCGAGAGTTTTTCTTATAGTTATGCTCTAAGCAATACCTTCTCAGCTTTCTCTTCCGTAACGGCTACTCTTTCACCAAGTTGCTTTAACATTTCGTTACGCAGCTGACGCCGTTTATTCAAAATTTCTTCCTGAGATTTATCCTCTACCTTAATTGGCTTGTTCTGCAGCATCTTGGGTAGCCTCCTTTTTTGAGATCATGTTTTTGTGTAATATCAAACAAAAAGCATGAATAAGTCTTCTAATTTGCCTTGACTCTATTATATCATTGGAAATTACTAGAGACAAGGCGCGTTTGTCTGACTCATCAAAGTGGAAGCACCACACCCAACGCTCATTATTCAGCATTTTCATTGAGAAAGCGACGACTACTCTTCCTGGATATGGGTAGCTAATGAATGAATCGTTAGATTTTTCTTTCGCTGCAGACACAGCTGCATATTCGAATTCCTGGGTGACAGATAAATCTATCTCACTCATACTTCCTCCAGATGTGCCTACGTCGTATATCTTTGTGAGTATATTTTCCTTTACGGCATAAATAGTAAATGGAGAGACGAATCTTAGATCATCAAAATCAAGAATGCCATTGGTTAATCGATATATGTTGGTGTTGACTGCTTTAAGTAAATTAACCAAATAGGAAATACTATTTTCTGAATTATCTATATCTTCAGCAAGCCCATCTACTGATCTTTCTAACTCTTCTATTCGATCTCTCAACTCCTGGATGGTCTCCTCCAATACTTCCTCCCTACCGATAGAGTATTGCAGTACAGATTCAATACTGCCGTCTTTAATAGGGACGAGCAATGTATTGAAAGCATCGTATAGACCATTAAAAGTGAAGTGATCCTTTTGAATGAAAGTACTCCAAACAGCATATTCTGCAGGACGTCTGGCCTTCAAAGCTTCAACGTGAAATTCAGGCGTTCCCAGGGTTGCCATCTTGTCTATGTATCGTTTTACATAAAAAAAGTAATAGATAACAAATAACAAGACTACACTGCCCAGAATAATAGACCATAATGGTAAATGCTTATACCAACCTGTTAAAATGACTATTGCTTGTCCTAAAAGAGGTAGTGAGCTCCATTTTATCGCTGAAACTATTTTAGCGTGTTTAAAATATCCTAACACTTGCTTAATGGGGCCTTTCCAAGCAAGACTTACCCATTTTTCGTTTTTCTGCTGTCTCATCTTTTTTATGATTGGATCGTAAGTTCCTTTTAATTCGTCAATATAGCTATGATAGTTTCTCATTATTTCAGATTGGTCCATGAAATATTACCCTCCCCTTTCATTACTATTCCACAATAGTGGCGGAGATCCTTCCTTTAACAACTTTCTTTCAAATGTCATTAACTACAGGGAAATCAAATGACAACTGACCCTTGGTTTCAGGTTTATAATTCATAAAAACATATTCTTTCTCTATTCTTCGGGTTTGTCCTAGTTCAGCCTTGGCTACTGTGCCTACCTTTGCTTCGAATGTCTCACAATGCCAATCCTTATAAAGATCTAGAATTAACGGATCACCATAATACGTGACCATACATTTGCCTTGAATATTATGAAGCATTGTAGCAAGTTCAACATGTTCATCAAAAGCAAATTTGTAATAGTGCTCACGGTGAACATATGGAGGATCAACAAATAGGAAAGTACCCGGAGAATCATATCGCTGTATCATATTTTTATAGTCAAGACATTCAATCATGACACGACTGAACCGCTCTTCAAAAGCTTCGAGCTTTGCCAAAGAGTTTTGAAAATCACTAGCGGTGTTCTTAATCTTTCCGGATCGCCATCCACTTTTAATACCGTTAGCGGGTATTATGCAGTTTCGGAGTAAATAGTACCACCTTACTGCACGTTCAAGAGGATCCTTAGGAAGTTCCTCGCGTTGCCATTTTTCGAAAAGGTATCGGCTTGTCGGTAAAGTAGATAATGAACTTATCAACTCATCTCTTCTCTCTCTAAGAGTTAGAAGGAAATTGATTAGATCATGATCCTTATCATTAAAAACCTCTACCTTACTTCTTCTTTTAGCCACAGTCATGTGCCCTCCGCCTCCAAAAACATCCACCCAGCAGTGGTGTTCAGGAATTAAAGGAACCAGGTCACGAGACAGAAAATGCTTTCCTCCAAACCACCGAATTACACTACCTACGCTATTTTCATCAACATAATTTGTCGCCATATCCATCTCTCCTGTTTCCGATATCGTATTTAGTCGATATGGAAATAGGCAGGACTCTATCTGTCCTCTCACGCATTCTCGAACGATCTGCGTAAGTGCTACATATCCCAATTGGGAGCTCGCTGAAGGGGGCTACAATGAACCTCAATACGGATTATTCCGTACCTTCGTCGCACCTGATACTAGAGAGTATGGAATCGCATCTTTAACATTTCATTCATATGAAGTACCATTCCTTATTTGATAAGTGCGATTTGTGTACGGAGTAGCGCTGCGCTAATTTTAGATTCACTCTGCAGTACATAGCTCTGCTTGATCAGACACAATGTAAATTTTGCTAGGCACTTACCATATTTGTTTTTAATACTCTCAAAGTTGGAATCTGCATGCAGTTCTGCAAGTGAACCTTTTGCCTGTAGAAAGTATGCGAGTTCACCGGTTTGATCTTCTTCTTGAAGCAATTGCTCCATTTCTCCTAAAGCATTTTTAACGTCTTTCCGCTTCTGGTTGTAATTTCCGAGGAGCTCCTTTAGCTCTTCTAGATTCCGCTCGATGCCATAAAGATGTGCGCTATTACTAAAACTAGTAACAACCTCACTAGCTTCTTGGGGAGTCTGCAACCGAATCATTGAAGTGATCTGCCACTTCTCACGTTGAATTTCCTTGAGTTTTCGCTTGTTCAGCTCCTCCTCAATTAAATCAGCGTAATAATTTGGTTTGCTTCCTAACGGTATTCCAGATCCATATACGCGATATAAAACGTTATGCTCATCAAGCAGTTGCTTAAGCGGATCTGAGAAGGTTCGACCTGCATGAATTTCTACAAAAGGCAATGATTCCATACGGAGAATCAGATTTACGACCTTATGGGCTAACTCAATCGCCTCATTTTTTCGTGGATGATATTTTTGCTTAGGATACGGCTCGACTAAATCCTTATAGCCAATAACTCGCTGCTCATAATGACTCAAAAAGAAGATGTCTTCATGAGGAAAGTCACGGACTTCCATGTACTCGATAACTTTATTAACCCATCGACTTTGCGTTCCTTGAAAGAACTGGTGTGCCGGCATCGGTTCATTTGGTCTTGCTGAAGACTCTGTTATAAAAGCAATTCTTCGCATTATTCCACCTCGAGTTTAATTATTATTTCTCCTAATTAATGCTTAATGGTCATGTATAGACTCATTGCTCCAGATTTAAATCCTTGGGATACAGCCTAATACATTGACCGCACCATTCACCTAATCGTGTCTCCTGTAAAACCCCTTCATTCCCGCAGCAATCACATACTTGAATCATCGCAGGATGTTCATCACCACAGCTTGAGCAAACTGGTTCTTTGCAAGCTATTGAGTAGTGATCATTTAAAGGCTTTTCACTGGTATGACGCCAAGTTTGTTCTTTTTTACAGCAAGATGTTAAAAGGCTCATCGTAATTCCTCCTCTTTTTTTGGGCATAAAAAAAGGAGACAAAAAAAGAATATACGTATCCCGTATACCTTTTTGTCTCCATAATTTAAGCCCTATTTTTTTCTGCTGTGCAGAATTCCCCTTCTCTGCATGAATTATAGTTCTGCAGAGAAAATAAATGTGTTTCGTAATAGATCTAGTATATGATCTCTTAGGTGATTTGGAAAGAGAATCCTACTCTTTAACAGTAAATATCCCCTTAATTGAACTGCATCATATTAGAAGATGTTCTTAAACCTATTGTTTGGAAAGAAGATGAACTGATGTAATACTTCCTCTTAGCCTCTATATATTTCATTCGATTGCAAAATACCCCGAAGAATGATTAAATAATCAGTAAGTAGCCTACCACAATCAAATATGCTAATTAATCGGAAGCACCGATAAATTCTTAAACTATGAGTAAATACATTCATGGTTGTGAATCTATCGGTGCTTTTTTCTATAAATCAATAAGGAGGTACGTATCAAGGGGTTCTGCTTGTTGTCTGAAATTATACGAAAATAACCGAAGATAAAAGGGAGAGATTTAATAAATGATAGATACTACACTAATATCATTAATATTGAGAATATCATTTGGTGGTGTAATGATGTTTTTAAACCAGCGCTTGTACCACTTATATGCTCATGATTTATTACACAATTCACCTTGGCAAATTCTTCACTATGTCATATTTTTTATACTCATGTGGTTCTGTCGTCCCTTATCCCTTATACAGCTAGGAAAGGAAGTAGTGCAAGATCTATATAGAGTCTGGAAAAGAAAATAATTAATCTTAGTCTGTGAATATAGACAAACTGGCTGCGTAATCTCACGGTCATTTGTTAAAACTGACGTGATAAAGGTTACTTATAAAGATTACGATTGGTCGATGAGTGTCACTGGTCCGCAGGTACGCTATCTATGTTCTCTTTGGTTGGTCAGCAACAGAAGAAAGCCACCTATGTAAGGGGGCTTTCTTCTGTTTAAGAGGATTGGAAATGTAGATTAGAGGTTGTTTTCCATGTGAATAAAAGTTTCAAAATCCGGGAGAGAGTCAAGATCGTAATTATGAACAGCCCTTACAATTTTTTCAATGGTAGATTGCTCAAAGTCTTTAGCGGAAAGTGAAGATAGAGTTCTTGATGTTTTACGAATTAAAGGATAATAAGCATCTATAATTTTGCGCATGGCCTCTCGGTCACCGAATTGTGCTTTACGCGCACATTCAAATAATTCAGAGTTCTTCACTTCTTTTTATCCTCCTCCCCAAGCAATGCCAGTTTGAAATCTTGAATCGTAGTAATGAGGTTATCTATTTTTTTTTCGAAACGTAATAATAAATAACCTGTTAACACTATAGGAAAGCCGAAATTACCGATTGTTGTTGATATTACAGTAATTAACTGAGCCTGATCCATGCTAGCTTCCCTCCTTTATTGCCGATTCAATATTCAATGGGGGAATATACCGTTTCAACTTCTGTAAAGATGTTTTTCGTGTTTTAGAGATAGACTGCTGGGTTACATGTAAGAGTAACGCTATCTCACTATCTCGACTACAGGAGGAATAGGCAAGGGTTATCACAAATTTTTGTTTAGGTGTTAATTTGGAGAATCCATGATATAACCATTCATTATTAAGCTGTGATTGGAATACATCAGGATCAACTGTTACTTGAGGAATATCCTCCCCGTGGTAAACATTCGATAAAATCTCTCCTAAAGCTACATCCTCATCTGCTGACAATGGTTTATCAAAGATTAGCAACTCTCGCTCCTCATCTTTTTTTACTTTCCTTAGATAATCGATTCGGCTATTTGTAATGAGAGAACTAAGATACTTTGTAAATCGGATGGCAAAAATATAAATTTTAAAGGCTTGATTTAACTTTTCATGGTTGGATTCAGTTGGATTGTTAATAAATTTTTCTACTAATATCGCATTCTCTGGGTGTGAGGAGAACCCAAGTACAATAGGATGCTGCAAAGATAATTCAAATTCATATCCGGTAATGTTTGTAACAGCCCTTGAATTTTTACTATTCATATTATAGATTTCTTCCATGAAGGATCTTCCTTTCTTGAATTAGACTGTTCGCCCTATACTATATAAAGTGAAGTGAACGAGTAAAATCACAACCAATACAAGAACAAATGTTCCTATTTATTATACTTTATTTGGTTAATTATTTGAATCACTAGATAATTTTTACTGTCAGACATTAATAACAAGGATAGCTATCCTTTAAATATTTAATTGTAACTTTTAGAAACAATTACATCCTTAAAGCGTTTAAATTGTATAAGAAAGGAAATCAAAATTAACCGAAGGAGGAATCACCCCATGAGGAAGATACAATTGATGAGTTTAATCCTGGTTTTATTTTTCTTGTCTGCTTGTTCATCAAAAGAAGAGGTTAAAACTACTTACATTGATGCAACTGCCTATCAAGGAGCACAGCAAGATGTGCTTTCAGTGGTAAACCAACGAGTGGAGTATTTTAATAAACGGGATAAGGATCTATATGCTTCAGTATTTACTAAGGATAGTTCACAATCTGATATAGAGGCTTATGAAAAAGATAAAACGAGAATTATGAAATTAAGTGCTCCCAAATTTATGTCCGAAAGTGAAAATCAAATAACAGTTTCGATTCATGAGGAGTACAAAGATTCTCCTTATGGTTCTGTTGGCGATACGATGTATACCTTAATGAAAGTGGATGGAGCGTGGAAAATAAATGGTATAGATTAAATAGTACAAACAAAAAAAGAAAGCCAGTTAAATTTAACTGACTTTCTTTTTTTGTTTGCATTACTTGTTAATGATTCCAACCATAAACCCAAGTTTACGATTTGGATCGGTGCCGGTAAACGTATATTCTTTACAGAGCATCTCTGTTGAACCACCGCCATCGAGAAGTACACCATCACGAACATTTGGGATTTTGTTTAGGATAGCTGCCCGGAATGCAGTGATGCTAGTTTTACTTTCCGTAATAACTAAATGAATATTGTTGGAGCTATCATAGACAATTGCTGTTCTAGCAGCACTTGAACTTACACCACCAATGCCTTCAACGTGCTCAGTAGTCATTTGCGAGGACCAATTGGTGTTTTGCAATCCTAAGCTAATTCCTCCGATAGCCCAGTACATATCCGGACGCACATAACCTGATTGTGAGGCATTATCGATTACCTTAACACTTAAACTGTTAATATAGGCATCGTATACCAATGTTCCGCGAGTGTAGTATTCATTGAACCAGCCGGTATTGTGAACACCCTTTGCTCCCTTTACGGGAACGTCATTGTATACACCGATGCTAAAGCATTCGTTATAGTTACTGTTATTCGCGAATCCTGCATTAACTCCGTATACGCTTCCCGAGGTAACAGGGGCGAGTGGAGTGATACCTACTGGCTTAATGTTGCCTGGAGTGGTTTTAATAACCTTGAGCGTAATTCCATTAGAAGCAGTGAGAGAAGAGAATGTATATGCCATAATATTTGATCTCCTTTATTTGTGGTTTTTTTGGTGAAGTTCATTCAGGATACTATTGTCTTTGGTGTATCCCTCACCTCGTACAATAGGAACGATTCTTCTGATTCAGTCCGAGCTAGCAGTTGGAGCTGCTATATTTACTTGGGCTGATGTTCTATACAGTGTAACGATGATCGAAAATCACAACCGTATAAAAAAATTCTAATTGTTAACACAGAAAACTTATTGCTGCATTAAACGAAAGTACAAAAAGAGGCTAGATCAAGATGTGACCCAGCCTCTATTTTTATATAAATAACAGAAATAAGACCGATCAAAAGATCGGTCTTATTTAGTTCTTTCGTACTCAATGTCTTAACAGTATCGCTATATTTGTGGCCTGTCTCAACTATTATGCCGCATTTATTTTATACAGCAGCACATCATTAATAATGAGTGCATATTTACAAATAGCCATCTGTGGTGTTTTTCCAACCCCAATATAAATATCATCATAGTAGATACTCCAAAAGAGGCCAGCGCCAGAACCGCAAGGAACAAGCCTAGTTTTATCTGCGATAAGGGTGTACTCAAACACTTGCAGGGCATGATTCATGTCCTGGGATGGCTTAAATGAACCTCTACAATAATCCTTGTGAGATAAAAACGCCGGCACCTCAAACGTATGTGGCTCCCATCCCATTACTTCTGTAGTAATGACATGATCTCGCTCTTCTGAAGTCATCCCATCAAATCTTAGGATCTGCGGCTCACAGAGAAGTCTGGAATTCCGCAAGTCATCCTTTGTTATTTTTTTTAGATACTTGGAGCGGGCTAACTCATATGCTAATATTTGTTTTTGAATCTCAGTGTCCATAATTATTGACCTAACAAAGACCAGAGAATTAACCCAGGCGTTTGTCAGGTCACCTCCTCTATTTCTATTTTTTTCTTCGTAGGTTATTATTCGTTTCCAACACTACGTAAAAGATGGTTCCGTATTTATGATCTCTTGTTTTTGTTTCGATTTTTCCCCGCTTCCACCGCATAAAAAACAGATGCCGTTCTTAATATGAAGGTATCGAGTTCTACCCGAACCTTTGCATCGTTCACACGGCTCTTCATCAAGAGAAGCAGTACGCACCATTTGAATACTATTCTTCTTCTGGCTAATAGAGCTGAAAGTACTCGAAGTAGGTTTCATGATAGGAAACGGCGTAGACCGCACTATGTTTTTCTGAGTTTTTGATCTCAGTTTCACGGCACTCTCCACCACGATCTCTGGATCATAAGCTGGTTTCTCAGCGTACTGAAGTGCAGCTCTTCTTCTCTCAATTCTCACAACCACTTCTTGTCCGGCTGCTTCTTTACAGAGCAACCCCCATGCTAACCCTTCATAAGTTCTAAGAAACATTGCTTCCGTTACCTCAGCGTCCCAAAGCCAAACTTGCTGGCTTTTTACGCAAGTATACTGGCGATAGTACCATCCACCATCTTCGGATCCTCCAAATGCCCGAGTGACAGTATAGACGTTCACCCAAGGGATAAGTCCGAAAAAGGTAGGTGGGCGGAGCATAGGTAACGACTGTCCTGAAGATGCCTCCTGATAGGACTCTGGGTTCTGCTCTATGCGTTTTTCGCTAGATTTGCAGACTGCTACATCTTTAGTCATTAATCTCTGCTGAAAGAGGTTCTGCAGGTTTTTTATGCCCTTTTGAATACGTAATGCATTCTGAGAACCCCACCGCTTTACAGCTGGAATGGTTTTGTTTATTCGTGCACTAGATAAACAAATGCCGGCTTCCTCTGACTTCATATTTTTAAGGTCTGCAGATGGATCGGCTGGTTTAATTGGATAATGAACAGTAAGGTTAGAGAAGATGAATGACTGCAAACGATTTAGGGAGCGGGAGCAGAACTTAATTAACCGCTCCTTTTCCGAAAATGTTCGTCTCACGATCACTCTCAAAAGTCCTTCTGACTTCGCTATGTCCGCTTCTACAGCAGCCATCGCTTCCATATCTTCTATATAGCTAAGAAGATCCATTTGTTCGTATTGAGGCATATCTAATCCTCCTCGGGCTCCATAATAGTAATAACCGCTTCCAAGTTATCTCCAGGGCCAATGATCGCTTTGAGCTGAACATTCTCAATATTCCCCTGCTTATCAGCCAAAGGGACGGTGAATAGCAGCTTGTGATCATTAGTTGTGGAGTTTCTTGCTACAGAAGCAAGCATACTTAAACATCTCCACAAAGCTCCACGTGTTTTAATATCGAATGGCTTATCTCCATCGATCTCTTGTATGGCTCCGATCCATACCGCACTACTAATGGCAACAGGATAGACTATACCAATTTGTCTAGCTGGCTCTGAAACGTCAATTAAGCCGCCATCCTGGATCTTATCTGCTCTTGAGTAGGCATGAATTAGAGTCGTACCGCAAAGTTCATTCATCTGGACCATCCTTTTATATTTTTTATTGATTGAACAGAAGATTCAAATCATTCTCTCGTGTCATCATGTTTTTGTGCTTCATTTAAACTGAGTATTACATACTGCATTGGAGTACTCACTCTGACCCGCCGCATGAGATGAATGAATTGCCATTCTTGCTGATTGCGTTTACGGTAATTTGCTAGATTCATCAAAATGAGAAAGTAGTTCATTCCAATACCGATTACTCGCTCTACTCTATTTTGCTGTACCGGTGTTCCACTCAGACCTAATTTTGCATAATAGCCTTGTAAGGTCGAAGTTTCAGAGTGTAACTCGATATCCGGATACCCTGCTTTAAACTTTCGTATAGCATCTTCCTGCAGCCTTGAATACTTCTCCCGATGTGCATAGTAAAAGCCAAAAGCGGGGTTATGATGAAGGGTGTAAGCACCTTTTCCATTACGACTAACTACGAAGTATCGGTTTAAATAACGTCCGAATACTATTGATTTTGCCGTAAATAACATAGATCCAAGGAGAATAGCGAAAATGAATACGAGTACAAACGTTTCTATAAGAATAATAATCATTTTTAAATACCTCCCCATAACAAATGAAGAGGATTAACGGTTATATTACACCCGTAATCCTCCTTGTTTTTTTCTTTCTATGCAACAATGATTTCGTGAGACAATTCGGCTTGGGGAAGGTAAGAGGTCACAAAGAACTGAGTGCGCTCTCCGATGACTTCTTCAATTGATTCACCGTTATCAATAAAGACAGGAATCGTCATCCCTAGCGTCATGGCCACTAAATCTGCAAGCTCAAATGAAACTCGATTTTTATCAGCACTGGATAGTAAATAATACTCTTTCTCTTCATACCGTAGGCGGTAATGGAAGGTATAGTCCCCTTCTTTCCCACGTCTTGGAATAAACAAGATCTCAGTATGAGTCAACGTACGATTTGATGCAATCACTTGCATCTCAGCATACCGGAGCATGAATTCTTGTACGGAATCGACCTCTAGCAAAAGATAGTCCCTTTGTATTTTCGCATCAGTTAAATGTTTCTGATGTAGCGGGGTTTCTTTGATAGAGTCGCCGTTCTTTTGTCTTAGCAATATTTTCGCCTCGAGCATCTGAAGATCAATATGAAGTTGCTGCAGCTCCTGCTCAGTACGTGCTATAAATTCAGCTTTCTCTTCCTCGTAAAGAGCACGATTCGTTTCTATATCCTTCCGTAGGGCAAACCCCTCATTTAGGACATCGTTACAGCGATTTGCGATTTGATCTAGCTCAAATTTTCTATTATTACGTTCTCTCTCTCCACCATTAATCGTTGTATTGTTTAACGTTACCCAACTTGCAACTTCTGCATCATATCGCTTTCGCAGTTCTTTAGATTCCAGTTCCCATACATTGATGTGCTCCGGAAATGCAGGTCCCGCATCCTGCTCAAGATTCTCAATTTGTTGACGTAGATCCGTCATTTTACGCTCATCATCCTCGATGACTGTAGAAGACCCTCGTAGCGCATTCTTGAGAAGCAGTTGAGCTATTTCTTTTTCTGTATCATGAATATAGTCGTTCCATTCACTCAGTTCACTTTTTAAGGACTGCAGATATTGGAGTGGATCTCTCAATCCGTCTAGATTCAGACGTGCCTGAGTCTCCGCTGGAAGACTATTTATGACTTGAGCGACATCTTGTGCTGGAAGCATGGAGAGAACTACATTGTTCGTCCTAGCCGCTCCGATTCCACCGATATACCCCGGAAGAAAGATACTAAGTAATGTATCTGTTTCTCCAAACCATTCATCAAAATCATCTTGGCTAACCTTTTCATCATCCAAAAATAGACGCATGGAGCGGGCAGTACTAATACGGCAGAACGAATGCTTAACAAGAAGACCCTCAAGGGTATGAAACTCCCAAGTAGTAACGACTTTCATTTCTTTAGTATTGGGATTAGCCAAACGTTTCTTGACTCCCTTTACATTCCCCGTTAAATCGCACCCTTTCAGGCACCATATGATGGCTTCGCAAAGGGCAGTTTTCCCCTGTCCGCGATCACCGGTAATATGATTACCCATTCCAAAAGAAAAGGAGTGCTCCGTTTCATAGAGTTTGAAACCAGTGACCTGAGTAAGTACCAGTTTCATCTTATATTCCTGATACATTTTTATATTCCCCTCTCACATGAGGCCTCTTAGTTTCATGCTCATATTGGATTGACTAGCGATGATCACATGATCTTGTAGCTCAATACCAATAAGTTTGCTAGCCTCCACTAATCGATTGGTTAGTTCAATATCCTCTTCAGAAGGAGTGCTATCTCCGGATGGGTGATTATGCGCTGCAATAATAGAAACTGCACCACGCCGGATGGCTGCTTTAAACACTTCTCTGGGATGAACAAGACCACTGTTCACCGTACCTATGGAGATCGTTTCTCTTCCTATCACTTTGTTTCTTGAGTCTAAGAAGAGCAGAACAAAATGTTCTTTGTCGAGAAATTTGAGATCATTCAGGAATTCGTAACAATCGTCTGGATAACGAATCACCGTGATTTCCTCTTTCTTAACTGCATGTACCCTGCGGGAAAATTCAAACAAGGCAACGATCGGAAGACTTTGTTTCTCGTTAATACCAAACAGTACCGAAAGCTCGAATTCGGAAAGAGAAGCTAAGTAGTTGAGTCCCTTTTCCAAAATTTGATCCACCAAGACTGATACACTTCTGTCTCTCACTAAAGGCTCTAAGATTAGAATGAGTAGATCTCTAGTGGATAGAGAGTTGGTATTACATGTTTGATAAAAAGAACTCCGAACTTCACGCACCGCATATTGATTGGTCTCTGTAATAGACATATTTTTCGCCCATGCCAATTGAAGGGGCAAAAGCCCCAATGCACAATGGCAGCGGGGCTTTCCTCCTCACAAATTGGTTTTTATAGGCATCCTAAAGGCATGGAATCTAGCTTCTAGACAGCAATTTTCCGATTACTGTGCATTCTTTCAGCTTTTTCCGTCTTTCTGCCTCGAATTGTAGTTTCATCAGTTGTACCTTAGTCATGTTTTTTTGCCCATATGTATGTACTGGGGCGAAGCCCCTAATTACAACATAGCGGGGCTTCCTCCTTTAAATTAAATTATTTTTATGGTCTCCAGCTTCTTGCTTAACTAAAACTAATTACACTGCCACTGCTAGGTGAAGATGTCTTTTTAGCAGCTGCAGATTCAAGGCTTGTTGAACGCTTAGAAAAGGTTGACGCTCATTACTAGCTTGGATATTCGCACAAACTTGCGCTGGATGCGGATACCCATGAGCGGTCTCCCCTTTCAACCATTTTTCTGTACAAACAGAAATGTTCCCTTGAATATCCAGTGGCATGGATTGTAAATAGGTTTCAATATTGATCTCCTGCAGAGGAGTTAGTGTCATAATATAAGTCATCCTCTCAAGCGCCACAGCGGGCGATATTTATACAACTAGATCGAAGCTGATTTGATCATCAGGCTTCTGCTGGCCTTTCAAATTATGTTTCAATTCATCAAGCCAATGCGAAAAGCGCTGATGCGGGATCGAATTCCGAATATCCTCATTCCGGACTTCAAAATAATAGTGGTCAAGAATGGGATAAAACGAGAAATACAGTTGTTTCTCCGCTTTTGACCAAATCCTTGGATTGCTCTCGACAAATCCGTAGATTGGGCGAAACTGTTCAATATCAAGAGCAACCTGCATCCAATTAACTGAAGTCACAAAGTGCTGACTCATTGTAAAGTACCAATCGGATAGCACTCGAGCTAGTAACTCCTTATCAGTTGGCCCATGCTCATTAACGAAACGAATCCAAAAGTAGGAACGTTCGGGTGAACACATATTTACCCTGGGCTCCACGGTGAGTGAATGCGTACCTATGGAGCGGGTCCAGCGTTGTTCTTTACCAGGAGTCAGCTTGACTTGCTTCAGGACAGTTACAACCGCATCTAACGGTGCTTCTACGTGCCATTTAAAAGCAATATATCGAAGCTTCATTCCGTACTCACGCCCCAATCCGTACATTGTTCCCGATGTTCATGCCAAGTGGAAGAGTACCGCGATAATTGCGGCCAGCCGCCAGCATGATGGTGTTATCAGGATCAAAACCCGCTTCTATTAGCTGATCGTTGATCATAGAAGACCAGACTTGCAGCTCAGCCGGTGTAAGCGCCGTTATATTCACGGGAACGAGTTGAGCTTTATTTATATCGACGAGACCATCACCAGTAAGGGAGTAAACGAATTCACCATAGGTTTTAGCAATAAGTAGGTTTTCAGACATCCGCTTTTCAAATCCTCCCAAATTGACCAAGAGACAAACTCGTTTTGTCGTCAGCTGTTTCATTTCTATTTCCACCCTCCGGTTTGATTGGTTGATTTCCTCTGAAATGGCATAGGTGCCGATCTTTAGCGGTATGTTATGAAAGGTGAAGAGTTCGAACAATTCTCTTTCAAATTGATCCGCATCTTTCATAGAGATTCGCTTCTTTCGACCGCCAACAATCACATTCGTCTGAGGAGGTTTTACAACGTCAAAGTCAATGCAGACGTCGCTTCCATCCAGATCAACAATTGCAAGCCCACTACAAAGGATACCTAAGTCGTCTTGAATCATTACCTTTTTAATCATCTGGAGATCCTCCCTTTTTTAGGCACAAAAAAAAGGACACCGCAGTAGCAGCCTCCTTTATGCCATCCATATTTGATTTTTTACACACGAGTTACACCAATAAGGTATATATCATGTCTCCATCCCTAAAGGGATTACAGAAGTCGTGGACGTCCGTTAGTTATGATCCTAAATGATGTACTCCTAAAGGAATCATCTAGAAAAACAACATCTTTGTTCCTCAATAACATCTGTACTATTTATAACTCCTAGGAAAAAATTAATGTTGTTGAGCTTCTTTAGGCAGGAAATCTTGGATTGTAAATTTCTGCTTTAGATCCTGCATGGATACAGTAATCTCTCCAATAATACTGCGATCCACGAGCAATCTTACATAACCCGCAATCAGAGCACTATCATTAAGAAGCATTTGTTCGTCACATTCGCACTTTTGAACTGGAACATCAGTTACTACTAACGTTCCTCCATCAAATTGACGTTTATTAGTAATCAACATAGTATTGATCTCCTTTTTGCACCGGCCACATTGAGACATAAAGCATCCCTCCTATGGCCTTATTTTATCATGGTTTACTAAATTCAACAAAAAATAGATGCACTATTTTTATCCAAAAACTGCTCGACTAATCAAGACAAGTGTTCCTACGATGTAGGTAAGGATAAGCAAGGCATGTACTTTGTTTGCATCTTTAGCAGGCATCATTTCTATTCCTCTTCTCTCATGATTTAGGGATATATTTGCTGTAACGCTCCCTATCCACAGGAAATACTGTTTTTACGATGAACTGATTACCAGTCTTCATCAAGATAATCACGACAGCCCAATTACCGGATACTGCAGGACCGATAATGGTCCGCTCCGGTTCAGGATTTCTTCCTCTCTCTCCACTATCGTATCCTTCGACAATCTCACCATTAGCAATTGCCCATACGATATCAAGTTCGTCGAACACACGATCCGGATAATCCGAATTATGATAACGATCTTGCATGTAATGTGGACTAATCGTAGTGACGTAACCATCAAGATGATTTACGCCTTTCCTTATGCATTCCAGCTCTTTAGGCCAGTGTTTCTTCATATGGTCCATCTCTATCTCCCCCTTTTCATGTTTTTGGACATAAAAAAAAGCCTTGAAATGAAAAAAAAGGCATAACCAAAAAAATGGCCATACTTTTTCAACCTCAAGGCATATTTTATAAGTTGTCAATTAAGACAACAGCTCCTTCTCCAGCTGAATATTAGACAGCGGAGAAAATGAATGTGTTTCGTAATGAGGTAATTATATCCTAATCATTGTAAAGGGGCAATAGAGTAGGCAGATTCTTTCGTATGCCGTCTATTACCCCTAGTCTTATATAGTTTGTCCCTTTTCCCTTATTTATTACGTGTTAAATCAAGGTGACCCTTTTTATTGATATATTTTTAATCTGTAATTTCAAGTAAACGGTATGTCATTATTACAGCTTCTTCAATTGTCGTTTTGGCTTTTGGATTAAAGAAATTATTTTCACCTTTAACAACACCCAGCGAACGTAAATATTTTATCGGTTCTTGAGCATATGAGGCAAACTTACTTTCATCTTCAAAACGCTTATATGAATAGTTATATTCAAAATTCGGACGAGCTTTATCGAGTGCTCGTTTCAACATCACCGTTATTTCTTCTCTAGTAATTGATTTGCTCGGTTCAAAGTGATCCGAAGAAACTCCATTAACGATACCTAAATTATATGCTTTGATTACTTGTTTGTTTTTTGTATCTAGGAAAGGATTCTTCGCCTGTTCGGAAACGCTTTTTCCTATCATAGCCTCATAGTACTTTACTACCACTTCTGAAAATTGCTCTCTAGTAATTGGCTTATTAAGATTAAGCTGAATCACAGGAGCCAGTAATCCTCTTGCTTCAGCTTTTGGTAACTCAGTTTGTGCCCATGAACTTGACATCTTATAGTTCCCTGTCACTGGGTATACTGGGATTGGTTGAGCATTTAAGATTTTGATTGGGGTTTTGATATAAGTATCAGATGACTTCGCATCTAAACCTTCTTTATATCCCCATCCCCAAATTTCTCCACTTTCTCTTACAGCAATAGTTGCTTTACTTGAAACATCTACGTGTTTAACCTTGTCCATTATCATTGTTGGTACTTCTAAATTTTCTTCTGTGTCATTACCGAGTTGTCCATATAAACCATTACCCCACATATATAATTCATTATTGTTTGTAATAGCTGCAATAGTCTGTGTTAATGAAACGTCTTTTACATTGTCTAATACTTTTAGTGGAGTCTGATCCCACCCAAGACCCTTATCAAAGTGAATTGTACCCCATAAATAAAGTTCGCCACTCTTGCTTATTGCAGCTGCATTGTGTCCATTCGCGGCTATTTTAGATATATTTTGTAAAACTATTTCAGGCGTATCATTATTATCTTTTGATCCATTACCCAACTGACCACCATTATCATTTCCCCAACTCCACAGAGAACCATCATTAGTTAGTGCCATAACAAACTGATCACCCGATACTGCCTCACTAACATTATCAAGAAGCTTTGTTTCCTTTTCTGTATCCCATAATTCTTCTTTTTGATTTACAACATATTTAATTTCGACCACTTGTTTAACTTTTCCTATTTTCTCTGACAGTTTGATCGTTTTGTATGTATCACGAGATAGCTCTATAAGATTTCCGTTCTCTCTTACTGCCATAGCTTCCCCATCTTCTGATATGGATGTTATATGTCCAGCAACTTTTTTCAGTTCGCTTCCATCCCAAAACATTAAGTCCTCGTTACTTTTCAAAATGTAAGATCCATTATCAAAGACTTCCACTTGCTTCACCCAAGAAGCATCTGCTGCTTCAACTGATGGAGCGTATGTAAATAAAGATGAAACCAAGAGTGCTACAGTAGTACATGTAGCTATAGTTTTAAACATTGAAAGGCCCCCAAAAAAGTTTTTCTTTTTAGATTCGACAAAAAATCACATAAATCCTGCTAATTAAACATTGTGATTTAAAATTTCAATATTAGTAAATGGTTTGCATTTCTGGAGAACAAAAAAACCGCCAAGCAATAGTTTGGCGGGTACAAAGTAAGTTAAACTACAAACTCTGTAAATATCTGACTTCAAGCATGCCAATCATGAGGATGGGTATCGGCCTAACCCTTATGCTCGGAAAGGCATTCAGATGAATATT
Organism: Paenibacillus sp. PastF-3; assembly: GCF_029893135.1. Lineage (NCBI taxonomy): Bacteria > Bacillati > Bacillota > Bacilli > Caryophanales > Paenibacillaceae > Paenibacillus > Paenibacillus sp. PastF-3. The sequence goes on along the minus strand of NZ_JARXWM010000024.1, from coordinate 38,985 downwards.
CCACCTTGAGCACACTCGTGATGGTTTAGCCAAAGGACGCTGAACTGCTTCCTAACAACGTCCTTTGCTTATTCTAGAAGCAACCGGACATTAATACATGCCTAAAAGTCTCTTTTAAATTACCTATCTAACTTTAGGGGATCACTTTTTCCAAAGGAGATTTTAACTTTCTCCTAAGGAAGGATACAGCACTATTTAAATTGCTGCACTACGCGGAAGCGGAGTTACCCCACTTCACATCAAACAGATGTTGTAGCGTAGGATATAACGGTGTATCAGCTTGACGGTCTTGCTGCAAGAGTAAGTAAAGGTCCAGCTTCGTATTATCTTCACCATTAAGTGTGCGGCTGTTCATCATACGAAGCAATAACTGATGCACGGTGTTCGTTGTTGCTGGATGTTCCGGATCCGTCCAGTTGCGATTAGTTTGGAAGAAAACATCCTCGTATCTGTGTAGGATAATCCAGCACAACTCGGTCTGTTGATCCGAATCCAGTGATTCTGGGAATAACAGAGCTCGAAAAAGGGATGCATCATCCATGTTGTGGCCGGCCATAGACAACCAGGATTGAATTTCTTGGAAAGTAATCTCAAAATTGACCATGAGGTAAGTATCACTGAACTGCAGATTAACCAATTGTGTATTCATTAATAAGTCCCCTTTATATAATCTACATTCATCACATAAAATTCTCGTTCATTGGGTGCATAAATGGTTACTCTAATGGCTTCTGGAATGTCTTTTATTTCAATAACAGGAGCTTGCGCTTGAGAAGAGTGTACCACACGATCGTAATTTTCAAAATTAATTATTGGGTTTCCGGTTGTGGGATCGTTAATGGCTTTATAAACGGTATGATACTTACCGTTCATATACTGTTCCTCATGGGTTTCAAATGCCGGTCCTCCATAATATTGACTAATTCCAAAGGTTACAGTAATTAAACTACCAGCCCCACCGTCCCCACCGTCCCCACCGCCTCCTCCAACAAAACCGATATCAGTAAAGGGTTGGCCCGTTGTGGGGTCAATCCCTTGATTCATATCTAGCGAAGCTAAGTTTTGTTTTCGGATAATCGATTTCAGTTTGTTGGCATACTGACTATCCGTCGCATAACCAGCTCTTTGGAGTTCGTTAGCAAACTCATAAGGATTTTCTTTGGATAATGCGAAACGATAACGGCTGTTTTTAAGTAGGAAATCCGAATGGTCAGCAAAAGATCCTGCTACGCTAGAGTAGCTCCGGAATTTTGAAGTCGTGGGCACACGTACGCCATCCACTTCTTCATGTGTTCTTGCCAAGCAATAATCACCTTTATATGATTTATTCGCTTTAATACCAAACATATTATAATTGCATACCGCGTTCTTTCCTCTTCCAGATTCAAGTGCAGCTTGAGCAAGGGTGATACTTGCGGGCACCCCGCTCCTACGCTCCTCATACTGAGCCATTACAGCGTACTGGATGAAAAAGGGGTCGGTCAGTGATCCAAGATTTGGTGGGATGTATATCTCTTCTTTTTCCTCTTCTTCGCTTGGGTCTGGAACAGTAGGAACGTTACCGTTACTATAAAAGTTTGAAGAAGCCCCCCATCCCCCTCTAAGTAAGGGCCTAGTATAACCAACTCCATTTTCGTTGAATGGTGCTATTGAAGAACCATCGAAATTAATATTACTTAGATATAACATTTTCTTAGACAAATACATTGGGTGATCCCCAGTAAGGTACGAAGATACCGGTGTATCCCACTTTACTTTTTGAAAAGCTTTAAAGGCTTCCTCACTTGCCACATCCGTAAGTTTCGAGATCAGCATAACGTAGGGCTTAGGATCCGTTGCTTCTTCTCCATCAGGGATTAGTTCGTAATGTAAATGAGCACCAGTTGATCGTCCCGTATTCCCCGATAAACCGATAATCTCTCCTTTTCTCACAACTTGTCCAGTGTTAACAAAGACTTGGCTAAGATGCAAGTAACGGCTGCTCATAGCGATTTCCGGATCGCTGCTTTGTACGACCACATAAATTCCCGCATTTTGGGTGGATTCAGCATCGGAATTTGTTGGAAAACTTACAGTTCTTACGACTCCTTCAAAGGAACTAGCGACAGGAGTACCCTCTGGGACACCAATATCAATCCCAGAGTGAAACGACGATACTTCTCCTGTCACGGGATGCACCCGCTTCCCATAGTCACTCGTGATTAAGTCCTCCATATCGGATGCATATATCTGTGGTGGGAGGATCTTATCACTAATGACGTTTGAACTGATCACAGCATTTGCGGAAGATACTGCGCTAGCGATGATGAAGAAAAAAAGGAAAATCGCGATACCTAAAGCTAATGCACCTAAGACATATGGATTAGTTAGCAGTTGTAGGGCCTGCTTTTTTAGCATGTCCGTACCTTTTTTTTTGAGCTTCTCTAATGCCTGGCGCTTAGCTATTTCTGCAAGACTATTACTCATGATTCGCTCCTTTAGAACCTATCAACTAGGTTTTCCGGGTTTTTGTTGTGGTGTTTGTCTAGCGATTCTAGCTTTTTGTTGAACGGATTGACTGAGACTTTCGGCCGCTTGGGTAACTGGAGCGGTTTTACGAGCACGTTGCATTGTTTTTAAATGTCTGAGCTCGTCCTCTAATCCACTTGAAATATTTGGAGATATTTTTTGTTTAACCTCCATAGCCACTTTTTGAACTTGTTCGGTATTGATCTGGATCTTCAGATCTTCTACAGGTCCGGAACGATTTAATGCGGTTTTAGCCTCTTCCATTTTTGTTTTTAGAGTAGAATTTTTGATGTTAACAGTCTTAATATCAAGTTTTGGCGTTACTTTCCGGTTTACTCTCACATTCTGAACGACCTCTTGCTCAACTGTTCGAGTAGAAGAGTTAACTTTAGGTAACGTAACGGACTCTGAAACCTTAGTGTTCGCATGTTGTTCTTGTTTCTTGATTTCGACATGAACACCACTACGTTGATCAATCCTCACCTTGTGCATCCTACGCTGACGAAGGGATTGCTCAGATACATTACTTGTAGACTGGAGCGGTAATATAGTCGATTTCGCCTGTTCCAGCGTTGCCTTCAGGTCTGGATTTTTGATTTTGACTTGTTTCATATCCACTTGAACATCTTTACTGCGCTTAATGTTCACTTTATTCAGTGAACGTTGTTGAACGGACTGCTGAGATACATTGTTTGTCGATTGGATTGGTATGGAAGTACGCTTACTAGGTTCCATTCCAGTTCCCGATTGTCGAACATTCACAGTTTCTGCATGTACTTGTGTGCCTTTATAGCGCTTGATGTTCACTTTATTCAGTGAGCGCTGTTGAACGGACTGCTGGGCCACATCATTCGTGGATTGGAGCGGCAATATAGTCGTTCTAGCTTGTTGCATTCTAGCTTTCAGATCGGATTGTTGAACATTTACGCGTCCAACTTCCACCTTAGTGCCTGAATTACGGTTAAGGTTAACCTTATGCAGCATATTCTGTTGAACGGACTGCAGGGATGTCTTTCTTGTGGATCGGAATGGTGCTAATGCTTCCGCTCCCTGCTCCATCTTCGCCTTCAACTCTGGATTTTTGATGTTAACTTGTTGCATATCTATCTGAGTACCAGATCTGCGCTTGATGTTCACTTTGTTGAGGAGTGTTTGTTGTACAGACTGGCTAGCTACACTGCTTATTGCTTGAAGCGGCAATACAGCAGATTTTGCTTGCTGTAGATTGGCTACAAGATCCGCAGGTCTGACGTTCATTCGTCCCACTTCCACTTGCGTCCCAAACTTTCTTTGTACCCGCACCTTATGAAGCTGGCTAAGCTGGGCTGAAGTAGTCGTAGTCATGTTCGCAAGCGCTGCAGGAGTCTTCCCTACGTTACCTTCCACGGAAGAGCTAACGTTAACCCGATACTTTGCTCGTAATCGAGAAGGCATGATAGAGTAGGTATCTTCTGATAGTTTTGAATCCGCTTGGATTCTTCCAGTAAATAACCGTTTAATCTCCATTTGCTGAGTAACTTGTCTCCGCTTAAGGGTAATCGGTTTAGACTGTTCCTTTTGATCCAAACCACCAATCAACGTCTGGTCTACAATTGTGCGACGTACTTCTTGCTTCTTAGCAAGGTTACTACTCACGGAACTGTCTGGAAGCTTCGGTAATTTTGTGAGAACAGAAGCCTGACTTACCGGACCTACGATATAAGAAGGCGGAGGAATAATGACCTTATCCTGTTTAGCTTTAATATGAGTCACATTACTATCGAGCGATTGTTTAATATTTTGGTGTAGCTGTCCTTTACGCTCCTTCATTTGCGATGCGATAGCACTTCCTGGGATTTGAGGAACGCTAGAACGGAATGATTCGGTACTGATAGGAGCGGACTTATACAATGGAGTAACTTTGGTTTGACGGTCAACCGCATTTTTTTGATGTTTCTGTTTAGATAGGTAACTCTCTGGTAAAGCCACTACTTTCGTATTTTTGTTTGTGATTGGATCAATCTTTTGGCCAAGAGCGACTTTACGATCGTTCATCTGACTCGTTATATTGCCAGTCGGAAGCTTCGGCATCTGCGAAACAAGGAAATCTGTGCTCACGGGTGCGGCAAAATGAACAACCGGTTCAGGAATATAAATGCCTGCTGCAGGAGGAGCAATTTTACGTAAAGCTTCGTTTGCCTGAAGGAGTTTCATTTTATACTCGTTAAATTCAGGCATTTCATCAAATACCGGAGCGATAGAAGTCCTGCTATTCCGGTGCATCATGGTCTCATTTACCTTTTGAGTGGTATTCAGCCCAGCAACTTTAAACCGTGAGTCCATGTTTTTAACGAAGTCAGTGTGTTCGACTGGATTGCCTGTTACTTGTGAAGTATCGATTGCTCGCTTGTACTCCACTTTATAACGCTCAAAAAGTTGGATCATACAGAAGTCGTTCACTGAAGTCTGTAGCTTATGGTTCTTATTAAGGGACTTCACTCGAGCCATTTGATTAACGGCTTCTTTCGGACGATTAACCATATGGGAAGCAGCCTGGCGGATCGCATTCTCGTTTCCGTATACGGTAGCGGCTACTTCTTGGTCGTTCATACTTTCTTGAACGCCTTGTGTTAAGACAGCCTGTTTCATATCTCCACCATCGTCTTTAATTTCTTTGAGGCGGTTCTTTTCTTCCTTCCATTCTTTGTCCATGCCACGGAATGGATTCTTTGTGCCGTTACGTAGGTTCTCATTCACTCGTTGTACATAAGGGGTGTATTGAACTTCTTCCCCTGACTCGGTGGCAATACTCTCTGCTGCTTGCTTCTCCCGCTGATAACGGAGCATCATACTAGAGCTTGTAGCGTCATTAAGGACTGTGGAAGCTTTTGAAAGTGAGCTTGGATTAAAGGTACTAGGTACACCTTCCCGCTCCTTGCTGTTAAAGATTCCACTGACTTTGTTAGCGGCAGTGTTATAAAGAGTTCTGGTTACGTTACGCTGAAAGGCATCAACAACCGTTGACTTTGCTTTAGGTATTTGTGGGATAACACCTGTAGCTTTAGAGAACACACTATTAATCTCTTCTCGGTATTTAAAAATAACAAAGATTATCACGGATTCTAGTAGGAGGCCAGTGAACCAGCCCTTTCCCCCCTTAACCGCGACCACATCATAGGTTACGTGACCCATAACGAGAGATAGATCTAAGAAAAACATAGTCATGGCGGTCGTTACTGCATAGCCGATCAGTTTAATAAATTGAGAACGAATGACGGCAATACCGGCTTCTCTACCAGGAAGTAATGAAGCTAACAAAGTGACGGACATAACAGCTGCGTGAACAATTAACTTCAGACGCATAAATATGGTCATCACTGCCCAGAAACAGAAGAAACCTAATATAAAGAGAGAAAAGATAAAATATACAAGGATAATAATCATTTGCTCCGCTGATCGAGCAGCCCCCACGCCGGGATACTTATCGGCTGCTTCAGCTAAAGCCATATCTCTTTCTCCCGAGAATGGTTTTGAAGTCAGCACCTTATCAAATAGGACGGGATCTTTTGTTGAAATTTCAGTGTTATCGAACTGTAACATCGAATAAGGACGAATGACGAGTTCATTCCAAACTTGCTCGGAGATCACAGTAACTCTGTTCTCAGCGTTTGTATTCAATCCAGTGGCTTTTGCTAAGCCCTTGTACATCGTAGTTCCAACAGAACTGACCATTTGGTTGGCCGTTTTTAAGAATGCACCGGACTGTGAAAAGAATGCTATACAAATAACCAGTGCGATAAAGAAGGATAAGGATTGTTGTAATCCGTCCAGGAAGCGGGTACGCACCATTAACCAGAGGATGTAGGAAACGGTAATCATAACAGCAATACCGCCTAAGCCATCGAATAGTCCTCCAGAGGTAATGACGGCTCCATTTACACCCGTAATATTTCGGATAATGTCAGATACACTGTCTATCAGAGAGTCCATGAAAGAGAATGTAAATGCTTCACGGGCTAGAAAGTTAAAGAAGCGGGTCAATTGTACGGATACTAGAAAACACATGGACAACATTTGGTCAAAGGCATTGACTAGACTATCCTTCGCGGCGGCACTTACTTGCCAAAAGTGATGGTCTTCAGAGACCGTTTGAAACGAATAATGAGAAACGCCATATCTGTTATACAGTGCATCTTTGTTAGTATCGCTTGGTACCATCGTATCAAGGGAATTTGCGTAAATTATGCTAGCAGGGATAGAGGCTACGATAAAAAATACTAGAACTAGACCAAGGATGATCGACAGCCGCTTACTTTTTTTGAAATCGAGCGTCGAAGCCTTTATTTTCATTGACTAGTCCTCCTCTTCCTCTGAAGATGCTGCTTCATCCATATACTGCTGGAACTGTTCCAACACTGTGAAATCAGACTCCTCAGTATCAGTTCTTGGTTCAGCAGCAACTACAGGTGGACGTGTATCGAAGCAATCAAAGAGATGCTGGAAGACAACATCGATTTGTACAAGCCCAATACGACCATAGAGATCCTGCATTAAACACTGACCATTCGCTAGATTCTTGATCATATCGATATTCTCTTGTGTATCTTCCAGTCCAAAGTAGGATAAGGTATTCTTTATCTTCTTCGTATCCTGGTCACGGAAGGCGAACTTAACGCCAATATTCCCTGCTAGATCCCCGGCAACGTCAGTTGCGTTTTGTGTGACTATGATGGCTCCGCCTTTTAAGCTTCGTCCCGTACGAACAACCATATCTGCTAGCGCCTTACCCGCTTGTGTAGAGAGTAGTGCCCATGCTTCATCCATGAGTACGAATTTAAAGATGGATCGATCATGATAGATGAATTTAGTAGCGAAGCGGGCTATAGCAAACATTAAAGCTACGCTCATCTTCTCTTCCAGTGAGTAGTTTTCAGGCAGTTTTTCTGGAGAAGGCATCTTCAGATTTTGAACTTGTAATATATTAATGGCATAGTCCATTTTGATTGTTCGTTCTCCACCTGTACCAAACAAGAGTTTTGCAAAGGAGAGGGAGTGAAAACTTTCTAGTATTTCACCCAAGATTAAGGCGTCTTCACGTGTTTTTCCCATTTCAAATAAAACCGTAATACATTTCGCGAGATAAGGCTCAGGTTCATTTGCAACTTTGTTTACTGCTTGTGAAATATAACTGTAACCACGTTCATTTGTTTTCGTGGAAGAGAGATACGCTAAAATCTCAACAGCCGCTTCTTTTGCTGTTTCAATATCGTCAAAAAACATGACAAAAGGATCAAGTTTTCCCATATCTTCTTTCGAAGAGGATAGAGTGGCGACCTGAATCTGTCCAGCCAGTTCAGGTAAATCCTCTGGCCAATTGGAACGTTCCCCTTTCGGGTCAAATATTAAAGTCTTTCCTCCCAGTATGGCTGCATTCTGATATGCAAGAAGGTTAGCTAGGACGGATTTACCCCCGCCCAGTGTTCCAGTTACTGTCATACTTGGACTGCGGTTTTCTTGACTCGCAAGTGCGGGGTCGAAAAATACAGGGTGATCTAGTGTACCGGTAGTTCCGATATATAGTCCCTTACCATCACCCAGTACTTGGGTAGCACCTATCATTCCTGAAGCTAGTTTTTCAGGTGGTATACGCTGTATATAGTCCGAAACATAGCGCGGTGAACCGGGAATAAAGTCATTAAACAAAAGCCATTGATCACCTGCAGGTAGTTCTACTTGTACGTTACCAAAATCTCGGTAATGGTCCTGAAGGATTTTACAATTGCTCTTCAGGATGTTTAAGTCTGTATGATAAAGGCCATAGGTAACATGTGTGATAAATGTAGGGTTTTTACGCTTCTTGTACTCATCCTCTAAATATAGCGCCCGCTCTTGCTTTTCTTGCAAATCGATCGGTATATTAGCGCCTGCTTCGTGGATATTTTTGACTTGATTATCGATATCCATTTTCTTCTTACTGAGCTTTTTAATTGCCTCAACCGACTCCATGACCTCAACCTTGATACTCATTTCTACTGGGAACGGTAATGTGGCTGCACTGTAGAGCCACTCACTACCTGGCATCTCTGCACTTTCCGGTAGATCAGAAAGGACCATATATGCATGATAGATATACTGATCTTTTCCGTCACAAAGTTGCTGTATTTTAATGCGTCGTGGGTGAGAACAATCCATTTCCCCTTCTGTGAGTGTGATAACCTGTCTTGAATCATAGAAGAAGGTATTTAAGCCACTGCGTATACCCTTGGTTTTTTTCGGAGACCAATGCTGCTCTTCTGTTGACCGCAAACTAGGGTCCGCAATTCCCCACCAAAAGTTTCGTTTTATGAGCCACTCCGTTGTCATTGGTGTACCTCGTGTGATTTTAAGACGGCGGGATAGACGATCAAAAATTTGTCGTTCTTTTACGAGATAACTCTGAAACTCATGCTCGAAAATTTCAGGTTCATTCATTCCTGAAATATTCTCAATGGTCCGCATGGGATGGCGTATGAGTTTTTTGAGTTCTACTGCGATACTACCCACTTGTTCTAATAAATCTTTATCTTCACTTTTAGGGAGATACACGGCGATATACGGACGATAGTCTGCATTATTGGCCCCATTCTCAGTATTGTAGTTCCCTTGTAGATACTCATCCATTTCACTTACTATTTGAGTCGCACGTTTTTTCAAGGGGCCAGAAAGTCTTTTTTCTTTTAGTAGTTCATGATGTCGATGGATATCATGTGTTTTTGGCAACCATAGGATATGAAATTGATGTGTTAATAAGGATAAAAAAGAGGTTTGGCTAATTAATCTATCAATTTTCTGCTGGTCACTTAGATGGTCGTAAATAAATGAACTGATTTCATAAATTGCCCATACCTCTTTATTGCGGTTGAAAATCAAGTTTTCTTCAAAATATGCGATTGGAAATTCAATGCTGACTTTACTAGGTTTCTTCTTCGCTGGTGTTAAGAGTGATGACAAATTTTAGCCTCCTTTGAAAAAGAGAGCGTGACTATCCACGCTCTCGTTTAGTTCGAAACACAACTTTGCTTCGGTACACGTATTTTTTGTTGTGCTCTATCTTACGGTACCTATGTAGATGCTTAGGACGTATTGAGAAGAGGATCATACTATATAGCCATTTATGGGGCGCTTTCCCATCTAGTTTTTGTTTTGTGATTATCCAAGTGGATAACAATGGGAGAAAAACATAGATGTACGCTCCTGGTATGAAGAATAGTATTTTACCGAGGATAATCCAAACCACTTCAATAGCACAAAAGGTAAGAACAACACGTAGATTTGCGGGAACGGGTAACTTTTTTCCTTCTAACGCATAGATAACCCAATCCAAATTCCAAATCTTTGTGTAGTTAGATACGGTGATCCGTGGTGGATCTTGTTTTTCATTCATGCTGCATTACCCAAAGAACATAGTGAAGAATTTCCCACCCAAAGTCTTCATGGATTCCCAGTTCATGATCATCGCAAGTACAAGGGTCATAGCAAAAAAGCTAAGCATTTTCATCCAATCTCTAACGAACATAAAATAAGCTCCTACACACAACAAAATGCCAGGGATAACAGCACCAACATTTTTTGTTAGCCAGTTCCCTATGTTTACACCTGGATCAGTAGCAGCAAAGGCTGGCATAGCAGCAAACATGGATACTACCAATAGAAGAGAAACTCGGAAAGCTATTCTATGACTCGCTTTATTCTTTTGAAGCATTAATAAAAACCCCTCTCAGCGCTAATTTATTAATTTTGTGTTAAAGTCGAACTTGTTTCAGGAGCGGGACTTGCAGATGATATCGGTAAATTATTTGGTGTCTGATCTTCATTCAATTGATGGGTTCCTACTGACAACACGTAAAATTTTCCATTTGTATCAGTGGCGTTTAATGTCCATGTATTAACAAATAATTCGCTTAGATCGTTTTTAACAATGACAGAAGCCTTAATACGATAGTAATCAGGCATGCCATCTTGTTCTGTAACCTTATACATTGCTATAGATTCAACGGTATCTAAGGTGAAGTCAGATGGAATTAAGGTATCTGGTGATGAAGCATTATCTGAGTAATAGTACTTAAGCTGGCTAACATTTCCCTCTAAATAAGTTTTAAGAAAGCTTTCTGATAGTTCCTTCCCTCTAGAAAGCAAGGTCTTATCAGAAACAATATTACTGTCGTCACCATCGATTGAGGCTCCCTTTTGCTGATTGCCAATAAAACGTGGGTACGTTTCAATTAGAGGACCATCATCCGTCAGAGTAACTGGAACGACCATGTATGTTTTTTTGATAATGGTCTTTCCATTTGTTGAATTAGTCGGTGCAACTGCACTATTAGGGATATTTGAATCCGTCCCTATTTCCAAAGGAGCTTTAGTGTTGCTTATTTCTACTTCTCTTCTAACCAAAGTAGTAATATCAAAATGTGTAGGATCGATCATTTTGGAATCATAGATCTCTGCTGAGAGTACTCGTGACTCGCCTTTAACTTCAAAAAACTTTAAGCCGGCATCTTGATCGATGTTAATTATGAATTTGCTGATACGATCGATGCGGTCATTTGCATTAGTGGTATTCCAGGTAAAATACTCTGTGGCAAAATCTGTTGCGAAGCCTTTTACTGAATCAGAGATTGTGGGTGAATTGCTTTCAACGTTGGTCACTTTTTCTATGATTTGTGGTCCTCGTGCGAAAGATACCACTCCCCTAATCAGTATAAAAAAACAAAAAGTCCAAAAGAGAATTCGTAAAGCCCTCTTAGGTGCCATGGTTTTTGGTGCACGTGGTTTAATTGACTTGTCTGATTTCAATTTCTTTTTTTTCTCTTCTTTTGAGGCTTCATGAATCTCAGCCTCATCAGACTCTGCTTTTTTTTTGTTTTTTGAGAACAATCCCAAAACGAGATCACCTGCCTAAGAGGATTTTTTGTTTTTTTTACCAAAACATAAAGAAATAATAAATATCACTACAAACACAAGGATTAAAGCATGTTTTGTATCTAAGACCATCAACCAGCGCCAACTATCTTGAATTCTCGCCCACAACCCTGGAATTTCATTTACGATTGCGTTTGAGGAATAATCAATGATCTCGGCTACTTTTTCATGAGAATCACTTGGGGTCGTTGGATGCTCAGTAACAGTTGGAGTTGGTAACGGCTTAGTTTTTGTAGAAATAGCGGGTGGATCAGAAGCAGAATTATCCAATTTGCTAGGACTACGAATTAGTAGTACTGCAGCTATCAGAATGAAAAGTACACTCACACAGGTAATAGCAACTTTTTTGTTTTTTGTCATTCATTCACCTCCGATTCTAGTATATATATTAATTAACTAATATGATATCTAATATATATACTAACATAATAGTATATTGTGTTGTACATGGTAAATATAAAAAAGACGAGTTTGTCAACTGTGGACAATTCTCGTCTTTTTATGTTTACTCATTTTCAAATGATTTAAAAATAATCAATTAAATTATAAAATGCTTGTTTTAAATATTATTCCCTACTCAGTTGGAATTAATTTTTCGTAAGAAGAAATTATGTCACCAATATCTCTACCTGTTAAAACTCGTTGCTTTTCTCCAAATACTTTTTTTGCAGCTTTCTCAATGTTATTGAGCCGGGTGTTATAGATGGCATCAGGAACAACAAATGCAATGATCCCTTCTCTTATTATCTTATTGCTGGAGATTTTCAGTACGTTATTATATCTTGCAAGCTTGTTTTCAATTGAAACTTGATCTGAAAAAAAAGGAGATCGTTGAACTGGCTCAGTAGATCTGTCTAACTCTACATAGAATAATTGCTCCCCTATTCTCAACACTGCATCTGGACGAACTGTAATTGTCTCATCATCATCTTGAACGGCCAATGATGGGTACCAGTCCCAGTCATGAAACTGTTTTAAATCACTTTCTTCATTCATCCATTTATATCGGAGGTCTAGATAGACCTTTGCTAATTCCCAGAAGTGTTGCTTTTTCGCTCTCTCCATATCTAATTCATGCTTAGAAAGTCTATTCTCTTCTAATATCCCTCTTTTCAGTTCAACAACTTTTAAACCACGGGAACTAAGATAATACCAGGATTCTCCGAGAATTTCGTTCTTTCTTTGATGCACAGGTAGATTAGAAGAATCAGGGTTGAAATTTGAAGATTCTATTAATCCTCTATCTTTCAACCGTTTGATTGTTCTTCTAGTAGCTATGAGTGCTCTTTTTTGATTTTTTATATCCAACTCATTCCTTACTTCATTTGTAGCTATAGTGTATTCAGGATAATGAAATTGAGTTGTGTCCAGAAAATATATATTTACTGCTGTTGATTGGGGCATACATCTGCAAAAGTAAAGATCAGTTAAGAGATTCCATTCACGTATTGTTATTAGATCGATTACCTCTCCTATTGATAGATCCCCCTTCGGAGTTCTTTTATTTTTCTGTTCATCTTTTGTTCCTGAGGAATCATTATTAGCTACCAAAATCATCTCTCCTTTATTTATCCATGAGTGGGTTGGGGTTGAAATTCATAAGGCTGCTTAACCCGTATTAGTCGCGTTTTCGAAATGGAGTTAAACCCCTATATGAAAAGGAATATTTGGAAATTCCCTTAATTTAACTAGCCAACATATTAATTAACATACAACACAACATAAAGCTTTACAAAAACGAATTTTAAAAACACCTAAAGTCATTACATGTGGTATTTGAAAAATCATACATAAAGCATTACATACGACACTTATTCAATTTTTTTTAAAAATTAGAATTGGTGTCTGTTAGAGCCTATCAAGTTAACACAAAAATAATTGAAATCGACTACTACGTATTGAGATCTATTAAGACAAATCAGTATGAATTACTCGAAATTACTAGCCCAAGTCTTGGATTATTAATAACTAGATTTCATAGTAGTTTCTCATTTTAGTTATCTATATCCACTAATAGGGGTTTAATGCAAAGTACTGAAAAAGATTCGAAATTGAATATAACTTACTAATCAGATTATTAAATAATTATTATGATATTCGTATTGTTAAGCGGATTCATTAATATTTAACTGAATTTAACCAAATTAAATCATTTTATGGTGGGAATATCGTTCATTTATTATTATGTAATTAATATAAGATTAGTATCTTATTATGATAAGATTCTTCCAATATGTATACAATGGTATGACAACATCGTTATTTAATTTGACTAAAGGTGAACTTACTACTATAATTTTCTTTAGAGACTATGAAAATTATGGGAGGAATAATTATATGAAATTTCAGTTCAATGTGGGTAATGATCTAGGTAATAGCGAACAAGATATTTATGTAGACGGAAAGCTAGTACAGCAGCCAAACGTTTTTTCTATAGCAGGACAAATCCCTTGGGTAGATGACGATACTGATGTTGTAAAAAATTTGAAGAATATCTATGATAATCTAGCTGTTTCTATTGTTGCTACTGCGGGTGTTCCTACTGGCCTTTACCTAATTGGGAAACATGCTTTAAAAACAAATGGAGAAAATGTAACTAATCTCTACGTAAAAGGAAATAATTCCAAAGCAAATCAAACCGTGCCTTACGTTAATACGTTAGGTGTTATTGCTGCTCGTGCTGTAGAAAAAGCAAATGAACAAGGTGAGCTACCTAATGAGATTAGTGTGGATGTTGACATGGCAACAGCCCTTCCCGTTAAACAACACACACCAGCGAATATTCAAACTCTTCAGAGTAATTTTTTAAATGGTACGCACAATATTACAGTTCACTTAGGCCTTACAAAAAAAGTTCTTGTAAAGATTAATTTTATCTATGTTCATGTATTACAAGAGGGATCACCTGCGGTGTTTTCACTTCAGATGAATTCGAGTGGAGCTTGGCGCACAGCTGGATATGAAGGTAATAATAATGAGACAACCCCTATTTTTTTAGAATTCGGAAATACATATAGCATTGAAAATATAGATGGCAGTTACTTTGATGGGAAAAACATCCTCCATCTTGATTGTGGTGATGGTACTACTGATACACCATTTACTAGAGGTGATTCTGTAGATAAAGATTTTGGGAGTGGTGTGAATCATGGAGTAGGACATGCAATCGATCCTGCAACTAACGATTTATTAGCTTTAGCACCCCATGCATTTAATTCTGTATCAAGACAGCAATATAGTGAGATATTGAAATCTCAATTCACATCAAGAAAACATAAGTTCTTAAATGAAGCCCTTCAAGCATTCGGGCCACATATAGATAATCAAGTTGCGCAGATCATGAAGCACGTAAGTGATCAAACTTTAATAATTGGAACAAATGATATCGATATTATTGTCGTTTATGGTGGCGGTAGCATATTAATGAAGGATAAACTTTATCCTAAACTTAAGGAACTCGCTGATAGATTGAGAATTCAGCTACTATATGTACCGAAAGAATATGCAATTACATTAAATGCTGAAGGTTTAGACTTTTTCGTAAAGAGCCCTATTTATGCAGCTTTAAAAGAAGCAAATATGAATACAGTTAAAGGCATTAAAACAAACACAAAGAATTCTAACAAGGAAGTTGCGGCTACAAACGAATAGTTTGGGGTCCTCCCTACTTATAACATTGATTACTTCTTGAGGGGGTGAACCAGAGATGAGGAAAACAGATGCACAAAGAGGAAAAGCTGCTGCATTTAAGCTCAGAGAAGACGAAGAAGAATTGGTTCTTCAATGGATTAATGCGCAATCAGTATATGGAGATTCGATGCGGTATCTTATTCAGAAAGATATAGCCGAAAATGGAATCAGAAATCTCCAGCAGTTCGTTCCTCGTTCAAGAGATATTGAATCAATTAAAAGGCAGTTGATGGAAAACAATACGAATCAATCCGGTTTAAAACCTATTGAAGTACCTTCCATTGAGAATGAAAATAACAATAATAATTTCACTAAAGATAGTGAAATGAATAAGAATAAAGTTAATGATTCTTTTTCAAAGGATGCCAATTTGATTGAATCTGCTGAACCTGCAATCACACACTCTGCTAATGCTGAGATAGAAAATCGTCCTGCAGGAAAAACTTTCAGCAACGATGTAATAAGCTCATATCAGAGTTAGTCTTTTTGAAAAAAAAGCCCTTCATCATATTGATGAAGGGCTTTTACTTTTCTGAAAATAGAAACCTGGGATTAATTCTTAAGATGCGTATACTTGGCCTGTAGTAAAAAGGGTTGTTCCATCGTAACTGATCATACATCTGCCGTTTTCCTAATAAGTATTTTATAGAGAAATCAATATCATTTTTTGACTAAGCACATCAGACATGCAAGTTTATCTATTGAAAGCAGATTTTTAAGCAAGTGATCAATTGAACTTTAACGGATTAATCTGCAGTTTGATCTAAATTTGTTTCTGACTTAGAAAAACTTCTGTTATTGAGAGAAAATAAAGTTATAGATTACCGCTCCGGTGTTAACTTACTCTCTCTGTTAGCGGAGGTCCATGGAAGTGGGACATCGTAGTCAGCCTTCGAATGTAGCTGCCGGAGCTTGACTATCTGCTAATGACCTTATGGATTCTCGGTATTTACTACTCACGTAACTTTTCGAACTTCTCAGTTGACAAAAGATCGCTCCTTATTCTGCTCCTGGCTGATCTTATAAAATTTCGTCGTTATGATATCTCCTATTCCATCAACAGTTTTTGATTTCTTTATTATCTGGTTCACCTGTCGATGTTCGATACGTCTCCCTATCTCCTCTTTGATATGGAGTACTTTGTTTCTTTCTTTTCTATTATTTCGTCTGTCTAGCCTTCCCACTACTCTAAAACATTTCAACTATCCTTTCGTAACGGCTACTAAGTTACAACAGTCCTCTCCTTTTTGTTCTCCTACCATATAATGCTTCATTCTTAGTGAAATTCTTTGTTTTTCAGACTAACACTTAATTTACATTAGAAAACTTAACAACAAGCGTATTTTGTGGAAAAAGTTCAGAAAACTGAGTACTATTCTTAACTGAATAAATCCAAACAAATAGTCTCCTGTTAAAATAGAATGTGCATTTTTTATTACAATAGTATACTAATTTGATTATTATATTGTTGTTACTGAATTATGATAAAGTGTAATCAAGTGTTTATCGTATATTTGAGTTGGTTGTTTTTTAAGGTGGTAACCCAATTACGCTGAATTACTCTGAATTCTTCTTGTAATTCAGAGTAATTCAGTGAAATAACAATTCCTATTAAAATGTCTTAAAGTGAATTGAAATGAATTAAAATGGATTGATATGACTTGAAGCATTTTTTCGTAATAAAAAGCTGAATTAAAGTAATGATTCAGAGTAATTTAGAAAATCGTTGATTTGGATCAATGCAAATTAATACGAATTAGACTGAATAAGAATAAATTGAAACATGCTGATTCGCGTTGAAATCTATTGGATTTTACTATTTATTTATTAATGGATATTGTAAAATGAAGTTATGAGAATCTTGGGGAAGGAGTGTTGTGTGAATGGAGTACGAATATAGTGATATCCGGACAAAGGAAGAAGTAGAAGAAGCCAACAAAGAAGAAATGAGAGAGCTATTAATTGAAACATTTGATAATGTATCAGTCCTCTATGAAATTTATAAAAGAAGATCATGGTTAGATAAATTATTTACAGATAATATCTTAAGTATGGATAAGGATGCGCTCTATGTATCCAATCAAGTAGCAGCTATTTGTGAAACTCAAACTTATATGATTAATAACAGACGACGAGAACTGTTAGATTATATCAATCCCATCCCTATGGGAGAAGGTAGTAGTAAAACCTTTAAGCATAATTATATATCCGTGTTTAAGATGAAAATGATTATCGGTCTTACAGGTGAAGGTTCTGAATATACGGTCCCACAATTAAAAGAAATTATCTATAGTGGGGGGAAACCAACAACTACGACTAATAAGTCTGAAGATACAGCGAGTAGTGATCAAATGTTTCAAATGATGCAGAAAATGATGAGGTTTGAGAAGTTTCTAGATATGATTGAGTCAGATGAATTTTTCAAAGAGATAGATAAAAGAGTTCAAGTTACTACTGACAAATTATTAAAAGAATCATCGAGTGATGATGAAGTGCATGAAAAGATAATCAAACTATTTGATAAAATTGCATATGGGAACGAATCTCTACCAATTAAAGAAGAGCTTTTTAAAGAGTTTGACTCTCTTTTGGAATTATATCCGAAGCAATCGTACTCAATAAATATGTATAAAACCGCTGCAGATGAAAAAATTACGAGATTTAAGCAAGATGAACGAGAATTATATGTGCAAAAAGTTAAAGGGACTATTGCTGATTTAATCGAAAAATATTCAGTATCGAATAGTGATAACGAAAGAGATGCTATAAAGGATCAATTATCAAGACTATCAGAACAAAATCCAGACATGAGTTTTGACATTAGATTGTGGTTGTCTACACTTTCAAAAGAAAAAGCAAAAAAAGGCTTGCTGAGCCGGTTCTTCTCTAACTAAAACAGCACCAATCCAACTTCTTTACTTGAAATTGGATTGGTGCTGTTTTTTTTATTATATAAATTAATATTATATTTATGTATTATATATACTAATAAAGGGGGAATATATATTGAAGTTTTTTGGAATGATCCTCGGAGGGATATTATCAGCGTTTGGTCATATGTTTGGGTTTATATTCAAAAATGTTTACATTGAGATAAGAAGATTCAGTATGGATCCTGCGAACAAAAATACTTTATGGAACATCCAGGCGTTTTTATTACTTGGATTCTTGATGATCAACTTCTTTTGGTTAATTGGTAAGTACCAAGATCAATTTTATGGACTATCGGATCCCATATTTTACAGAGCAATCCCACTTTTAATCCCTTGTTTCTTGGGACATATCATTTACTCGTGTCCAATTTTATTTAAGAATAATTACTCTAAACCAATCATTCAAACATTCCTTAATGGTTTAAGCAGCTTGGCTTTAGGACAAATATTAATGAGATTTCTCCCCTATACAATGGGTCTTATAATAGCTGTGGCAATTTTTGTTGCTGTAATCATTTTTACTTTATACTACACATTGCATTTGAACGTGAAATCTACAACTTTTCATAAATTAACTGCTGCGGTTGAACAATCTGAATTAAGCTCCTTCAAAAATAACAATAATAAATCAGTGTTGAACATGGTGAAAAGGAGAGACGGTATTACAGAAGAAGAATTATATGAATTTGACGGAATTGATCTTAATAAGGAAGGTTGTCTATCTCACTTTAGATATTATTCTGAAGAATGTCGTTTGGATTTATTTCATACAATTCCTACGAAAGAGCGACAGAGTCAGCTGATGTCCCTTAATAGGAATGATCGAGCACAACATGAGCAAATATTAGGGGGAACTGGTGCTGGTAAAACGGTATTAGCAACAAATCTAATCGTACAAGATTTGTTGAATGATTATATTGGTAGTACGATTATTGAACCAAAAGGATCTCTTATCAATCGTCTGGCACACTTTTTAACACGTGTTGGAAGACCATTTCGTAGGTTAGACCCACAATGCGAGACTACAGATTGTCTGAATCCACTCTTTGTTCCAGAAGGAGAAGATATCGAACCAATGATAGAAGCAAATGTATCAGCTTTTCATGGTTATCTCGGACCAGATGCAGAAATATTTTTCAAAAATAGATCAACTAATCTAATGAGGGTTTGTATAAAAGCGCTTAAGTTAGCTTATGGTAATAATTGTGGATACAATGAATTAGATCGTTTAGTACAACCTATGAACGATGATTATAGAGCAGAGGTCTTATCTGTAATTATTGAAAAGGGTTTTGAGAAACAAGTAGGTTTATTAAGAGAATACACTCGTAATATGGCTGCTAATGAAAAGACTAGAGAATACACAGAAAAAACCAACTCAAATCTTTATGATTATCTTACGATGTTAACTAGTAACAGGCATATACAAAAAATTCTTTGTGGACCGTCTACTTTTAATATTGACGATGCAATAAAAAACGGTGAGATAATTTTGGTTAATGGAGCTTATGGAACCTTACAAACTTTGACATATACGGTTGGGCGATTGTTTATAAATCTCGTAAGAGCAAGTACCTTCAGACGTGATATTAAGGGTGAAATTCGACCACATCAAATAACGATCGATGAGATTGAAATGTTTGCCGACGAAGAATTCTCAACATTCTTAGAAATGGCAAGAGAATTCGAAGTTTTTGTTCGAGTAATTCATCAAGGGAATGAACAGTTAAATGATGTAAGCAAAAGACTAGGTGCAATGGTAAAACAAAATGCAGTGCAGAAATATCTTCTAGCAGGATTAGAGAATGAAGACGCGGATTACTACGCTAGTATGATTGGTGAATTTTATGAGATAGGACAAAGTAGTGGGACTGATGAAATGTCTACAACAGGGTTTAAAACACAAATAAAGGAGGAAAAGCGTTTTAAAGTACTACCGTCTGAAATATTACAACTAAAAGGATATAATCCAGAAACAGGTGAATCAGGCGAGTGTCTCTTCCGTCAGGTACATAACAATGTACGGTTAGAACCGGTTAAAGGATTATTCAAACCACTTCCCAGGGTATTATTTAGCCCTTTAGTTTCTGAAAAGATCGAGGATAATAATAAATTGGGAGATGAAGAACATATAACAAACGATGAAATTGAGGATTTGAATGATATTGAAACGTCAAATGTAGAAAATGAACAACTAATTATTTTAGAAAAACTTAAGAAGAAGGCAAGTGAAAAGAGAAGGAATGAAAGAGAAAGTGTAAAAATAAATGATAACTTAAATATTGATGGTTCTGAAACGATGGAAAAGAACGTAATTAGAAATCCTTTATGGGATAGTGAAGAAGATGTCGCCGAATCAATAAGTGAAGAAACGGTAGTTGAAAGTACTACTAAAATAAATGTGACATATAAACCTGCTGGTATTGATGACAAAACTCTGTTAGTAGCACAGAAAATCAGAATGTTATCTGAAGAGGCTAGGAATAAAAAAAATGAATAATAACCAGAAATACGTTAGAGGATATTTCTTAATATCCATATGTTAACTGAAGATTGGATCGATTGGTTCTTAAGATTTAATTAGTATTTACTATAATAAAAAAAGCAAAGCGGAGTATTACTCCGTTTTGCTAATCTCTAGTTTCCTCTTTTAATGTTGTAAACAAGTCATTGAACTTATTATATGCTTTTACACCAAGAGGTGTTAATTGGTAAAGTTTTTGTCGGCCACTAGTTGAGTATCCTACGAGACCAAGCGATTCGATCCAGTTAAGAGCAGTATTCAAATCACCACGTCTAACTTTTGCTTGGAGTGATAAATCCTCTTTATTAAAGCTTTTGTTGGCCAGCGTTTGCATTACTAATCTTGAAGCATTTGGTATTTGTGCAATCATACGACTCAAATAGTCTTCAAGTGGAGAGTCAAGTTCGAAGTCGATAGTCGTATTATGTTCCGTATTATACACGAGAGTATCACCACCTATATTATATGATTAATCAGTATATATATATATTAACACACAAAACACAAATATATCTCTAGAATTTAATTGAAGAACAAGAAATTTGAAGGTGATAGGTGTACTTAATGAATTATTAAATTTCGAATAGTTCGAATAAAGGGTTTGTATGAATTGTTAAAATTATGGAGGTTGTTTTGCTTAATGGCTTTTGAGATTTCTTTTTGAACTGAGATTGCGAGAATTTTAGGGATTCTGATGTTATTATTTTCAAAATCCTCACAAAATGACAGTTCTCCAGTGAACTCATCATATCTCTTTACCATTTTAAGATTAACATACCAACCACTTTTAATACGTAAATATCCATTTTTTTCTAATGAGTGTTCGAACAAGGAAAATTCAAATAAAGATTTAAATTCAAAAAAGGTTTGTGTGGATGAGTGATATGTAACAGTATCATTGATGTCAATCCGAATATAAAGAACTTTATTAAAATCAAGTTCTATAAATTCAAATTCATTTGTTGGTTTTGTGACTATGTGGCCAGCTATCCGCATCAATTCACTAAATGATGCCCTATATCCTACCGCGAACTTTTTTAATGTATCAGGTTTAGGGATGATTTCGAAATTAGTGAAATTCTTTCTTCCAAGTTCTACATCTCGAATATAGCCATGACTTAAAGAAGTTTTTTTTGCAGCAAGCCTTAAGCTGTATCCGCATGAATGTCTTAACTTTTCTAGATATCCCCCAATAGTTTCATCCATATACAATATAATTCTCCTTATGTCATAATCTTCTGATTTACAATGTTTAGTGCTCAAGTTTTTAAGTATTGAATGAGAACTTAATGAAGACGTTATTAGTAACAAAAAAATGTAATACAAATCCAAACACAAAAGTAATTTTACACGTTTGTAATTTTTTTTTAAAGATACGAGTTGTATCATTATAAGGTAAAATTAATATCAATTAGTACAAAAGGGTTTTTTTGTTATGGTTATGAAGATATTGATTAAGAAGAATATGAGAATACTTCTTTAAAAATCAAAAACATGTCAATAAAACTTGAATAAATATAGAAAAGTATTACAATCTAATTAAGATAAGATAATAATTTAATTAGTATAAAATACTAATTGATTACTTATTTATTGTAAGCCCATTTCTCAAATTTAGAGAGGTGATAGAATGTATCAATTTTACGATCCATCAATTAAGCCTATATTAACAACTGATTTAGATGGTAGGTTTATCAAAGTTCAGACATATGGGCTTTTTAATTATGGGTATCCAGACATAGTACTTAATGAATATATTGAAAATTATGAAGAATTATTTTTATCGATAATTGACAGAATTTTTAGAGTTGAATTCGATATTAACGCTACCTGGAGTCATAACGGGGAATTATTCAACTTAGAATATGTGAAGGATAATTTAGCAGCTTTAGTCCTTGCACCAAAGAATGACTTTGTGAAAATTATTACGATTAATAATCCACTTAATGAAGAGCCAGCAAAATATATAACAAAAGGACTAACAAACATTTATGATCACCCTGAATTAGAAATTCAAGCATCAATAGTGTTTTCAAGGGAAATTTTGGCTTTTTCAGTTGAAGAAATTGAAAAAGAGGGAGCAATAAACGAGGACTATAGTATTGAGTATGAGAACCATCTGTATACATTTCATCTAACATCAGATCGGTATGGGAAAAGATTGTTTCAGATAATGCATAAAGATTGTGGGTTAACTCCCATACTAAATACAAACAATAAAAATAGAAGCCACTTATATCGTATAAAATAGTGGCTTCTATTTTTTTAATATATATAGTAATATACTAATATATTAATTAGATAGTATTATATATAGATATGATTCGGAAGTAGAAGGGAGCATTAGTTTGCATCATGACAATTTTATTAAAGAATTAGATTTTGTCTTAACTCATCCGTCGTGCAGCGTAGAAAATATAGAATCTTTTTATAACCAATGCTTATATATTTACGAAACAGTACCGCTATTTGTAATTATCAATCATATGAAGGAAACAAAGCCTAAACTCTTAAAGAATTGGTCGAATTCAAACAAAACGGTAAGTAAGCTGCTTGAAGATATGGAAATACAGAAAGATGATCTCGATAAGAAAAGAAAAGTTGAAATCCTTGTTGAAGTTGAAGATAGCTCATTACAAATTAGTCAGAATGGTTATTACATATTATTTTGGAATACAGAAATTGAAAAATCCAAAATTGAAAGCTGCTTTAAAAGGAAGACTTTAAAAGTGATTTCTAAGAGCTTCAAAAATCTAGAATTAATTGGTTATAAACTCGAAAAACTGAATCAATATGTTCTATATCTAAAAAATAAAGGAGAATTGATCATATGAATATGTCCATCTTAGGAAACAATATGCTTGAATATAAAACCTCGCTTCGTCGAAAGATGATTCATCAAGGAGTTGTGAAAAGTATTGAAACGCATAGTCCATTTGGTGAACCTATGCAATGTGCAATCATTGAACTGAAGAATGGTCTTAAGGGTATGATTCACGAGAATCAGTTTGATAAACATAAATTTCGATCTCTTGTTGGTTTTTTGGATCATAAAATTGACTACATGGTTTTAGATGTTACGAAACAAGGACTGGATCCTAAGATTGTAAATGTATTTGATGAAGAAAAAGGGATAATCTTACTTTCACGAATACAAGCACTTGAAGAACTGCAAGAGGATTTTTGGGAAAACGTTGAAGTAAATCATGTATGTCCTGCAGTGGTATCCGGTTTTGAGGAAGAACGGTTTTATGTAATGATCAAAGGGGTTTCATGTGTACTCCCGATCAGAGACTATGAATACGACTGGACGCCTTCTGCACGTAACGTAATTCCACTAGGTAGTGAGATTACTGTAAAAATAAAAGAGATCGACCATGAAAAAAAACGTGTTATTGTATCACGAAAAGAACTGATGGAAGATCCTTGGACTCATGTTCATGAAAATTTTAGAGTTAACGATTTCCACACCGGTGTGATAACTAGTGTTGTAGAGAATATAGGTATTTTTGTGAAATTAGCACCTGGTATTGAAAGTCTGGCTTGGTTTCCGAACCGCGTCCCGAGTCATGGGGATTTGGTGGGGATGACCGTTTCAGTCATGATTAAAAATGTTCAAGCCAGCGGAAAAAGAATTCGAAGTAAAATAATTAAATTCCCACATCACTTATATTAGGAGGAGATTATATGGAATCCCAAGTATCTCCTCTAATAATTACGAATCAACCAGGGATTCGAATGCAACCTACTTGGGACGATCCCTTTGCTTTCGTAGTTTCTTTGGATCCACTCACTAGGCATGAGTTTTTCTATATTAACGGAAAGATAAAAGACGGGTGGATCACAGATAGAGATATAGAAATCATTCGATTTCTTGCGGTACATCGCTGGATTACATTGTCTCAATTGACTCGGTTGTTCTTTTCAGGTAGCGATAATACTACGGTTCGAAATAGATTGAAAAAACTAATGAAACTAGGATTGCTGAGAAGGATTCAGTGGAAAACCTACTGTAATCCACTTCAAAATCGTCCAACAATTTATGAAATGGGTTCAAGTGCAGCTGACATTTTGAAGTTTAGGTTTGGTGCTTTTTTAGGAAATAGAGATCCACGGAGACCAAAGGAAGTCTCTATGCTGTTCCGACAAAAGTATATTATTACTAACGAATTTTTCATATTACTAAGAAAATCATTTAATGTTATGCATTTTGAATTTCATCCAGTTTTAAAGCATAAAGAGGATCAGGTAGTACCAACTGCGCACTTCATTTTGGGAACACCAAAAGGGAAAAAGCTTGATTTTCATTTACTTTGCCATCGTGAAGAAGAAAACTGGCTTAAAACCATTCGCTACCAAGCAAAATTTTGTAAGGAGTACTTTGATGCAAACGGCATAAGATCAACTCTTGTTGTACTTGTGTCATCCGATGAAAAGGCAGAATTAGCTAGTAAAATATGCGAACAAGAGGGAACCAGTGACTACACATGGTTCATAACTGATCAAGAATTAGAAGAATGTGTAGACGTTGGATTAACAAATAGTTTTTTTGTTTTTAAAAACGGAGACAAGAATTATTACGACCTTAGATGATGAAAAATGAGGTGATCAGTTGCATCGTCTATTTTTAGTATCGGATGATGAAGATTTTGCACAGTGGGTTGAAAAAGAACTTTCTGATTATGGACGTTTTGTTAGGAAAATAGATGATTTTGAGTTTTTTATACAACAGTGGAGTACTTCAGAAGCTGAGATCATAATCGCGACAGAATATGCAATAGAATCTGAAGATTCATTTTTCAAGATACTTAATCAAGTTGAAATTCAAGATCCATTTATTACAATAATGCTAATTTACTTTCGTGAAGAAGATACATTTATACAAAACTTAAAGGATAGAAATGTAGTTTGCATTTCATGGAATGATCTGGACTTTGGGCTAATGGAGAAACGAATAGAACAATCACGATCAATTAAAGAATTGCAAACAAGAGCTGAGTCTTATCCTCAAATGCATTCTAGTAATAAAAGTGAGTATGTAAATGACGATACAGACGAAACAGATGTAGAAATCAAGATTGAACAACCTGAACTAACTATACAGTTCGGATTGGAGATAGTTGATAAAGAATCTCCTTTGGAAAATTCAATAACCGACAATATAGAAAAGCATTATGTAAATTCATATTCAACCATTGAAAGTAAGGACTTATTTAATGAAGACTTCGAAAAAAAAGTTGAATTTATTGAGAAAACTTATGTCGAATCACACCAAGAATCCTCAGATGAAAAAGATCAAGAAGACTCCCCACAATTAAAAGTAAGTGCAGATAAACAGAGTGAAGAAGAAGTAGTTTTATCAAGAAGAAATCAAACGAAGAAACGTTATCCCAAACTTCCTAGTCTCCCTAAACATGAAAATCAGATTATTTATAAAGATAGAGTGATTATAAAAGAAAAGATAATTGGAACTGTTCTAATTGCTGTAGCTAGCACTAACCGTAGAGCAGGATCATCACATAATGCAATACAGATTGCACGTTATTTAAGCGGAAACTCCTTCGAAGTTGCATGTGTTGAGTTACTAGACATTAACGTGAATCCTTCGGTATTTAAATTTCTGGATGATGGAACAAAAAAGTCTAAAAAAATGGACGATGGTTTTCAATCAGAAGGAATTGATTTTTATCCAGCAGCTAACTATGAGAAGTACATAAAAATTTTAAATGCAGAGTACCAATATGTTGTTGTTGATTTAGGTCAGATAGTTACGAATCAAGGAAGGAAAAGCAAAGAAGGCCGTTTTTTCAAAGAATTCTTCAGAGCGAATATTTCAATAATCAGCACCTTTCCAGCAATATGGGACTTTCAGTTCTTAGTTAACCTAGTTGATAAACTGTTAAACAATTCCTGGAACAAACCATTTAATGTGTTGGTGAATTTTACAGATGACAAGAGATATAAGAAATTTACAGATACATTTACTAGTAGAGAAAAAAGAAATCTTCAGCTTCAGTTTTTTCAAAACAACTTTCTACCTGATCCCTTGAATCTAGAAGATGAGACAGTATCTATTATTCCTGAGATTTTGAGCTCAGTTATTCCTTCTAGCAAAAAGAAAAAGAGGTTTTATTTTTTTTAAGCATTCTTTTTAAGTTATTACCTAATACTTTAGGAGGTTTTTTATTTGAAATTTAAATTGCATTATTTTCTTTCAATTTTAGTTCTATTAATTGGATTTGGAGGGCTTTTTGGATATGACCTATATATAAAACCTTATGTGCTCTCACAGAAAGTCGTTAAAGTGAAGGTCGCATCTGGAGGGTATCTCCCTAAAAATTATGAATTATCTACAAAAGATGTCTATCTTGAAGCTGTCCAAACAAAAGATGTACCTATAAATGCAATACATAGCATCAAAGATGTTGAAAATAAGATACTCAATGTGAATTTAACAGATGGAGTTATATTAACTGAATCTTTGGTTGATGTAGATGATTTGGAGCCAGGTCCAAATGAAGGGATCTATCCAATACCAAAAGAAGCAATTTACGCAATTAATGGTTCGTTGCGAAGTCGCGATAAAGTTGACATTTACTTAGTGAAGGATCGTACGAAAGAACAAAAGAGCGCATCATCTGATGCAATAGATGTTCCAAGTGTAGATTCAGCTTTTCTAACAGCAGTCACAGTAAATTATGTAAGAACTGAGGACAATAATGATGTTAAAGACACTGAAAACGGTAATATCACAAACCGTACAACATCAACTGGCAAGGTTTCGGTACCTGAACTTAAAATACCTAACGAGGACGCAAAGCAACTTAAACAATATCTTGAACAAGGAGATAAACTTTGGATTGTCAGAGTTGAGTAGGAGGAGAAAATGAAAACGATATTTACAAACGGGTTAGATCAAATAACGGTTAACACGTTACGAAACATAGGCTATACAGTGATTCCGCAAAACATAATACCATCTTCAGAACAACTACAAGATAACATATTAATACTTACTAGCGAAGTAGTTGATATTCAAAACCTCTCAACTATCAAGAGCGAAAATAAGGAAGCAGAAGTAATTTACTGGTATTTAAAAAAGGGAGTAAGAGGTTATCAAGCAATTCATGCTATCTGTGAACTGAATGGAGTTTATTTTGTACCACCACGAGCAACAACTGCTAATTTAATCGAAAAAATTAAATACATTCTAGAAGAAGATAATGAACTAAATGGAAATCTAATAGGTTTCTTTGGATCAGCTCCGGGAGTGGGTTGTACTAGTAACGCCAAAATTTTCTCGAAAAGAATCGCAGCCAAAGGAAAAAAAGTTATACTTCTCGGTCTTGATCTCTATGATCCGGGAAATGAACGTCAAACAAGCATTAGTTTGGATTTATTACGCCCACGTATAACTGGGAAGTTACTCCAAGCAGAAGATATTAACCTACTACTTAAACAAGATGGATATCTTTACTTACCTGGTAATCATGACACGCTCAGTGCACTAGATTACCATGAGGATGAAATTGAATATTTACTATCATGGTGTAAAGAACACGCCGATGTAGTTGTTGCTGATTTTGGATCAATCGCAGAGAGCGCAGCTTGGTACGTGGGTATACAAATATCAAGTTTAAGAATGATTGTTACACATTTGCGACACGAGTATCGCTTAAAACAATTCATGGAATTGGCAAAACAACTAAGTATATACCCACACGAGTTCTCATTAATAATTAATCGGTCGAATGTTGTAGATGTTGTTACTCCTAAAGCGCTTGCTATGCAAATAGGGTCTGAAGTATTAATTGAAATCCCTCAGTATCCGAATTATCCAGAAAATCTACCTCTTGGGAAGAAAGAGACAATTAGAATTGATGAAATAGTAGATGGATTTCTAATTGCTCTTGGTTTGGCAGAAAACAAGCAAAAGAAAGGATTCTTTTCATGATTCTTGATAAGACAATTTCAACTTCTTCGTCAACCGTACCGTTCTCTCTTAAAGAACGAATGATGAAAAATCGCATAACAAGTACTGAAGACTTCTATTCATATCTAAATAAAATGAAAAAAGATATTACTCCGGAATTGCGGCGGGAGGATGAAGACTATTATGTACTCAATGCAAAAGCATTAATGGGAGACTTGCAAGCTATATCGTACTTCATGAATGAGATTGAGAAATATGTTCGGAAAAATCCATATGGTGGAAAAATACCGGATGCATACAGTAGCATTACTGAAGCATTGTACCATGAATGGAAGGGCTATGGACCAGCTTTCAAATGGATCACTGATCGCTCCTATAGCGATTCAACAGGGCTGCAAATCATTGGTGAACAGATCTTCTACAATAATAAAGGCGTGTTTAGTAAGTATCCTTATAAGATGCCCTCGTTAGACCGGGTAGAGCAGCTTAAGCGTACATTGATGAAGGGTGCGCCAAGTGCAAAATTGAATAAAGACAAGCCTTCTGCAGAGTTTAAAATGGATGATCCCCTGTGGCCAGGGCGATTCATCCGTATAGCGATATGGGTTTCTCCACGTGTCTGGGATGGCTTTACTACTATTACTATGCGGCGGCAAGTTGTTGAGTATATGAATTTTGATGAACAAGCTGGTACTAGCTCTATCCCTGCGGAAAGCATAGACCTACTAAGAGATCTAAGTTATCTATTTAGAAACACTGTAGTAGCCGGTCCTGTTGGATCAGGGAAATCAACATTTGCCAATACAATCGTAGGTGAACAATTACAAGGATCATCCTCTTGCATGGGGGTAGTCATGATTGAAAAACATCCAGAATCAATATTGCCTTATCAAATTAAAGGACATCGTATTATTCCGATTCAGGCTGAAAATGATGAACTAATGGAAGTTGGAATTGAGTCACTTCGTCATGATCCTAATATTCTTTTTATGACAGAAATGAGATTCCATGAGTGGGAATTTTACTTTTTCAGCGGAGAAAAGGGGTACAACGGTATAATCGGCACTTTCCATACAGTTGATTCTGAAGATATTCCATATCAAGGTGCGTTCGCTGTATTTACTCGTTTGGGAGGTAGTCTGAAGGGCCATTTAATCTCTGCGATGAAATCCTGTGAGATAGTTTTCATTATGGAACCTACAGATGCAGGTGAGAAAAAGTTAACCCGGATTTCAGAGGTCTTCTATGATGAAGCGAAAAATTCCGTATTTGCCAGTGATATCATGCGTTACGAACAAGCTACCAATGAATGGACTTATAGTGATCAACTTACAGAGAGTATAGTCAAAAGAATGAAAAAAAAGAATCCGGAAGTTACTCAGCGGTTCCTTGAAGAGTTGAAAAGGTTGACTAAACTCAAACCAATGAAAGATCCATTGAAAGAAAGCTTAAAGGCAAAAATTGTACTCAACAGTCAGTGAGGAGGACTTTATGAACAATATAAGCGATTATGCTATTCGTCTATTTTTTCACTTTTTAGTTGTTCTGGGTATCTGGAAACTAGTAAAGCCCCTCATTGATGAACAACTTCGTTATATAGCGAAGAAACGAGAATACAGGAAGAATGCAAAACATTTTAATGAAGCATCTAAAAGGAATAAACGATTTATCTATCGACATTTAGATAATCTATTGTATCTAACTCAGGATAAGTATGAACCTTTTGTTAGTGTAACAAAATTCATACTTCAAAGCGGATTTCTACTGGTAGGTATATTTATTATTACTCTATTAACAATGCAGGAGCTCCCATCGCTGTTCAGTTCAGATCCCTTTTTCGATGGAAATCTGCAAACCAGTAATATAGATACAATTAAGTCTGTTTGGAAGTTACCGATGTTATTGGCAATATTAGCAGGAAGTATTCCATATATAGTTATGCGCTATAAATATACTAAACGACAAACAGAAGGTAGTTATGACTTATTAGATGTTGTGAAAATATACGCCAAATATACTTACTTATCTGTGGACGCTGCTCTGTATGCAACGTCAGACTTCCTTATGGATAACAATGTACTTAAACGGCCTTTGAGAATACTTGCAGATGAGTTTTCAAATTATAGCAATGAAACGATGCTGCAAGGCGAAGCTCAAAGATTCGCTAGTACTGTCTCAACGACCTTTGCTCGTATATTCATCAGCGATTTATTAGATGCTGAGAAAGAAGGTAATGTTAATCTCAATCTTTCATTACTTGAATTAAACGATTCAATGGAGCAACAAAGAGAAACAATTTTAACTGTAAAAGCAAACAATAGTGATGCTATTAAACTAGGTCTATACGGAAATCTCCTTGTATTTGTATTATCCATCGGTACATTCATGTTTATGCTAAAACCAGGATTGTATTTTAAATTACAATTTCAAACTCCGATTGGAGTCACATTTTTTATGATTATTGTTATTAGTTTTGTTATAGCATTTCTATTCAGTATCCTTCTTTCGAGACCAAAACTAGATTACCAGTAAGTGAGGTGAGAAACATTGGATAAATTATTTACTATAGTTTCAACAATTGGAATAGCGTACTTCGCATTATTGGTATTTCTAAGTACAAGCAAGAGCCACGAACGAGATCTATTTCGCAAACAAATCAATGTTAGAGCTGTAATGATGAAATTTCAGAGTGATCAATTCCAAGAGAAATTAGACAATTCTGGATATCCGGTAAAAGCCCAAAATGTTAACTTTATTCGTTACGCAACGGCCCTGATATTTTTCTTATTCATGTTCCTCAGTTCATATGTTAGAGAAATAACGCTGTCTTATAAAGAGGTTTTAATTCCAATTCTCATTCTATTAATTAGCAGTCCAATGAAATATTTACCGTTGGGATGGATTTTGAATAGGAAGTTTCAGCAAAATATCCTCCATAAGGATGGGGAGATCGTTTCATTTTTAAAACAATATCAGAATAATCGACTTAGAAATAGAGGCTATATTGAGTTTGGAGCTTTTTGCGCACAAGTTGCTCCAACATTTGAATATCTTAAAGATGATTTAAATGAACTAGCAGAAAAGTCTACAGATGATGGTGTAGAAGAAGCTATAAAACATTTTTGCGATAAGTTTCCTGCGAATCATCATTTCATGTCCAATGTTCGTTCGATCCTACTTGCAACAGAAGGCATGGCTGATAATAATGAGGCAATTGAATATCTAAAAAAACAAAATACTGCAATTTCAAAGATCTCCAGTGATCACTATCAAAAAAAATGGACAAGGATAGGGGACTGGGCTGGCATCATTAATGTAACCCCATCTATTAGTACATTCTTGATGATCGTAGTGTTGTCCTTGCAATATATCATGTTACTAAGAGGGAATTTTAATGGAGTTAGTCTCTTCCGTTAAAAATAAATATTTATATTACGATTAGGAGGGATCGAAAAAAGTTTTTGCGGGATCTTAAACAACTCAAATTAAAAGGAGAGAATTTAAAAATGAAAGATCAAACTATGGGACATGGACTTTTTATTGCAGTAGGTTTTGTATGTGTAGGGTTGTTGATTGCATTTCTTTTTCCAATTGTACGTGATGTAATAACGGATGCAACAAGTAAAAAGCCTACTGTACCTACCTCGATGATAGTTTCTCCGGCTAAGCAAACAAATTTGATTATTACTCTACCTGATGAAGCTGTTCAAGCAGCATGAAAGATCAGACTATAGGGATAGCGATTTTTCTTGGTTTGGCATTTGTTGTGGCCGCAATGTATCTTGGGGCAGCAACAGGAATGATTGGTGATGGGCAAGATAATATTATCTCTTACACAAAAAAAGTTGAACATTATTGACTATTAGAAAGGAGTTTTTGTTAGTTGAAAGAGACCATCCTCCGGGCATTATTCATGTGGCTTATCCTGTTTGTTATGCTCCAGCCCATTTTTACATATATTGACTACCTGCTGGATCTTCAGGTTAAGGCAAACACTTCTTATATCACTCAGAAGGCTGCAACAGAGGGGATGGTCACTTCATCAATGAAAAGTGAAGTGATCGCTAATCTCACCGCTGTAGGGTTCAGCGCTTCCGCAATTTCTATAAAGAGCACGACTGAAACGGTTCAAGATCGTAAATCAAGACTCGATGTTTACATCACTGCTCCACGGATAAATTTGTTTCCATATAATTTCTCATCGAACATTGCATCGTTAAATTACTATGGTCACGGATCCATTATGAGTGAATACCTCGATTAAGGGATGATACTAAAATGGACTATATTATTAAGCTGGCTTTCGCATTTTTAATCTTTATGTTTACTTGGTTCTTTCAGGTGCAAAATCAAGAATGGGATGTTAATCGATCATTATTAAAGGATGCAAATAATATGGCAGTACATGACGCAGCACAAGAGATTAATGAAGATCAGCGTTCTCACGGACTTCTTATTATAAATCCAACTGAAGCATATGCCACATTTAAAGAGACACTACAGAAGAATCTTGGACTAGACAGCGAGCTCTCTCCACTAGAAGGGAGCCGCTTCCATGATAAAGTGAATATATTAGAGTTTGTAGTCATTGATGAATCCTCAAGTGTGAGCTTCCCGTTTCTCTACGAGGATCAACGGTATGGGATCACTAAATACATACAAGGACCATCTGTGATCGCAGTAATTGAGACTAAGCATCCTCAACTGTTAGCTACTGGTAAGTTGCAGGAGCCTATACAGGTACCTGCTGTGCAGGAGTATAAATTCAATGAATAATATGCGGGGAGTTGAATCAGTTGGGCATAATGTGCCAAGAAGATGCCACTTTTGCAAAGACCATGACAAAGGATGTTTTAGTGCGTGTGGTATTCTCTAGCGAAATCGCATTGTCTATAGAAAGGGATAATGAGGGAGTTGTAAAAAGACTCGTTATAATGATGGGGAATACTAGTCAGTTCCTTGATTTACTAGATCATGATAAATCAGAAAATGAAATTATACAATTTATTGAGACGCAATATATAGAACTGAAAAGATCATTTGAATCTTCTGTCTTCGAGAAAAAATTCAATATAATGTTGGATTTATCATGGAAAATTAAATCTTATATAGAAAACTAAGTAAAGTTATTTATTTGAAAATATTTCTTTAATTAACTTACAATTCGTCTTACAATATATATATAAGATGAAATGTAAGGAGGTAAAACGTGAGAAACTACTCTGCGACAGTATCATCCAAAGGGCAAATTGTTATTCCGATAAAAATAAGGAATGAGTTAAAAGTCAAAACAGGAGATACGATTGACTTCATTCTTCAAGGCGATGTCATCACCATTCAAAAGGGAATTCGTTTTACTTGCCCCGCTTGTAAGGGCAAGAAAGATCACAATGATGAGATATGCTTTGTTTGTGATGGTAGTAGTGAGATTAACCCAAATGTATCACTTTTCCATGAAATTGAAAGAGTAGTTAGTTACTCTATCTCGGTAAATGTGAACAATGATAGTAGTGACGATGAAAATTTATCAAGCTCTTTTCCAAAGATTCAGGTACATACAAAACGATATCCAAAGAATGTAATCGGTTGGTACCAAGATTACTTGCAAGCGAAAGCTGTGGAACAATTTGTTGATCGCGGTGATATCGAGAACAACACTCTTGATATCACCGATATTGTTGATAGTTTTAATTTAAAAGAGGTCAAAGCTGCTATTATCAAACATTTGCCTTCTGTTAAGAGGTTATCTGAACTCGTAATCACAATTAATGACTAAAAACTACTATAAAAAAGGGAGATGTAATTAATGAATAAAACAATGATGAAATCAATTTTGACAGCAACAATGTTATTTAGTGTGGTTTTGGGTAATGGGGCCATTACAAGCGCAGCGACTGTTAAACCGGCTGCTACTGCCAAACCGGCTGCTACTGCCAAACCGGCTGCTACTGCCAAACCAACAGCTACACCATTACCTATCATGAGGGATAACCTTAGTAAATACGGGCTGAAAAAGGATATTGAACTACCGGTGACTGTGACAGCTGGAGGACTTAGCTACACTTTGGAAAAGATCATGATTTATGATTTTAATTCCAAAGATGCACAGGGGTTAATTAAGAAATACGACTACCAAGGAACAGGAAAATATTTTATTTGGACAAAGATTACGGTTGAGAATAAGAGCAAGGACACGATTCGGCAGAATGTAACGGACTTAAGCGAAAAGTGGAGATTACTTTTTGGTGATGAACCGACGGCTCCTGCAATGCCTAAATCCAGTTATTACAAACCAAATAGTAAAGAAGCTGTATGGGATTGGAGTCTAGCACCTGGGCAAAAGTTAAGTACGTATCAAGCTTATATTTATAGTGGGAATTTCAACTGGTTCTACATTAAAGCGAAATATAAAGGTGCTTCTGAGTCGAAATACATCGTTAATCGTCCAGTAGAGTAGGTAAATACAATGAAAAATATCTATGCTTTTGCTCTTTGCTTGTTCTTAATTTTCCCTTTCTTTATTTATCCTGCAGAGGCAGCCGACACGAAATCTATAACATTGAGCGTACCAATTACAACGGGCTTGACGGGATCGAACAACAGCGCGAAGACATTTTATTTAGACCTTCCTAGTGGGGTATCTAGCGCCTCGATCAAGACAGGTACGCTTAAATATAACGGCAATAACAGTACTATCGGTGCAATTACACTTGAAAATGGTAAGGTGAAAGTTACTTTGAAGGGGAATGAAAAGTCTGAAACATTTTCGGTAGAAGGATACGATGGGGATTATAAAGAACAATTCATCACCCAACCTGGTAATTCCATCTGGCGTTATGCGGATGGTAGAAGGTGGCAGATCAATAACTACAAATATGAACTGGGAAAGAACGAAAGCTATAACGTCAATGCTGCAGATTCGCTCATGCCATCAGGTGAACCGCCCAAAAGGGATGTAGTTACAAAATCAGATATTTCTAATAGGGGATTAGTATGGTTTGGTAAGGGAGGAACAGAAATAATATCTGCTAGTAGTGTCATTCAGTCTAGTATCAGAGTTGAAATGTCAAATCTTATTGGAGCGAATGGTAAAAGCGAAATCAAGGATGGCAATAAGTTTATTATTACCTACACAGTGCCTTCGGCGAATGTCCGGCCAGAACAAGTTTCAGATGGTTTTGATAAGGGACAATGGGTAGAAGGACGCTTGTATTTTGTGTTGCTTCCTTATTATTTCACAGCCAGTGCCAAAGTAACTTCTTACAGCTACGCTGGCACTGTGAACTTCGACTACACCCTCCCTACAGAACCCACACTTACTGGCACCGTAACCCTAAATAAACCTAACCCTAATCCTACAAAATTGGGGGATAAAGATGAACCTGTACAAATTTCATTAATGGGGCAGCTGCAAGGATACAATGATGCTTCAAACATTGATGAGTGGGTGTTCTATGCTAAAGAGAAAGATAGGAACAACACACTCAAAACGAAAAAGGAGTCCGCAAAGACATTTAACGTAAGCACGTTATTTGACTTTGAAATTAAAAAGTCGAGTGTGACGGGCGAACATTTTACTCAGGAATATGCTTTAACCGTTCTCGTCCGCTTTAAAAAGCCGATCGTCACAAAGAATGGAACCATCACCTCTCTGGAACAGCCTCTACAGATTTCAGCAGGTGTTTATAAAAACCAACCCCTGGTTACTTTTCCTCCACCTCCGACCGAGCCAGCAGAACCGGAAGGAAAGCCGCCTATTGCAAGAATATCAACAGCTAGATACATAAAAGCAGGGGATGATATGCTCGTTAGCGGAAATGCTTCCTATGATCCGGATGGATATATCACTGATTATGCTTGGAGCACATCTGGAGCGCAGGGAGAAATAGGAAATGTCCCAAGGGGGTATGTATGGTATACCAGAGAGCAAGTTGGAGAGACATTTCCTATAGCGCTCACAGTCGTTGACAATGATGGACAAATAGGTAGTACAAGTACAGAAGTTACCGTCATTGAGCCGAAACCAGCAGCAATTATAGGTATCGAAGGAATACTTAAACAAAATCGTAAAACGACATTGTTTAATAGAAGCCAGAGTCCAACACGCTTTCCGTTAATCGCATCGAAAACACGAGTTACCATCACTGCTGTATCTGGCGGTACGAATGCAGATATTAAATATAGTGGTACATTATCTGAACTTGAAAGCAAAGACATCTTATTTAAGAAACCTGGTAAATATAAGGCTTCGATTTATGTGGAAAATACGCTCGGGTATTCTGATAGTGATGAGATTACTTTTGATATTGTGCCAGATGAAGCGCCGTACAACTACTTTACTCTGCCTGGAGTGGTATATCGAAGTCCTGATTACGGTAATAAAGCGGTGGTTTCATTGGATGATATCTCCTATTCGCCTGATAAAGATGTAGTGGGTCGGAGACTCTGGGAGTATCGCTATGATTCTAATAATGATGGCAGCTTTGAAGGAGAAAAATGGGTGATTTTTAGTAATGAAAATGCGGATCGTTTGAATTTAGAGCTGAGTGAGGTAGGGAAATATGAAGTCCGACTTACTGTCTTTGAAGAATTTGGTCAACCAACCATTGATGAGTTTGTGACAGAAGCTGATCGGAAATCTACAAATTCAGATGGCCAAAAGCTAAGCTCAAGAGTAGTAGAAGTGAAAAATCGAGCGCCAGAAGTGGATTGGTCCTGGTAGAAAGGTGCTTAAATGAAAAAAATAAAAGATATGCTCTCTCTAGTCCTTATAATCACTTTATTATTCGGATTAATGCCGAGCCAGAGCGTGTATATTCAAACCGTAGAAGCTGCGACTGGTGATCCGAATATCGTCAATTATAAGGATGTTAACATTCCTGCTTACTCCGAGTACCATGATGCAGGATGGAACTACGGAGATTCAAATATAACTATAAATAATCAAAAGCTTACTAACATTAAATACAATAAAACAACCAAACAATTAACATTTGACATTAGTCCAGATGCATTATTTACTTCAAAAGCAACTATCGCTCGTCATAAAGAAAGTGGTTCGTCGAGTATAGTCCAAAGTACTACTATGTGTGTTGGCGCAATAAGTGAGGGGGCAATGTCTCAAAATCTTCCGACTTACGCGTATGGTTGTCCATCTGGACCATATGGTCAATATGTCATGTTTAAACCACTTGAAAAACTGTTTTTCAAAGCATACGATACTGAACCAAATGTCGTTGATACTAAAATTAATTTTGCAACAGATACCCCTTATTCAAATTGGATTGGTTCAAATGTTTTTGATGGTATACCCAAAGGGATATCTATAGAATACTCGCTACAGATAGGCTATCAAAGGAACTCGGGAGGTTTGGCACCAGATAAAGGTTATGATTTAATATCTTTTGGTCATACCATTCGATTTGTATACCCCTTAATACCGAACAGTCCACCTACCATTTCGTTAAATACACCTAATAATCAAGTCCTGCAGAACGAGCCTGGACGCAATACACTTAACATCGAGGGATATGTCCACGATCCAGATAATGATGATCTTATCGTAAGTGCGGAGATACCCAATGTATTTTATAGGAAGACGGTAGTATCTCAAACGAAAGGATATCAGTATTTCTCTATTCCTGTAGATGCTATAGGTGACTCTATTCCTCCAGGGGATTATACGATGACTGTAAAAGTAGCTGATCCTGCGAATTTGTCGGAATCTGTGAATATGACTTTTAAAGTTACCAATAGACTTAAGCGAAACGCTTTTGTCCTCGTGAATAGTCCTATCGAGAATAGCGGTACCACCTATGAAGACTATGAAGGAGATGCTAAATACGCTGATCGAGTGAGATATGATCATGATCCGAATTACTTTGATAACTCAATGGGTATTTTAGGGGATTCTGGATTATGGAGGACAAGCCTTTACACTTCATTTCCATATACCGGACAATATGTAGTGAGTTATCAAGCTAAGGACATACCGAAACAGGATGCTCGATTTGCTGAGTATCAGATGTGGAGTAGAGATGCTGCATCTACGATGAGTTTTAAAGTTCACCGAAAGCCAATAGCGCTTTTTTCTGCAAAGCTTATCAATGGAAATGTACAGTTAATAGACTCATCTTACGATTTAGATCACATTACCAGTAGCGATAAAGGAATTATGCAATGGCAGTGGCAATATAAAAAGAGTTTTGATGAAATGTGGATCGACGGGCAGCCGCCTGGGGGAGTTTATGAAAAGGACAGTTACGACATACGTTTAAGAGTCCGTGATGTGGATGGAGATAACGGAATCGGTGCATGGAGTGATTGGTGTCAACGTATTGTGGGAAATGCGTCTGTTAATCTACGGTAATTGTCAAGACAGTTGTCGCGATTTCATAGAATATATGTAGTCAGTTTAATTGTTCTTCATCGGTGTCCATAACTCCGTCTTTTTCGGG
>NZ_JARXWM010000023.1:0-103424 GCF_029893135.1 Paenibacillus sp. PastF-3 | reverse complement strand
GCAAGGAAGTCTTGGAGAGTGGCTATGAAATTCGAAAACGTCATTACCGCAGCCCAAGTTGCGAGGGCTGCCCAATGAAGGAACGTTGTACAAAATCCGAAGGAAACCGTGAAGTAGTCGTTAGTCTGGAACGACTACGTTACCAGAACCAGGCTCGGGAGATTCTAAGGAGTGAAGAAGGTTACGATTTGTCGGTACGCCGAATGACGGAACCGGAGAGTGTGTTTGGACAACTGAAAAACAACCGGGGATTCCGGCGATTTCTGCTTCGCGGCATGGAGAAAGTGACGCTTGAGGTCGGTTGGCTTTCGCTTGCCCATAATTTGCTGAAGCAAGCCGTAATGGAGCAAAAAAGCAGAGCAGCGATTCTCCACTAACAGGAGAATCGCTGCTCTGTTCACTTTTTGTGCTATTTAGGAAAAAGAAGGCTGTCTCATGTCGTAGAAAATCTACTTTTGAGACAGCCCCTTTAATATATCTATCTTTCTTAAATTTAGGTCTTGATAAACTGAGAAAATAAAGTTGTAGACTGGCGACGTGCGTTAAGCTAACAGAAAGAGGGTGGACTTTTATGAAGGAAAGAGGTTTTTGTGGTATTATATGGAATTATGGGTGGAAAAATAAATTGATTATTTGAAAATGGGGGATTCAAAATATGGAACGTAAAATTCAATTAATGGAAACCTACGTAAATATTGAGCTTGGAAACTCACCCTTTTTAAAATTAGATAAAGGGTTGCAAATTCCATACTCCTCAATCAAGGGAATTACAACAGGTAGACCGATACCAAATGCTTTTAAAGTATATGGTGCTTTATTAAGAGAAATGAGAAATGGGTTATTTAGAGCAAAGGGTAGTTATCAACTGCACTTTTTTGAAAATGAGCTTAAAACTCTTCATTTAGATTTGAATAACTTTCAAGTTGGTAAGTTCAAAATTTCAAAGTTGATAATTGGTGTTGAAAATCCTGAAGAAATAAGTAAAAATATTTCCGAAAGAGTGAAGTGATAATATGTTGATGAACTGTTCTTTGAACTAACGGGACACGATAGCTCAATAACGACATAAAGGCAGCCGGTCAATGGATCGGCTGCCTTTATTCAACTTTCGGGCAGATTAAATTAGCAACCTATACTCAGGAATAATGCGCTAATATTGATATAGTAATAATAGGGTGCGGGAAAAAGAGAAAGCCCATCACAATAAGTTGAAAGGGATTCTTTTTCAACTTATTAGGGATGGGCTTTCTTTGATTTTAATATTTTTCTTTTCTACAAATGAAGAATAGTCAGTTCCTTAGGGAAGCTTGTTAAGGTCTCTGCACCTTCAGCAGTAATAATTAAATCATCTTCGATACGCACACCTGCTAGTCCAGGCACATAAATTCCTGGCTCAACGGTGAACACATTACCGATCTCGATAATGTCATCGTTCTGACCATGAAGTGACGGATATTCATGAACATCCATTCCCAGTCCGTGTCCGACACGGTGCAAGAAATACTCCCCGAATCCGGCTTCTTCAATCACATCACGCGCAGCTTTGTCGACAGAACCGAAGGGAGCTCCAGGATTGGAAGCGGCGATTCCAGCTTCGTTGGCAGCCAGCACGGTGTTATAGATCGTGATTAGCTTGTCGTCCACGGATTCAATAGCAAAGGTACGTGTAATATCAGAAGCATAACCATCAGCATACACCCCAATATCAAACATCAGGAAGTCGCCTGGCTGAATGACCCGGTTGCCTGGAACACCGTGAGGCAGGGCAGTTTTAGGACCAGAAAGCACCATAGTATCGAAGGAAGGGCCGGAAGCGCCAACCTTTTTCATTAGATATTCCAGTTCCGCTACTAAATCGTTTTCTGTAACGCCTGTTTTTACATGGGTAAGCACGCGGCGCAAAGCTTCCTCAACTAGCTCAGCGGCATGTTTCATGCGCTTAACTTCATCGGGGGTCTTTTTGGAGCGCATGCTGCGCAGCAATGGACCTATATCACTAAAACGTTCTGCTGGAACGGCTGCGGTTAGATGCTCAAAACGGGCTACTGAGAAATGTTCCTTCTCTATACCAAGAGTACCTAGCTTACTGCTGCCGAAACAATCTTTAAGCAGGTTATAAGGATTATCAGTGTCACTATGGGTTATGATTTTGGTGACCGAAGAAGCTGCTTGAGCCGCTTCTGCATCTAGTGCGGGTAGAATGAGCATTGCCTCTTCTCCGCGTATCAAGAGCACACCGAGAAAACGTTCATGCGGATCGCTGGCAAATCCGGTTAAGTAGTAGACATGCTTGGGATCTGTTACGAGCAGTGCATCAAGGCCTTCGCCCGCCATTTGCTGCTCTAGGCTTGTCAGAGCATTATTCATAGTTGGTGTTCCCCTTTCAACTTCACGATTAGACTGCAATATTGCTATTATAGATCAAAAATAGACTAGACGCACGAGACGGACTACATCTATCGTTGGCTAATCCT
Source organism: Paenibacillus sp. PastF-3 (assembly GCF_029893135.1). Classification (NCBI taxonomy): domain Bacteria; kingdom Bacillati; phylum Bacillota; class Bacilli; order Caryophanales; family Paenibacillaceae; genus Paenibacillus; species Paenibacillus sp. PastF-3. Next base: position 100,950 of record NZ_JARXWM010000023.1, on the reverse strand, counting down.
AACATGCCTATTCGCAAGCATTCCGTAAACAATGATGCATATTGAATCACCTATACTTTTAAAACCTGACAAGAAGCTTTTCTTGAGCCTACTAGTTGGTGTAACATAATCTTTAATATACTTCTTGCAAGGTTAGGCGGAAGCTTATTGGGGTACGGTTGTTGAGAGAGGAGTGATTCTTGGAATGAGAGGTAAAATTGCACTTGTAACTGGAGCAAATTCCGGTATGGGGCTAGCGACGACAGTTGAACTGGCTCGCAAGGGAGCCAAAGTCATTATGGTATGCCGTAATCGCCAGCGTGGAGAGGAAGCACTGGCTGCCGCCAAGCAAAAGAGCCACTCCGAGGATATCGAGCTGATGTTGTGTGATCTGGCCTCGCTGGAGAGCATTCGCAGTTTTGCGGAGGAATTCATCCGGAAATATCCGATTCTAGATATACTCATCAATAACGCTGGGGTAGTCACGATTAAGCGTCAGCTTACGAAGAACGGCTTTGAGATGGATCTTGGTGTGAACCATTTGGGTCATTTTTTGCTAACGAATCTGTTACTGGAGCCTTTAAAAGCAGCAGAGCAAGGCCGTATCGTTGTGGTTGCTTCCGGTGCTTACAAAATAGGTGCACTTCACTATGAAGATCCAACCCTCGCACGCCGTTTCAATCCCGCAAAAGCTTATGCTCGATCCAAGTTAGCCAATATACTGTTCACGAAAGAGTTGGCAGCACGCCTGCAAGGGACAAGAGTAACGGTGAATTGCGTGCATCCAGGAGCAGTGGGCACAAATATAGGTGTTAACCGGGAGACAGGCTTCGGCAAGTCGATCCTTAAGCTGCTGTCATACTTCTTTTTAACTCCTGAACAAGGAGCCGATACAGCGATCTATTTGGCTACAGAACCGGATTTGCAAGAGGTAACCGGTCAATATTATTATCGGCGAAAGAATCAGGAGCTGACTCCCAGAGCACAGAATAAACAAGAGGCGCAGCGGCTGTGGCGATGGAGCCAGGAGCAGGTAGGCCTGAGTTAATTAACACATTTGGAGGAATCAAGGGATGAATTGGGAGAATAGCAGGATTGAAGAAGCAAAACCTACAGACTTAGCAGCTATTGTGGAGATTTATAACTCAACGATTGCTGGACGGATGGTAACTGCAGATCTGGAACCTATTACTGCTGCAGACAGAGAAAAATGGTTCAATGAACATAACAGCCATCATCGTCCTTTATGGGTACTTAGGCAGGGAGATGAGATTGCGGCATGGTTCAGCTTTCAATCCTTCTATGGTCGTCCAGCGTATAATGCAACAGCAGAAATTAGTGTATACGTGAGTGAAAAGTTCCGTGGTGGTGGAGCCGGTAGAATTCTTTTGAAGGAGGCCATTGAGAAAGCACCTAGTCTCGGCATTAAGAATCTAGTTGGTTTTGTGTTCGGACATAATGATCCGAGCCTTGGTTTGCTAGAAAAATTCGGTTTTAAGCAGTGGGGATTACTACCCGGTGTAGCAGAGTTGGATGGTATAGAACGTGATTTAGTGATTGTTGGACTTAAAATCTAATAACCGCAATTGAAACGCTTACATTTTAAGTGTTGAGCTTGCGCTATTGGTGTCACAATCAATCCATATTTTTGACCAACGCTGCAAATCTCGGATAACGGTCTCCAGGGCAAGTCCTTTATCCGTTAAGGAATATTGGATTCGCACAGGTGTCTCAGGGAATACTTCTCGAAGGACAATCCCTTCCAGTTCCAGCTCTTTAAGTCGTTCGGAGAGCAGTCTTCCACTGATGGGTAAGGCTGCTTCAATCACATTGAAACGTTGCGGTCCTTGGAGGAGCTGGTAGATAATTAAACCTGTCCAACGCCTGCCGATAATATCCATACTTTTTTGTAGCTGGGGACATAAATCAGTGGACTTCATATGGCTCACCTCTTAGTGAACATTATAAACGAAAAGACCATTAATTTAAACAAATTCCAATTTAATTCATTACTAGAAAGGATGATTGACAGTGGCTAAAAAAAAGAAAATGCCTACCACTCCGCGTCCTGCTGCGACCGATGGACCAGCTACGCTAAAAGACCTGTTGAGCAGTGATGTTCTTGGAAAGCTGAAGGCGCAATCTGATGCGCTGAAAGCGGAAGAGAATGACCGCAAGGAAGCTGCTCGTAAAGTGGTGGAAGATCAGCGGAAAGCTGAGCAAAAGCGGCTTGAAAATGATTTTACACATCTGTTGGAGAACAGTAATCAGGATTGGCATAAATATAAATAACTGATATAGCTAGCGGAAAAAAGATCATGAGATAAAGAGATGCCTATTAGGGTGTCTCTTTTTTAATGTTATTTATTAAATTCAATTGTTTTAAAATTTACTATACGAAAGGGTTGACCCTCAAAGTGGGCTTAGGTATAATCGAACATAGTGCAAATGAAAATCATTATCAATGCCGATACTATCATCTATTTCCCAAACGATTTAACTATTAAACAGATAAGGAACAACTCATGAAACTAAAATATTTGTCCCTACTTCTAATAGTCTTTTCATTTATATCTTTGTTTATAGGCGTAAAAGACATTTCACCTTTGGATCTTTTTTCGCTTACGGAATCTCAGATGCAGACTCTGCTAGTCAGCCGGATTCCACGCTTAGCTGCACTGATTATAGCTGGTGTAAGCATGAGTATTGCCGGATTAATTATGCAGCAATTATCACGAAATAAATTCGTTTCTCCAACTACAGCGGGCACGATGGATTCCGCGAAATTCGGTATTCTCGTGTCCCTGATGCTGTTCACAGGGGCGACACCGATGCAGAAGCTGCTCGTTGCTTTTGTTTTTGCCCTACTGGGAACATTTATATTTATGAGAATCTTAGATCGGATCAAGTTCAAGGATAGTATTTTTATCCCGCTGGTCGGACTCATGTTCGGGAACATTGTAGGCTCGATTACTACATTTTTTGCTTACAAAAATGATTTGGTTCAGAATATCTCATCTTGGATGCTTGGCGATTTCTCAACGATTATTAAGGGACAGTACGAATTAATCTATCTCAGTATTCCCCTTGTCATTCTCGCGTATGTTTTCGCCAATAAGTTCACCGTAGCCGGTATGGGGGAGGATTTCTCTGTCAATCTCGGTATGAACTACAAAGCGGTTGTAAACGTAGGATTGGTGATTGTAGCGTTAATCTCTTCTGTTGTTATTTTAACCGTAGGTACGATTCCATTCCTGGGTCTTGTTGTACCTAACATAGTAACGCTATACATAGGCGATAACTTGAAAAAAAATCTGGCACATACAGCCATTCTCGGTGCGGTGTTCCTCCTGTTCTGTGATATTCTGGGCAGGCTCATTATATATCCATACGAAATATCCATCAGTCTCACGGTAGGCGTCATCGGAAGTGGTCTGTTTATCTACTTGCTGATGAGAAGAAAGGCGAATTAGTGATGAAGACGAAACTAACGATATTATCCTTAAGCGCTGTTGCTCTCATCGTCTTGTTTATGACCTATCATGTTATGGGAAATTGGGATTATGTTCTGCCCAGTCGGGGAAGAAAGCTGGCGGCCATTTTAATTACCGGAGCGGTGATAGCTGTCTCTACCATAGTTTTTCAGAGCATTACGAACAACCGGATTTTGACACCTAGTATTTTGGGGCTAGATTCTTTGTACATGTTGATCCAGACGTTCGGTGTATACGCCTTAGGCTCATCAAATATGACGTTTATGAATAAAAATGTGAATTTCTTGTTCTCAGCTTGCATCATGGTTCTGTTCTCAGGTGTGCTGTATAAGCTAATGTTCCGCAGAGAAGGTCAAAACATATACTTCCTGCTGCTCGTAGGACTTATCATGGGAACGATGTTCCAGAGTGCATCTTCTTTTATGGAAGTGCTCATTGATCCGAATGAATTCCTGATTCTACAAGGGAAAATGTTCGCCAGCTTCAACAACGTCAGCAGTGATCTACTGATATTGTCTACAGTTGTACTAGCGTTAACTACGCTGTATTTCATGAGATTTGTGAAGTATTTAGATGTTATTTCTTTAGGAAAAGATGAAGCCATTAACTTAGGGATCAATTATGACTATGTAGTCAAAAGACTGTTAGTTATTGTATCCATCTACGTTTCGATATCAACGGCTTTAGTAGGGCCGATCACTTTCTTGGGTTTACTAGTGGCCAATGTGGGGCATCAGTTGTTCCGTACGTATAAGCATTCCTATCTGATTCCCGGCACGATTTTGCTAAGTATTATAGCGCTTGTCGGGGGACAGTTTCTAGTTGAACGTGTGTTTGGATTCACTACTACGGTTAGTGTAATCATAAATTTTGCAGGTGGCGTCTACTTTGTCTATCTGCTGTTAAAGGAGAATAAGTCGTGGTAGAAGTTAAGCATGTAACCAAGCGTTATGGCGGAGTTACCGTCGTTGACGATGTGTCTTTATCCATTAAAAAGGGTGCAATCACCTCGTTTATCGGCCCTAACGGCGCTGGTAAAAGCACGTTGCTCTCCATGATCAGTAGACTTATCTCTAAAGACGCGGGTGAAGTACTGATCGAAGGGAAGGAAATTGGCAGCTGTAAGAGTAATGAGCTTGCTCGTAAAATATCGGTGCTAAAGCAGTCCAATCATATCAGCGTTCGTCTTACTGTGAAGGAACTTGTTTCTTTCGGAAGGTTCCCATATTCACAGGGAAAGCTCACACCTGAGGATCGGGCGTTCGTTGACGAAGCGATTGCTTATATGGACCTTCAAGAGATGCAGGATAAATATATTGATCAGCTAAGCGGTGGACAACGCCAGAGAGCATATATTGCAATGGTTATGGCTCAGGATACGGAGTATATTTTGCTCGATGAACCACTCAACAATCTGGATATGAAACATTCTGTACAAATTATGAAGGTGTTACGCCGATTGGTAGAAGAGAAGGGCAAGACGATTGTACTCGTCATTCATGATATTAATTTCGCTTCTTGTTACTCTGACTACATTGTAGCGCTCAAGAATGGGCGGGTAGCTTCATCGGGTACGGTGGATGAAATTATTGATACGGCAGTGCTTAGGGATGTATATGACATGGATATCCCTATAGAAACAATAGGTGGTCGTAAAATTGGTGTCTATTTTTAAACAAGATGCCGCTTCCATTCGGAAATTATTATGACGTAACGCATGAAGTGAAAGGCGCCAGCTTCCTTGACGTATACGCGAATAATTCAAATAGCTTGACTATAAATTATAGGGGTGAATCTTTTGAAGAAGAACGTATCTTTACTAATCATGACAGTGTTTCTTGCCGTAATCTTGGCGGCCTGTGGCTCCAATAATGCAGCAACTTCAGATAATAATACAGCAGCGGCAGGGAATACAGAGGCTACTACTGCACCGAATACAGAATCCAAAGAGCTTACTATTAAGCATGAACTTGGAGAAATTACGATTAAGAGTAACCCGCAGAAAGTGGTTGTATTTGACTTCGGTACACTCGATACTTTGGATAAACTGGGCGTAGAGGTGACTGGAGTGCCTCAAAGTAATGTACCCTCTTATCTCTCTAAATATAGTGATGCCAAATATGAGAATGTCGGTGGTTTGAAAGAGCCTGATTTCGAAAAAATAAATAGTCTTTCTCCTGATCTGATCATCATTTCCGGCAGACAGCAAGATTCTTATGATGAATTCAGCAAAATTGCACCTACATTGTACGTTGCTGTAGATAATGCGAATTACATGGAATCTTTCACGAAAAATGTGAAGACGCTGGGCCAAATTTTTGGCAAGGAAGCTGAAGTAGAGACTGAACTTACTGCTATTAATGACTCGGTTAAAGCTCTGAATGAGAAAGCTAAAGCAGATGGTAAAAAATCTCTTATTATTCTCGCCAATGAAGGGAAAATCAGTGCGTATGGTTCTGGTTCCCGTTTCGGTATTATCCATGATGTATTCGGATTTGCACAAGCGGATGATAAAATCGAAGTATCCACTCATGGTCAAAGCGTATCTTACGAATATGTAGCCGACAAGAATCCGGATTATCTGTTCGTAGTAGATAGAGATGCGGCTGTGAAGAGTGACGGCAGCAAATCCGGTTCAGCGAAGGATGCAGTTGAGAACGATCTCGTGAAGAACACAAATGCTTTTAAAAACGGTAAAATCATTTATCTTGATCCTAACTACTGGTACTTGTCCGGTGGCGGTTTAATCTCTGTTAGCGAAATGCTCAAAGAAGTTGAAGTTGTTCTGTAAGCAGAGTAACTTGGGAAGGCCTGTTGGCAGGAGTAATACTCCTTGTCAGCAGGCTTTTTTTTGCTTTTTTCCATAGAATTACTGGTATATTCATACTAGTTGCTAAATTTAGCTGTAACTTTTTATGCGAGTATACGTGGTTAGGTTAAGGGGGGAGTGCATGAAGCGAAATTCACTGGATGAAATATATCAGATGTATGTGATGGATATTTACCGCTATTTGCGCTCCCTTTGTGGTGATCATCACGCGGCCGAAGATTTAATGCAGGAGACCTTTTACCGTGCTTATTTATATTTGGAGGATTGTAAAGACGAGAAGATTAAGCCATGGTTGTTCCGTGTCGCGTACAACGCCTTTATAGATTACAAGCGGAAGGAAGGGCGCAGCACCGTTCAGAGCGAGGAGTTTTTTAAACAGCTCGCCCATCCAGATACCACGGAAAGCACGCTGCTTCGGCAGGAACGTTGGGAAGAGATGAGAATTGCGATAGGTGAGCTACCGGACAATCAGAGGCATGCACTGCTACTACATGATTTTCATGGTCTTAGTTATCTGGAGGCATCGGACATTATGAATGTGGGTCTGTCCCAATATAAGATCTTAATCTTTCGAGCTAGACAGAAGCTGCGTGAAGCAGAGCGGAGGCGGAATGAACATGAGTGAGGCGTTCAAGGAGAAGTTAAGAAGGTATGGCGAAGGTACTCTTACAGACGAGGATAGGGATGAAGTGGAGCGCGAACTGGAGAAGATGGAAGCTTATCAGGCTTACCTGGATGAACTCATGGGTGAAGAAAAGCTCTCTTCAGGCGAGAAGAAGAATATAGAATTCGGAAAAGGTAAGAGAAACAAACCCGGCAAGGAAAAAAAGATCATCCGCCGCGGTAAATGGAGAGCCCGTATATCGAATACTTTAACGGTAATTTCTGCGTTCTTAATATTCTTGATTATTTGCAGTATTATCAGTGCGATATTTTATGGTACTGGGGAGAGAGTAGAGAAATACCGTGATGTTGTTTCTTCCGCTATTGCTGTCTCACAGCCGAATACGATTGTACATTTGAGCAGTGGTACCGGTCCATTTTTCAGTATGAATCTGACAAGTAAGATAGAGAAACAAGTGGGAGATGAACAAATCACTGTCGGAGATTATTCAATGAAGCTTCTATTTGGCTGGGCTAGGCTCTACAACTATTCCTGGACGAATGAGAGTAGAAGTATTGGTTATTACTTTGTATATCCACAGGGGAAGAATAATGCGGCAAATAGTATGGATGATGGCAGTGAGTGGGAGAGATTAGAGAAGCTCCCTGAGGGGACGGTAGCGGAAGCATACTTGTCTTTTGACCAATTATTTACGACAGATGAGCTGTTGAAGAAGTTAGAGCCAAAGAATCTTCAGCCTTTGTGGTTTGCGGCAGATACAGGTCCACGAACACGACAGCCAGTAGTTAATGATCCATTAGGTTTTCCATATATGCCAATTTGGCATGCGGATGATATGAAAGTGACACAGGAATCGAGGGAGAAGCGAGGATGGTTCGGAGGGGTGACCAGCCGTTCGAGTATTTCTCCATCTGTTGAGTCATATGGGGATGGTGAACTGCGTAATGCGAACTTCCTCAAGACGCTGCACTTGGTGCAGGAGTATAAATCCATCTCCAAAAGGGTGATTCCATTCATTGATCTGGATGATTCCATTAGATATATAGAGAAGAATGGAGTTAAGCTCTATGGAGCGGTTGTAACCGGTCCGGTGAAAGAACTGCTTAAGCTGAAGGAAGAAACATGGGTCAGCAGAATGCATGTCGGGGAAGTAAGGTTATGGAATTGGCAGGATAGAGAGAACTAGCGGCGGAGTAAAGAAGTCACAGAACTTGCTTCTCGCTGAAGCAAATCGTACAATTATTTGAATATTAGATTTATGGATATATGTCATAACCAAGGTTGAGTATGATAGATTAGGAGCTGAGATCTATGAAAGTAGGAGTCGTATCTGATACACATATGTCAAGAATGGCTAAGTCTCTGCCTAAGGCACTGATTGCAGAGTTTCAACATGTGGATTTAATCTTGCATCTTGGTGATTGGGTGAGTATGGGAATCTATGATTTGCTGTCAGAACTAGCACCGGTAGAGGGGATTGCCGGAAATAATGATGGGGATGAGATCATTGCGCGTTTCGGAGAGCGCAAGATCATTACCCTTGAAGGAATCAGGATTGGCATGGTACATGGACATACGTCACATTCCCGTAAAGGAACGGATGGGAACGCACTGCTTGCTTTTGCGAATGATGAGGTGGACTGTATTCTCTTTGGTCATTCACATCAGCCCTTGCTAAGAGAGGAGAATGGTATCCTGCTATTTAATCCAGGTTCTCCTACAGATAAGCGGCGTGAGAAATTGTATTCTTTCGGAATTTTAGATATCGAAGCGGGTAAAGTTAGTGCCCGGCATGTGTTCTACGATTCAAAGGAATAAGGCTTGATTGTCCAAATCATTCGGCGTTCTCTCCATGGTGAACGGCTCGGTAACCCTTTACAATGAGGTTAAAACGGGCGAAGCCAGAAAGTGAGCGCTGATGATGAAGAATTATCGTATAGAACGAGTGGTTTGGGATGATTTAGAACGGCTCATCCCATTATTTGATGAGTATCGAGTATTTTATGGAGCAGCCTCAGATCAGGAAGGTGCACGAGCCTTCTTAGCCGACAGACTAAAGCTGAATGAATCTGTGATCCTTATGGTGGTTGAGGGGGAAGGTGATGAGAAACGCGCGTGGGGCTTCACACAGCTCTATCCTTCTTTTTCATCGGTTACGATGGAGCGCCTCTGGATACTAAATGATTTGTTCGTTACTGCTGAAATCCGTGGGCAAGGGCTAGGAGCTATGCTACTGGAAAGTGCTAGAGATTATGCGGTCTCTACGAATACGAAGGGCTTATCCCTGACAACGATGACGGAGAATGTGGGGGCGCAGCTGTTATATGAAGCGCATGGCTACATTCGGGATGATGAATTTTTTACCTATAACCTTTTTTTCTAAAGCAGCTAGAGAGAAAGACGAGTAAGGGGCGTTAAAGTGGAAACAAGTCATAAGTTAGCAATCTTTTTTGACCTCGATGATACGTTGTATGATCATCTGGTACCATTTAAAGAAGCGGTACGGGAAGTGCTCAGCCCAGATGAGAGTAGTCTGGACTTTGCGGAATTATTCTATAAAGTGAGACATCATAGCGATGTGTTGTGGCCGATGTATTTGCGCGGTGAGATTCCGCTTGAAGAGACGAGGGTGCGCCGGTTGGAGCTTGCTTTTGCCGAGTATGGTTTGCAGATTGATCGTGATCAAGCCACAGCGGTTCAAGCGGCATATATTGGACGTCAATATACGATTCAGATGATTGATGGCGTGCGTGAGCATCTTGAACGATTTATTGCGGACGGTCATAAGGTAGGCATTATTACGAATGGACCAAAGGATCATCAGATGAGTAAGATTCGTGGGCTAGGCTTAGATCAGATTATTCCCGAGGACATGATCTTTATTTCTGATGCTGTAGGTCTTGCTAAACCGGACCCGGAAATATTCATACACGTAAACAAAAAAACTGGTACTTTGGCGGACAATTCGCTTTATATAGGGGATACTTGGGCTAACGATGTAGTTGGAGCACTTGCGGCTGGATGGAAGGTTTGTTGGTACAATCCGAGAGGAAGACAACCAGCTACGGATCATAAGCCTAGTTATATTTTTACTAATTATAAGGAATTTGGGGAGCTTCCTTTGGTGTGAGAGAACAAGTACTCCAAAGATATTAGAAAGCCATGCGAGAGAAATCTGCGCATGGCTTTCATTATTTTATAACTAGTTTCCGGGGAGTTGAATGCCGCGCCACCTGCTTACGTCGCATTGACCCTGTTCGTGATTACCCACAGCAACCACGGTACCGTCCGATTTAAGACCGATGGTATGAGTGCAACCTGCCGCTACGGCCACCATATCGCGCCAGTCACTTATATTGCATTCGCCGTACTTATTCCAACCCACAGCAACCACGGTACCATCTGATTTAAGACCGATGGTATGATGACTGCCTGCCGCTATAGCCACAATACCATGCCAGCCGTTTACATTGCATTGGCCTTCATGATTTCGACCCGCAGCAATCACCGTACCGTCCGATTTAAGACCGACTGTATGAAGGTAACCCGCCGCTATAGCCATTATGTCATGCCAATCATTTACATTGCGTTGGCCATACCGAATATTACCCACAATTGTCACCGTACTGTCCGATTTAAGACCGACTGTATGCCAATCACCAGCCGCAACTGCTACTATATCACGCCAGTCACTTACATTGCATTGGCCTTCATTATTTCGACCTATAGCAACCACGGTACCATCCGATTTAAGCCCGACGGTACGACGCCAACCCGCGGCAACCCTCACAATATTAGTCCAGTCGCTTACATCGCATTGGCCATATTTATTCCAACCCACAGCTGCCACCGTACCATCTGATTTAAGCCCGACGGTATGAGCATTACCGGTATGAGCATTACCCGCAGCAACCGCTATCATATCGCACCAGCTGCTTACATCGCATTGGCCATATTTATTATCACCCACAGCCGTCACCGTGCCGTCCGAATTAAGCAGGGCGGTATGACGATAACCCGCTGCTATGGAGGGTAGGGTTTTCACAAGGTTCATAAATTTCGCTCCTTAGTTGATGGTAGATGTGTACCATTGTAGGACAAATCCCCATTAAAACACAGTTCTTTCTTCTTCAAATCTTACGTGTGTCTATTAAAAAAGCTTGCTCCCTAGAAGCCAACTCGGCTCTAAGGGACAAGCTTTTTTCGTTTACTCTGCGAAGCTGTATGTTGGATCTGTAAGGTTCATTCTTTCTTTTATGCCTTTAGTAGCATAGATCTTGTTGTCGTCGGTAATAAAGAAAGCTTCAACACCTTCAGGTAAAGCTTCAAGATATTTCATACCCTCTTCAATTCCCATCAAGAATACCCCAGTAGATAAGGCATCTGCATCTGTTGCATTCGGGCTCATAATGGTAAGGCTTTTGAGACCGTTCTGTGAAGGATATCCTGTGCGTGGATCAAGGATATGATGGTAACGAACATTGTCCTGCATAAAATACCGTTCGTAAACACCAGAAGCATCGATGACCTCATCTGAGATTTTAATGGTTCCTAGCTGAGTACCACGGCTTTGATCTGGATCCTGCAATCCGATATTCCATTCCGTTCCGTTTGGCTTTTTACCGAGGGCAATAATACTGCTGCCTCCGAGGTTAATCATAGCGCTATTAAGACCTTGCTCTTTCAAATAATCAGCGATACGGTCTGCAGCATAACCTTTACCAATGCCGCCTAGATCTAACACCATATTTTCCTTCATTAGCTTTACAGTTTTCGCAGCTTCATCAATTTCAACGTCCTTGTAATTGGTTAGACTCTTGGCTTTATCAATATCTGCTTGGGGAGGAACTTTATCTCCGCCACTACCGATATTCCAAAGATCGATTAGCGGACCGATTGTAGGATCAAACAGCCCGTCCATTTCCTTTGCGTATTGTATGGATTGTTTAATTACATCCAGGGTTTCGTCAGAAACAACAACCGCTTCTTTTCCTGCTGCCTGATTGATTGCGTATGTCTCTCCACCTTCTTTGGTGCGGCTAAGCTCCATATCCATTCGCTCCAGCATGTGCTGGATATCGTCCATATTTTTCTGTTCTACAGTAGCACCAAACACTTTGATATTCACAACAGTGTCATAAATATAAAAGGTCTGAGAAAGAGATTTTTCCTCTCCTTTTCCGGATGTTGTTGCGCTACCCGTAGTTCCCGCTGTCTTATCGTCCTTATCTTTAGTAATTAGCCAAGCGCCGACAGCAATGACGACGATGACGATTACAACGAGGATCAGCGTCGTTTTTTTGTTCTTGAACATATTCCACCATCCATAAAGTTAGTTTCTAAAACAAATCACATTATTTATATCATACCCCAGATAACAAGTTGATGGAAATCAAATTCATGACATATTAAGGGATAAGTCGGTCAGCATAACAAAAAAAGCCCCGTATCCTGATTCGGAGCAGCGCTGTAGATTTAGAATAAAACGATGCTATTTAATCGAGCATATATTCACTGTATTTGTTCTTGCGAGGGTTTAATACGAAGAGGATACCTTTGGCATATCCGCTAACGGCTTTGAAATTCCGTTTTAGGGTTTCTTTAACCGTCAGACAAGACAATGTCCAGATCAAGGCAGCATAATTCATTAATGGAGCTTTTCGCAAGTTGAGTAGATAGTAGTGATTAATGGCTGTAGCTTGTGCTACAACGCCCGCTTTATCGCGAGAGCCTGGCGATTCATGATGGATGATTTTCATGGCGGGATTAATCACAAGCTTGCCATAGCGGCTGGCTAAATGGGATAGATAAATATCCTCGGCTATGGAATAGCTTGTCATCCATGGATAGGGCTTAATATCACGCAGTGCCGAGCGCCGGAAGGACATATTGCAGCCGTGAAAAAAATCAGTTTCAAATACCTGCTTCTTCTCTCCCCAAAGGAATTGCGAGCCTGCAAACATACTTGCCGACAATCTGCCTGGTGACCCGGACATTTGTCCGGTTAGCATACCGAATAGCCTGCTTGGCATGCTGCTATGTATACCTTTGGCTACACCACCTACACCAACAATAGAGTCGTCGGCTGTATAAGTATCTAACAATCGTCGAATATATAAGGGGTCATTTAATTCTGCATCGTCATCTAAATGGAGCACGATTTCTGCATGGATCAGCCCTAGCGCTTCGTAACGGGAAAGCCAGAGACCAGGCTTAGTTTTGCGATGATAATGGAGTTCAGCCTGTGGTAATCCTTGTAGTATTTCAGAATAATAAGCTAATCTGTCTTTAGGGATCTCACCGTCGTCCATAATCCATAGCTCGATAGAGATATCTTTAAGATTTGTCTGCTTGCCAATGGACTCTATGCACACCGTAAGGTCATTGATTCGGTTACGAGTAGGAATCACTATAGATAGATCATGCATATCTTAATCTCCCTTCAGGACTTCTTTTGTCCGCTCACCTGAATGCAGTTATCCGGCGAAATGTGGTTACCTTGATTCTATCGTTCCTGAAGAAGAGCGTATATACCACTTTCGTATACTTTTAGTGCAGCTCAGGTCTAAATGAAATTATTTTAATAAAAGTTAAGTTTGTGTTTTTCGGTTTTTAACTATATAATAGTAAGCGACGAATATTTAGTTATCAATCTTATTAAGCAGTTACAAATGAACAATAATAATAGGAGGTTTTTTTCATGAGAATAGATATTTGGTCCGATTATGCGTGTCCATTTTGTTATATTGGTAAAAGACGTTTGGAGAATGCGCTGAGTCAGTTCCCGAACAGAGATCAAGTAGAGGTGGTATTCCGTAGTTTTCAACTGGATCCACATGCAAAATTGAATGAGACTCAGAGTATTCATGAGATGCTGGCTTCCAAATACGGAATGACGATTGAAAAAGCAAAAGCAATGAACGCACAGCTGACTGAGCAAGCCCAAGATGTGGGATTGGATTTCCAATTCGATACGATGAAGCATACGAATACTTTTGATAGTCACCGCCTAAGTCACTTTGCAAGCTCCAAGGGAAAAGGGGCAGAAATGTCCGAACGTCTGCTACGTGCTTACTTTACGGATTCATTGAATCTTGGAGACCGCAGTGTACTTGCTACACTTGCTGCTGAGGTAGGGCTGGATGAGGCAGAAGTAACAGCAATGCTGGAGACGGATGCTTATACAGCTGAAGTGAATGGTGATATCGAAGAAGGAAGCCGTCTGAATATTACCGGTGTACCATTCTTCGTGTTCAACAATAAATATGCGTTATCCGGTGCACAGCCAGGACCTGTATTTACAGAGGTATTGGATACCGTGTGGGCAGAAGAGCAAGCAGGGCCAACACTGCAAGTGGTGGGCAAAGGACAATCTGATGCATCCACAGATGATGGCTGCGCAGATGGATCTTGCAGCATATAAAGTTCAAATAGTGTGGAGAAGAAGAGATGGAGAAGTATCCATTTCTTCTTTTTTTAGTTCCGAAACGCTGCTCTGTTTTACACACTACAAAGACAAGCGCCCCCGGATAGATTCGGGAGCGCTTGTCTCTTTATGAGGTGTTTATCTAAAAGAAGTGATAAAGCTTGTGAACAACGTGCGGACATCGTACTGATGCTGATTAATTGGCTCGATAGGCCGATTAATACCAAGCAGTGTGTACACTGCAGTTCTTGCTGCTCGGATAGAGTATTCTTCGGTGAATACAACATCATCTGGAATTTCGCAATATTGTCCAACGAAGGCAAGGTTAGTGGAGCCTTCAGGAACTACTTTAGGTCGGTCACTGTTTAATCTAGGCATGAATTGTGAAGTGATATAAGGCATCATACATGGAATACAATTGGCGGTTGCCATAATCTCGTCCTTATGTTCTTCGAAATGAAGATGACCGATTAATTCTTCCATAATTTCTTCACCGGTACATTCGCTCATTTTCTTCTTCACGAAGTCGCCTACGTTGTCAGGGTACAAACCGTAACCCCAGAATACTTTTACATGGTCTGGTTGATTGCGGAAATGCGGTTGGAAAGCTAAGACAACGGACATTAACCAGCTCGAATCTTTAAAGGTAACCAATGCGCCAGTACCTGCACGATTACGAGTGAATTTCTCCATGAGATCGAAGAATTTGGAATCTTGGAAGGTCACGGTAAAGGACTCCCATTTCGAACCATCGACATGATCATCGAAGGATGATGGATTGCCAAGTCCAGGTTTTTTGGCGGCGATGTTCTCCCATAATTTCCACGAGCTTCCCTTGCCGTTGAGACGTGGGGCAGAGGTCATGGAACCTAGGCTGGAGCCTTCGGTCATAGAGCCGTTCGTGACGATTACGATATCGTCTTCATTTATGTTAATAACGTCGGCTACACCTTGGCGTAGGACGTTCATTTGGGTGACGGTAATGCCATCTCCATCTTTGAACTGCAGGTCGGTTACTGTACATTTCAGTGTAAAGTCTACGTCGAAGCCTTCAAGATATTTGTGCATAGGTAAGATGATAGAATCATACTGGTTATATGGAGTGCGGGTTACGCCTTCCAGGGTTTGAATTCTTGGAAACTCATGAACGAAGCGAATCATATATCGTTTAAGCTCTACAGCGCTATGCCAAGGTTGGAAGGCGAAAGTAGTAGCCCACATATACCAGAAGTTCGTAGTGAAAAAGTGTGGACCAAACCAGTCGTTAATCCGGGCTTTTCCCATTTTTTCTTCTGGTGTAATAATCAATTTACCCATCGCAAGCCGGTCAGCCATATCAAAGCCCATGGATAATACATCTTCCACCTCACCGTTGCGGTTTACGAGTCTAGCGTTAGCATGTGTTGGATTGGCGGTATCGAATTCTATAATCTCTTCTCTAACGGATTTCTCTGGATGGTCGAGGGAGGGAATCGACATGAGTAAATCCCATGTATTCTCATAGGTCTCATCGTTGAGCATCCGGCCACCGCGAATGACATAACCGTGCTCAGCGTCACCTGCGCCGTCGTTGCTGCCACCGAGAATCTTCATCTCTTCAATAATGTGAATGTTCTGTCCCGGAAAGTCACAGTCTCTGACCAGGTAAGCCGCGCCCGCTAAGGATGCAATTCCGCCACCGACAAAATAAACCTGTTTATTACCGTACTCTTTTTTCACAATGGTCGCCTCCAAGTTGTTGTTGAAATAATCACACTCTTAATGTAAATCAACTCCAATTTCGAAGGTATAATCAATCCTTTTAGAGTGTATGGTTTTTAGTCATTACGGTCCATATGTCTAGTTTTTAGACAAAAAAACCGTTGAACCCAAAGGTTACAACGGCTTATTCTCATATTTGTGCAAAGCTTTTAGAAAATTCCCCTCAATAAGTACACTTAGCTTCTCGATAATGTGATCAGGATGCTCTTTCATACCATCTCTCATCCACTGAATGACGAGGCCTGTGAACGCCAGTGTATAAAAGTTAGCAATAAAATGCTTATCTTCGTGGCTAACTTCCATCCCGGCGGACAGTTCGTTTATGACACCCATAATGAGATCGTTCGTCACTTCGTATAGATACGCATCCAGATGATTTCTACCCAGTGAGTTCAAGGTGTTGCAGCAAAAGGTTTTATTTCGTTCGATATAGCAGAAAATTCTATAAAAACCGTCCGTCCACGTACTGTAGCTACGATACTGGGCGATGCTCTCTACAGCCTCGGTCTTATAGATCCAACCCAGTAAATCAAATATATCCTGAAAATGATAATAGAAGGTTTGTCTATTTAGTCCGCAATGGTCCACGAGCTGTTTGACTGTAATTTTATTGAGCGATGTATGTTCCATTAGTTCTTTTAAGGAATGAGACAATGCATTTTTGGTGAGAAAAGAATTGGACAACGTTCTATCATCTCCTCCATTCAAGCTTTTGGCCACTGCTTAACCAGTAGACGAATGCCTTCTGCCAACAAACCAAGTGCAAATCCGCCACATGTAAAAAAGAAAAAAGCTAGGAATCCCGCGAGATCCTCCCAACCGGACATCTCTCTATAGGTGTAGCTTAGCATAAGTACCGAACCGATAAGTATTCCTGTTGTAGTGATGAACCAGAGTAATCGAGCGCCGAGCCACCCTAAAGCATTGACGATACCAGATACGACAACAGAAAAAAGTGCGAAGCGAAGTAAGAGTGTGACATCCCAAGCGTGAGCCATCATTACAAATCTGTGCACTATGAAGAGCATCCATAGAACAACACCATAAACAGCCATCCAGATCAACCAGCGATTACTTTTGGCAGCAGGCAGGAATTTCATTTCTTGCTCACCTCTTTATCCAAAGTAAAAACGGTGTGCAGCAGGAATTATACGGAGAAAGATTCCAGCTCTTCTACACTTTGCAGAAGATGATTCAGCAGGTTCGGAATGTCGTCCATTTGCTCCTCAGTGATCTGTCTTTTGAATCGCAGCTCAATGCAGTTATTGTAGGTTTCACCTTCTTGACCATAAATGAAGCTTAATGACTGTACGGGCTGGAATTCAGGCCCCCAGATGGCTTTGAGAATACTCTCGATTGCCTGACATTCTGCGGGGATATCTTCAATTTCCATATAAAAACGTAACGAAAGATTGCAGCCGGGATCCATGTTAGGCACTTCCAATATTTCATCGCTAAGATCTTTCACAGAGGAAGTTAGGAAGACTTCGGCGGTTACGCTCCTGCCAGCAGTTAATTGGAAGGAGAGGCTGAACTCTCTGGACATCAAAGCCATATTGAGAAGGTCGGAACGATCCGTAACTACCAAAATTCCGTCCAGGTTATCATAGTCATAGATTTGGTTCTCAAAAGCAATTTTAATATTATCGAAAACAGTAGGATGGAACAATAATGGCACCTTCTTTGTTTATTAGTATTGTAACATGATCTAAATAGAAGTGAAAAAGATGCCCAAGGACCATATGGACCGGGCATCTTTTGTGTGTTACTCCATGACCTTGAACATGCCCGTCATACCGGGGGCGTGATTCTGAAAGCCGTATCGCTCATAAAAGGTATTATTGGCGTGTGATGCAAACAGTCCTACGAAAGCCCCTGTAAAAGAATGAGATCGAATATAGCGTAGTAGCTGCTCAATAATGACATTACCAATGCCTTGGCCCTGAAATTGGGGAAGCACGGCTACGTCCTGAATATAGAAATACATATGACCATCGCCGACGATCCGCCCCATACCGATAACCTTATCATCCTGTACAACGACCATCCCATACACCGAGTGAGCCAGAGAGGCTGCGGTCATTTCTGTATTCACGTTCCCCCAACCGACAGCTTCCCATAAGGAGGCATGCTCCTCAGTCGTGGGTAAACGTTCAAACCATTCATAATGATGTGCTGTTGTCATAGCTAATCACCCATTCTTTATTAAGTTATCATAGCGATTGTAGTGTAGTTGTAGTAAGCTCCACTGTAATCAGCCCCCTTAGGATGAGTGGGTATTCACTGTGATCTTGTTAGTTCGCAGGTGCAGGTGCGGTATATTTCAGGAATGTCTTCGGAATAGGGCTTTCGAAGGTCATTAACTCTCCTGTAGTAGGATGAATAAAAGAAAGTACACGAGCATGCAGACCGAGACGGCCCACCGTTTTGGTCTCTGCACCATACTTCTTGTCTCCTGCGATTGGATGCCCGATATCTGCCATATGAACACGAATCTGATTTTTGCGTCCAGTTTCAAGCTTTACCTCAAGCAACGAGAAGTGGCGGTTCGCCTGAATGAGCTTATAATGTGTGATCGCATGTAGACCGTCGCCTTCATGAGGACTGGAGTACATTTTCAGCGTAGAGGTTTCTTTTAGCCAAGAACTCACTGTACCTTCAGGTCTTTTGACGGCGCCTTCGACTAGTGCTACGTAAGAACGTTCTTTAACTGTATCCTTCCACGTAGTTTGCAGGGCTTGCTGGATCCGTTCGCTTTTGGCAAACATCATCACTCCAGAAGTATCGCGATCCAAGCGGTGTACAACAAAGATACGGTTCTTAGGATTGCTGGTGCGGACATGCTCCATAAGCTGGCGGTAAGCTGTCAATTCATTTTCTTCCGCAGTGGCAATGGATAGCAGTCCAGCATCCTTCTGAATAATGATTAGATCATCGTCCTCATGCACAATGGTAAGTCCGATCATTTCTGCTGTTTGTACAGGCTTCTCTTGATCTATCGTCACAGTTTGACCCGAGTGTAATTGGAAATTATGTTGTGTGACGACCTTACCGTTCACAGATACTTGTCCGCGCGAAAGGATGGATTTAATCGCATTTCGTCCACGACCTGTGATGTGGGTAAGTAAGAAAGGCAACAGCTCAGAAGGTTCATTTACAGTAAAAGACTTGGGTGCTGCAGGTGCTTTAGCTTTATGATTAAGCTTACCAGTTGGCTTGCTGTGGGAACGAGTACCTCTTTTGGTTGTTTCTTTAGAATTTTTTCTTGAGTTCATGACTGCATTCTCCGTCCTTTAATATTGTACTCCTCAATATACCATGGGCGGTTAAGAAATACTATGTGAAGGGCAGCAAGAAACGCATTCGATTTATAGATAGAATAGCTGAGCTAGTCCAATAAGCAGGAATAAGCTGAGATATATCCAACCGATCACTTTAGCGAATTTCTTTTCCCGGTGCATAGCATTGACCGCATATATTTTAGTATCCACAGTAAGCAACAGAACACCGGAGATCAGCAGCGCAACAATTACAAAGGTTAGCTGGTGATAGAACATAGTAGAGCCTCCTATAAATATCATTTAATTTTCTTTCAGACCTACTCTCTCGATGTGCGTCTTCACATTAATCTCTATACTGAGATTGGAATACTGCTGCTCCCAGTCATGTTTGTCACGAATATGGGCTTTCCAGTAGGAGGGAGCATATGCGCGAATATATTCCCCCATGCCA
The DNA here is from genome assembly GCF_029893135.1 of Paenibacillus sp. PastF-3. Lineage (NCBI taxonomy): Bacteria > Bacillati > Bacillota > Bacilli > Caryophanales > Paenibacillaceae > Paenibacillus > Paenibacillus sp. PastF-3. The sequence goes on along the minus strand of NZ_JARXWM010000023.1, from coordinate 81,103 downwards.
AAGACATCAGAATGCGCTTGCTGCGTATCTTGGATAAGATCATTAAAGATACGTAGTACTCTCTTATCAAAAATGTCTTCAATCTTTTCTAAAGAACGGCTGGAATCGATATGGATATCACTACGTAAATGCTCATCTAAAGCCGCCTTTAAAGAGATGTTATAAATGATATGAGGTTTGCCCTCTTTGAACTGAACTTTCACTCTCGTGAAACGGTCGTTGACCTTGAGCATCACCGGACCGAATTCTTCCGCATTGAAAAGATCAGAATATCCCCCGGGATTAATCCCCTTCATGGCCATATATGCACCAATTTCTATAGGAATTGTCGAACCCACCATTAACCCGCCGCTAAAATAAGCTAGGCCTTTAATCATGATATTGTCTTCCTGGTGTAATGACACGTAGGGCAGATAACCACTTTCCCCCCATTTGGAATCAGCTGACCAGAATACACCTAAATAATTTGCGGGGAATTTTCCTGACGTTACCGCTTTTTCCATGGTGGAGAGGATGTAAAGGGTCGGCACTCGCTGCAGCGGAGGATTAATATCCATAAATTTAGCGGCCTCCCCTTCGGATACTAGCAGCCAGGTCCGGCGACGGACTTCTGGATTACGCCGTAAATAATCATTTAAGTCATCCATGCTTTTTCTTGCAACATCCTCACTTATAATAATCACTCGTAAATGAATCAGATACCTTGGATCGGAGATTTGCTGCTGTAAATTGTTCATGGCATCATCTAATGTGTATCCATATACTTCTACGACCCATACCGGATTTTGATTTCCGCCTCCGCCTTCACCCCCACTGCCTGGCCCGAGTGGAACTCTTCCTGGTACCGCAATTTGGGCGGTCACACGGATTTGGGGAAGGTTAATATTTGCGCTTTTTAGATGAGTGGTTTGATCATCATTTATTTTGCTGTCTGAAGGGACGGAATCAATGGATAACCCTAGCACCAATGCACGATCTTCAATTTCAAGCTGATCCCAGCAACCTGCGAGCAAGCCAGACAGGAGTGAGAGAATAAATATAAGGACTACTCGCTTGTAATTTTTTTTATTCATGTGAAATGGCTCCTTTATGCCGGATTAGAGAGACTAACCATAATAAAAGAGGATAGACGGTCAAAAAAACCAAACCGATTATGCCTGTAGTGCTGGCAAATGTATTGACCTGAAAAATATCTCTCGGCAAAAGTGAAAAAATGAAGATAAGTGGAAATGCGAAGCTGGAGATCAGACGGTGATCCTTGTGTCGCAACACTTGTTGCAGAGAGTATGCGGCTAAGTAGTAGTTCGTAAAGATAGTAGTAAATATAGAAATCACCCAAATAATAATAAAAAGAGCATCAAACCGTTCTAATAATCCTGCACCGATGGATATGGAGCGAGCTGCTTCCAGGGTGGGATAGGAAAGCAATTTGGTTTCTTGAGCTCCAAACATGCCTAAAGTGACCCAAACGATCATTACATAAATGAACCCGATGATACCAAGCGCAAAAGTGCCTGCTTTAAGGGCTTGTTGAGGTTTTTTCATTAGAGGAACCAATAGGATGATGACAAATGTGCCCTGATAAAGGGCGGCCGACGCAATTGTTCCTTTGGAAAAGCTTGAAAAGGTGGTGTAGTTTCCGGTGAGGGGAAGTAAGTTTAGAACATCAACATTTTTCATAGCTACCAATACAATTGCGACAACAGATAAAAGAATAAAAGGTAAATAAAAAACATGTACATAAGTGAATTTCACAATATTTCTACGAATTGATAAGGCAACCAGTAGGAGCATTAAAAGAATTACTGCTTCTAAAGGTGTCTTTTTAAAAACAACCGCAATACATACTTCTCCGAATTGGCGCATGGTAATCCCGGCAGAGAAAGCAAAAAACAAAGAAATAAGAATGGAGAAAATATCCGCGAGCCCAGTTCCGAGAAGGCGGCGGCTGAATACGAACAACGTTTCGTTCGGGAATTTTCGGCAGACAGCCGCTGTAAACCAGCAACCCAAAAAAGCAACAGGTACACCAGAAGCCGTTACGAGCGGTGCACCACTGTCTCCGGCTTCAGCCATATAACGAGGAATACTTAAGATTCCTATTCCTATAATCGTACTGACGATTACAGCCATGACTTGGATTGTTGATATGGGGCGGTTACTATTCATCAGCTTCACTTTTCTCCTTAAAAATCAGATCGGTATGCATTTTGGGGATATCCTTGGCAAGAAGATCAGGATCAGGTGTATTGAGAAAGCTTGGACGACTTCGCATCCACCATAAAGGTGCCCGAACGATACTATCCTTAAGATCCTTCCATATTGTAGGAACAAAGGGTGTCATGTAAGGAACACCAAAAGATTCCAGGAATAATAAGTGGTTAACAATAACAATCGTGCCAAGCATTACTCCGTACAAGCCGAAGCAGCCTGCCAATATGATCAATGGGAATCTAAGCATTCTTGAAGAGATAGCGGCATTGTAAGCGGGTGTGGCAAATGACCCTATGGTCGTTATAGCGACAACAACTACGGTAGTTGGACTCGCCAGACCTGCTGCTACGGCAGCCTGGCCAATGACAAGCACACCTACAATAGACAGAGCCCCGCCAATCATTTGCGGTAAGCGAATGGTTGCTTCACGCAGCACCTCCATGAAGACTTCCATAATCAGAACTTCCAATACGGCCGGAAAGGGTACACCAGCTCTTGCACCTGTTATAGCTACGGCGAACTCTGTAGGCAGCAGCTCAGGATTGAAAGAGATGATGGACACATATAAAGCTGGAAAGAAGAGGGAGAATAATAAGGCAATCAGGCGGATCATTCGTAGGAGGCTTCCTACGATAAAACGTTCCGTGTAATCATCCGTCGTCTGAAAGAATTGATTGAAAAGTGCCGGGACGATGAGGCAGAAAGGTGAGCCGTCTACAAGGATGATGACTCGTCCTTCTAATAAAGAGGCTATAGATTTATCCGGGCGTTCGGTTGGCTGAACCTGCGGAAAAGGGGACAGGGGATGATCTTCTATGAATTGCTCGATATAACCCGAATCAAGGATGCCATCTACATTTATAGCTGACAATCTCTTCATCACTTTTTGAACTAGTCCTGGATTAGCTATTCCTTCGATATAACAGACAGCTACTTTTGAGCGCGTCCGCACGCCAAGAGGAGCAGTTACAACACGAAAATCCGGCGTTTGCAGTCGGTAGCGAAGCAAGGAGAGATTGGATTGTAAATTCTCTATAAACCCATCACGCGAACCGCGTATGACTTGCTCAGTTTGAGGTTGCTCAATGCTACGATGCTCAATTTTACGCAGATTGAAATACAGGGCCTGATCCATGCCATCTACAATTAGAACTACATTTCCCTCCAACAGGATGGAGGCTAGAGCGTTTAGATCCTTAGTTCGGTTCCCTTGTGTTACTTGTACTGTCATACTCCAGATGTAATCAGGTAGATCCTTTAGATCTTCTGGAATTTCTGAGGGGGCGGAGGAAACATTCATTAATGGTTTTAAAACATAGTTCTGAATTTGATTCTGATCCACTACAGAAGAAAAAAAGATAATAGACGCATCATGTCTACCGTACACTTTGAAGTTACGGACTATAAGGTCGCTGTCTTCTCCAAAAACTTGTCGAATGAAGCTTACATTGTTCTTCAAGCTGGAATCCAGTGGCTTTACCGGACGATTGTCCTGGGCAGAGGACTCTTTGTGTGCAGGCTTATGTTTAAAGGAGGTATATTTTTGTTTCCAATTTTGCACGGTCGCTCCACCTTTCTATGAAATCACTCTTCTTAAAGCTTGGCTTAAAAGAAGGCCTTTTATGTAAATATTTCAAAGGAAGAACATGGTGACCATAGTTAAGGAGTGTTGCTCAATACACTTTTGACCGCTAAACTAAAGATAGAAACGCTTAAGGGGTTATGAGAGATATGATGATGCAAACACCTACTATGGAACAGGCGCAGGCTGAGCTGCAAAAATATTACGGTTATCCGGATTTTCGGGATGGTCAGAAGAAGATTGTTCAGAACTTGCTGGAAGGGCGCGACACGCTGGGGATTCTTCCTACGGGAGGTGGGAAATCGATTTGCTATCAAGTTCCCGCACTGCTGCTTCCTGGGCTGACACTGGTGATCTCACCATTGATTTCACTGATGAAGGATCAGGTCGATGCATTAACCACGGCGGGTATTCCGGCAGCCTTTATTAATAGCACGTTAAGCGGGAAAGAAGTAAATGAGCGGATTCGTGCTGCCCGTCGCGGCGATTTGAAGCTGCTTTATGTTGCGCCCGAAAGGCTAGAGCTGGACTGGTTCCGACTGGAAATGGCTGAGCTGGCAATTTCCTGTGTAGCTGTGGATGAGGCACACTGTGTATCTCAGTGGGGGCATGATTTCCGCACAAGCTATTTGTCGGTGTCGCCATTTGTGAATGAGCTGCCAGAACGGCCAATCTTGGCTGCATTTACAGCGACGGCAACACCAGAGGTTATGGAGGACATGGTTCGGCTGCTGCGTCTGCGCGAGCCGGGTATTTTCATGACTGGACTCGGAAGAGATAATCTAGCGATGTCTGTGTTACGTGGGGAGAATAAGCGGGAATTCGTTATGGATTACACAGCGACGCATTCTCATCAGCCGGGTATTGTATATGCGGCTACACGCAAAGAAGTGGATGATCTATATCAAAGGCTGCAGGCTTCAGGAATAGCGGCAGGCCGCTATCATGCAGGTATGAATGATCAGGAGCGGGCAGATAGCCAGGAAGGCTTCCTATATGACGATATCCGGGTCATGGTGGCCACAAATGCTTTTGGGATGGGGATTGATAAATCCAATGTCCGGTATGTCATTCATTATAATATGCCGAAGAATATGGAAGCTTATGTTCAGGAAGCGGGTCGTGCGGGTCGTGACGGTGAGCCTAGTGAGTGTATCCTGCTCTTTAGTGCGCAGGATATTATGACACAGAAGTTCCTGATCGAGCAGAATCCGCAGGATACGGACCGTAAAGCTAACGAATATCGCAAGCTTCAGCAAATGATTGATTATTGTTATACTACCCGCTGCTTGCGCAGTGCCCAGCTGGATTACTTCGGTGAGGCGCATGAAGACAAGTTATGCGGCATTTGCAGCTCATGTACAGATGAACGAGAGCTTATAGATATGACCGTAGATGCGCAAAAGATATTCTCTTGCATCCACCGTATGCGGGAACGTTATGGAGTAGCATTAGTGGCTTCTGTGCTGAAAGGCTCTCGCAATCAGAAAGTGATGCAATATGGTTTTGACAAACTGCCGACCCATGGGGCATTGTCGAGCCGGACAGAGAAGGAAATCTCGGAGAGCATTAATGTGCTGATCTCAGAGGGATATCTGGTCTTGTCGGAAGGACAGTATCCAGTAGTACGGCTACAGCCTTTAGCTGCTGAGGTACTGCGTGGACAACGTGAGGTTACGCAGCGGGTGGCACGACCATCACGAGTAGGCGCGGCATCCGGCACGCGAGTTCGTAGTCGTGGGCATGACCTGTCACCTTCGGCGGTCAATGAGACCGTCTTTGAGCAGCTTCGTCTGATCCGGCGAGAGTTGGCGGGACGTGAGCATGTGCCCTCATATATCATTTTTAATGATGCTACGCTGCGTGAGATGAGTGTGGTTTGCCCGCAGACCGAAGCGGAAATGCTGAGAGTGAAGGGCGTAGGGGAAGTGAAATACCGGAAGTACGGTAAAGCATTCCTAGAGTTTTTTCAAAATGAAATGTAGAGAAGGTCGTGTAGCATGAAAATCATCCTAACCACATTAAACGCCAAATATATCCATACCTCACTGGCAATTCGTTTGCTTAAAGCCTACAGTGAGCATGAATTTAATGATATTCATTTAGTGGAGTACACCATCAAAGATCCCGTGATGAATATCGTGTCCGACTTGTTTCAGAAACGGCCAGATGTGATTGGCTTCTCTTGTTATATCTGGAATATCGAGGAGACGCTCAAGCTGATCGGAATTCTTAAGCAAGTGATGCCCGAGGTTACGATTGTTCTCGGAGGTCCGGAAGTTTCTTATGAGCCGCTGCATTGGATGAAGAGAGAAGCTGGCATTGATTTTATCGTCAACGGAGATGGAGAAGAGACCTTCCATCATCTGCTGCAGGAGTTGAGAGATGACCGGAAATTTCATTTTGTGTACGGAGCTGCTTATCGTAAGGGAGAGGAGATCATTGTAAATCCACCTCGTCCCAAAAGCGATCTGAATACGCTGCCTACACCGCATCGTTTTCCAGAGGATATTCCAGATTTGAGCAAACGTATTGTTTATTTTGAGACAAGTCGTGGGTGCCCGTTTAACTGTCAATTTTGTTTATCCAGTATTGAGGTTGGCGTACGCTACTATGATATTGAACGAGTGAAGTCTGATTTACTCTATTTAATTGAAAATGGTGCCAAAATCATTAAATTTTTGGACCGCACCTTCAATATCAACCGCAACTATGCGATGGAAATGTTTCAATTCCTGATCGATAATCATCAAGGCTGTGTGTTCCAGTTTGAAATTACAGCAGATATCATGCGGCCAGAAGTTCTGGATTTCCTGTCGAACAATGCGCCACCGGGCATCTTTAGGTTCGAGATTGGTGTACAGTCTACGAACGATGAGACGAACGAGCTCGTTAAACGTCGCCAGAATTTCAAGAAGCTGTCTCGTACGGTAATGAAGATCAAGGAAAGTCGCAATATCGATCAGCATCTAGATTTGATCGCGGGGCTTCCTATGGAGGATTACACCACCTTCCGCAAAACGTTTAATGATGTATTCGTTATGGAGCCAGAAGAGCTGCAGCTTGGTTTCCTTAAAATGCTTCGCGGGACGGGTCTGCGTGCACAGGCGGCAAAATATGAGTATACGTATATGGAACATGCCCCTTACGAAATCCTTAGCAGTCATATGATGACCTTCTCGGATATTATCCGCTTGAAGCGGCTTGAGGATGTGCTGGAGAAATACTGGAACAGCCACCGGATGGACCATACGGCCAAATATTTGATCCGTCATGTGTTTGATTCGCCATTCGATTTCTTCCAGGAGTTCGGTGACTATTGGGAGGAGAGAGGCTGGCAAAAGATTGGGCATCAGCTGGAAGATCTCTTTATCCGTTTGCAGTCCTTCTTGATAGATCGTGGGACTCCATCTATGGATATTATTACGGGGCTAATGAAGCTTGATTATTTCCTAGGACACAAGTATAAGCCTCGCAAAATCTGGTGGGATTTCGTGCTGGATAAGTCGGATTGGTCGAGTTACTTGAGGGATATCGCTGCTAATCCGGGTCAAATCTCTGCACAGTTGGCAGAAGCCGGACTCAGTGAAAGAGAGCTGCAAAAATATACGGTGCTTGAAGTGCTACCGTTCTCGCTTGAAGCGGTACTGGAATCCATCAGCGGTCTACGGGCGGATGGGGGTTCAGAGGAAGAGGAAGAGGAAGAGGACAATGCTGTCGATGGGGCTGTACCTTCTCCTGAGTCATTAATACTGGGAGTTACAGAGCGTAGTTTAGAAGAGTCTGTCCAAACCACAAGCTCTGCTGTAGCCGTAGCTGAACCAACTTCCGTTCGCGAAGGTCGCACGCTGCTAATTGTAATGTATCAGCAGAACGAGAGCCAACGCGCTCAGTATTATACGTTACCTTTGTAATAGTTCCATATAGATCGCTCCCTTGGGGCGGTCTATTTTTGTTTTATATGCAAGGTTTAACTGCTAAATTTAGTGTTATTGGGCCCGTATGACCTTACATGTGTGATTTCTCCACAATTGTGAGTCCGAAAATGATGGTGGGGGAGTAATGGTTGCCTAAAAGCATCCATGTATCCGAAAAAGAGGGGAGGGGCTAGGATTAACGAGTGTGGAAAATTGCTCACAACCCAAAACGAAGAGCAGCGATCCCCAATAACGGGAGGATGGCTGCTCCGAAAAACCTCGTTTTTCTCTTAACTTGTAGTCGTAACCTCAGAAGGGAGATGCTGTTCTAGCCAGTTAAGCACATCGGCCGTAACCTGATCCCGGTTCACCTCATTAAGCATTTCATGCCTGCCACCTGGATAGAGCCGATACTCTACGTCCGATATCCCTCGCTTCTTGTACAGCTCCGCAAGACGAGGAATGCCTTGTCCGCTCATCCCTACAGGATCCTTATCCCCACCAAAGATATAAATGGGCTTACTTGTACATAATGTCCTAAGTGATTCCTCGGTATGGATCTCCCTTAGGAGGTGGAAAAACCCACGGAAAAAGCGTGTTGTACAAATAGCGCCACAGAATGGATCGGAAATGTACTTATCTACTTCCGCATCATCGCTGCTCAGCCAGTCATATGCTGTTCTTACGGGAGAAAAAGCACGGTTATAACTGCCGAATACTAAGCTGTTTAGTAGTACACTGCGGTGATGTTCACCCTTTAACTTGAGCTGTGCACTAGCCAGAGATTCTCCAAGGCGCAGCATACCGCGAGGACCATTTGTACCGCTTAGGATAAATCCTGCATAGATTTCGTTACCCTCTTCACACATCAGCTTTTGAGCCAGAAAGGAACCCATACTATGAGCGAATAGAAAGATAGGCTTACCTTCATGTTTGGAGAGTGCTTTGGCTGCTACCTGGAGCAGATTGCGCCGCATCCAATAGAATCCGTCCTCCCCAACATCGCCAAGCAGATCGACTTGACCAGCGGTTTTACCATGTCCCCGGTGGTCATTAACATATACTGCATAACCTACTCCTGTTAAGGCTTCCGCAAAACGAGCATAACGGACAGCTGTTTCACACATACCGTGAGAAATTTGCACGATTCCTCTAACTGGCACATCGGATTCAGGTAACCATTCATAGACATGGATATTTACACCTATGGGATCCGTTAGGGTAAAACTATTTTCCTTCATGGTCCATTCCTCCTAAAGGTTCTCGACTTATGGTAAATAAGAGCGAAGCACAGTAGAATGACCTTCGATAGCGTAACGGCCGAGACTGGAAGGAATCAGATAGCATTCTCCTGCAGCATAAGGCTGGGAGCCGCCATCCCAAGTAAGATGTCCGCTGCCTTCACAGATGACTAGAATAGTGAAGCTGTCTTCTGTAGTGGTGAGGCCCCATGAACCATTTACGATTCCTTTTTCTACGATGAAATATGGCGAAGCGGCAAGTTGCAGCCACTCACCAGGTACTGCGTTATCTGTCTTCATTGAAGTAGCCCCAGCGCCTTCATAAGCTGTAACATTAAGTGAATCCTCAATATGAAGCTCACGTGGCTTTCCGTCCAGGCCTGGACGGTCATAGTCATAAATTCGGTATGTAGTGTCGGAATTTTGCTGGATCTCTGCTACAACGACACCAGCGCATAACGCATGAACGGTTCCGGCTGGAATATAGAAGGAGTCTCCTGCAGAGACAGATACTTCTTGAAGGCTATCCATAACAGTGCCTTTTTCCAGTGCTTCGCGCAATGTTTCACGATCCACGCCTTCTTTAAGACCATAGATGATTTTGGCACCTGGCTTAGCGTCTAACACATACCACATCTCTGTTTTGCCCAGTTCACCTTGTGGCAATCCCTCATAATCATCTGTAGGGTGGACTTGAACGGAAAGATTGTCGTTGCAGTCCAGCAATTTGATTAGTAGAGGAAATCTTCCACCCGTTTCAGAAATCCCTTTGCTTCCGAACCATTCATGGCCGAACTGCTCACGAATTTGATCTAACCCTTGGCCGGCTAACTCTCCGTTTACTACTGAAGACGTTCCATTCGCGTGATCGGCGATCATCCAGCCTTCGCCAATATGTCCTTCTGGCAGATCTAGGCCGAATTTCTCCAGCGCGCGGCCTCCCCAGACACGTTCTTTAAACTCCGGTTGAAATTTCAAAGGATATGGTTGAGTCATTACTACATCTTCCTTCCCAAATATAAAATTGTTTGATGCTTACAGTTTAAGAGGGGATTCCTTTTTTCTTTTCAAGCGCAATCAAATAAGGTGAATCCGTGCGCTGAAGCTGACGATAAACAATGCTTTGTGCTACCTTTTGGGAAACAGCTGCTGCCCAAGATTCAACGGCATCGGCTTCTTTATCTCCGCCAGCATGGCCGGGATAAAGAACCGCCGTGATGATCCCGCCTGGACGCAGTAACTGGAGAGAAGCTTCCAAGGCTGCAATGGAGCTGCCCGGCTCAGTAATGATGTTCTTGTCGGCATCTCCTGAAGGCAAGTATCCTAGGTTGAACATTACAGCTCCAACGGTGCCATGCCAGTTCGCTGGAACAGCTTCAGCCATTTCTGCGTGACTACGTTCCAGCAAAGTGACGGTGGCGAGCGAGGAAGCTTCCTCTCTTGCAAGCCGCAGGCGCTCTTCAGCCAGCTTCAGCGCTGCAGCTTGAATGTCAAAGCCGTAGACTTCACCGCGAACTCCGACCATTTTGGCTAGAAAAAGCGTATCAGCACCAGTACCTACAGTGGCATCAATTGCACGCTCACCTATAGTTAGCCGCTCAGAGATTAATTTATGAGCAAAGCTTAGAACGGACATGAAGCCCATTAGCTTTTCCTCCAATACTTACCCTGCCAAGTATCGCGAGCAACAAGCTCAGCGTCAATGGCATTTAGCACTTCCCACTTTTTGAGACTCCACAACGGACCGACTAAGAGATCCCGAGGAGCGTCACCAGTCAAGCGATGTACAATCATCTCAGGGGGCAGAATTTCGAGTGAATCAACAATCAGCTTCACATATTCGTCCTGTTCCATGAACCGCAGCAGTCCGGCTTCGTACTGCTTCACCATGGGTGTTTTACGCATGAGATGTAGCAGGTGAATCTTAATTCCTTGGACATCCATACGAGCGACAGCAGATACCGTTTCCAACATCATTTCATGCGTCTCCTGTGGGAGGCCGTGAATGATATGGGTACAGATACGAATGCCGTGACGCCGCAGCTTATCAACAGCCTCTAAATAACACTGGGTATCATGGGCCCGATTAATAAGCTCAGAAGTGGAGTCGTGTATAGTCTGAAGCCCCATTTCTACCCACAGATAGGTGCGCTCGTTTAGCTCTGCTAAATATTCGACAACATCATCTGGCAAACAGTCAGGCCGTGTAGCAATAGAAAGTCCAACGACACCGGGCTGCTGCAAAATCTCTTCGAAATATTCTCTAAGCTCTTCGACCGGAGCGTACGTATTCGTATAGGCCTGAAAATATCCGATGTATTTAGCGTTTGGCCATTTTAGATGCTGCTTATCACGGATATTATTAAATTGGGTGACGAGATCATCTCGGCGACTTCCTGCAAAATCACCAGAACCTCTGGCACTGCAAAATGTACAACCACCTTTAGCGATGGAGCCGTCACGGTTGGGACAGGTAAAGCCAGCATCAAGCATAACTTTGAATACCTTGGTGTTCAAATGTTCACGCATTTCGTAATTCCAGGTATGAAAACGTTTATCTCCCCAAAGCTGCGGAGGAGTAGTGTATTGAAGATTAGACACGAGGAGCTCCTTTCTGAAAATATAAACATGGATAAGTATCCTTATCCTTATATTTTTCTGAGACGGATGGCATCCTTTATAAAAGAACACGCAGCCGTTTCTTATAACCCAATACATTGTATCAAAAAACAGAGCTCGGCGTAACATTCACTCACGGTACTGGCATGAAAATAGGCCGAAAGTAAGGCGCTTTCAACTTGAAAATGCTTACATAGTATGTTATATTCAGAGTGTGAAAAGCTGCTGTGGCATAAAGAAATTCAGCCAGGAGTTCATAATTTCGTGTCGTCCGATCCATAATAATAACCGTGAGGTGATAGCAATGAATTCTCAAACGGTATATGCTGAGGGTAAAGATTCGATTGAAGTCCACTTAACGCCAGATGAAGCCCTTGCACTAACAGGCGTGGAATTTAACGGCAACCCTAAGATCAAGACAGATGCACAGCGTAAAATTCGCAGCGCATTCGAAAAAAAGACATTTGCCAAATAGCTCAAACACAAAGTAGATCCTAATCTACCGGATAAGAATGAGCCTTAATACCAAATATACACAACGAAGGAATTCCCCTGGATAGCTCATTTAAGAGCTGAACCAGAGAATTCCTTTTTCTTTTTTACCCCAATCCCTTTACTTTTCGGGACAATTTCGGCACAATATTGCAAGTGACAGTTATCGTATAAGAGATAATCGGAGGAATACCTATGCGTTTACGCGGAAGAAAAGGAATACGTGAAAGTTTGGAAGAACAGACCGATCTAGTCATTCTAGACCCTCGGAGTTATAAAGGTGAGTGGTCCAAGCTGTTTGGAAATGATCATCCGATCCATGTGGAGTTCGGAATGGGCAAGGGACAGTTTATCAGTCAAATGAGCTTTAAATATCCCGATATTAATTTTATCGGCGTTGATATGTATGATGAGCTGATCCGCCGTGCTGGAGATAAGGCTAGAGCAGTATGGGAGCCGGCAGGTCATGAGACGCCGCCTAACCTGAAATTGGCACTCGCCAATATTGATTATGCAGAGGAAGTATTTACTCCAGGAGAACTGGAACGAATTTATCTTAACTTTAGTGATCCGTGGCCGAAGAGTAAGCATGCTCGTCGTCGTTTGACACACCCGCGTTTTCTTGACAAATATCGGGGGCTGCTAAGCGACTTAGGTGAAATTCATTTGAAAACAGATTCCCGAAGCCTATTTGAATTCTCATTAAATGCTTTTGCGGACTTTGGTTTACAGATGAAAAATATCTCGTTAGACCTACATGCGGACGGGATCATAAATGAGGATCATATTATGACAGAATACGAGACGAAATTTGTCGGACGCGGCGTGAATATCCATCGTTGTGAGGCCATTGTAGGTGCGGAAGCGCTCAAGCAGTATCAAGCTACCCGTTTGGACAAATACCGGTTGTAGTTACAAAGCACTGCTCCTAAAGACATGCTTCAATAATAAAGCAGCAGCCTCCAAGTGGTTTGGAGGCTGCTGCTTTATTTTGTTAACTATTCCAATAATTCGATAATGCTCTGAGCACATTGCAATGGGTGGTAACGGGCGATTTCCTCGAGATGAAGTTTTCGCTTATTCTGCACATCCTCGTAGTTGTTTAAGAGACGCTCCATCCACATTACGACTACGTCTAAAGACTCAATCGGCTCTCCGAAACCTGCTGCGGTAAAATAACGGCAATTTTCCTCCTCCTGCCCGGGCAGAGGGTTATAGAAAAGCATCGGTATTCCTTTAGCGAGCCCTTCACTGCAGGTCATCCCACCCGGTTTTGTGACGAGCAGATCGGACACCTCCATCAGCTTGTCAATCTCACGCGTAAAACCGATCAAGGAAATATTAGGATGATTATAACGTGAGTCCTCTTTCATTTCCTGAAGAAGCTCTTCATTCTTGCCGAGACAGAAAACAATCTGAATCTTCTCACGCCATTCCGCCAGACAGGCATTTACAACCTGATCGTTCATGATCCCCCAGCCGCCGCCCATGACTAGTACTGTTGGCATATCCTTGAGATTGAATTGCTGTCGAATCTCCTGCTTTCCAGGGTGCTGCCAAAAGTTAGGATGTACGGGTATCCCTGTAACCTGAATTTTCGCAGCAGGAATGTTTCGCATACGCAATTTGGATTTAACCTCTGGTGTTGATACCAGATATCGGTCTACCTCTGGACTGATCCAGCTGGCATGTGCGTCATAATCCGTTATAACAGTTACGAGTGGCACCTTTAGGGTGGGATCCACTCTCTTAAGACGAGATACTACAGCACCCGGAATGAAGTGTGTGCAGACAATAACGTCAGGTTTCAACTGCATGACAACATTTTTGGTATGCGTATAAAATATACGATGCAGGGCAAGCGTGGTAAGACGATTAAATGATTTTTGGTGACGATAGACATACCCCATCAGCTTTGGCTGAGTCGTTACCGTCTTACGGTAAGCGGACAGAATAATGGGGGCCATTTTGGGATTTAGGAAGTTCCCAAGTTCTAGCACCTTCGTTTGTAAATTAGGTGACAGTTGGCGCAAACTGCTCGACAGCGCATAAGCTGCTTGAGTATGTCCTGCTCCAAAGCCTTCTGAAAGTATTAAAATTCTTTTTTTTTGCAATTTTGATTCACCTATTCTCAAAGGTTTTCCCGGTTTAACCATATATTCTTCAGATCCATAAGGCTATGGTGCCCGCTGCAACACTGGTTCCGATCACTAAGCCTGCAAAGACATCGGATGGATAATGTAATCCCAGATAAATGCGTGAAAACCCGACAATACAGGCCAGTGGCAGCAGAATAACGGTCAAGGCAGGAAATGCTACCATATATGGGACCGTTGAAGCAAAGATAGCTGTAGTATGACCAGAAGGAAAAGAATGATCCTTTAATGGATTACGAAATGTGTTCGTATCCGGTAACGCCAGATAAGGCCGCATGCGTGGATACAGTTTCTTGGCGACAGCAACGGGCAAATGGCTAACAGCTAGAGCCGTCATTGCTTGCAGGCTAGCGGTTCTCCATGGCTGAGGAGCAAGTACCCATATCAATATGTTGATAACAATTGTGCTTGTAGCTCCACCCAAATGAGTGAGATAGAAGAGCCAAAAGTTCAGAAAACGATTATGCATTCGTCCGTTGATCCACTTAAAAAGGTGCCGCTCCCAGAGATGTAGCTTCATGAATAAATGTCTCATATCTTGTCCCTCCGCCAGTCGGCTACCGATAACAGGTGCTTATGAGCAGTCCGTTCTTTTGCATTAGATCTGTCTTAATCATACTTTTTAAAGGTAGTCCATTTCAAGGAAAAGCTCAGTTTTGCTAGAAATTTGCTAGTTTTGACTTAGAGCCGCTAACGCCGTACAATGATTCAAGCGGACTAAACATGTTTAAAAGGGTAAGAGATAAATAAGGATCCGAAATAATGGAATCCATACAATTCTTTTAAACAACACATATAAAAATTGTGAAGTCTGCCTAGAATAAGAATACTCTTGGTCTATTGTTAAGGGATGCAACAAAAGGGTCAGAAGGAACGTCAAGCAAACTAGAGAGAAAAAAAAGAACACCGAGAGTGAAAAAAGGGGGCATCAAAAGGTCATGACAGACGCACTGTTTGTTACGCTCCAAGTGATTTTGGCAGCAATCGCAGTATATCAGTTTACCTTTTCGTTATTTGGTCTGCACAAGAAAAAGACAAAGACAAAGTATAAGCCAGAAAAAACATTTGCAGTACTTGTTGCTGCACATAACGAGGAAGAAGTCGTCGGCGCGTTAATGGAGAACCTGAAGCAGCTTAACTATCCTTCAGAACTGTTTGACGTATTTGTAATTTGTGACAATTGTACAGATGGTACAGCTCGTATTGTTCGAGAGCACGGAATGAATGCTTGTGTCCGTACGAACCCGAATCTACGTGGTAAAGGTTATGCCATTGAATGGATGCTCAAGGAGCTTTGGAGCATGCCGCGTCAATATGACGCAGTTGTAATGTTTGATGCCGATAACCTGGCACATACTGAATTCCTAATGGAGATGAATAATGATCTTTGTTCAGGAGCGCGTGTTATTCAAGGTTATATTGATACCAAGAATCCAGAAGATTCCTGGATTACTGCAGCGTATGGTGTCTCGTATTGGTATATTAACCGTTTGTGGCAACTTTCACGCCATAATTTGAATATGGCGAACTTCCTTGGCGGAACAGGAATGTGTTTCGAGACCAATCTCCTTAAAGAGATGGGCTGGGGAGCTACAAGCCTGGTTGAGGATCTGGAGTTTACGATGCGCAGTGCATCACACGGTGTATATCCTAAGTTCAACTATGACGCAAAGGTATTTGATGAGAAGCCTCTAACTTTCAAGGCCTCTTCAAGACAGCGTCTGCGCTGGATGCAAGGACACTTCACTGTAGCTCGTCGTTATTTTTTCCCATTACTTTGGCAAAGTATTAAAGAACGTAGCTTAACGAAGTTTGACCTTGCTCTTTACGGAGCAAATGTGTACATTGTTTTGCTCACTTTCTTGATGACGGCGGTAATGTGGGTAGATATGGCTCTCTTTAACGGCCCGAATATCGCTAATATTTACGGAAGCTTGCCAGTTTGGCTCGGTTTCCTTGCGATCGGTTTGAATCTGGTGACCTTTGGGATCGCGATGGCTTTGGAGAAGGTTAAATTTAAGAAGGTGTACGCTTATCTGGTGTTCTTCCCAATTTACCTCATCTCTTGGTATCCTATTACGTTCTATGCGTTCTTCACGCAGAACAACAAGCAGTGGAGCCATACCAAGCATACGCGTGTCGTAAGACTTGAAGAAGTGCAAAGCAAGCAGGTTTAAGACATTTCAGAATGTTGAATAAAAGAATTGACACTCCGTTTGGAGTGGTGTATAGTATTCAAGTACGCAAATCATAGGGATTGCAAGAAGAAGCACCTGCTTCTCACCTGACTGGCATATTCGCCGGCTGGTTTTGATCTCAATGCTTTATGAATGTTAATGTTCATGAACGTTGATCAAACACGGGGTGTCGGGTGTTACCGGCACCCCTTTTTTATGGAGTATGGCAGTAAAGTTGTTAAAAAGATCCGGAGGTGGAGAGTTATCAGTAAGGAACATATGATCAATGATGAAATTCGGGCCAAAGAGGTACGGTTGGTTGGTGCGGAAGGCGAACAAATCGGAATTAAACCGATCCGCGAAGCGTTGCAAATGGCGATCGATCTTAATCTAGATTTAGTCAATGTAGCACCGCAGGCTAAGCCGCCGGTATGCCGCATCATGGATTACGGCAAGTTCCGTTATGAAACGCAGAAGAAAGAGAAGGAAGCGCGTAAAAACCAGAAGATCGTTGATATCAAGGAAGTCTGGTTCCGTGCTAACATTGAGGAACATGATTATCAAACCAAGTTCCGCAATGTGATCAAGTTCTTGGGTGAAGGCGATAAAGTGAAGTGCTCCGTACGTTTCCGCGGACGTGAGATTACTCATGCGAATATCGGCCAGAAAATCCTCGAGCGTGTTAAAAACGAAGTGGCTGATATTTCTGTTGTTGAGCGCCAGCCTAAGCTGGAAGGCCGCAGCATGATTATGATTTTGGCTCCTAAAGCCCAATAAATATGGAGTCACTTGCTTATCTGCAATTTGGCGCCGCATAATATTCAAGGAGGAAACACCATGCCTAAGATGAAAACACATAGCAGCCTGAAAGGCCGCTTTAAAATTACCGGAACTGGTAAAGTAACACGTTACAAAGCTCACAAAAACCACTTGCTGTCCCACAAATCTAAACGCGCTAAGCGCGTTCTGAACGGTAATCCAGTAATGGCCCCTGGGGATGTAAGACGTTTGAAACAAGGATTGGCTAACTTGAAATAGTTTATCACACATTTTTGGGAGGTTTATTAATATGGCAAGAGTTAAGGGCGGATTTGTAGTTCGTCGTAGACATAAAAAAGTGTTGAAATTGGCAAAAGGTTATTTCGGTTCTAAACACCGCATTTTTAAAACAGCTAAAGAACAAGTAATGAAATCGATGGTTTACGCTTACCGTGACCGTCGTCAAACTAAACGTAACTTCCGCAGACTGTGGATCGTTCGTATTAATGCAGCAGCTCGTTTGAACGGTCTTTCTTACAGCAAACTTGTATACGGCCTGAAATTGGCTGGTGTAGAAGTTAACCGTAAGATGCTGGCTGATCTGGCTGTAAATGATCTTAACGCATTCAACTCCTTGGCTGGTATTGCTAAAGAGAAAATCAACGCGTAAGTGTTGTGACATAATAGAAAAGCACCGCCTGCGGGTTGCCCATGCAGCGGTGCTTTTTTGTGTGGTATGAAGTGTGCAGCATGGCGAGAGAATTCTCTGCCGCAATAAAAATGAGAATAAAACTCTGCTTTAGGCAGAGTTATTCCCAGTATTTTATTGTATTGAGCTCAGCAGCAAGTTTTTTACTGATGGTTCTTCTCACTTTGCGCAACTCAGAACGTTCATTTGCTGATTCGTTGATCAGTTTTTCTTCGTCGGTCTCTGGGATAATGGCAGGAACCGGAGTTGGAGTGCCATCCTCCTCGACTGCAACAAAGGTGAGAAATGAAGTGGCGGCGACGGCGCGCTCACCAGTGTATAAATTTTCTGAAATGATCTTTACAAATACCTCTATGCTTGTACGCCCAGTCCAAGAAACAAAGGATTCGAAGCATACGGAGTCTGTAGGTCGAATGGGTCTTAAGAAGTCAACAGAGTCTGTAGAGGCTGTGACGACATTGGCACGGCAATGGCGCATAGCTGAGATGGAGGCTACTTCGTCAATGCCGCTCATGAGCTTGCCGCCAAATAATGTCTTGTGATTATTAACATCATTAGGGAAAACACGTCCGGTTTTGAAAACGCGGGATTCACGGCAATATTTAAAAGCCGGCATCGTTTGTGGATTTTTTTCATCGGTCATATCTGATAACTTCCTTTCAATGCAAATACTAAGCAATCATAATAATAGAAAACACATAAGTGTGCAATAATATTTGTATTGTGTTGGAATACTATACAAAGATAAATAAGGTTTTCTAACATCATTCAAACATGATGATAACACGTCGTGTCATGGAAAGCGGTTACTTACGAAAAAGTACAAATAATTATTGACCTGAGGTCATTTATGGACTGGATTTTAGATTTTATTGCAGTTATAATTTGATCTATGGAATGTCCAAGTAGAACACAGATGACATCCAATATTTTAAGGGGGATCACATTCAATGAAAAAAGTCTTCAAACTATCTCTTGTAATGATGCTGGCATTAACAGTTGTTTTGGCTGGTTGTGGAAACAACAACGCTAAGAATGCTGCAAATGGCGAGACGAATGCAGGAACAAATGGCGGAACAAATGCCGCAAAATCTGATTTCAAATTTGGTATGGTTACTGACATCGGTGGCGTAAACGATAAATCGTTTAACCAATCCGCATGGGAAGCACTACAAGCTCTTGAAAAAGAAACAGGTTCTTCCGTTAAATATTTGCAAAGTAAATCCAATGCTGACTATGAGCCAAACCTTAACCAATTCGTTAAGGATGGCTATAACTTGACTTGGGGTATTGGTTTTGATCTTGGCGACGCAATTAAGAAAGTTGCTGGTGAGAACGCCAACGCTAACTTGGCAATTATCGATAGCGTAGTAGAGGCTCCTAACGTAGCATCCGTTACTTTCTCTGAGAATGAAGGTTCCTTCTTGGTTGGTGTGGTTGCTGGTTTGACTACAAAAACTAACAAAGTAGCTTTTATTGGCGGTATGGAAAGCCCGGTAATCAAACGTTTTGAAGTAGGATTCAAAGCTGGTGTTGCGGCAGTTAAACCTGATGCAAAAGTTACTATTACTTATGCAGGTGCATACGACAAACCGGATACTGGTAAATCCCTTGCAGCTACATTGTATAACGATGGTAATGACATCATCTTCCCTGCTGCTGGTGCAACAGGAAATGGCGTCTTCAACGAAGCTAAATCCCGTAACAAAGCTGGCGGTGCTAAAGTATGGGTTATCGGTGTAGACAAAGACCAATCCATTGAATTTGGTACAGACGTAACTTTGACTTCCATGATCAAACGTGTTGACGAAGCTGTTAAGAAGGTTTCCAAAGAAGTAATCGATGGTACTTTCAAAGGTGGTACTACAACTGTTCTTGGTTTGAAAGACAATGGTGTAGGTATCTCTGATACATCTAAAGTTAACGTTTCTGAAGAGATTTTGGCTAAAGTTGAAGATTTCAAAAAACAAATCATTGATGGAACAATTACAGTTCCTACCGAGTAAGATCTCCCTTTTATTTATCGGATCACAATAAGAAATAAGCAACAAGGAATAAGGCCGGTTATGCGCTGGCCTTATTCCTTGTTAAAGCACTGGTTATGATAAGTTAGACACAGTTATACCGTCTTGAAAAGGGCGGTACATCCGTGTCTACATGGTAGTTATATATTCTGTGATGAGGGTGATTCCATGAGTGCTGCGGCTCCTGTCGTAGAGTTGAAGCAAATCACAAAACGATTTCCCGGTATTGTTGCTAACGATTCCATTAGTTTGACGTTAAAGAAGGGTGAGATTCTTGCACTGCTTGGTGAGAATGGTGCAGGTAAATCAACCCTAATGAATATCGTTTTTGGATTGTATCAACCGGATGAAGGAAGTATTGAAATCGACGGGAAACCGGTTGTAATTGATAATCCCAATAAAGCGATCGAGCTTGGTATTGGTATGGTGCATCAGCATTTCAAGCTCGTGGAGCCTTTTACGGTTACCGAGAATATTGTTCTTGGGATGGAGCCGAAGAAAGGTCTTAAAATTGACTATAAATCCGCTGCGGAACAGGTTCGGAAGCTATCGGAGCAATATGGCCTGCAAGTGAATCCAAATGCCGTTATTCATGACATTTCTGTTGGTATGCAACAAAGGGTAGAAATTATGAAGACCCTGTACCGCGGAGCGGATATTCTCATATTTGATGAGCCGACTGCAGTACTTACGCCTCAAGAAATTACGGAATTGATGGCGATTATGAAGCGGCTTGTTGCAGAGGGAAAATCGATTATCCTGATTACGCATAAGCTTAAAGAAATTATGCAAATATCTGATCGGGTCACCATTATTAGACGAGGAAAAGTAATCGATACCGTAAATACCGCAGATACTAATCCGAATGAACTGGCTGAGAAGATGGTTGGACGCGGCGTAACCTTCAAGGTAGCTAAGAAGGCCCCTGAGGTTGGTGAAACTGTACTCGAGCTGAAGGATGTGAACAGTAAGAGTAAAGATGGTGTCTCGGTGCTCGACGGTCTTAGCTTTGATGTGAAAGCCGGAGAAATTCTCGGAATAGCCGGTGTAGATGGCAATGGACAGAGTGAACTGATTCAGGCCATTACGGGTCTGCGTAAAATTGATTCTGGTTCTATTCAGGTGTCCGGGAACGAGATTGCTAATTTATCCCCGCGCAAGATTACGGAGATGAATGTGTCTCATATTCCAGAAGACCGTCATAAGCATGGTTTGGTGCTTGACTTCTCAGTAAGTGAGAATATGGTTCTGGAAACTTACTATAAGAGTCCATATAACAAAAACGGCTTTATGCAAAATGATGTCATTGATAAGTATGCTGAAGGTCTTGTGGAGCAGTTTGATGTGCGTACACCTTCAATTCAGACCAAAGCACGTTCTTTATCCGGCGGAAATCAACAGAAAGCGATTATTGCTCGGGAAATAGATAAAGATCCGACATTACTTATTGCAGCGCAACCAACACGCGGTCTAGATGTTGGGGCTATCGAGTTTGTTCAAAAGCAGCTCATTGCACAGCGTGACCAAGGAAAAGCTGTATTGCTCATTTCGTTTGAATTGGACGAGATTATGAATGTATCAGACAGAATTGCTGTTATCTATGAAGGCAAAATTGTCGGTGAAGTGTTCCCGCAGGATACGAATGACCAGGAACTGGGTCTTATGATGGCAGGCAGCTTGAAGCGGGGAGGTAAGGCAGTTGAATAAGTTCAAAAAAATCTTCACAACTGACAGCTATATCGTTCCTCTTGTCGCCATCGTACTTGGTTTTCTTGTGGGAGCAATAGTTATGCTTATGGGTGGTTATGATCCGATAACTGCTTACTCCGCACTGTTCTCACGTGTATTTGGTAACTTGTACAACTTTGGTGAAGCCGTGCGCGAAATGACGCCATTAATGCTCACTGGTTTAGCCGTAGCCTTTGCATTTCGTTCAGGGATGTTTAATATCGGGGCAGATGGACAAGTGATGATTGGTATGACGGCTGCGACCGTGGTGGGTATTAAATTTGCAGCCTTGCCAGGATTCATCTTAGTTCCGCTTGCTGTTATTATAGCTGGGTTATGTGGAGGTCTGTGGGCTGGTATCGCCGGCTATTTGAAGGCTAAACGTGGGATTAATGAAGTTATTACCACAATCATGTTAAACTGGGTTGCTCTATACTTGTCGAATTATATTGTAAGAGCATTTCTATTACTTCCGGGACAGAATCGTTCCGAGGATATTCCAGCTTCTCTTTCCATGACATTCTTGAATTCGTTATTTGACAATGCACGTCTGCACTGGGGAACAGCTATCGCCCTTGCTGCAGCAGTATTCTTCTATGTCTACTTATGGAAGACTAAGCAAGGATATGAAATGCGTGCTGTTGGTTACAATCCTCATGCTGCCGAGTACGCAGGTATGAATGTTGGCCGTAACGTTGTAAAGGCAATGTTCATAAGCGGAGTGTTTGCAGGGTTGGCTGGAGCAGGAGAGGTACTGGGTGTATTCCATTATCAATCTGTGTTCGCGGCATCACCAGGATATGGATTTGATGGTATCGCAGTAGCTCTTCTTGGTTTAACACATCCACTTGGTGTTGTTCTAGCTGCGATTCTCTATGGTACGTTGACTTATGGTTCTGCGGGAATGAGTTTTGCTGCAGATGTTCCTCCGGAACTTATTCGTATCGTTATAGGTTCAATCATATTCTTTATTGCGGCACAAGGGATTGTACGCTGGGTGCTTAAGCCCTTTTACTTCAAGCGCAAGAAAGAGAAGGTGTTATAGATGGATCTGCAGACGTTAGGTCAACTGCTTAATACAACGCTTGTTTTTTCCACAGCGCTTATTTTTGCCTCACTTGGCGGCATCTTCTCTGAACGCTCTGGTGTCGTAAATATTGGACTTGAAGGTTTGATGATGTTTGGTGCGTTTGCAGCAGCAGTAGGTGGTTATTATGCTCAAGATGCAGGAATGGGTGAATGGGCTCCTTGGATTGGCGTACTATGTGCTATGGCCGTCGGAGTACTTGGTTCACTGATTCATGCGGTTGCATCTATTACCTTTAAATCAGATCAGACGATCAGTGGTACGGTTATTAACTTTTTAGCCGCAGGTAGTACACTTTACATGGTAAAGCTGCTATTTGATGGATCTGCTGAAACTCCGCTAATCGATGGATTTAACAAAGTTGCAATTCCTGGACTCTCCAAGATTCCAGTGATCGGTGAAGGGATATTCAATTCCTATCCGACCACTTATCTAGCCATCGTGCTGGTTATCGTTATTTATTTCGTTTTGTTTAAAACGCCATTTGGACTGCGTTTACGTGCAGTAGGTGAGCATCCTAGTGCTGCAGACACCTTAGGTGTCAAGGTTAACCGGATGAGATATATCGGTGTAATGCTTAGTGGATTGATGGCTGGTATCGGTGGCGCTACAATCACTCTAACTACAACCGGAACTTTTGGCCATAATACGATTTCTGGTCAAGGTTTTATCGCGATTGCAGCGATGATCTTTGGTAAATGGAATCCGCTCGGTGCCTTTGGTGCTGCGGTATTCTTCGGATTC
The DNA here is from genome assembly GCF_029893135.1 of Paenibacillus sp. PastF-3. NCBI lineage: Bacteria > Bacillati > Bacillota > Bacilli > Caryophanales > Paenibacillaceae > Paenibacillus > Paenibacillus sp. PastF-3. Next base: position 57,654 of record NZ_JARXWM010000023.1, on the reverse strand, counting down.
TCCCAAGCGATTCGTAACTATGTTCAATTGTTTGAGTGGTCAAAAGATATCCCACAAGAGTTCATCTTTATGATCCCTTATGTATTGACAGTCATTGTGCTTGTAGCTGCTGTAGGTCGTTCCGCTGCTCCTAAGGCATTAGGTCAGCCTTACGATCCTGGTAAACGCTAGATCTTTTCGATTTTTTACTTATATCATTACGAAGCCGCATTTCCGGACTTTTTCCGGAAATGCGGCTTTTTTGGTTAGGGTCGATATGGATAAACATAAGAGGAGAGGGCAAGTGTACAGGCGAAGGTTCTTTTGTGCGAATAAACTGTATTGAAGATGGTGGAAATCAGAGGTTTGCAAAACTTTTTGGAGGGGATATTATGACTAAACCAGTTACGAAAAAGCAGGTTATGAGGCTCATTGGCAAACAGATCATCGCTATGAAAAAAGATGGCACACAGGTTACAGGAAAACTGCTTCGTGTATCAGGAAATCGTCTTATTTTGCAACGTGTAAGTGGTAAAAAAGTACAAACCAAAGCAATCATTCCATTAGTGTTGTTTGATTTGCTCGCCGTTGGTACTGCCCCTTATGCTTATGGTGGAGGTTATGGCGGTGGCTATGGCGGAGCTACACCTTATGGTGGCGGTTACGGATATGGAACTCCTTATGGAGGTTATGGGTACGGAGGCACACCATATCCACCTTTTGGATTCTTTTAAGTTCCGATAAGTGCTGCTTTGGCTAGGAGAATCGTTTCTCAAGCTCGTAACAAAAACTTAGCGATTGATAACGGGCTACGCTGTAGCCCAATTTTCGATAAAAGGCTAGCGCTGCTGCATTCCCTAGGTCGACGGATACCTTAGAACGATGACAACCGCGAGAAAGTGCAAATCTTTCTGCTCGATCCATGAGCATATTTCCCAAGTGTTTTCGCCGAGCATCTGGTGCAATGGCTAGCATATCGATGTAGAGTAAATCCCCATGCAACAAAAAATGGACAAACCCGTTTGGATCGCTTTCATAGTCGGGACAGGTGACAAGGGTGATTCCGTGTCCCAGACGACGGGGCAAATCCTTTTTGATTTTAGTGATTTCAGTTTGCGGCAGATGAGATAATGGAACGAGCTGTCGCTCGATTAAATCAAAAATAACAACGTCATCCTGCTTCGGTCGACGATAACGAATCATAGAGCGTCCCCTTTCCACGCATTGTCGTACATCATATGTTGGGAGAAGGGCAGGCGTTCCGAGAGGGTAGAAGCAGGAGTTGTGACAATTTTAAAAATATGGGTATTGACTATCCGTGTTAGGAATCATATAATGTGTCTAAACATTTTAACGAACATACATGTATCGGCAATGATGAGGACGAAGTTTTAAGGGCTCTTTTGCTCAGAGAGTGTGAGGATTTGCTGCAACCTCCACCGGAATCCCTTATATACGAGCTCACCTCGGAGCTGTTTCCCTGAAAGGTCCACTGGCTAGAGTGGTGGAATTATTAGGGGGAATCGTTTAGTCCGCGTTACGGACTTCAGGTTACAGAGATTAGGGCCCTTGCCTACATCGATGGATTTTTGTATACCTGATAAGGTGTTGCATCGCGAGATGTAATGCAAACATGGGTGGTACCACGGAAGATCAACCTTTCGTCCCTCACGCGCTAATACTGTGCGTGGGAGGCGGAAGGTTTTTTTGTTTTATAAATAACTATTTGCTGATGTATAGAGGACGGTCCGTCATTTGCATAATGAATGTTAAATATCGGAGGAGGAATACTGATGAGCGCGCAAATACCGGAATTACGGTCTACAGAGCAGCTAAAAGAAAAATGGATGGAGCCGGAAGTTATTACCGGTTCGGAAATACTACTCCGCAGCCTTGTATTGGAGGGTGTAGACACAGTATTCGGATATCCAGGTGGAGCTGTTTTGTACATCTATGATGCATTGTACGGTTTTACGGATTTCAATCACGTGTTAACACGTCATGAGCAAGGTGCGATTCATGCAGCTGACGGTTACGCTAGAGCAAGTGGCAAACCAGGGGTATGTATCGCAACCTCGGGTCCTGGCGCAACAAACCTTGTAACAGGTATTGCTACAGCATATATGGACTCTACTCCATTGGTCGTAATCACAGGTAATGTTTTCTCAAGCCTGATCGGTACAGATGCTTTCCAGGAAGCAGACATTACCGGAATCACGATGCCCATCACTAAGCACAGCTACTTTGTAAGAGATGTTGAGGATCTCCCTCGCGTCATACATGAAGCTTTCCATGTGGCGAATACCGGTCGTAAAGGTCCAGTATTGATTGATATACCGAAAGATGTGTCGGCTGCAAAGACATTGTTCACACCAGTGAAGACCGTAAATCTTCGTGGCTACAACCCTTGTACAGTTCCAAACAAACTGCAGCTTGATAAACTGGTTCGTGCGATTGAGGTTGCTGAACGTCCGATTATCATTGCTGGTGGTGGAGTTATCTACTCCGGAGCACATGAGGCTATGTTCGAATTCGTGAAACGGACAGAGATTCCAATAACTACAACCTTGCTGGGACTCGGAGCCTTCCCAAGTGCTGAAGAGCTTTGGATGGGAATGCCAGGGATGCATGGCACATATACCGCAAATAATGCAATTCAGCAATGCGATTTGCTCATTAATATTGGTGCTCGCTTTGATGACCGTGTTACGGGTAGGCTGGACGGCTTCGCGCCAAAAGCCAAGATCGTGCATATCGATATCGACCCTGCAGAAATCGGAAAGAATGTATCACCTGATATTCCGATTGTAGGAGATGTGAAAACTGTACTGGAAATGCTGATTCCTGAGGTTGGGCGTGCATTTAAGGCTGATGCTTGGAGAACGCATATCGCGCAGTCAAAGCTTGATCAGCCACTTCGGTATAAAGATTCGGAGACCGAGCTTAAACCACAATGGGTGATTGAAATGATTAATGACACCACTAATGGGGAAGCGATTGTTACTACGGACGTTGGCCAGCATCAAATGTGGGCAGCACAATATTACAAGTTCAATCATCCGCGCTCATGGATTACTTCAGGTGGTCTTGGAACGATGGGCTTCGGATTCCCATCAGCTATCGGTGCGCAAATGGCACATCCTGAACGGTTGGTAGTATCGATTAACGGGGATGGCGGTATGCAAATGTGTTCCCAAGAGCTGGCGATTTGTGCGATTAACAATATACCTGTCAAAATCGTTGTTATTAATAACCAAGTGCTTGGAATGGTTCGCCAATGGCAGAATCTTATCTATGACAAACGTTATAGCTATACAGACCTTGCAGGTAGTCCGGATTTCGTTAAGCTTGCTGAGGCCTATGGTGTGAAAGGTCTACGTGCGACGAATAAGGAAGAAGCACGTGATGCATGGCAGAAAGCTCTGGAAACACCGGGTCCAGTATTGGTAGAATTCGTTGTTCCAAAAGACGAGAATGTCTACCCGATGGTAACTCAAGGTTCAACCATCGATCATATGCTGATGGGGGATGAATAACAGTGACAAGACATACGATTTCTGTACTCGTAAATGACCAGCCAGGTGTGCTTCAGCGGGTGTCAGGCTTGTTCGGTCGCCGCGGATTTAATATTGAGAGTATTACAGTAGGTCAGTCCGAAGAGGTTGGATTATCCCGGATGGTTATCGTTACTCTTGGCGACCAGCATACCCTTGAACAAATTGAGAAGCAGCTCTATAAGCTAATTGATGTTATCAAAGTCGTTGATCTTGGAGCTAAGCCAATGGTTGCACGCGAGCTCGCTCTCATTAAAGTGAATGCTGATCCAAGTGAGCGTCCGGAAATTTTGGGTGTAGTTGAGACTTTCCGTGCTTCAGTGGTTGATATCGGCAGCACCACTATACTGGTGCAAGTAGTTGGGGAGACACAGAAAATTGATGCAATGATCGAGCTTTTGAAACCTTATGGAATTAGAGAGCTTTCTCGCACAGGTGTTACGGCTATGGTACGTGGTAACTCTTAAGTATTATATTTTACGACTTTAATGGATTACTGCTTGATTGCATTAATCTGATATGATATGAATGAACTTCCCGCTAAAGAGCGGGAGCTTGAAGAGGAGCTTGATAAGGTATGAATCCAGTTCTCTTGAAGCACCCGCTCTTTATGATGGGTCTCAAATTAAAGGAGGATATTGACAATGGCAGTTACAACGTACTATGAACAGGATGCAGAACTTAGTGTATTAAAAGGAAAGACAATTGCGGTAATCGGGTACGGTAGCCAAGGACATGCCCAAGCACAGAATCTTCGTGACAGTGGTCTTCAAGTTGTCATCGGTCTTCGTGAAGGTAAATCTTTCGAAACTGCAAAAAATGACGGTTTTGAAGTATTGCCAGTAGCTGAAGCAGTATCCCGTGCAGATGTTGTGCAAATCTTAATGCCAGACGAAACTCAAGCATCCGTATATAAAAATGAAGTGGAACCAAACCTTAAAAAAGGCGCAGCTTTGATGTTCTCCCACGGCTTTAACGTACACTTTGGACAAATCGTTGCTCCTAAAGATGCGGACGTGCTGCTCGTAGCACCAAAATCTCCAGGTCACATGGTTCGTCGTACTTATGTTGAAGGCTTTGGCGTTCCTGGCTTGATTGCTATCGAACAAGATGCAACTGGAAAAGCTAAAGAAATCGGCCTTGCTTATGCAAAAGGTATCGGCTGTACACGTGCAGGGGTTATCGAAACTTCTTTCCGTGAAGAAACCGAAACTGACTTGTTCGGTGAGCAAGCTGTACTTTGCGGTGGCGTATCTGCACTGATCAAAGCTGGATTCGAAACATTGACTGAAGCAGGTTATGCTCCTGAAATGGCTTACTTCGAATGTCTGCATGAACTGAAGCTGATCGTTGACATGGTATATGAAGGCGGATTGTCCAGCATGCGTGATTCCATCAGTAACACTGCTGAATACGGTGACTATGTAACTGGTCCTCGCATTGTAACTGAAGATACTAAAAAAGCAATGAAAGCTGTACTGACGGATATCCAAGAAGGTAAATTCGCTCGCGACTTCATCCTTGAGAACCAATCCGGACGTGCTTTCCTTACAGCTACTCGTCGCAACGAAGCTGCTCACCCAGTTGAAGTTGTAGGTAGCCAATTGCGTGAAATGATGCACTGGATTAAGAAGTAATCATATATACTTATGATTAAATAGTGTGACCTTCAAATGCGGCCGTGACTATGCGAGCCGCATTTGAGGGTTTTAGCACAATCTATGGGAGGTGCTTTGCATGCGGAAAATTTATGTGTTCGATACGACGCTGCGAGACGGAGAGCAGTCGCCGGGTGTGAACCTTAACACGCGTGAAAAAGTAGAGATCGCCTACCAGCTGGAAAAGCTGGGGATTGACCGCATGGAAGCGGGCTTTCCTGCTGCTTCACCAGGTGACCTGGCTTCGGTAAATGCAGTTGCAAGAGCAGTAAAGAACGTCACCGTAATCGGTCTTTCTCGTTCTAGAGAGACAGATATTGATGCAGTAAAAGAAGCATTGCAGGGGGCACAGGACCCTTGCATTCATATTTTTCTAGCCACATCTCCTATTCACCGCCAGCATAAGCTAAGGATGGATAAAGCTCAGGTGCTGGAAACTGCACAATCTGCTATCCGATATGCCAAGAAATATTTCCCTAAACTTGAGTTTTCGTTAGAAGACGCAGGTCGTACAGAGTATGATTTCATGGCTGAAATGGTCGGAATGGCTATCCGAGAAGGCGCTAATGTTGTTAATATCCCGGATACTGTAGGTTATCTGAATCCTTCTGAATATGGAGCTATTTTTAAATACTTAAAAGAAAATGTGCCTGATATTGAACGTGTACAGCTTAGTGCTCATTGTCATAACGACCTTGGCATGGCTACGGCCAATACGCTAGCCGCGATTCAGAATGGTGCAGATCAGATTGAAGGAACGATTAACGGTATTGGTGAACGTGCTGGAAACACAGCGATTGAAGAAGTTGCATTGGCGCTGGAGACACGTGCTGAATTTTTTGGCGCAAAAACTTCTTTAACGTTATCCGAGATTTCTCGTACAAGTCGCTTGGTCAGCAAGTTGACAGGTATGGTAGTCCCAGGGAATAAGGCGATTGTAGGAGCTAATGCATTTGCTCATGAATCGGGTATTCACCAGGACGGAATGCTGAAAGAGAAAACCACTTATGAGATCATGACACCGGAGACCATAGGACTTAAAGAGAGCAAGCTGGTACTTGGTAAGCACTCTGGACGCCATGCTTTCCGCGATAAGTTAAGTGATCTAGGATATGATTTATCCGAAGCTGAGCTTAATACAGCCTTTTCAAGGTTTAAGGACTTGGCCGATAAGAAAAAAGAAGTGTCTGATGAAGATATTTTGGCATTGATTGAAGAGAAACTAATCGATACGCCAGAAATCTTTAAGCTGCAGACGATCTTTGTTACTTACGGCAATAAAGCTGTTCCAGCCGCCAAGGTGATTATCGATGGTCCGGAAGCGGAGCCTATTGTAGCAGAGGCAGAAGGTAATGGTTCGGTAGATGCCATCTACAATGCTATTGATAAAGCCACGGGTGAGGAAGTTACCCTTGGGGATTATTCCATTAAATCCGTCTCCCGTGGTAAAGATGCACAGGGTGAGGTTCATGTAGTACTGTCGCAGGGTGAAGTCGCTGCACAGGGCCGTGGCCTTAGCACCGATATTCTAGAGGCGAGTGCCCGCGCTTATATCGATGCACTTAACAAGCTTCTGGAGAAGCGTAAAACTTACACCAAACGTGATCACGCTAGTCTATAAAATGTACAATGTATTTTTTATTTTTTCTAAGTAGTATTACTCTACTATTAACATCTAGATGAGTAAGCATTAGATACGACAGGGATATGCGAGTTTACATCGCATATCCCTGTTTTTTTATTTGGAAGAAAAAGTATGGAAAAGACTTCTACTGGACTCTGTTCAGATTATGTATAGATACACTATTTACAATAGATGAATGTAAGTATGGCGATTAGTAGAAGGAGAAAAGATCAAGGAGGTCATTATAGAGGATAAGAGTACTGGATCCAAAGGATAGAGCTTGTGAAAAGTATAATAAAAGGGTGAAAAAGGAGGAAATCACGAAATGTTATCAAAAAAGAAAATAAGCGCATGGCTCATAGTATTATTACTTGTGACGCAATGGGCGTATAGCTTTGGCTTCGGGTTTAATACGCAGGCATATGCGAGTGGGAATGGTACTGTGATTGGAGATAATCTCATTACTAGTGTTACGCTTGCAGTATACACCGATGATAAATACACAAATACGGTTACGGAAAGCGTATATCAGCTTGATTCCTATTCGGAATTAAACTATACATGGGCAATTTCAGATGGGCATGGGTATAAGGAGGGTTCTACCTTTACGTTTGACCTTCCAACACAGTTTGAACTTTATAATGATTTGAATGGTAATCTTATTTTTGACGATGAGCCTGTAGGGACTTATACAGTCGACAAAAATACCAATAAAGTTGTATTCACATTTAACAAATATATTGAATCCCACGATCAAGTGGGGGGCACCTTTACAGTTAGGTCGCTACTGAGCTCCAAAAAGATTACAGGCTCTGCGAAGCAGACAATAATATTCCCAATTCAGGGAGGAACTCAAACCATTGAGCTTAATTTTAAGCCAAAGGTTAGCTCAACGATAGAAAAAAACGGTTCACCGAAGCCACAGTATTATAACCCAACAAGCATCGCTTGGACGGTTGATGTGAACAAGGTTCTGGATAGTGTTTACAATGCAGAGGTTACAGACAAGCTTCCTTTGGGATTGTCTTTAAATACCGTATCTATTGTGGTCTATGAGCTTGATGTGAAAATAGATGGACAAGTGAGTCAAGGAAATGTAGTAGATAGCAGTAAGTATGATGTGACAGATTCAACTGGGGCAGAATTAAAGTTGAAATTTAAAGACAACCCAATCACAAAGGCATACCGCATTGGCTTCTCAACGGATATTACCGGTACGGGTGTGGATAGCACTGCATTTACGAACGAAGCTGTCTTAAAGGGTGATGGAGGAATATCCAAGAAGGCTAGTACTACAGTTACAGTTGGGCGCGGCAAGCCGCTGTCGAAAGAGTCCACTGGATATGATGCGGCAACTCAGACGCTTTCCTGGGCTGTTAATTTCAATTACAATGAGAAAACAATTTTAGCGGCGAATGCTATTTTAAAGGATACGTTTAACAACTCCCAAGATCTAATCCCTACCTCTGTTAAAGTCTATCCAGTAACGATTGACAGCAATGGTAAAGGGATCAAGAGCGCGGAAATTGCTTCAAGCGAATATACGGTAACGCCAACAACTGCAACGGGGTTAAATGGCTTTGATCTGAAATTCAACAATGATATAAGTTCTGCCTATCGAATTGAATATCAGACAAAAGCAAATGGTCGTATATATGATGATGCCCAAATTACGAACAAGATTACTTATGATGGAAAATCGGAAACTGTAAAACGTGATATTAAACAGCAAATTCTTCATAAGAATTATGGCAATGTTAATTATGCGACAAAGACCATTGATTGGACTATTCAAATTAATGATGACAGCAAGACTATGGAAAATTTAGTGGTGACCGATACTTTTGGCAATGGGGGACTAACGCTTATCCCGGGCACATTAAAGGTTAAACCGACCAAAGGTGGAACTGCTACCGTTCATACTGTTGTTTACAATGATCATAATCCGGCTGTAGTGAACGATGGGTTTGTGATTACTTTTAATGGTTCAATTAATGAGCCTTACACTATTACCTATACAACAAGCTTTAACTATGATTGGCTGGCTTCGGGCAAAACACAATTTTCAAATAAAGGCGCACTCGATTGGAAAGAAACGGTGAACGGGGTACAGGAGTCAAAGCATAAAGAAGCGACCGTAACCTTTAATCCAAGAGATGAAGTTAAAAACAATGGGAAAAAGAGTGGGTCCTACAATGCTGTAACCAAAGAGATCACTTGGAATATTGGTGCCAACTATAATCAGAAAACGTTAAGCCAAGCTCAACTGGTAGATACTATTTCGGCTGGTCAAGTCGTCAACGAGGATTCTGTAAAAGTTTATAAATGGGAATATGGGAAGGATGGTGATCCCTCTCCTCAAGCTAATGTGAATTCCGCTGATTATAATGTGAAGTTGAATGGTAATGAGCTGAAGGTGACATTTAATAAAACCATTAATTATGCGTTCTACGTCACTTTCAAAACTACATTCGCTGATCAAGCGATTGATTCAAATGAAATTAAAAATACAGCTATATTATATGACAGCACGAAAGTAGAATCTGCAAAACTGGAAGCCACTGTTAGCATTCCACAAGGTGGGGAATATGTTAATAAAGGCGGCGATCAGGACGGTAATAAAATACATTGGACCGTTAACATCAACCGTAACCAATCTTTTGTAAAAGAAGCGGTAATTACAGATATTCCGAGCGATAATCAGATCCTACTGTCTAATACTTTTCATGTCTATAAAACGACTGTTAAAGCTGATGGGACTATAACAGCAACCAATCAAGAGTTGATCAAAGATAAGGATTATAAGCTGGAGATTACTGCGGATATCAATGGAAAGGAAAGCTTTGAGCTTAGCTTCCTAAAGGATATTTCGGAGGCTTATATTCTGAAATATGACTCCCTGATTACAGCACAGAACAATGATAAAGTAACCAATAAGGTTAGTTTTGATGGTAAGAACATTAAGGTAATAACAAATGAAAGTACCAAGGAAATTACAGTTAAGCTTTCCAGCGGTTCTGGTACAGGAAGTGGTGTAAGAGGACCGCTGACGATTACGAAAGTAGACTTTAATAATTCTGCAAAGCTACTAAGTGGTGCTACGTTTGATCTATATCGCGTTGTTGACAACGATAAGGTCTGGATAAAGGACGGTACTACGGATATAAATGGGATAATCGAATTTACCAAGCTAACCGGTGGGAAATATGTAGTGATTGAGAAAACAGCACCTGTGGGTTATGTTCTTGATCAAACACCACATGAAGTGACTATTGCCTTGACGACCGGGATAAGTCTTGAGGTAAAGAATAAAGTTCCAACACCAACAGCAACACCCGCTCCGACAGTAACACCGGCGCCGACGGTTGCACCGACGTCAACGCCGACACCAACACTAACGCCGACACCGACACCGACACCGACACCGACGCCGACGCCGACGTCGACACCGACACCAACACCGACGCCGACGCCGACACCAACACCGACGACAACACCAACACCGACGCCGACGACAACACCGACGTCGACGCCGACGACAACACCGACGTCGACACCAACAGCGACGCCGACAACAACGCCGACGTCGACACCAACACCGACGACAACACCGACACCAACAACAACGCCGACGGAAACGCCTGTGTCGACAGTAACACCGACTTCGACACCAGACAATCCAACGTTTCCTGTATCGACTTCGACGCCAGTGCCTGGAGTCATCGTTACGGCTACTCCATCCGCAACACCTGTGGTGGCAACGCCAACTGCAACACCAACTGTAACACCAACGGCAACTCCATCTATCACGTCGGTGCCAACTAATACACCTGTTGTTCCACAGCCAACACCACCTGTACAGAAGGAGACTACTACTGAAGAAGTTCCTCTTGAAGGTGAAATTCCACTAGGTGGATTACCAAGTATCGGTGATAAGCCTGATCATGGTAAGGTGACCATTACTAAAGATGGCAAGTGGGTATATACACCAGACCCAGGCTTCATTGGGAAAGACAAGTTCACGATCATTGTGACAGATGAGAATGGAAATGAAGAAGAAATCGAGATTGAGATTGATGTTGAGGAAGTACCGAAAGGTACAGTGAAAGAACCAGGGGATAACAGCAATAAACCAACTCAGCTTCCGAAGACGGGAGAAGACAGCGCGCTACCTATTTACTTAGTAGGTGGAGGTCTAGTCCTTGTGGGATTTGTGTTAGCTCGAAGATTTAAACGAAGTAATTAATATATCGTAATGACAAGGGGGCTGGCCCAAAAGTAGATTTTCTACGAGCGGCGACAGGCGGAACTCAACTCCCATAAGATAAAAGTTAACGAAGTAAGGCTCCTCCTGTTATTGGGGGAGCCTTGTTTTTTATTTTGGTCTATGGCTGCGCGCTTCATAACCTTCTTCGAAGTGAACCTTGACGAAAAGGCGATTTTCGCTCATTATTCGTAATGTAGCGCCAGCGACACTATTAAGCATATATTTTTTCAAAAATAGGTAAGCGTTATCATAAAATGCGCTGGGAGATGATACCATGGAATTTATGTATTTAGGAACTGGAGCAAGCGAGGGTTATCCAGCTTTATTTTGTCAATGTGAACGTTGTTCTATGGCGATGGAGCTTGGTGGGAAAAATATTCGTGCTCGCACAGGAGCGCTTATTAACTCTGATTTGCTGCTGGATTTCTCACCTGACATGTATATGAATAAGCTTCGTTACAAATTGGATTTGGGGCAAGTTAATCATTTGATTGTTACGCATTCGCATACTGATCATTTTGCAGCAGCAGAGCTCATGATGAGGCATGAGCATTGGTATTGTCAGCTGCAGGAGAGTGGAAAAAAACTACATATTTACGGAAATGAAACGGTAGAAGAAACGATGAAGTCAGCTCTTCGCTATGATTATGGAACCGATACGATTGAAGATCCTTTTTACGAGTTTCATATCATACAGCCTTTCATGCCCTTCACTCTAGGAGAAGTGACAGTAACCGCATTGCCAGCTCATCACAAGCCGGATGAACATTGCTTTATCTATCTACTAGAGCAGAATAACACAAGATTCTTATACGGCAATGATAGCGGTGTATTCAGTGATGTAACCTTCAATTATCTCCGTGATAAGCACCTGGACGTTGTTAGTCTGGATTGTAATTATGGGCTAGAGGATAGATATGATTATCATATGGGGATCTCCGGTTGTCGGATTGTAAGAGAAAGATTGTTTGACCAAAATAGTTGTGATACTAGTACCTCATTTATTCTCACTCATTTCTCTCACTACAGCGCAGAGTTGCATGATACTTTAGTTAAGAATACAGCAGAGGAGAATTTCATCATTTCCTATGATGGGATGAAAGTCTTCTTAGCATGACATGATGATGGACTATCTCTAATTAAAAAAATAGTCATTACCCGTAAAATCCTCCCTTGAGGAAAGGACTACTTTACGGGTCTTTTTTATAGCTTTAAGGGCTCAGAATGAGTAGATACGGAGGTAGAGAATGAAGCTGCTGGCTACGGGAAAAGTAAAATGGTTCGTCTATCAGAAAGTCGTCATCGTATTTATTGTCTTTCTGATTCCACTCATATCGATGAATATTTGGGTGAATTATAAGGGAATGTCATTCACCAAAAATGCAATTTTGGACTCATCCCTGGCTGGGGCATCATTCTATTCCAAGCAACTGGATAAAGAGATATATTTCATCCGCAATCAACAATTACAATTTCAAGAAGATAAAAACATACAGAAGCTTAGTTTCCGAGGTGAAAGTTTAGAAAAGTATGAAGAGGTAGAATTAATCGGTAATGCTGAAGATCTATTGAATCGGATCATTGCCTCAAGCGAATATGTGGTTAACGCCGGGGTATATGTTAAGTCTCTGGGCAAAACGATCTCTGGTAAGACGGGGGTCACGGCCATTCCTAATATGGAGTACGTTAAAATTTCCTCGTTACTTAACGTTAAGCAGAAGCCCTCATTCTATCGGAGCGGTGATGCGATTTTCCTTATAGAAACAGGAGATAATGCGGAGCTTTGGTCGTATATTGAAATCTCAAAAGGTAAGCTATTGGAGGCACTAAATCAAATCGCAACCTTATATCAAGAATCGGAGGTATTTCTGGGAAGTAATGAGCTGGGCAATATTCTATCTACTACAGACGATCAGTTAGTGTCTACTGAGGTGCTTAGGCTCATCACCAAACAGGATCAGTTTAATTCCGATATCCCAGAAATAAACAAGGTGAACGGTAAAAGTTACTTTATTGCCCATAACTTTATCAGTTCTTTGAATCTATCCTTGATGATGTATGTGAATCAGAATGAAATCACAAGGCCCTTAAGTCAATTTAATACACTACTATATGCTTCTTTTGTCATCGCTATTGTGGTAATGGTACTTTATTCTTATTCGGTAAATCTAATGATTCATCGGCCCTTATCCAAATTGGTTAAGACATTCCGTATGGTAGAAACGGATAATCTTGATTTAGTCATCGAGTCAAAGACCAAAGATGAGTTTTACTATATATTTAACAGTTTTAATCGTATGGCTTCTAGACTTAAGCGTTCTATTGAAGAGAATTATGAACAGAAGATTGCCCTGCAGCATTCGCAGTTGAAGCAATTGCAGTCACAGATTAACCCGCATTTTCTCTATAACAGCTTCTTTAATATTTACATGATGTGTAAAGTAGGAGATTCCGATAGTGCGGCTGAGCTCTCACAAAAGCTAGGGAGCTACTACCAATACATCACGAGAAGTGGATCGGACGAGGTGGCTTTCTTTAAGGAGTATCAGCATGCGCTTGATTATTGTGAAATTCAGTGTATTCGCTTCTCGAATCGTATTTCTTTCGAATATGAAGAAATACCCGTTTTGGCGAACGCGATTTTAGTACCGAGGCTGATTATTCAGCCAATTGTTGAGAATGTGTTCGAGCATGCTTTCGAAGACGACTCCCGAAACGGGGTTGTCTATATTGGTGCCGAATGCGAAGAGGGAATAATAATTATCACGATTGAAGATAGCGGCACTCTTTTAAAAGATGAGGAAATAGAGCACTTGCAGAAGAAGCTTGCGATGGGTTTAAAACAAGTTGAGAAGACGGGATTAATCAACGTTAATAATAGACTCCAATTGAAGTACGGACCAGATAGTGGCTTGTTTGTCTCTCGCAGCAAATACGGAGGATTGAGGGTAGAACTGATAGTTAAATATGAGAGTAAGGAAGTGTGATTATGTATAGATTACTAATCGTAGATGATGAGCCTGTAATTGTGAATGGATTAGTCCAACTGTTTCAGGATAACTCAGAATTTGAACTGGATATACGAAAAGCTTACTCCTCAAGCGAAGCTCTTGAAATTGCTAAGAAAACGAAACTGGATATTTTAGTTAGCGATATTCGTATGCCTCAAAAGAATGGTCTCCAGCTCGTGGACGAAATCGTCTATTATTGGCCATTATGCCGGGTGATTTTCCTTACAGGATACAGTGAATTTGATTATGTATACGAAGCGATTCGTAAGAATGTGGACAATTACATTCTGAAAACGGAAGGAATTGAACCTATTTTCCAAGCTGTGAAGGCAGCAGTCGACAAGCTAGACGAGGAGAACCGTCGCAGACTTCAATTGGAGAAGGCGCAAATGCACTATCAAATCGCTAGTTCCTTTCTAAAGAGAGAGCTGATGGAGCGGGTACTAAGCGGGGAGTCTATTACTTCTATACTCAATAATGTACGTTACAAGGATGTAGAGTTCGGCATTGCATTAGATCGTCCTTCGTTCTTTCTTGTGGGTATCTTAGATCAATTAGATGATCCAAAATTTAAAATGCCTCCGTCTGTTCAGCGTATTTTTCATGATCACCTGCCTGCATCTATTGCATGTGAAGAAGTGATTTATGATGATCGTGTATTCCTATGGCTGCTTCAACCAGATGAAGGGTTGCTGAATCGCTTTCGTAGTGACTATCCTGATCAAGGGGTAAATTGGTCTGGAATCGTTGCTTATATGAGAGGGATATTAGAGCCTGTACAGAATGAGTGTGATGAGCTGCTAAGTGTCTGCGTTTCATTCGGGATATCGGGGGATTTACTTAACCATTGGGAATCGATCCATCTTCAAGTTGAAGCAGTGCGTTCTATGATTCTTAAGAGAGCTTTATTAGGTCAGCACATGCTTATCTTAGACCTTGAGAAACTAAGTCAACTAGAGGATACGATGCACAAAGCTGGAGGAATCGAGCAGGAAGATTTCAAGACGCTAATCATTGAACAAATTCATCAATTTGTGCAGGAGAACCTATCTGGAGATATATCGCTTACCTCAATTGCTGCAGAGGTGCATCTTAATCCGTCCTATTTATCTCGTTATTATAAACAGACGACAGGTCAAAATTTATTAGAGTATATTCAGTCGACGAAGCTGCATGTTGCTCTGCAGCTGATGAAGAATACAACTCTGAAACTAAATGAAATCGCTATCCGGGTCGGTTTTGAATCACCATCCTACTTTACAACATTCTTTAAACGGAAGATGGGCTTATCTCCACAGGAATACCGAAATTCAAAATGAGTAAATAAAGTGAAAGTGATGTAAAAAAAACGAAATTGAAAGCGGTTTCCTCTGTGACTAAAATATTAACTAGGAACATTGATTAACTACAAGAATTGCAGCAAACAAAGGGGGGAAGCATTCAGATGAAGAAAATGAGATCATGGAAAATGGTTTTATCAGTAACGATGATTCTTTCATTATTGTCAGCATGCGGAAGTCAAGGAAATGGAAATGCGAATGCACCATCTACGCCTAAGGAAAACACTACGAATAGTGCCACAAACAGCGCGACAGCACCTGATCCACTAGGGAAATACCCGGAAACGGTTACTGTTACAGAAATACTCGGATATAATCCACCAGAAGATCCCAGAACTCCAAGCGGAATAACACCGGAACAAAATGCCTACCTGAAAGATCTCAAAGAGATGATGAATATTGAAGTGAAATACAAATGGACCGTTCCCTCTGCCCAGTTCGAGCAAAAGTTCTCGCTTGCCATGGCATCAGGGGATCTACCCGATGTGATAGAAGTTGATCAGAAGAACTATGAGAAGCTTAAAAAGCAAGATATGCTTGCTGATCTGACAGATGCTTATGCACAATATGCTTCACCAGCTCTAAAGGCTTATATGGACTCAGATGGTGGATTTGCGATGAAAACGTTCAGTGCGGAGGGGAAGCAATTAGGTATCCCTGCATTTGAAGATCCCTTCTTATCCACACAGCTGTTATGGATTCGTCAAGATTGGCTTAATAATCTAGGTTTACAGGCACCGAAGACGATCGATGAGCTTGAGAAAGTTGCACAAGCATTTACACATAATGATCCAGATCAGAATGGTAAGAATGACACCTATGGTTTAGCCATACAAAAGAATCTCTTCTTCTGGGGATTTGATGTCAGAGGTTTCTTTAATGGATTTGGTGCTTATCCTTCCGTTGGAGATAAACAATCGGCTTGGATTAAAGGCGGCGATGACAAATTGTTACCGGGATTGATTCAACCTGAAGTGAAGACCGCACTTGGTAAGCTACAAGCCTGGTATAAAGATGGAATTATTGATAAAGAGTTTGCACTAAAGGATGAGAATAAGGCTGTAGAAGATCTGACTGCAGGTAAAGTGGGTATTTCCTACGGAGAGTGGTGGTATCCGAACTGGCCGCTTAACTCCAGCGTAGACAAAGATCCCAAGGCAGATTGGATTGCAATTCAACTTCCAGGGATTGATGGTCCAGCTAAATCACTCGTTCCAAAAATCCGCAGCAATAAAATTTTCGTTGTGAACAAAAAGATGAAGAACCCAGAAGCAGCGATTAAGATGCTCAATTTCTACATCGAAGTTGGTAATAAGAAATACAAGGATAAGAACAAAGCCGCAGATGGCTATGTATACAACTGGTTTAACCCACGGATTGCCAACCCTGTTGATATTGATACGATTTACAACGAAGTGAACAAAGCGCTTGATGCTAATCAGACTGAAATTACAATAGACGATGCAAATTATAAGACCGTTGCGGATACATTCAAAGCGACTAAGGACTTCCTGGCAGGCGACACATCTAACGCTACCAAAGGTGTAAACTGGGGTCAATATTATAGCCGGGCTGCAAAAGACGGTGGCTGGGGCTTAACACGACAAATTAAAGAAAATCAACAATTTGTATACAACGAGTTTTACGGTCTTCCTACACCAACAGTAGTGGAAAAGGGCGGTCAGCTGGATAAGTTGATGCAAGAGTCCTTTACCAAGATTATCATGGGCGGTTCTCTTGATGATTTCGATAAATTCGTGGATAGCTGGAAGGCACTTGGCGGTAATGAAATTATTGATGAGGTCAATGAATGGTATAGCACGGAAGCTACGAAATAAATCATAGGGACAAGAAAGCGGGTGAGGTGAGTCGGGTGAGCCGACTCACCTCCCGTTTTAAAATGAGTAAGTTGGTGAGGAGGGCATCTATGAAATCACTGAAGAATGAATTTCCGCTTCATATCATGTTAATACCGGGTGTGATTGTTACACTGATTTATGCTTACGGACCGATGGCCGGTCTGGTTATGGCGTTTCAAGAGTTTGAGCCGTTATCCGGTTTTTTTAAATCCGATTTTGTGGGATTAGATAACTTCCGTTATGTATTTAATTTACCGGATTTCAAGCAAGTGCTGTGGAATACGCTAGTCATTGCCATCATCAAAATGGTGTTGTCTCTGCTTGTCCCGCTTATTCTAGCTTTATTATTAAATGAGATCACTAAGAAATGGTTCGCAGGTTTTATTCAATCCGCCATTTTCCTCCCGTTCTTCCTTTCATGGACCGTCCTTGGGGGTGTCATTATTGAATTATTCTCTCTGAATGGACCTATTAATGGCTTAATTTCCTCTATGGGCTTAGAACCTATCATGTTCATGCTTGATAATAGTTGGTTCAGGGGGATTATCATTGGCTCGGATGTCTGGAAAGGCATGGGCTACAATATGATCATCATGCTTGCTGCCATCACAGGAATTAACGCGACGCTGTATGAAGCGGCGGAGGTAGATGGTGCAGGAAAATGGAAGCAAATGCTTAACATTACGCTTCCAGGTATAGCACCGATTATTATTTTACTTAGTGTATTAGGTCTCGGTGGTATTCTTAACGCAGGTTTTGAGCAGATATTGATTATGTATAACCCGACTGTATATGCCGGCGCAGATATAATAGATACATTTGTCTATCGATTGGGAATGTTCAGCCAACAATTTGGACCTGCGGCAGCAGTGGGTCTCTTTAAATCGATAATATCTTTATTTATGGTATCAACAACTTACTATGCAGCTTACAAATTTAATAATTACCGCATATTCTAGGAGGTGGAGATGGTGCTACATAAACAATCATTCAGCAGAAAGTTATTTATCGTGTTCAATACGCTGTTGTTAACTTTCATTACCATACTCGGCATTATCCCATTTGTACACTTACTCTCCATCTCACTTAGCTCGAATACAGCTGCTATGGCTGGAGAAGTGAAGCTTTGGCCCGTCGGGTTTTCCTGGGATGCTTATGTATATTTAGGAGAAAAGGTAGAGTTCTTTCGTTCCTTGGGAGTCTCCGTAAAACGAGTAGTGCTCGGTTCAGTAGTTAACTTGTTTCTAGTATTTATTACTGCTTATCCGCTTTCCAAATCGAATGATCAGTTTAAATTTAGAACCGTATATGTATGGATATTCGCGATTACGATGTTTTTTGGAGGCGGCTTAATTCCGACGTATATCATAGTGAAAAATACAGGCTTAATCGATTCCATTTGGGCGCTTATCTTACCAGGTGCATTGAATGTATGGAATATGGTTCTGATGCTTAACTTCTTCAGATCTATTCCAAGAGAATTGGATGAAGCGGCTACGATTGATGGTGCCGGACATTGGAGAGTACTTTGGCAAATTTATTTACCGATATCCCTTCCATCCATCGCAACGATTGGGTTATTCACCATAGTTGGGCATTGGAACGCTTGGTTTGACGGTATCCTTTACCTGAATTCACCTGAACATTATCCGCTACAGACCTATCTTTCTACCTTGATTATGTCTATCAATGCCCAGATGTCATCGATGTCCATTGAGCAGCTCAAGGTGATGGAGAATCTGAGTGAGAAGACAATCCGAACGGCGCAAATATTCATGGGTGCATTGCCAATTATGGTAGTCTACCCATTCTTACAAAGGTATTTCGTAAAAGGAATGACGGTTGGTAGTGTTAAAGAATAAAGAAATAGAGTAAAGACATAGCATAAAGTCTCATATGAAGGAGCAGATTGCGATGAAGAAAGTCACTGTTGCTTTAATTGGAGCGGGCCTGCGGGGAATTAATTATTCAGAATATGCGATTCAGCACCCCGATGAGCTTCAAGTTGTAGCTGTTGCAGAGCCGAATGCGAAGCGGAGAAATAAATTTAAGGCAAGATATAAGCTGGCTGATGACATGTGCTTTACCCATTGGGATGATTTTTTCGCGTCCCCGAAAGTAGCAGATGCGGTATTTATCTGTACCCAAGACAATCAGCATTATGTGCCGACAATGAAAGCACTGGAGGCAGGGTATCATGTGCTACTAGAAAAGCCGATGTCCCCTGATGCCAAGGAATGTGTACTTATGGGGGAAATGGCCTCTAAAGTGAATCGTGTCTTCTCGATATGCCATGTATTGAGATATACCAATTTCTTCTCAACGATCAAGGAACTGCTGGAGAGTGGTGCGATCGGACAATTGATGTCCATTCAACATAATGAGAACGTGGGTTACTGGCACCAAGCTCATAGCTTCGTAAGAGGGAATTGGAGCAAGAAGGATGAGTCCAGTCCGATGATTCTCGCTAAGTCCTGTCATGATCTGGACATTCTTTCCTGGTTAACAGATTCAGAATGTGTTCGAGTGTCTTCCTTTGGCTCACTGTCTCATTTCAAATCTAGTGAAGCGCCGGAAGGAGCTCCGCTACGTTGCACAGATGGATGCCCAGCATCAGATAAATGTCTCTATTATGCTCCTGATCAATATTTGACGGAGGATACAGATTGGCCTACATCGGCAATTAGCGATGATCCAAGCTATGAAGCCCGCCTGAATGCTCTTCAGGAAGGACCTTATGGACGATGTGTCTATCATTGTGATAATGATGTCGTCGACCATCAAGTTGTAAATCTAGAATTTGCTAATTCCGTAACTATAGCATTTACAATGAGCGCGTTTACCAAAGATGTTAGTCGTACCCTCAAGCTGATGGGTACCACGGGAGAAATTCGCGGTGCGATGGAGAAGAATGAAATTGAAGTGATCCATTTTGGCAGCGGTAAGGTAGAGAGAATTTCGTTCGAAAATGCAGGTGGTCATGTGGGTCATGGCGGCGGCGATATGGGGTTAATCAAAGATTTTGTTAAGCTGGTTCGAGCGGAAGGGAAGATTCAAGGTCTTACATCAGCGAATCATTCCATTCAAAGTCACCTTATGGCTTTTGCAGCAGAGCAATCCCGCATCGAGGGTAACAGTATTGTTCTGAAAGAATTTGCACAAAGTGTCTGTAAAGATGAAGAGGTGAAGCAACGATGAATGCTCCGCAGCCATTTCAGACGATGTTATTAAGTTCGTTGGTTAAGGTATTTGCTGATGAAGTGCCAAATCATGAATCCTATCGCAGTGCAACCGCACTTGTTGGAGAAACATTTTCGTTCCAAGTTGCTTATACCTCAGATACACTTCTTAAGAATATTGAAGTAGAGATAAAATCATCGCTTCCAGATCTAATATGTATAAGATCCGTTGGACTTGTTCCCTCAGAAATGCCTTGTTTCAAAAATCATGATGAAGATGTGCTAAGAACTACGCCGGGATTATATCCAGATCCATTGTATACGCTGGATCAACAATCTATTTCATCGATCCCGGGACAATGGCGATCTTTATGGGTGACGATAACCTTGGATGAATCAATGAGTACGGGGCTTCGTTCTATTCAGGTCCTCTTCCAATCATCTGAAGGGCAGATGTTAGGTGAATCGGATGTATTTGAGTTAACCGTCATCCCTGCAACACTACCGCCGCAAAAGTTAATTCATACGGAATGGTTCCATGTGGATTGTCTTGCTACAAAGTATGATGTCGAAGTATTTAGTGAAGCGCATTGGGACCTTATAGAACTCTATGCAGATACGATGGTTAAGCATGGCATGAACATGATCTTAACTCCGTTGTTTACACCGCCTTTGGATACAGCCATTGGTGGAGTACGTCCAACGGTTCAATTGATATCCGTGACTAAAGCGGGAGATCGTTATGAATTCGGATTTGATCTGCTTACTCGTTGGGTATCGATGTGCCGCCGGCTTGGCTTCAAATACTTTGAGTTCTCTCATTTATTCACTCAATGGGGGGCAAAGTGTGCACCAAAAATAATGGTAACCATTCAAGGTGAAGATCAGCAACTATTCGGCTGGGATACGGACGCCTCCTCGCAGGAATACCATAGTTTCTTGGATCAATTTTTACCTTGCTTAGATCAATATTTGAAAGAGCAGGGAATAGACCAGCAAAGCTGGTTCCATATTTCAGATGAACCAGGAGAGGAACATTTGGAATCGTACCGAGCTGCAAGTGAGATCATTTATAAACATTTATCAAGTTATCCGATCATGGACGCATTGTCTGAATTGGAGTTGTATGAACAGGGCCTGGTGAAAAGGCCGATTCCTGCGAATACGCATATTGAACCGTTCTTAGAACATCAGGTTCCAGACCTTTGGACGTACTATTGCTGCGCTCAAGGTGAACAGGTATCCAACCGGTTTTTCAACATGCCGTCTGCTAGAAATCGTATAATCGGGTTTCAATTGTATAAATTCGGATTACAGGGCTTCTTGCATTGGGGTTATAACTTCTGGTACTCGCAATATTCATTGAATCAGCGGCTGGACCCTTATCGTACGACTGACGCTGAGCATGCATTTCCCTCAGGAGATGCCTACTTGGTCTATCCGGGAGAAGAAGGCCCGATTGAATCCATTCGATTGGAAGTTCTATATGAAGGGTTGCAGGATTTGCGCGCACTAGAATTACTTGAGCAGAAAATTGGCAAGAAAGCAACGATAGCCATTATGGAAGAGGGTCTGAGCACATCGTTGACCTTCTCTGTATACCCGAGGGATCATGGAACATGGCTCTTAGAGGCAAGAGAGCGGATCAATCAGGCGATAGCAAGTTATTCTACTTAAGTGATCATACCATTACGAGGTGTTGAGAATATGGCAACTTTTCATTATTCAGGATCTTCCTTTTATTATAACGATCAGGCGATACGGCTTATCTCAGGAGCCATCCATTATTTTAGGACTCTGCCGGAACATTGGGAAGACCGTCTTATCAAATTAAAAGCTTGCGGCTTCAATACGGTTGAAACCTATGTGGCATGGAATTTACACGAGCCGAAGAAAGGCCAACTTCATTTTGAAGGTATGGCAGATGTAGTCCGGTTTATTGAACTGGCAGGAGATTTGGGTCTGCATGTCATCGTTCGTCCCGCACCTTATATTTGTGCAGAATGGGAATTTGGTGGACTGCCATCTTGGTTGCTAGCTGATTCGGATATGCGTCTTCGATGCTACCATAAACCATTTCTAGATCATGTAGATGCGTATTATGATGTATTGCTCCCCAAATTACAACCACTGTTATGTACAAATGGTGGCCCGATCATTGCTATGCAGATTGAGAATGAGTACGGTAGTTACGGCAATGACAAGCGCTATTTGACTCATTTAAAAGACAGCATGATTTCCCGTGGGATAGATGTACTACTATTCACTTCCGATGGACCTGAAGACGCGATGTTACAGGGAGGTATGGTCCCAGGTGTGCTGGAGACGGTGAACTTTGGATCACGTCCAGTAGAAGCATTCAACAAGCTCCGTGAATACCAACCAGAGGCTCCAATCATGTGTATGGAATATTGGAACGGCTGGTTTGATCATTGGCGTGAGGAGCATCATACGCGTCCGGCTGAGGATGTAGCGAAGGTATTGGATGAGATACTTAGTTTAGGCGCATCCGTTAATTTCTATATGTTCCATGGCGGAACTAATTTTGGCTTCTACAACGGAGCGAATGGGCATACGTTTGACAGCTATGAACCAACAATTACTAGTTATGACTATGATTCATTACTGAGTGAATCCGGTGAGCCAACAGCTAAATATTATGCAGTTCGTGAAGTGATCTCCAAATATGCAGATCTCGGACCCGTTGAGTTGCCAGCTCCTGTTGCTAAGAGAGCATATGGAAGAGTAGAGATGAAGGAGCAAGCTTCACTTACCGCAAACTTGAATCGCATTTCTGTACCCATTCATTCTGCATACCCTGAACCGATGGAGAAATTGGGTCAGGATTATGGCTTTATTCATTATAGTACGTTCCTTACAGGACCTCGTCCCAAAGAGGAGTTCTTCATCCAGGATTTACATGATCGTGCATTAGTCTTTCTGAATGGAGAGCTCACTGCAACCTTAGATCGTGTAGAGCCAGAGGTAAAATTAGAGTTCGAGGTTCCGGCCGAAGGGCTGCATGTTAGTATAATTGTAGAGAATTTAGGACGCATCAACTATGGTCCTTATATGAGAGATTGTAAGGGGATTACCGAAGGGGTACGGTATGGACGGCAGTTTCTGTCAGAATGGACGACGTATACGTTGCCATTAACAGATTTATCTGGTCTGCAGTTTGAAGGTCTATTCAAGCAAGTGGAACCTAGCTTCTTCCGCAGCACCTTAGTTGTGGATGAACCTTGTGATACGTTCTTGAGCATGGAAGGATGGACTAAAGGCGTCGTGTTCATTAATGGGTTCAACCTTGGACGCTATTGGAATATCGGACCACAGAAAACAATGTATGTGCCAGGACCTTTATTGAAGCAAGGCGACAATGAAATTGTCATCTTTGAATTGCACAGCACTTCAGATACCGCTGTTACCTTCGTAGATCTACCGGAATTAGGATAATAGGGCATAGCTTGTAGCTTGTAAGAATATCACTAGCAGTTTCAAAACGCAGCAATTAATATATCGTAACAATAAAGACACCCGAATAGATCCGGGTGTCTTTGATAAATAGAAACTATTTCTTGCTGCGTATTCTAAGGTTATGTAGTTCCCATTGTTCATACCAATCTTGAACAACGGCAGGAAGGCCAATACTAAGATCGCCTTTCAATAAGTCCGTCAGATTCTTGTATTGTTCTTCCACAGCGGATCGTTCCCCAATACTGTCGTAGACCTTCATTAACCCTAAATGTCCTTGTTCAAAGTAGGGCTGAAGCTGTACTACCTTTTGATACACGGTGACAGCTTCGGGAACTCTGTTGTTGTCGATATAGAACTGGGCCATTCCCATAGCATGGTGTAGCCAAATGGTGCGCAGACGTTGTCGTTCGCCCTCTGCCCACAAATAGTCGTAATCTCCAAAATAATCCCCTGAATAAAGTTCAAATACGTTTTGATGTTCTGCATAATTGTCCTCTCCGATGGATTCGAGTGCAAGAATATTGTGCTCCCACTGGGCTGCATCGATTAGAAGCGGCCCGGTCTCAAGCGTATACCCTTCACCGCCACTAACGTTGCTGATATGCAGATCTACCTCACTTTGCTTTAAACATTGCCGTACTTGATAAATGGTTGTGTAGAGATGGGTAGAAGCCTTTTTAAGGTTGAAATCTGGCCATAGTAGGTCAATCAGGGTATCTTTACTGACGAATCGGTTGCGGTTATGAAGCAAGAAAGCAAACAATTCTTGTGCCTTAGAAGTTCTCCAACGGAGATTGTTTAAAGGTTGTCCTCCTCGTTCAAAACGCAGCGATTGAAAACAACGAATCGTTAGTTCTTGTACTACCTCAGTGCTTTTTGGTGCAAACCTCAATCTGTCCTCCAAGCGTTGTACTGTTTTGAATAAACGGTCATGTCGCACGGGCTTCAAAATATAATCAATCGCATTTAACTCAAAGGCTTCCACTGCATATTGGTTATATGCGGTCACGAAAACGATATTAGCGTTTGGACAGACCTCTTGCAGAATTGCGGCAGCCTGAAGTCCGCTCACTTCAGGCATTTCAATATCAATAAAAATAACGTCAGGCTCCAAGGCTGGAGCTTCTTGTATAGCTTGAACCGGGTCTGTATAGGACGCGATGATATGAACAGCTTCCATTTCTTTTAACATGAATTCTAACTTTACGAGAGCAAGGCGTTCATCGTCCACCAATACTGCTTGAATCATTGTTATTTCACCACTCAATATAGTATTTTTTAGCAAAAAACAATATATGATTACTTTTATTTCGGTTCATTATAGTTTGTCTGTGACTAGGTATTTTTGCGATTCATATTTCTTTTTTCAGAAGGGATTATGAAGCTTACTGAAGTGCCTAGCCCTTCCTTGCTTTTAATTAGCAAACCCTTAGCATAGACACGTAACAAGCGTTTATGTGTATTAAGGAATCCAATCCCTCGGGTTACATTAGACTGGCTGCCCAGTAGTTGCTGAAGTTGTTTGGAAGTCATGCCTTTACCATTATCAGCGATTGTAATCTCGATGTCATCAGCTAGTTCTTTGATCGATATTGAAAGCGTACCTCCTTTGGAGCGGCTTAATATACCGTGCCTAACGGCATTTTCAACGAGTGGCTGAATGGTCAAGGGAGGTAACTGAAAATGTAGATTTTCTGCTACATCCCAGTTGATGGTCATCCTGTCCTCAAAACGCTCTTTCTCTATGTACAGATAGGCGCGGACAAGCTCAAGCTCATGTTCAATCGGTATCATCGGCTCAGCGTTCAAGAAGTTAAAGCTTAAACGTAAATAAGAGCTAAAGGCATCAATGAGGTGACTCATACGCTGTGTATCAAAAGATGCCAGAGCTGATATAGAATTTAATGTGTTGAATAAGAAATGGGGTTGTATTTGCGCTTGAAGATACGCTGCTTCCAGGCGAAGCCGTTCATTTACGGACTGTTTTAAATCTGTTAAGGAACGGACCCGTCCTCTTAGCTCCATAGCGTTCATAGGCTTCATTACATAGTCGTTCGCGCCCGAAACAAATCCGGTGTAGATATCTTCCGGCTGGCTACGTGCGGTCAGAAGTAGAATAGGAAGCTCAGCTATGGTAAAACGTTCACGAATTCTCTGTGTTAATTCATAGCCGGACATCTGGGGCATCATTACATCTGTAATGATTAAATCCCATTGATCAATATCCAGTTTTGTTAAAGCATCGATTCCACTGGTTACCGTAACCATTTCATAGTCTTTGATGGATAGTACGCTAGTAAGGATTTTCAAATTAACCGGATCATCGTCTACAGCCAGAATCCTAGGCCTTCTTCCAGTCGTTGAAGATGCTGTACTGGTCGTAGACCATTTGGTTAGCGTAATCATTGCCGGTGTGTCTGAGTATTCAGGAGTTGAAGGGATTTCTGAATGTGAATCTCGGTTAGCAGGCTCGGATAAAGGCATGGTGAAGGTAAAGGTAGTCCCTTGTCCAAGTGCAGAGATTACACTGATCTTCCCACCATGAAGCTCGACTAACTGCTTAACGGTACTTAATCCAAGCCCGATGCCACCGCTAACTTTGTGCATGCTGGAGTCACCCTGTTCGTAGGGCTGGAAAGCCCTGTGCAGCATTTCCTCGCTCATGCCAAGACCTGTGTCCGAAATATGAATCCGTGCCGTTTTTTTATGTATATCCGCATGGATTCTTATCGTACCTACGGTCGTATGATTAACTGAATTTTGAATCAGATTGAACAAGATCTGAATGAGTCTTTTTTCATCGGCTAGAATGGAAGGAAAAGAATCGGGAATCTCCGAGATTAAGGTTAAAGATTTTCCTTCCGTAAAGAATTTGAACATATCTAGCACACCTATTGCGAAGGACTGAATTTTAAGCTCTCTAAGCTGTAGTTGTATATTGCTTTCACGAAGCTCGGGTTGATCCAGCAAATCGTCTACCAGCAGGGACATACGTCTTCCTATAGTAATGAGTACTTCTAAATTTTCTATATTCTGCGGCGATAAAGCCGGTCGTTCGCTGTTAAGGACCGTTTCTGCCATATTAATGATGCTATACAACGGATTTTGTAATTCGTGTGAAGTGTTAGCCAAAAAATCATCTTTTTGCGTAACGCTTCTCTGTAGACTTTGGGCCAGTTTTTCAGTATGTTTTGCATTCCAGTGATAACGTTTAAATCCAAAAGTCGCAAAGCATAAAAACGCGATCATGAGGTCAAAAGGATAATAAGTAACGTTAACCCAGTTATAGTTCTTGAACATTCCCCACAGAGTGCTGTTAACGATGGCTAGTATGGATAACAAAAGAAATATTGCGCCTTCGTAATTCATTAGAATAGACCTTAGAAAAAGAATCATCACTCCTAATGCCAAAAACAATAAGTTTATGCCGAAAAGGGGTCTGTAAAATTCAAAATAGTGGACAATAGGTCCAACTAATATGAAAAGAATGTGTATTATAGATAGGATAGTTAAGATACGAACACTTTTTATGGGTGCATCCTTGAACAAAAGATGCTTGCTTGTCAGCAGAATGAAAATAAAAGTAAAGAGGTATGAGATGAGCAATAATTTCAGATCCCATTGATAGTTCAAGGGAAGGATGTGCAATAAAAGCTTATCATCATCCATAAGTACTGACGCAATAGCGGAGATTACCAGCAGAAAAAAATAGACCAACATCTTCTGTCGCGGCCCCATTATATATAAAATAACAGCATATACGGCGTCCAGCATCAATACAACACATAACAACAGCTGTAGGCCAACGGAGAGCATTCTTTGCTTTGCTAATGCTTTTTCGCTGCCCAATACAATAGATTTGGTTATTCCCCCTTTTTTGGCAAAAGAATAGTTAGCTACCTGGACTACAATTTCAATCTCGTTGCTACTTTTGTCGGTTGTATAAAAGACTGAATAAGGCAGTGTATAGGGAATATAGTGCTCTTTATCCTTAGCAGGAGAACCAGAGCTACCCAGCAGTTCACCATTAATATATAATTCCGAAGAAGTCTGTGCTCCAGAAAGGAGAAGACCTAGGGATTGTTGCTTATCCTTATCTACAAGAACACGCAGTCGATAGGAACCGTAACCATAGGTGGATTTTTCCGTATCGCTAAAGGCCTTTTTCCAGTTGCCCGGGACTTGTATATATTGTGGAGGAGTGGCAGCTTGAGATTGTTCATTAAACGAAGGTTGCAGTAGATTCGGATAGAATTCCCATTGCCCATCTAAAATAAAAAGATTATTCTGATTCAGTTGTTTATCGCGTAAATCCAGTACCCCATTGGTCAATTGTGGTTGTATGGGGTGGTTAGAAATCATTACCCAGAGGATCCGAAATCCAGTTAGCACCGTAAGAAACAGTGTGATAATTAGAAACAGTTTTCTTTTAGTCATAGTAATTAAACATTATTCGACAAAAAACAATATATTCCTTTCACAAAAATATTTCAAAAATTAAAAAAAGTTGTGATTAAGTTGCAGGGGAATAGAATTGGCTGGCGTCTAACGTTATGTAGGTGAAGGAGGGGAGAAAGCTGGAAGAGGCGGAATGGATTTCTGCTGTGCTGAACGGTGAGCATCAGGCCTTTGGGCATTTGGTGACACGTTATCAAGGCATGGTATACAGAGTGTGCGTCAAGATTACTGGAGAAGCCGAATCGGCCAAAGATATGGCCCAAGAGGTTTTTATAAAAGCATACAAAGCGCTCCCCTCTTTCAGAGGACAGTCTACCTTCTCGACATGGCTTTATCGGATAGCCTATCGAACCTGTCTGGACTGGAAACGGGCCAATGATAGGGAGTGGAGGCATCGGAGTGCAGCTGATTACACTGAGAATGATTGGGTAACGTCTCAAACACCAGAGCAAGAGGTGCTAGAGCAGGAACAATCAGCTGAGCTGGGTGAGAATGTGAACAGCCTTGCGGAACCGTACCGGTCGGTCGTACAGCTGTACTATTTTCAGCGAAATTCTTATCAAGAGATAGCGGAGCAAAAAGGTGTTTCCGTTAAAACTATCGAATCGCAGCTTTATCGTGCCAGACAGATGATGCGTAGACAAAGGGAGGAATTGCGATGAATTGTGCAATAGTGAAGGAATGGATGCCACATTACATTGACGGTCTTCTGTCTCCAGATATGGAGCTGAGTATCCGGTTGCACATACAATCCTGTCCTGATTGCGCACAGTGGCTGGAGGAAGC
The DNA here is from genome assembly GCF_029893135.1 of Paenibacillus sp. PastF-3. Taxonomy (NCBI): domain Bacteria; kingdom Bacillati; phylum Bacillota; class Bacilli; order Caryophanales; family Paenibacillaceae; genus Paenibacillus; species Paenibacillus sp. PastF-3. The sequence continues at coordinate 28,462 of NZ_JARXWM010000023.1, read as the reverse complement.
GAAAGAAATGTCAGCTCTTTGGTCAGAAATGGAAGCAGACAGCGAATATCAACATGAACAGATGGACTTTCCAGATCTAGCAGCAGGTGTTATGGCCCATATTGAGCAGCTTGAAACAGGACGCAGGGAACGAGCGATTAAAGCGACAAGCGTAAGACGTCGTTTTGCTCCTAGAACATCTTTGACACATTATGCGGTGGCTGCCTGCTTGAGTTTGTTATTGTTGCAGTTTGGCGTTTTTGAGAATTTGGCTTATGGGATCACTGAAATTAATGGTCATGTGTCGAATTCTGTGACCCAATGGTTTGGTGGCTTTAGAAAATAGTCATAAAGAGATTTATAAATAATAGATGGATTCAGGTAAACTGAAAAGTTTATGCTATCCAAATTTTAGGAGGATGTATTATGATTAAGAAGAGACGTTGGCTCACTTTTATGCTAGCTATGATTCCTGGTGTAGGTCATTTGTACTTAGGCTTCAAAAAGCAGGGGCTGCAGTTTATGATCGGGGCTTCCTTATGTATTATGTTTATTCCGTCTGAGCCCATGATCTTCCCTTTTGCGCTAGCTGCACTGTGGTTTTACCAATTGTTTGATGCCCTGCAGAAAGCGGCTTGGATGAAAATAACTGCAGCCGAACATGAGCGTATGATGTTCCATCCTGACAGCTTCGGAGAGCCTTGGACGATGGGGATATCCTCTATGCCAGGTTACCCACATGAAGATGTGAATCCGGCTTGGGTTGGTGTTGGATGTGTTGTTGCTGGGTTCCTTATGCTGGTGATCTCAGCATTTCCGACGCTTTGGAGAATGTTAATTGAGATTAACATTGGTACGATCTTGCTATCACTGGGTCTGATTGCGTACGGTCTGAAGATGCTAAGAAACAATACGAGAGCGTAAGAAACGGGGATTTCACTATGGGGAGATGGAAAATCGGGAGTTTCACTGCAGCTATAGGCTGCATCGCACTTGGTGTCATTATTGTGATGGCTCAGTATAATATGATCAGCTATGAAGTACTTGGTTATTTATGGCCAGCATTGTTGATTCTGTTCGGACTCGAGATGTTGCTAAGATTGTTTATCAAATCCGATGCCAAAAGTCGTGTGAGCGGTTGGGCGATCCTATTGATCATCCTGTTGGTTGGAGCAAGCAGTGCACAGAGCGTAATGGCCGGAGGCTCACTTAGCAGTTTAATCGGGAATACACATTTAACCCCACTAAGCGGCAATGTCGAAGTGAAAGACAATATTACGACGCTAAAAATCGTACTTCCAAGTGGAAAAGTAAAGGTCGAGGGAATAGATGGAAGCTCATTGGATTATGAGGGAAGCTTACTCTTACCTGGAAAATCGCAAAGTGAAGCCGAAAGTTCGTTGGAAAAGAAATGGAAAGTAAAAACTGAGGGAGATACGCTGATTATGGAGCTCGATACAGATCATAATTGGTTCTCTAATATTCAGTTTGGATTTAATACTAAAAGTCCTTATTTAAATGTAAGTGTACCTAGCAGTCTTGCCGTTGAGGTAGATACTAGTGACGGGTCAATAGAAGCCTGGGATTTGAAGTCTGGCTTAGTGGTTGACACTAGTAATGGGGTTATAAATATTCATGATGTTGCTGGTGGAGTTGAGGCACATACCAGCAATGGCTCACTGACTGTTCAGAACATCCAAGGTGGGGCGCAGCTCAAAAGTTCTAATGGTGCGATTATTTTGGATAATATAGATGGAGCGTTGACTGCAAAGAGCAGCAACGGAAAGATCACTATTCATTCAGCAGTGACTGGAAAATGGAAATGTTCGTCTAGTAACGGAAAGATTACGGTGGGATTGCCAACTGTGTCCGATGCGAAGATTACAGCGGATACTAGCAACGGCTCACTGAAGGGGAATATTCCTTGGGATCTAGACGGGGACAGCTTTGGCACTGCCATTCTCGGTAAAGGAACTTATACCGTGGACTTAAGTACAAGTAATGGAAGTATGACCGTGGACACAGCTGAATAAGTACGAACAATAAAGGGAGTTAAGGCTTCAGCGATTGGTTCTGCTGAAGCCTTAGCTCCCTTTTTTAAATTATAAGAAACCTACCAAGCGTAAGCTTTAGGCGCTTCTCCGCCCGGTCCTGGGAAGATCTCATCTAGCCGTTTGAGGACAGATTCATCTAGCACAATCTCAAGACTGCGTAGTGCACTCTCGAATTGCTCTAGTGTGCGTGGTCCAATAATTGGTGCGGTTACAGCAGGATTGGCTAATAACCATGCTAGCGCTACATTATCTTGTGGTTCTCCAAGCTCCATACATAAGCTTGCAAAAGCCTCAAGCTGATCTTTGTATTGCTCTACGCGCTCGGTATTTCCTCCACTGCGGCTGCCTTCTATTTTCTTAAGTGCATTGCGTCCAAGAAGACCTCCATCCAGTGGGCTCCAAGGAATAACGCCTAAACCATGATGGAGAGAGGAAGGTAATACTTCAAGTTCAGGAAGGCGACAGGTCAGGCTGTATTTATGCTGCTCAGAAATCAAACCTAAGAAGCCACGTGCCTTGGCCTCTTGTTGGGCTACAGCGATATCCCATCCTGCAAAGTTACTGGAGCCGACATAACCAATCTTTCCTTGGTTTACAGCAAGCTCAAAAGCCCCCCATAGCTCGTCCCAAGACACACTACGGTCAATGTGATGCATCTGGTACAATTCAATATGATCGGTCTGGAGACGCTGCAGAGACCCCTCTAGATGGCGGCGTATAATATAAGATGATAGTCCGCCCTCATCATTAGGCCCGTCGAGCTTATCGCTCATTGCACCGTATACCTTGGTAGCTAACACGACCTTTTCACGTCGCCCACCGCCTTGTTTAAACCAACGACCAATAATCGTTTCTGTTAAACCGGAATTCTCGCCCCAACCATAAATGTTAGCGGTATCAAAAAAATTAACACCTGCGTCGAGTGCAGCGTCCATAATACGAAAGGCTTCTTGTTCATCTGTTTGTGGGCCGAAGTTCATTGTTCCGAGACATAGCCGACTGACCTTCATACCGGATTTGCCAAGCTTAGCATATTGCACTTCGCATTCACTCCTTAGGTAGATGATTTCAACTTTATTGTAAACAACTTATTAATCAAGGGCAAATTTGCCCAGTACTTCGCTGGTGCTCGTTAGCGTAGCTTTTATGTTTTCAGAAACTTTTTTTAGCTTATAACGTATTTACAATGGAAAAAATTTCATAATGGAGGAAGCGCTATGAAAAAGAGCTTCAGTATTATTTTCGCAGGAATTATCGGAATGCTTGTATTCACAAATCAATCCTATGCTAATCCATCGACGTTGCCTCCAAGCTTGGACAGTACAGATGTGTTTTCTGTTAGTGGCGATCTCGTCGCAATCATAGATCATAGCACTAACAAAGCAGACGTGGTCAATGTAACAACAAATAAGGTAGTCAATCTTTCAAATGATGCTCATACGATTCTCGATCTTAACATGATGAAGAATCCGCAAAAAATAGTGCTGCTAAAGAAATCAAATGGCAACGAAATTACGAAAACGGTCTTTACCTATGCCGGAGAGCAGATTAGTAAAACAGAAATACCGCTTAAAGATTCGGCAGACAAAATCAAATGGGTTGCTCCTACGGGGAAAGTAAACGAACGAATCATGGTTCAATTTGGAGATTCCTTTAATCTTTATCAGTATCCTTGGACTAAGCCAAGTGTAAGCTTTAACGCTAAGATTAACGACAACGGATATGAAAGTGTAAACGTTCAGGGTTGGGATTTTGTTGGATATCCTTATTTAGCTATAAAGTATCAAGCACAAGGTATAATGAGCGATGATTTCTTTGTAAGAACAATTAATTTATTTCACCATAATGAAAAAATATTTAAAGACTTTAATGCTGATATTAAGCTTAAATTTATTGGTCCAAATCTTGCAGTATACACATCATACATTTACCAGCCAGTTCCAGCTAACGCGAAGCGTCCTGTTTCAGATGATCCTCAGAACGTGTTCCGTTTGATGAATGTTGCAACCGGAAGTGCACCAACCTCTATTAAGCAAGCTTTTAAAGAAGAGGGTGATCTTTCGGGGTGGAAGACGGACTTTATTAACAATCAAGTGTTTGTTGGGGATGTATTAGAACAAACCTGGTCGTTATTTTCGCAAGAAGGAACTCAGATCTTAAAAGAGCAAAAATGGCCTGAAAGTGGTAATAGCAAATTTTTGAGCTACGATTCAAGCACCAAAACTGCCTATTTCCTGAAATATTCAGGTGGAAACATTGACGTAATTTCAAATCCAATTCATTAATAAAACGTGAAAATGCAGAGCCGCTACAGGGATGATCCTGGGCGGTACTTTTCATTACTCAAGAAAATCTTCCTTCACAATAATTGTTTTATAGGCTATGCCTATCAACTCAATAGAATCTATATCTTTGTCCTTTACGACTGGGTATGATACAACAATATAAAGAAGAACTATGTCTGTTAGAGCAGACCACTTGAGGAGTGACTGAGATGAGTGAGGTTAAAAAAATCGCCGTAATCGCAGGGGACGGTATTGGACCTGAAGTAGTAGCTGAAGCAGAAAAAGTATTAAAAAGAGCGGGAGAAGTATTTGGGTATACCTTTGAAACGGAGCACGCTCTATTTGGAGGCATTGCAATAGACGAAAGAGGCACACCGCTGCCGGAAGATACATTAGAAATCTGTCGCAGTGCTGACGCTGTATTACTGGGCGCTGTGGGCGGACCGAAATGGGATAACAATTCAAAGGAGCTTCGTCCTGAAACCGGATTGCTTGGCATTCGTAAAGCGCTTGGGTTGTTCTCAAACTTACGTCCTGCAGTCGTATTCGATTGCCTTAAGGATGCTTCGACATTGAAGCCAGAAGTGCTGGAAGGAACAGATCTTATGGTCGTTCGTGAGCTGACTGGTGGTATTTACTTCGGAGATAAACTGCGTCGTCAAGGTGAACATGGTGAAGAAGCGGTGGATACCTGTGTGTATAACGTAATGGAAGTGGAACGAATCGTGCGTCAGGCTTTTGAAATTGCTGGTAAGCGCCGCAATAAGCTGGCAAGTGTTGATAAAGCGAATGTACTTGAAACATCACGTTTATGGCGTGAGGTCGTAAATAAGATTGCTCCAGAATACCCTGAGGTAGAGGTAGAGCATGTACTCGTTGATAACTGCGCGATGCAGCTGCTGCGCCGTCCATCCAGCTTTGATGTTATCGTAACCGAGAATATGTTTGGTGACATTCTGAGCGATGAGGCTGCGATGTTGACAGGCTCTATTGGTATGTTAGCTTCCGCTTCGATGGCTGACGGTAACTATGGTCTCTACGAGCCCGTTCACGGCTCCGCACCTGATATTGCTGGACAAGGGCTTGCGAATCCGATTGCTACGATTTTGTCCTTAGCCCTGATGTTCCGTTTAACCTTTGGTTACGAAGATGCGGCTGCTGCGATAGAGGCTGCTGTGGCTGAAGTATTGGATGCAGGTCACCGTACAAGTGATATTGCCGTAGATAAGAGCAAAGCGCTTAGTACATCTGAAATGGGCGACCTGATTGTTGCAGCTATCCGCAAAGCATAAAAAATATAATTCCTAATTACGATTATAGATGGATTTGTCTAAGATTGACTTTGATTTTGTACGATGATACCATTTGATATGTAGACAAGATGTAAATTATTCCAGCATATCACGACATGAAATGGTTGGTTTCTTACATAATCAAAGGAGGATTTTGGCAATGGCTGAACGTTTAGTAGGTAGACCAGCTCCAGATTTTACTATGCAAACCGTATCGGGCGATGGTAAGGATTTTGGTAAAGTTAGTCTGTCCGACTATCGTGGCAAATGGCTGGTATTCTTCTTTTATCCTCTGGACTTTACTTTTGTATGTCCGACTGAAATCACTGCTCTTAGTGAAGCAGCTGCCCAGTTCGAAGCGCTTGATACAGAAATTCTCGGCGCGAGTGTAGATTCGGTCCACAGCCACAAAGCATGGATCAATACACCTAAGGATTCCAATGGTCTTGGCCGTTTGAATTTCCCGCTTGCTGGTGATATTACTAAACAAGTAGCTAAAGACTACGGCATTCTGATTGAAGAAGAAGGTATTGCATTGCGTGGATTGTTCATCATTGATCCTGAAGGTGAATTGAAATATCAAGTTGTTAATCACAATGATGTAGGTCGCAGCGTAGAAGAAACACTTCGTGTCCTTCAAGCCCTGCAATCTGGCGGCTTATGCCCAATGAACTGGAAACCAGGTGACAGAAACCTTTAAATGCTGTTCTGCTATTATCTGATCTTTGATATTCTGATTTCAACCTCCTTGCAGAAGTTTTTCTGTAAGGAGGTTTTTTGCTCCAAAAAGTCCTAAATAAAAAATGGATTTGAAAATAGGCGTGAAAAGTTATATTATGTCCTCGAGTGGAGGAATCTCCATTGGGGTAATGTAATACAATAATAAAAACTCAGATGAGTTAGTCATTCTAAGGAGGGTGAACAAATATGAGCTTTTGCTGTGGAGCGAGTATGGTAGGAACAAAGGGAACCCTTAAACATTATCGCACGCAAGTCCATAATGTTCCCCTGCTTTTTTGTCCGGTATGTCATCGTGTAGAGGTTCACTATAAGGTCGAAAACGAGTATGAGATTTTGGCGGAATACGCACATGGAGACGGTGTTACTGATGTGGATTTTCAGGACTATGTCATGGAAGACGAAACTGCAATATTCGAAAATGTCATTAACATCGAGAGTGAAGAGCCTCTAGCTATTGTGCGGAGTCAGATCGATATGGCGCTTGACCTGCTTGCTGTAGCCAAACAGATTGAGGATACGAAGTGGGAACGGGAATTGAAGAAAAGATTAGCTGTGATGAGTCAAAGACGCCTTCGTCTGCAACAGAAAGCGTAAGATTATTTACAATTTGGGGTTGACCCATTTCTTTAACAAGGCCTTCGCAACTGCGAGGGCTTTTATCTTTATCTAAATTTTTTCTAACGGGTTTATATCAATTGAACGAATTAATAGTAATAAATATAATTTGATGTGATATTTTATATGTCTTTGGAATCATTTTATGAATTTTTTTATCATTCGACAGTTTCTCTGATTGCGTTGTCTACTTCACTTGGATATGATTGGAATATAATTGAACCGGTTGGAAAAAGTGCAACGATTACCGAATGTTCTGGCGGCTTCGTCATATACTCAAATACATAGTAATTTGATGTCGCTTTAGCGTCTTCGTCAAATGCAGTAAAAGGGGGAACTTCGTATCGTGATTAGCCAATATCAAGAAAGTCTTCTATTACCGGGAAGAACCTATCAATCAGGGCCTGTGGATACTACATACGAGGATGTACTAGAGAATATTGACAGCGGAATCATGCTTTTTGATGAAGAGGGAGTTATAAGTTTTGTAAATAAGCAAATGTACGGGATGCTCGAATTAACCCGTCACTCCCTTGTTGGCTGTACAATATCACACCTATTATCTAACGTTAGACTAAGCCGCTTTAAGAAAAAGCAAGTACTGCAAAGCTATAGAGAGATGGTATACAAAGGAAAATCAAATTATGAATTTTTAGACGAGTATGGCCGTTATTGGAAGGTTACATTATGCTGTGGAGAGCAAATGAAGGGTTGTTATTTGTTTACAGTTAAAGAGATCTCCGATTATAAGTTGATTGAACAAACAGCTTACCAAAACGATAGTTTGGCTGTGTTAGGTAAATTATCTGCATCTATTGCCCACGAAATTCGGAATCCATTAACCGCGATCCGTGGATTTATTCAATTGCTTCACCCGCATCTGCAGCAGCTTGGGAAACAGGAATATGGCAAGATTATATTGGCGGAGATCGATCGGGCGAACGATATTATCCATGAATTTCTAACATCATCCAAGCCCTCAGTTCCTCAAGTGGGAATGATTCCTGTGTCAGCCTTGCTCAAGGAAGTAGTGCTGCTTACAGAGAGCGAAGCCTTGATGAAAGGATGCCAGATTAATCTGCATTCTTTTCAGGGGGATATGATGATTTCTGGTGATGTAAAACAAATGAAACAGGTAGTCCTCAACATGATTAGAAATGCCATGGAGGCCGTTACAGATAGGGCAGATGGTCTAATGGGTCAAATAGAGGTTGGAGCCCGTAGAGAGGGTTCTGAGGTCCGTATTTTCATTTCTGATAACGGTAAGGGAATGGATATCCGTACACTGGACAGGTTGTTCAGTCCATTTTTTACGACGAAGGAGAATGGGACTGGGCTCGGGCTTTCCGTGAGTGATCGAATCATCAAAAATCATGGTGGATGTATTTCTGTCAGCAGTAGAGTTAACGAAGGTACTCATTTTGTAATCTCATTGCCATTAATCCATTAGTACACTTAGTTAGAAGACAGAGTGTTAAGAGGCTGATCCCTGCGGATAATACAGATGCAGAGATCGGCCTTACTTATGTTACAATGGGGATTCGCTTTGGGAGACAAATGGAGGTATTCACGATGAATATAGAGTTTAACAGTGCCAGAACCATTAATGAAATTAAGGGTGATGCCCTTGTCCTTATCATTTCTGAGACGGAGGCAGAGCATGGTGGTGTCTCTGAGCAATGGAATGACAGAATTCGCCTATTGGCGAAGGCAGGACTATTTAGTGGAAAGCTGAATCAGACTTATGCACTACCTTTAGAACATCCATCCGGTTGTTCCGTTGCAATTTTGGTGGGTAAGGGGGACCAACTTCTTACGTCTGAAGATCTACGTCAAATGGGAGTTCAGGTCGCACGTGCAGCCCTTCGTTTGAAGGCGATACAGCTAGTATTTCAGGTGGCTGAAGATATTCAGGAGCTAACAGTAGAAAGGGATATCGGATCTATTGCCTATGCGTTGTCTGAGGGGTTATCACTCGGTTCTTATCGACGTCCCACTTATAAGCAGGAGCAATCTCAATATACAGGTCCAAACTCAGTAATTTTCACAATGGAGAAAAAGCCAGCGGTTGCTATCGAGCAAGATTGGAGTCTGGGCATACAGAAAGGGCTCGCGCTTGGTGAGGCTACGAATTTGGCGCGTAACTTGACGAATATGCCAGGCAATATGCTGACTCCATCTGACCTTGCTATGGCCGCTATAGAAGTTGCTGAACGTTATGGATTTCCTTCCGAAGTACTGGATGAACGCGAAATTGAGCAAAAAGGAATGGGCGGTTTGCACGCAGTGGGAAAAGGAAGTGTTAACCCTCCGCGAATGATCGTCATCCGTTACCAGGGAACGGGGCACTGGGATAATGTAGTAGGGCTGGTCGGTAAAGGGATTACTTTTGATACGGGGGGAATTTCCTTAAAAAGAGCCCCAGGCATGGAAGAATTAATCAGTGATATGGGAGGCGCAGCGGCTGTGCTTGGAGTAATGGAGGCATTAGGCCGATTACGTCCACGAATTAATGTCGTAATGATCATTCCATCTGCTGAGAATATGCCTTCAGCTAATGCCTTTAAACCCGGGGATATCATTACATCAATGAGCGGAAGAACCATAGAAGTATTGAATACCGATGCAGAAGGCAGACTTGTACTTGGCGATGCGCTGACCTATGCTCGGGAATGGGGAGCGAAACGTGTTATTGATGTTGCTACGCTGACAGGTGCAGTGCTGTCGACATTGGGAGATATAGCTACAGGTGCTGTTACTAACAACGAGGAATTTATGGAGCAGTTTCTGACAGCAGCTAATGTTTCGGGTGAAAAAATATGGCAGCTTCCGGCTTACCCGGAATTCCGCGACATGCTAAAGAGTGAAGTGGCCGATATCCGTAACACCGCAGGAAGATTCGGTGGAGCCACTACGGCTGGGTTATTCGTAGGGGAGTTTGCGGAAGGTCTACCGTGGATACATCTAGATATTGCTGGAACCGCATTTCTTTCTAAAGAACGTGGAGTTAATCCTAGAGGCGGTACAGGAGTCATGGTTCGCACATTGATTCAGTGGTTGCTCAGCGAAAGCGAATGATCAGCTCTTCATAAACAATAAGAGGTGGGGGGGAAAAAAAAAAAATGTTTTTTTGTTACCAAACCACTAAATAATATAAAAAAAAAAATAATAATAATAAATAATGAATGTATTTTTTTTTTTATCTCTGATGGAGAAACTTATTGTAATGTTCTTAATGTTTATATTATTGATGTTTTTTTTTTTTTTTTTTTCTTATATTAAATATAATTAAAAATAATAAAAAAACCATAACATTTCAACAACACCACGTTCAGCGTCCCCCCCCCCACCTCTCCCTTTACTGGAATTCAAGAAATAAGAAGCTTAAACAGTGCGACTGGATTTTTTGGCCTTCGATTGAGAAGTGAAGGATTGAATACCGTTCATAATTTTATCGCGAGTTCCCTTATTCTTGAGTAGATATGCAGCTCCTAATGCGACCGTTGTAAATAACGTTTTTTTAGTGTTCATAGGAATTACCTCCTTGGGATTGTCTGTAGTTGCTTATAACAAACATACCCGTTAGTAAAGGAGACTAAACGAAAGAACTTTATTTAATGCACATAATACAAGCCTACTTCTTCTTGTTAACAGGTGTTGAAGAGCAGGAGAGGGGAGAATCTAAAGACGCTGCAGAACAGGTCTTGCCCTTATCACAGCCAGCGCAAGCGCCTTGCTTGCCCTTTTGCACATGTCGATAGATGATCCAGCCTGAATAACCGAAGATCAGAGTGACGATCAGAACATTTATCATTACGGTGCCCCACTTTCATTAAGAAAATTAACAAATTACAAGTCCTACGACCAGCCTAATAATCGCCCACCTTGAAAAATAACAAAAGATACGATATACGCCAGAGCAAGAGAATAGCCCATGGAGAAGAAAGTCCATTTCCAAGAGGCGGTTTCCTTTTTGATAACCCCTACCGTGGCCAGACAAGGAATATATAACAGAATAAAGGCCATAAAGCTGATTGCACTCAGCGGGGTAAAGACTTGTGAGATTTGATTCTCTAATCCAGCGGTATCCGGTGCGTGATAGATGATATTCATCGTGGACACAACAACCTCTTTCGCTAAAAATCCTGGAACCAAGGTAGAGCCAGCCTGCCACGTTCCGAAACCAAGCGGTTCCAGTAGCGGTGCAATCATGCCTCCGAATTTCGCTAGGAAGCTATGATCCATTTCTACATCAAATCCGCCAGGACCAGCATAAGACATAAACCAAATAATCGCTGATCCAGCAAGAATAATCGTTCCTGCCTTACGAAGGAAACCTTTGCCCTTCTCCCAAGTGCTGCGCGATAAGGTTTTGATCTGCGGCATACGGTAAGGAGGGAGTTCGATAATGAAGACAGAGGATTCATTCTTGAATAAGTATTTAGAGAATACCTTACAAAGAATTAGGGCAAAAACAATACCCATAACATACATAGAGAGAACGGCAAACGCTTGTTGCTCAGGGAAGAATACAACTGCGAATAATGCATAAACAGGTAATCTTGCAGAACAAGACATCAGCGGCATTAACAGTGTTGTCAGCATGCGGTCTTTGGGCTGTTCGATGCTTCGCGCCGCCATAATGGCCGGTACATTGCAACCAAAACCAATAATAAATGGAATGAATGCTTTTCCGTTCAGTCCCATTCGTTCCATGGTGCTGTCCATCAACAAGCAGACCCTTGCCATGTATCCGGAATCCTCTAGGAAGGAAATGATCAGAAAGAGAATGAAGATTTGCGGAACAAAGACCAGTACGCCTCCTACACCGCCGATGATGCCATCCACAATCAACGCATGCGTGAAGCCTGAAGCTCCAATGGTCTGAAGCAGAGAGTTCGTTCCATCACTAATAGGGCCGGATATCAGGCCATCTAAGATATCCGATAGGGGGCCGCCAACCCAGTCAAATGTAGTCTTAAAGAGAGCATACATAAAGAAAATGAATAAGGGCAGTCCCAAAAATCGATGAGTCAATACCGAATCTAGTCTTTCAGTTAAGTTATGGGGCTTCTGAGCTGTCGTATCAAGGACTTCGACACAAATACTGCGAATATACTCCATACGGTTCGAACGAATCCATTGCGGGAGTGTCAGGGCGAGTTTTTTGAGTTGTAGCTCACTCTGACAAGACTCACAGATATTTAGCAGTCCCGTAACGTCTATACGCGACTTCAAAAACTGAAGTATAACCGGATTCTGCTCCATGAGCTGTAGAGCGACCCAACGATGATTGGGCAGATCTTTTATAGAACGTAATTCCTTTTCTATAGAAGATATCGCTCGCTCGACTACCTCACCATAATTCAGCTTGAACGTTACAGCAGGAATAGCTGATGATTCCTCAAGGATGCTGAGCATCTGTACGCTGCCTTTACCGGTTCTTGCTATGAGTGGGAGGACTGTAACGCCCAATCTTGATTGTAAAATGGTTTGATTAATATGAATACCACGTGCATTAGCGACATCAATCATATTAAGACCGAGTACAGTAGGCTTGCCATACTCAAGCAGTTGAAGCGTGAGCAGCAGATTACGTTCCAGCTGGGATGCATCCACGATATTGATTAATGCTTCGGGGGATTCTTCTATCAGATATTGGGCTGCGACCCCTTCATCACGGGAGAGTGGGTGAAGTGAATAGATGCCGGGCAAATCAATGAGCTTACCTGCCCCGTTCTTCAGATTTCCGATCTTTTTCTCAACCGTAACCCCTGACCAGTTACCTACATATTCGTATGAAGTCGTTAAGGTATTGAAGAGAGAGGTCTTGCCTGTATTGGGATTGCCCACAAGTGCAATAGAACTCAAGAGACGTTCACCTCAATCATTGAAGCTTCTTTTCGGCGGATGGCAAATAGTTGTCCGTTGCATTCCAAGGTAATCGGCCCCATAAAAGGACCTTTTCCTTTGAGGCGGATATGCACACCTTCTGAGACACCGAGATCAGCAAGACGGCGGCGTAAAATGGGGTTCATTCCTTCTATTTTATGAATACAGCCGGCAGAACCAGGTTGTAGTTGCAGCAAGGAACAGCAGGTATAAGTAGTTATTGTAATCCCTCCAAAAGAGACTGATAATCAATCTCAACTGTTTAGTTGTAATGTAGCATTTTTACGCGTTTGCATACTGTGATATTTGTCGCAGACATAATGTGATAATAACATCTGTGAGTTAAAGGTGAAATAACCTTTACAATTTATTCTTCATTAAAGTATGATTGAACGATATAAATTGCATAGTAAAGCTATGCTAGCGGTTATAATGATTGCAATAGCGGCTACGATGATTGCAGGAATTGAAGGGAGATAATTATGAAGACTAATCAATGTAAGATTGTTGACTGCACCATTCGCGATGGGGGGCTAGTGAACAACTGGGATTTCAGCGTGGAATTTGTGCAAAATTTGTATGCCGGCTTGAATGAGGCTGGTGTTGACTATATGGAAATCGGTTATAAAAACTCCCCTAAACTGCTCAAAGGAGCAGAAGGTGCTGGACCATGGCGTTTTCTGAACGATGACTTCTTACGTAAAGTTATCCCGCAAAAGGGACATACTAAGCTTTCCGCTTTGGTTGATATCGGTCGTGTGGATGAAAATGATATTTTACCTCGCAGCGAAAGTATGCTGGATCTGATTCGGGTAGCTTGCTATAGCAAAGATGTGGAGAAAGCCTTACAGCTGGTACAAACCTTCCATGATCTAGGCTATGAGACAACAATCAATATTATGGCTTTGTCGAATGTAATGGAGAATGAATTATTAGAAGCTTTCGAAATGATTCGTGAGAGTGTAGTTGATGTGGTATACATTGTGGATTCATACGGTAGTCTAGATCACAACGACATCAATTACTTAGTGGAGAAGTTCAAAACTCATTTGCCAAACAAACGCCTGGGCGTACATACGCATAATAATCTTCAACTGGCGTTCTCCAATACGTTGATTGCTGCTGAGAAAGGTGTAGAGCTGTTGGACGCTTCCTGTTATGGAATGGGACGTGCTGCGGGGAACTGTCCTACAGAGCTGCTAGTGACTCATTTGAAGAATACACGCTACACATTGCGTCCTGTCATTGATATCATTGAACGCCTGATGATTCCTTTACGTGAAAAAGAAGAGTGGGGCTATATCATTCCTTACATGATCACTGGTACGCTTGATGAGCATCCACGTTCAGCAATGGCGCTTCGCGCATCGGCGGATAAGGATAAAGCGGTTGATTTCTATGATAAGCTTACAACACCAGAGGTTAACTTCGGAGATAAATAAACCTGTTGTTCAGAAGCACTGAACCCGTTCGTAGGGGGAAGTGCTTTTTTTTGAATAAAAATAAAATTTCTATAAGTTTCTATGATAAATGATTCTAATATTTTTCGCTAAAATGCTTAAGGTTCTAATAAGAAGCCTGAAGGTATTTTTGCTTGCCTGCTAGAAGAAAATGGTTTATATTTATGCAAGATTTATGAATAATCGCTATAAAAATACTACCGCACAAAAGAAATGTAACTTTAAAGACCGATCTAGCCGATATTTATACATAGGACAAGACTATACATAGTTGCTTAATAATCGACATCATTTTCAGACGCGAGGGACCTATGAGACAAGAAGAGAAAAAGACCATTCAAGCGGCTATTATAGGAGCCTTACTGTTCCTATTCATTCAAATTTTCCATACATCGCTAAACCGATTGGACAATTGGGATATTATTTCTGCACTCTATCTCATTGTCGGATGTTGTACTGTTGCATTTGGATTTGCGATATTTGCACAGGGTTGGTTGTTCTTCTCTAGCAGATTATCTAAAGGAAGATTATATGTCGCTGCTCTTTTTGGTGGAATATGTATTATTGATTTCTTGCATACACTCGGCTTTGTAGCATTTCCATTGATTTCATCGTTTATAACCCCTGAGGAATCAAGGTGGCTGCTTACCTTTTCACGACTATCCAGCGGACTGGGCATTTTGTTCATTTTTAGTAGAGAAGACAAACCTGTGACCGTTGCCGAAAAAAGAAATGTATTCAGAATCGCCTTCATGTTGATTGTGCTCTTCATCGCATTATTTGTATTTATCCATTCGGCAGTGCCTGAGTTATTTACTAAGCCTTGGATGAGTACAATTAAACAATTCGTTGATCTGGCAGTACTTTTTGTTTATTTAGCAGGTGTTGCTGTCATCGTATTTCCTGGGAATAATGAAAAGTCAGCTTCGCTGCTTGTTATTATTCGGGCACTTATCTTTTTCTCGCTAGGACAGGCTTTCTTTATGACTCCCTTAAGTGGGGGGAATATTGATGATCTCTTTGGGATGTTATGTAGCGGAATTGCTTATTACCAGTTACTTACCGGCGTGTATCGCCTGACGATTGAAGAGCCATTTTACGAGAAACAGTTGGCCGAAGAACGGATCAATTATTTGGCCTATCATGATGATTTAACAGGACTTCCAAATAGGCGTCGGCTGACACAGCGTGTAGAAGAAATGATTGATGCTGGAGAGACAGACACGAGTGATCAATTCTCAGCTTTGGCTATTATGAATATTAATCATTTTAAGAATATAAATGACTCTCTGGGTCATTATGCCGGAGACCTTTTATTGAAATTAGTGTCTGAACGGCTTGGGAATGAAGCTAAGTCTAGTGAAGAGCTGTATAGTATGGGAGCGGACGAGTTTGCTTTTCTAATGACAGATAGAGCAAGTCTTGGAGAATGCTTGGCTCGGGCTACAGAGTTGCTTAAATTATTTGAAGCACCCGTTAATATAGAATCTGGTGAGTACCATATCTCACTCAGTTTGGGGATGAGTATTTATCCTGGTGACGGGGAAACTGCGGAACATCTCATTCAAAATGCGGATACTGCTGTTCATAACGCGAAGGAGCAAGGCGTGGAGATTCGCCGTTATATCCCAGCCATGCAGATGAAAGCAAAGGAACGACTGAAGCTGGAAAATGACCTGCGAAGAGCGCTTGAACGTGATGAGTTCTATCTCGTATATCAACCCAAGGTGCAGCTGGAGACGGAAGAGATTGTAGGAATGGAAGCTTTATTGCGCTGGAATCATCCTAAGCGTGGTATTGTCTCACCTAATGAATTTATTCCATTAGCTGAGGATAGTGGGCTAATTGTTCCAATTGGGGAATGGGTACTGAAGACGGCATGCCTGCAAAATAAACAGTGGCAGTTAGCAGGCTACCAGCCGATATGCGTATCTATCAACTTATCTATGCGTCAATTCCTTCAGCCGAATCTGGCTGGTAAAATTCATTCCATTCTGACCGATATTGGTTTGGATCCATGTTATGTTGATCTTGAAATTACAGAGAGTATGACGTTGGATAAAGAAACGGCCTTTGATCAGCTGAAGCGCTTGAAAGAGCTAGGTGTGTTCATTAGCATTGATGATTTTGGTACAGGTTACAGCTCACTGCACTATTTGAAGAATATGCCGATCGACAGGCTAAAGATTGACAGATCGTTTGTCTCCGAGGTTATGGAGGATAGTAATAATGCGGCAATAGTCTCCACGATTACTTCTATGGCGCATCATTTAAAGCTTAAAGTTACCGCAGAAGGGGTGGAGAACAAGGAGCAGCTGCAGTTTTTGCGTGAGCAGCATTGCCATGAAGCTCAAGGGTTTTTGTTCAGTAAACCTATTCAAGCAGCTGAATTTGAAACAGCGTTTTTGAAAAAGGCTCCCCTCGGCGCTTCCTTGTAAAATATAAGAAAGTATAAGTTTCACACCATACTCTATGTCTTATATTTCTTGCTTAAACGCTTACCGTCCTTATTAGGACTCCGGAGGCGTTTATGCTTGAACAGAAAAATGTTGATTTTTATTTATAGGGGTGATACAATATCTCTTGTACTCACTTTCTAATGCGGGTGTAGTTCAATGGTAGAACTTCAGCCTTCCAAGCTGATAGCGTGGGTTCGATTCCCATCACCCGCTCCATAATTTAAACTTCCAAATCCTTGCGATGCAGGGATTTTTTTATTGCTTTGTTTAATGATATTGTTCATCAAAAAGCCAGGCTCCTCCACGAAGGGGGAGCCTGGCTTTTTAACTACCCTTTGATCTTAAACAGTCTTCAAGAACTCAACAATGGTGAGCAGTCCCTTATCAAAGTTCTCAAGGTTGAAATGCTCATCCGGTGCATGCAGGTTCTCATCATCAAGGCCAAAGCCCATCAGGACCACTGGTGCTTCAAGTACACGGGAGAAGCTTTCCATGATCGGAATGGAGCCACCGTCTTTGGTGAAGAGGGCACGGGTTCCGTATACTTTGCCGTAAGCGTCTGCTGCAGTTTGCAGAATAGGGTTCGATGGATCAATGTTAAAGGCACGCGCCTTCTCCATTTGCTGCACATGGACTTTCGCTCCGGTTTGAATATTAGCCTTCAGATGCGCTTCAACGGCATCAAGAACATGCTGTGGATCCTGATCGCCAACGAGACGGCAAGTAATCTTGGCATGTGCTTCTTTTGGAATAACGGTCTTGCTTCCTTCACCTTGGAAGCCCCCATAGACACCGTTAAGCTCAAGTGTAGGGCGAGCACCAATACGTTCTACAAAAGAATAACCTTCTTCACCGTATAATGCGTCAAGTCCAAGTCCTTCGCGAATCTTATCTTCATTCACGCCTTGCTTCACGAATTCCTCTCGTAGCATTGGAGAAAGTTCAGGTACACCATCATAGAAGCCTTCTACAGAAACACGACCTTTGTCGTCATGAAGGGAGCTGAGCAGGGACACGAGAGCGTGCAGTGCATTCGGAACACCACCACCGTAAGAACCGGAGTGCAGGTCTGTAAGAGCTGTAGTTACGCTCACTTCAAGTGATCCTAGGCCACGTAGTCCTGTGCAAATTGCAGGGCGACCGCGTTCCAGCAGGGAAGTGTCCGAGACTAGCACCGCATCCGCAGCCAGCTTCTCTTTGTTAGCTTCCAGGAATGGAGGGAGATTTGCGCTGCCGATTTCTTCTTCACCTTCGATGCAGAGCTTGATGTTAACAGGAAGAGTACCTTCTTGTTTCAGGATTGCTTCAATCGCTTTGAGGTGAATGAATACTTGCCCTTTGTCATCCGTTGCGCCACGTGCATACAGCTTGCCGTCACGGATCTCTGGTTCAAACGGAGGTGTAGTCCACAGGTTCAGCGGATCTACTGGCTGCACATCGTAGTGGCCGTATACAAGAATGGTAGGCTTACCCGGAGCATGAAGATAGTCAGCATATATGACGGGATGTCCCGCTGTCGGATGAAGCTCAATGTTCTCAAGTCCGGCTTTCTTTAGTGTGTCTGTCAGCCAATGGGCTGCAGCTAGTACATCATCCTTATGCTCAGACAAGGCAGAAATACTTGGAATCTTGAGCCATTGTTTTAGTTCTTCGAGATGTTCATCCCGGTGTGTTGAAAAATACGTTTCATATGACATAGTGTGTATGTACCTCCTTAAGTTTTGCTGCGCAAAACCGGCTATGAGCTTAATTGCCATGCGTGACCGTCTTGTTTAGCATTCTATAGGAATCATTATACTGGAGAACTCACTATGGATCAAAAGCGATCGGAAAGATGTCTTATCTGATGATCGTGACAGGCGCTTCCTTTCGTAAAGAATAGTTCTTTTCCGGTTGTTGATTACTAACAGTAACCATGATAAGCTGGATAAGCTAAGAGATACAAAAGTGCGATTACATGCTTAAGTTACATGGAGGTAACCACTTTGGAACATTCAAGAGACGAACCCATTCGGCTAATGCCAACGTTAGAGGACTACTCCGTCACTCGTCAAATTCTGGATAGGATTGGGGACAAATGGAGTGTACTCATTGTTGTGAACTTAGGTGCAAAAGCACTGCGGTTTAAAGAGCTGCAGCGGCGTTCTGGTGGAATATCACAACGGATGCTGACCCAGACTCTGCGTCATTTAGAACGAGACGGTATAGTTTGGCGTAAAGTCACACCTACGGTGCCTTTGACTGTTGAATACGGTCTGACGAGTTTAGGGGAGTCCCTGCTGGATCCTTTAACTTCCCTAGTGGAATGGGTCAATAGGAACAACGCTGAAATCGCCAAAGCACGAGTAGGTTATGATATTCAGCACGAAATGCAGGAGTAGCAAGCTAGTCGTACAATTACCTGGAATAGAGGATGGATTATTTTGCAAAAGAAAAGTGGAAACAACACATTTATATATACTTACACCTGTTCAGAGGACGAGTTATCGCTATGTCAGATGGAGCTTCGTTGTCTTTTTGGAGAGGAAGTACCTTCTTCCATCTTTAAGAGTGAGGTAGAGGTGGATGTCAGCCGCAGTCCCTTCATTAAAGAACGATTGGATGTTATGTACGAGGGAGACAGCTTGCCTGAGATTTATGATCAAACCGAGCAAGTGGAGCTTGGCGGCAAGACATTTAAGGTTATTTTTGTGAAGACTAATGATCTGTCCCCTGCGGACAAAATAGAATATGATGAGCGTAGAGTGATCGAGCGGGAAATTGGGCTGCGTATTGAAGGGGAAGCGGATGTAAACCACCCTCAGTTGGTATATTGTATTGTTACGCTGGGTGGGCGCTGGTACTTTGGCTCTTATCATAAAAACAAGGCTACGTGGTTCCGTCAAATGAAGAAGCCGCGTAGCTATTCTATCGCGCTTAGCACACGTGTTGCCCGAGCAGCGGTCAACATCGCCGTTCCGAATCCGGAAGGGATAAGAGCTATCGATCCTTGCTGCGGCATCGGAACAGTAATGGTAGAGGCTTTGTCGATGGGAATCAACATGGTCGGACGTGACATTAATCCTCAGATCGCGATCGGTGCCCGAACAAATATTGCTCATTTTGGATTCTCAAGTGAGGTAACATTAGGGGATATCGCTGACATCACAGAACATTACGACGTTGCTATTGTAGATATGCCTTATAATCTATATTCTAGTATTACACCTGAGGAACAGTTTGCGATTCTAGTGAATGCACGCCGGATTGCAGATCGGGTGGTTATCGTTGCGATCGAACCGATGGATGAGATGATTAATGAAGCTGGATTTACGATTATAGACCGTTGTGAAGCTAAAAAAGGTTTGTTCTCCCGTCATTTAATGCTTTGCCAGTAATCCTAATGAAGATCTTTTAAAGGGGTGCAGCAATGGAGCAGAAATGGTTAACCTGGGCTAAAGAAATACAGGCCATCGCACAGACTGGACTAACTTACGCTAAAGATGTCTACGATATAGAACGTTATCAAGCTTTGCGGGAGCTAAGTGTAGACATCCTCGCTAATTATACATTCGAAAGCAAGGAGAGAATAAGACTCTCCTTTACTAGTGAGAGTGGCTATGCTACGCCGAAAGTAGATATCCGTGGTGTTGTTTTTCAGGGGGACAGAATCCTGCTGGTCCGCGAGAAATTAGATGGAAAGTGGGCGCTTCCCGGCGGCTGGGGAGATATTGGTCTGTCACCGAGTGAGGTCGTTGTTAAAGAAATTCAAGAAGAATCAGGATTTGAGGCAGAGGCAATTCGCTTGCTGGCTGTTCTGGATAAGAAATTTCATAACCATCCTCCGGAGCCGTATCATGTGTACAAGTTTTTTATCTTGTGCAGCATTGTGGGCGGTGAGGCGATGCAAGGGGTGGAGACGAGTGAAGTTTCCTTTTTTGCTGAAGATGAACTGCCTAAGCTCTCCGTGGAGCGGAATACCAAAGAGCAGATTCAGACGATGTTTGAATATTTACGAAATCCAGAAAAAGTAGTAATATTGGACTAAGAATTTGCATATGATGAATGACTTCCGTAAACTGAAGTTTTTAAAATATTAAAATTTTGGTTAATGATTATTATGTAAGCACTTTCAGTGTTAAGCCGCTGAGCCTTTATATCTAAAATAAAGTCAATATTCTAAGTTTTTGGGTCGAGCGGTCTACATTTTTTCCTCTACTGTGACGATAAGAATTTTAGGAGGGGATCGCATGGAACAAGAAGAGCTGAGCATTCCATTAAAACAGGAAAATGTGGTGCGTCCTGCAGAGGGCAATATTGCCACTGGGCTGATTTGGGGTATTTTAATCAGCATTCCGTTATGGATCTCTGTGATTGGCTGGATTCTGGGGTTTTGGCGCTGAGCCGTATTTTAATTATTATCTAACTCTAATAGTTGTATAGTATACATCAAAGGCGGTCTCTTCCTAACGGAAGAGGCCGCCTTTTTAGTTTCTTGAGTTTCTTATGATTTCGTAAATACCAGTCTAAAGTTCTCACAAACCACCTTCATTTTTGGATCAAAAGGCTTCTTCAAGAACGCTAAAGATTCTCTGGAGAAGAACTTCTCATGCTCATGGCGCCACGACTC
This sequence comes from Paenibacillus sp. PastF-3, assembly GCF_029893135.1. NCBI lineage: Bacteria > Bacillati > Bacillota > Bacilli > Caryophanales > Paenibacillaceae > Paenibacillus > Paenibacillus sp. PastF-3. The sequence goes on along the minus strand of NZ_JARXWM010000023.1, from coordinate 7,076 downwards.
CAGCGTTCTGTCATCCTCGCCTTCGCTATAGGCAAAGTCAGCGCCTACCTCATCAAAAGGAGTAATTTGCACATCTGTCGTAACGATCACAGCTTGTGGATTACCGTGGCCATCGAGCAGAATACTGTGTCGGCCAATTTCAGGTAGTGTCTCGTCGGAAATTGCATAAATTTCATAGTTCGAAGCGGTGCCAGTCTTGATCCCTTGGATCACCAGATCCAATAGTTCATCGGCCATTTGAGGACTGTCACCAAAGGCCCAAGCCTCGTAGTTAGCCGCTGCTTGTGGATAAAGCTGGGTATATTCTTCCCAAAAAAGCGTAATCTTCGTTTCGTTGCTCATATCCCTATCTCCTCGTTTAATGATCGTTAATGTCCCGCAGTTTCCATCCAACCCGCATAAAGCTCATCTAGTTGCTCTTGCATTATATCGCGTTCTTTTAGTAGCTCCGCAAGCTCTGCCGCATTGCTACTAATCTGTGGATCTAGCATTTTTACATCAATTTCCTCAAGCTGTTCCTCGACCTCTGCAATAGCCTTCTCCCAGTCGAAGTGGACGCTCTTCTTGCGGGAACTGGACGAGTTAGCTGTAGTAACATTCACTGAACCGCTAGATTGAGGCTTACCGGAGCGTGATGAAGTTATTCCTTCTGAAGAGGAAGGTTTAGGTTGATCGGGAACAGAGGCTGATGCTGCTGATGCTGATGCCTTCTCAGCTTGTTTTTCCTTGTAATACTCATAGTTGCCGTTGAAAACTCCAAATCGTCCACTTTCAATGGACCAGAGCTTATGGAACAGACGATTAATGAAGTAGCGGTCATGGGATACGGCCAGTACTGTACCTGGGAATTCCTCTAAAGCTTCCTCCAGCGCCTCGCGGGAGTCAATATCTAGATGATTCGTTGGTTCATCCAGAATCAGCAGGTTCGGTTTACGATGCATCAGCACAGCGAAACGCAGGCGGGTCCATTCCCCTCCGGATAAATTCGTGATGTCTTTGAATACATCGGCACCATAGAATAGGAAACGCGCGAGCTGTCCGCGAGCTTCGCCCTCTTCTAGTCCGGCTTCTTCACGGAAGTAACGGAGTACAGATTGTTTGTTGTTTTCAGGGATGGCCTCTTGCGCGAGATAACCGACAACGGCTCTTGAACCCAGTGTACAATTTCCAGTATCTGGCGTTTCCTGACCTAAAATAATTCTTAATAGTGTACTTTTTCCTGCCCCGTTACCACCAATAAGCGCCGTAGTTTCTCCATAGCGAAGGACTTCATTTGCGTCTGTAAAAAGGCTCCGCTCTCCATATGCTTTACCGACATCCTCCAGAATGACAACTTGATTGCCGGAACGATCATTTTGCTGTAGCTGCAAATCCATCGACTTGCGCTCCAGAATAGGACGTTTAAGCTTCACCATGCGATCCAGAGCTTTTTGCATGGAGGCAGCTCTCCGGTAAAAAGCAGGGTTAGGAGGCGTCCCGCGATTGCCAAATTCGATGAGACGTTTGATGCTTTCCTGCATTTGTTTTATTTTTTTCTGCTGCTCTTGGTAATCAGCGAATTGTTGAAGCAGACGTGTTTCCTTCTCTACCTGATAGCCGCTGTAGTTGGTATGGAAGGTAAAAGCCTCGCCATCCTCAATCTCGATCACTTTCTTGACTACAGCATCGAGGAAATAACGATCATGGGAAATGGCTAGCACTGTACCGTCATAGCTCTGTAAGTACTGCTCTAACCACTCGATGGCGTTCATGTCCAGATGATTGGTTGGCTCATCGAGTAGGAGTACATCGGGTCTACGCAGCAGCAGCTCTGCCAGTCCGACTTTAGTTTTCTCGCCGCCAGAAAGAGTGGAGAAGAGTCGGCTATATTGCCCAGCGTCGATTCCTAAACCAGTGGCCACTCGCTGAATTGTGGATTCAATTTCGTAGCCTCCTGCGGTCTCAAATTTATCCTGAAGGCTACCGTATTCTTTCAGCAGCCGATTCCATAGTGTTTCATCTGTCCCGGTATTGAAGGTGGACATTTCAAGCTCCAGCTCTCGCAGGCGTTGTTGCCATTGCAAAGGTTCAGCAAAGCTACGCTGTAGAACTTCATATACGGTTTCTTTCTCGGCAACCTCTTGAATTTGAGCCAGCATTCCTACTACACTACCTTTGCGAATGGAGATTTGCCCTTGATCGGGGCGCTCTTCGCCATTAAGTAAATGGAAAAGCGTAGTTTTACCACAACCATTGCGGCCGATGAGACCGATTTTTTCTCCTTGGCGGATATCGAAGGTGATGCTATTTAGTACGAGCTGTGCACCGTGGTACTTTTGAACATTTTGGCATTGAATAATCATATATATTCTCCTTTAAGAATGCCCTTTGCACCGCCAGAACCCTAAATCGAAACTGGAATTCTGCAAAAAAACCATAAAAAAAGACCGTAGGGAAATTTCCCCACGGCCTTATCATTCTCCGGTTAACTGATCCGTCCGGGTGATGGCAGGAAAGGCATTTCACAATTGTGTAGTGTTATTAAATTCATGGAAATGGACAGACTTCTCCCGTTATCGCCATTTACATGAGCAATGCCAGCTATCGCTTTAGGTAGCCGACTCATAACACTATTGGTCCAATTGTGATCCATTCCTTCCACACCCCTTTCATAACAAATTTAATGACAGTGTAAACAATAATCGGAAATTTAGCAAGTAAAAAGATGGCAAAGCGAAGTTTACACTGCATAGAATATGAATCGTTGAATAATATGGTTCTATGTGGGAGGAGACAAGCCACTAAAAATAACAGATGAAAAGGGGAAGTTATATGGCGATTTTTGACGGATTGATGGGTAATGCATCACAAGTAAATCTTGCGGAGGTACAGCGGGAATATGCACAAATTCTTGCCCCTCAAGAGAAAATTGAACGAGCCTACAAGCTGATTAGAGATATGTTTATTTTTACAGACAAACGATTGATTCTAGTGGATAAACAGGGACTGACGGGCAAAAAGACGGATTATCATTCCATCCCGTACAAAAGCATCTCGCATTATTCCGTAGAGACGGCAGGGCACTTTGATTTGGATGCGGAGCTATGTATCTATATTTCCAGCAGCACTGTGCCACTCAAGAAGACCTTTAATAAATCTGTGAATATTTATGAGGTGCAGGCGGTATTGTCACAATATATTTTAAAATAGTTCAGTTAGACAGTGTAGCGGAGTACAAGATCCCCATACGTAAAAGCGGCTAAGATGAACTAAGGCAGGATGTACCTTAAGCCGCTTGATAGCCCAGAATGCGATTACTGCAATGAGCGCTTTCCAGCTACTACCCTTGAGCTACTTAAATAATTCACAGCTGATAACAGTATGATTATGACCAGGCAGCTAGGTAAAATATGTGCCGGAACTGACAGTATAGCCCCCCCTAACTCCTCGAAGTTTATACCCGAGATAAGCCGCCATCTTGGTGGCAATAGGCCCTGGTAGTGCCTTTGCAATCGCCAATGTCTCCCCGAATTCATCATTACTTAACCAAGTGTAGCGAGCTGCCGCATTATGCCGGATGAATGGAATTACCGAAGGTCCTCCGCCATAGCCGACAATCCCAGTTCTGAACATGGCGATAGCTATTTGTACATAATCTTTATGGATGGATATCATGTGAGATCTCCCCTTGTTTTTAGAGCCCATTCTATACAATTCATATGTTTGAAGCTACGTGGTTGACTAGCAATTAGCTAATCTTTGTGCATGGATCACAAAAAAAGGATGTTAATTTTGCGGGTTAGTGTAATCGATTGACAGGGGATTTTTATGTGATGTTAAATGACGTTAAATGAGTGGAAAGTTTATAGGGAGATGGGGAATATGGCGGAGAAACCTGTAATAGGCACCAAAACAATGGTCGTCAGCCCTCATTATTTAGCTTCGGCTGCGGGTGCGCGCATTTTGGAAAGAGGAGGAAATGCCTTTGATGCGGCAGTGGCGGTCAGTGCTACGCTCGCTGTAGTCTACCCGCATATGACGGGGCTTGGTGGGGATTCGTTTTGGTTGACCTATAGCGCGCAAGAGGCGCGTGTTCGGGCGTATAACGGAAGCGGACGATCGGGTTATGGAGTTCGCAGAAGTTGCTTTGCCGGGGAGGAAGCAATCCCGAGGCGGGGGATCCGCAGTGCGATCACCGTGCCGGGGATGGTGGATAGCTGGGATGCCATGCTCAGCAAGTATGGCCGCTTAACATTGGCGGAGGTGCTGGAGCCAGCCATCGGCTACGCTCAGAGTGGGTTTCCGCTGTCGCCGGACCAGCGGAATAATACGCTGCTTGCTGGAGCAGCGTTGTCAGCGGAGGCATCCGCGATATATATGCCGGGCAGAGTGGTTCTGTCTGCTGGATCGAGATTTCAGCAGACACAACTGGCGGCAACCTTGAAGACGTTGGCTGCGGGTGGACGGGACGCTTTTTATAAGGGGAAGATTGCAGAAGATATTTGTGATTATATGCTGGGAGCTGGGGGTTATCTCACTCGGGATGACTTTGCGGATCATCAGGGGGATTGGGTTGAGCCGATTCATACGGAATATCATGGGCATAGCGTGTATCAAGTGCCGCCAAATTCTCAAGGGTTTACGGGGCTGATGAGTCTTAATATATTGGAGCATTTTAATTTCGGAGAAATCGAGCATGGCTCATATGATTATTATCACCTGCTTGTTGAGGCGCTGAAGCTGAGTTTTCGTGATCGGGATAGAGTGCTTACAGATCCGGATTTTAGTGCTATTCCCTTGGCGCAGCTGCTGGATAAGAACTATGCAGGACAACTAGCCTCTACGATCTCGATGCAAAAAGCAGCACAGCTGACAAGTCAGCCTATCGGTAGTGATACCGCATATGCTGCGGTTGTGGACGAAGAGGGGAATGCGGTCTCTTTTATTCAGAGTCTGTATTTTGAGTTTGGCTCCGGTGTGGTGGCTGGGAATACCGGGATTCTGCTTCAGAATCGGGGTTCGTTTTTCTCGCTTGATCCGAACCATATCAATACGCTTGAACCGCATAAGCGCAGCTTCCACACACTGATGCCAGCCATGGCCTGCCGAGAGGGTAAACCTGTGATCCTATATGGTACGCAAGGTGGTGAAGGTCAGCCGCAAACTCAAACGTTGCTACTTACAAGGATGCTGCATTATGGGATGAATCCGCAAACGGCTGTAAGTGAACCGCGTTTTGTATGGGGGAGAACGTGGGGGGAGCCTACGCAGGAGCTGAAGGTGGAGGGCCGGGTAGCAGATGAGGTGCTGTCTGATTTAGAGGCGGCTGGTCATATTGTCCGGAAAGTGGACGCATACGACGGGATCGTGGGTCATGCCCACGTGATCTCCATAGATGACAATGGATATCGTAGTGGAGGGACGGACCCGCGCTGCGATGGCGCGGCGATAGGTTGGTAGGGTGAGATGCTCTCTCCAAATCCCCCGAATTGCTCCTTCCGTTATTTGGTGGGAAAGATATCGTGAGAGGATTCTCGGAAAGGCAAATGGGAAAATCCTAGTTTAACGGAGCGATAGGTTCTTAATAGAAATGACGGATGACCGGTTGATTAAGATCTTAGAAGGAACGGTGAGGTGAGGGTGGAGCTATGATTCTGGATAATCGGTATGGTGCGTTCATAGATTCTGAGCTGACAGTCGGACGGTTAGGGAATGGGATATTGGACGGAATGACCTTTGCTGTAAAAGATGTGTATGCGATAGCAGGGCACAGCCCTTCTGCAGGTAATCCAGATTGGTTACGGAGCCACAATCCCTCTACAGAACATGCGGCAGTAGTTCGCCGGCTTCTCCAGTCGGGAGCGACGCTTCGAGGGGCGACTCATACGGATGAGCTGATGTACAGTCTGGGTGGTGAGAACCATCATTATGGAACGCCGATAAATCCCCGTGCCGCAGGTTGTATCCCAGGCGGTTCTTCTAGTGGATCGGCAGTAGCCGTAGCTTCTGGTAGTGTTGATTTTGCTCTCGGAACAGATACGGGTGGTTCTATTCGAGTCCCTTCTGCGTATTGCGGAGTATATGGCTTTCGACCGACACATGGTGTGGTGGATCTGAAAGGCGTGATCCCGTTATCACCGCAATTTGATACAGTAGGCTGGATGGCTGACCGTATGGATGTGCTCCAGAAGGTTGGGGAGGTTTTACTTGGAATTGGGCGCATGGATGAAAAAGGGGATGATTCACAAAAGAAAATGGGGACATTATTTGTCGCTACGGACTGTTGGGAATTGGTCGTTCCAAAGGATGTGAGTATTCTAGCGGATGGATTGAACTGCTTGCGGACTGGTGCTGATCATTTCCTCAAAACTGAAATAGCTCCAGAAGGATTGAAGGTCTGGATGGATGTTTTTCGAGAGTTACAGGGTAATGAAATCTGGACAACCCATTGCGCCTGGATTGAAAAGGTAAAACCATTCTTTGGGCCAGATATTGCAGCGCGGTTCTCTTGGGCTGCCAGTTTAGCTGACAAGGACCACAGTATCGCTCTGAATAAACGAGCGGAGATTTCTGCTCAATTGCGCGGATTGCTAGGAGAAGATAATTGTCTTGTGATTCCAACAGTACCTGGTCCTGCTCCACTGCGTGGAGGGGGGTTGCGTCAATTGGAAGAGAACCGTAGTGGAGCGATGATGTTGAGTTGCATAGCCGGACTGGCAGGTCTTCCTCAGGTAACATTACCTATGCTCTCTACAAATGGACTGCCGCTGGGATTGTCGGTTATAGCCGGACATGGGCAGGATCTTCGGTTACTCTCATGGGTGAAGGAGGTATGGCGGCGACCTTGAGATGACGGGACCTGATGGGTTTTGAGATGATAGGTGAAATTGGTTTTTAAAAAATGATCTCAATGTGATGAAGTAGGTTCAATAATGGTGTGTTAGAGTAAAAGATAAATTCAGCGCTCAAAAGTTGGCTTAAGACCAGCGTTTCAGTAAACTCCGGTAGCGTCAAGAAGTTTGTGTAAGAGAACAGAAAGTAGCTTCTCGGGTATCTGTTAGTGGGTGTGGATGTTCTTTGGGGCGGGGAAACCCGCC
>NZ_JARXWM010000022.1:0-110087 GCF_029893135.1 Paenibacillus sp. PastF-3 | reverse complement strand
TGTTCACGCAGCGTCCACTCAAGTGCACACGTTGATCCTAGTCAAAAAAAGGAGGCGTCCCCGAAGCCAGTACTTGGCTTTTGGGACAGCCCCTTTATGTTCAACTATCTTGTCCCTAGAGCGCAATGGTTTTTCAGGCACATTTGTTGAAATTAAGCGGAAAATTCATCAATAATTTCTACAACTTTGATTTTTCCGTTAATCAGCAGCTCAGGAAGTTCGTTATTTATATTACCTTTCCAATATTCTCTTGCTTGTTCGATTTTTCGGGAGAAAGGAATTCCATCTTCCTTTGGTAAAAGACTGCCGTCACCTTCAAAGATAGCCCCAATAACCCGAAGTTTCACTATCTGCAAAACCCTTCGATGGTAAGAATCAAAAAGTTCTTTCCATTTCAGAGCGTCTTGATAGCTTTTCGCAGCGTATAAGCAAGACAATCGTGAAGGATATTCAGGATATTCTTGCAGTCTAACCATTTCAACTATTACTTCTCTAATAGCTCTGATAGTTTGCTCCACATATTTAAAGGCTACATCTGCATTCTCTTTATCTAACTTCAAGCCTTCATTTGTATAATGACCGTGTAAGATTTGAACAAAGTCTTCACTTTTGGAATTCAGCTGTTCATTCTCAAAAAAGAAGTGATACAAGGTATTTTTTTGGTTTTTGTCAAAGCTAATTGTTTGACCTAGGGCCATCTTCTTCCTAGTTACAATGTGATAAACATACAATTCTCTTCCTTGCATAGCCTGCCCCCTATTAAACATTGTTAACAAAGGTGAATTCGGCATTTACTAGCATTATCCTGCCCGTTAGTTGAATAAAGGGCTACCTCTCGGCAACCCTCTCATTTATTGAACTATAGTTCCTCGTTAGTTCAACGTCAATTACCTTGATTAGGTTTCTAACTTATGAATCGAATACTTCCCTATTTGCTTTAACAACATTTTGAATGGAAAATCACCATCTGAAGCTTTGTTTATGGGATAGGTCATTGCCAGCGACCGCTATAGCAATGCGTCCATCCGTCCCTTCAGGAGTCCCATGATGCTCTAGCGTATAGGCTAAGAAATTGTTGAATGCTTTAATGATTGGTCTTCCTAAATGACGCTCTTGGGACTAGATGGAATTCTGCTGTTCCAGCCATCTCAAAATCGCTTTATTTGATTCCTCCGGCTTTTCTTCCTGGATCCAATGACCGCAATCCAGATTGACCACTTCCACATTGGGCACGAACTTTGTCAGGTTTTCAGACTTCGCAACCATATCCCGATCGCCGTAGATCATGAGGGTCGGCTGCTGGATGATTGGGTTCACCTCCGCCAATAAGTGCCAGTTGCGGTCAAGGTTCCTGTACCAATTTATGCTGCCCGAGAACCCTGATGTTTCAAAAGCGGAGACGTAAACGGCCAGCTCGCTTTCGCTCATTACGGGCTCACCGAGCGGTGTTTCCGCGTTGGCGAGATTGATCAACGCCATACCTGGCTCAGGTGCTCTGAGAGGCTCGTTCTTCCGGTACAGGTTACGAAGGAACCTGTACGTATTGTCTTCGAATACGGCGTCCGCGACGCCTGGCTGTCGATTGAAGTGGACGAAATAGAAATTGCCGCCAAGTATTTCTTCCATGAACTCGATCCAGGGTTTTTCTCCGCGCTCTTGGTAAGGCAAGCTCAGATTTATCACTTTATTGACGCGGTTTGGATGCAACAAGGTCAGTCCCCAAACGACGAATGCACCCCAGTCATGACCGACAAAGGTAGCGTCTTCGCATCCGTAGTGATCGAGAAGGGCGACGAGATCACCTGACAAGTGTTCAATGTCATAGTCTGTTACTTCGGTCGGACGGGATGAGTTGCCGTAACCCCGCTGGTTGGGGACGATGACATGGTAGCCCGCTGCAGCAAGTGCGTCCATCTGATGGCGCCAAGAAAAGGCATGCTCTGGCCAGCCGTGGCAGAGTACAATAGGTTTTCCTGCGTTTTCTCGGCCTGCTTCAAACACTTCGAGTTCCACACCGTTGACTGAAATAAGGGTGGGTTTAGGAAAATTGGTTGAATTAAACATTGAATTAATACCTCCTTCTTGTGATACATGTAGTATAATGGATAAACGGTGACATCTTATTGTCACCGTTCTGAAATCATGTAAAAAAGAGGGCAATTATGGACAAAGTGGAGAGACTCATTTCAATTATCATGATATTACTGAAAAAAGAGGTTGTTGCGGCAACGGAATTCTCACAACTATTCAATGTCTCCAAAAGAACGATCCTTCGCGATATGGAAACATTGGGCTTATGTAACATCCCCATCTACTCTGTCATTGGGGTCAAAGGCGGCTTCGGCATAATGGATGAATACAAGGTGGATAAACGCTTATTAAGCAGCTCCGATTTACAGAATATATTAACTGCGTTGGGTGGATTGGAACAAATTCTCCTTACCGAAGAAGTTGAAAGAACGATAAAAAAAATAGAGGCAATGGTTAGTCCATTGTCTCTTAATCGTTCCATTCAACTATCGTTTTATGATTGGGAAGGTCGGTCCGAAATTCTTGAAACCGTAAAGACATGTCAAGAATCCATAACAAAGAAAAGGCTGGTTTCGTTTAATTATACAGATAAAGACGGGGCTGTAACGGATAGAATGGTTGAGCCCTATGAGCTGCATTTCAGCGAATCGAGTTGGTACTTGAAAGGATTCTGTTTACATCGACAGGGATCTCGAACATTCAAGTTATCCCGGATCGATCATATTTCTATGGATGAACGCACGTTTCATCCAAGAGACGATTGGTCTGAGCAAGGACACGAAGCAAGTTATCTACCGCAATTCGTCACCATTAAGGCATGGATATCGCCTAGCATAAAAGATCAAATCATCGAAAGGTATGGTCGAAAAAGTATTGAAGACCATGGTCCTGGACTTTTATTAGCAACCATATATGTCCCTCAAAATTATATGGGATTTCAACTTTTAGCAAGCTTCGGCACTCATCTAAAAGTTGTAGAGCCCAAAACCTACGTTGATGACTTTCGAAATTATTTATCTCAAATGATGGAGAACTATTCCTGATCAAGGTCTCGTTCCGGCCTATATGACCTATTTCACATGAGTTGGGGCTTTACGCGCTTCTTCATAGATTTAGCATCAAAAGCTTCGACCTCAACACGGAATCGAATTACCAAACGTGGTTCTCGGCAACTTCGTTATGCGCTAGTTATGGCCGTCCAGTGTGGACTCATCCGTTCTCGTAATCTGCGAATTAAAGATTTTTATGATCGCAAAAGAGGCGAAGGAAAGCCACATAAAGTAGCTTTAATTGCATGCGAAAATAAGCTGGTTCATTGGCTTTATGTCATCCTTAAAAGTAAAAAATCCTTCCGCACTGCCTGACCCTTTTATATTGGTATAACCTTCCAAGATAAAGGGATTGGAGGGTTATTTGTCATGCCTATTTTTTACTATACCACATGACTTAAGTTCATTTTACTGGTAATCTTGACAAGCTATTAGCTGGTATAGCTTAAAGCCATTACCGCAAAGGTACCATCGACAGCAATATTAATACTCCTGTTTAATTTTTGATAATATATCATAAAAAAAACTATCGAATGGACTTGTCGACAGTCTTTTTTGGGCTATTATTTGAATGGACGCATTGTTGCAGCTATTCCTTTAGGGCATCCACATATTGCTTCGCTTCTAATAGTGACAAACCAAGCACTTCTCTCGCTTTTTTAACAGCTGCTACTTCCTTGCCGTTACGTACGAGCTGGAGAACCTCATTTTGAACAAGATGTGGGGGCAGACCTTCAGACTTGGCAATTTGGTCAACGTTTACCTGCATTGTTTTGATACGAGCTTCCATGGCACTTACTTTGTTATACACAGTTAAACATACAACTAAGGACACAAGTGATATCGTAATTGATAGGTATTCCATTTGCGACACTCCCTTTTATCTCTTCTTTTATTCTAAATGAAGATGTCTGGTTAAACAAATTTATGTCGTGTCCTATTGAACTAACCTGCCCTTTAGTTGAACAAATAAAAAAACGGCTGCCTAAGCAACCGTTTTTCCACTAACGTATCCCTTGAGCTCAATGATTTGAAGAAATTGTTTCACTCAAGCTTTTCCTCAGAAATCTCTACGTACTATCTTAACCCAATTTGACGCCGAAATTAGGCATTAACCTTGCCTAGGGCGAATATCTTAACGGGGAAATACATTAAAAAAAATGAGGCGATACACTTGGGATACTTCGTTACTGTGGAACCGGGCGTAAAAGTATTTATAGAAGACATCAATCCGAAGGGAAATAAAACGATACTTTTTATTCATGGCTGGCCGCTAAACCATAACCAGTTCGAATATCAGTTCAATTTCCTTCCTAAGCTCGGATATCGTTGTATCGGAATAGACTGGAGAGGATACGGCAATTCGGATAAACCATTCGATGGTTACGGTTTCGATAGATTAGCAGATGATCTTCGTATAGTCATCGAAGCCTTACAGCTAAAAAACATAACACTTGCAGGACACTCTACCGGAGGAGCGATCTCAATTCGTTATATGGCTCGTTATAAAGGGTACGGGGTATCAAAACTCGTCCTGATCGACGCTGCGTCTCCATCAAGTGTTCCAAAAGAATTTACGAATAAAATCATCGAAGAGACAAACAATGACCGTCCGAAAATGCTGCAAGACCAAACGGGAATTTTTTTCTTTCAGTACATTTCTGAAGCGAAATCCGAATGGTTCTTTCTAATGGGTTTACAAGCTGCGAATTGGTCGACTTCCGCCATTATGGTCACGCTAAGAGACGAAAATGTTTACAACGATCTTGGACAGATCGATGTGCCCACATTAATTATTCATGGAATTCATGATAAAGTCGTTCCGTTTACCCAAGCTCAGGAAACAAATAAGCTGATTAAAAATTCGCAATTAGTTCCATTCCAATACAGCGGCCATTGCCCTTTTTTGGAGGAGAGTGATAGATTCAACCAATTATTATCTTCTTTTGCATAACGCCTCGGATTAGCCGCACCATCGCTCCCCATAAATTTAGTCCGATAAGCATCCTCATGCCTGTGTTCCCCACATCCCGCGAATCGACTCTGCCTCTTTGACCATCCTGCCCATCAGTTCCGAGACTGTAGGGATATCATGGATCATCCCTGTCACTTGGCCTGCCCAGCCAATGCCCTCTTCTTTGACATCATCATAAATCCAGCGCTTGTTGGCTGCACCGCTAATATATTCTTTTAAGGCTTCATAGGTCGGAGTCACACGCTCAATGTCGAGAATCTTATCTATGTACTCACTACGCAGCACTCGCGCGGGTGCTCCAATAGAGCGTTTGATTACGACTGTATCTGACTCTGAGCTTTCTACTAGGGCTTTTTTATAAGAAGCAGCTGCATGAACACATTCAACCGTAGCAACGAATCGTGTGCCCATTTCAATTCCCTCAGCCCCCAGTGCATGGGCCGCCATCCATCCGCGGCCATCCCCGATCCCGCCTGAAGCAATCACAGGAATATCAACCGCATCCACTACTTGAGGAACGAGTACCATAGTCCCTACATCATCACGCCCCAAGTGGCCTCCTCCCTCCTGCCCAACAACAATAACCGCAGAAGCACCTAATTGTTCAGCTTTTTGGGCTTGTCTGCGTGAAGAGACGAGCACGAGCGTTTTAATATCAGTGTGCTGTAGCATTTCCAGTATAGGGGCCGGATTCCCACCAGTGAGACTCACCACGGGAACCTTCTCGTCGATGGCGACCTGCACCCGATCTTCATAACCGATACCATGCACACCGATGGCAAAATTAACGCCAATTGGATTGTCGGTCAAAGTACGAACCCGTTCTATTTCTGAACGTAAAGCCTCTGCGCTCGGAAGACTCATCGCTGTAACCTGACCCAATCCACCGGCATTCGAAACGGCAGCTGCAAGGTCTGCATAACCTAAATAAGCAAGCCCGCCTTGAATAATAGGATACTCTATCTGCAATAACTCCGTAATACGGGTATTCCATTTCATCTTCATCTACACCTTTCCTATCTTTAACCACAATAGAATCACAGCAAATAAAAGAGCAATTCCCCCTGCCAGATAATCCATTTGCTGAAATTGCAATACCCTATAAGAAGTTCTTCCTGTACCATTTCCATAAGCACGCGCATCAATCGCATAGCTCAGCTGTTCAGCACGTTGAATCGTCGTGAAGAGCAAAGGAATAATAATCGGGACATATGCAAATATCCGTTTAGGCAGTGATAATGCTGTAAGATCATACCCCCTAGCCTTTTGTGCGAGAAGAATACGATCCAGCTCCTCCTTGATGGTAGGAATAAACCGGATCGCAATCACTATCATTAAGGAGAATTGTTCTACAGGTACCCCCATTTTGGATAGAGGTGCAAGCAGCTTTTCAAGACCATATGCTAAGTCTAGCGGTTTAGTTGTTAACGTTAATACTGAGGCTAATAAGATGAGCAATACAATACGCCAAACAAAACGTAATCCTGTTCGCAGTCCCTCTTCAGTTACCTCAATAAATGACCAAGACCAGAGGATAATCGTTCCTTTGGTGAACACGGCATTGTACATGAAGGTAAACAGCAAAATAAATAATAGCGGCCGTAGTCCTCGCCAAAAGAATTGAATAGGAACCTTTGACAGCAGTAAAATTCCGATTACAAAAAAGGTTGCAACTGCATAGCTAAGCCCTGTTCCAAGCATCAGAAAGCTAAGCATGAGAATCATGATACTAACAAGTTTTGTACGGGGATCTAAACGATGGAAAATCGAATACGTCTCCACATATTGACCCACAATTACGGAATCAGTCATGTTGACGCCCCCTCGAATGCCAAATGGGCAGAACAGCATCGAAGATATCCTGCTCTTTACAGCTAGAAATCTCAATTTTTTGACCGGATAATTCCTCTACTAGCTTCAAAAGCTGTACGGGTTCAGGTATGGACAAGCCCAGCTCCACCAATAATTCTTCCTTTTTCATAAATAGTGTTCTGGGGTCAAAATGTCCTTCCAGCTGACCTTTATGGAAAACCAAAACCTCATCCGAGTACTCAGCAACATCCTCCATCTGATGCGAAACGAAGAGAATGGTGCGCTGATTTTGTTGCTGCCAAGTCTTCAGTAGCTTCAGTAAAGATACTTGACTAGCAGGATCTAGCCCAGCTGTCGGTTCATCCAAAATTAGTAGCTTAGGATTCGTCATTAGCACGGAGGCAAGAGCTACACGGCGTTTTTCTCCACCGCTTAGTTGGAATGGATTTAAAGGGAGAATGCCCTCTGACAGACCCACTTGCGGCAAAATCCTTTCAATTTCCTCCGTGATTTGCTGACGTGAAGCACCCTGCAGATTCAGTGCAAAAGCAAGCTCCTTTTGCACCGTGGTTTCGAATAGCTGATGCTCCGGATATTGAAAAACAAAGCCCAGCTCCGGGACCACCTTTAATTGTCCTTTGGCATCTCTGGGAGCAGGCTGCTGATCAATGGAGTAATCTCCTTTTACGGTGGGAATCAAGCCCTTCAGCACTTTGACAAAGGTAGACTTTCCTGCGCCCGTGGGACCGATAATCGAAATCCATTTGCCCGCAGTAATAGTGCAGTTAATATTGTGTAAAGCTATATGATCAGCATAGTTTACACTTAAATTATCTAATTGGTAGACCATTGTGATCGAATGTTCCCCTTCCAATCTGCTGTTGGCGGCGCTGCTGAATGTAGCAATGTTTGTACGCGCACGGCAAAGGGTAGTTGTAATTGATAGTCCGCAACAGGCATCATTTCAAAAAAGGCCAGTGGAGCACCATCATACTCAAGTCGCCCTTGATGCAGGAGTAATAATCGTTCTGCTGAAAGCACTTCCTCCATATGGTGAGTGATCTGAATAATGGTCAGACCTTGACGATGCAGCTCTTGCATAATAGCAAGCACCTGCTGCCTTCCCTGAGGATCAAGCATAGAGGTGGCTTCGTCGAAAATAATGACTTGCGGACGCATCGCCAATATAGCCGCAATAGCGACACGTTGCTTCTGACCTCCAGAGAGCTGATGTGGCATCGCGTCCAGATAATCCTCCATATGAACAGCCTGCAAGGCATGCTCCAATCGGCTGCGCATTTCCTCCCTTGGTACACGAAGGTTCTCCAAACCAAAAAGCACCTCATCCATAACGGTTGTGGTGATAAATTGATCCTCTGGATTCTGAAAAACAAAGCCAATTTGCTGATGAATAACTGCAAGCTCAGCTGGCTTTGCGGTATCTAGGCCCTTAAACTGTATCGACCCTTTTCGAGGCAGCAGCAAACCATCCATGAGCTTTGCAATGGTGGATTTGCCAGAGCCATTCGCGCCAACAATCGCCACAAACTCACCTGCATTTATCGTAAAGCTGATATCTTCTAGGACAGGCTGATCCCTTTTATAATAAAAATGAACTTGATCGAAGGTAAGCATTTATTCACTCCCCTTTTGACGGTGCCACGTAGCGAAAAATGCCCCGATGCTGTTCTCAGAAAATGCAGGAGCAGGCTTCTCCCATTTCGTCACTTTTGATCCATTCACAGCAAAGATTTCACCGGTTAAATCCGCATCGTTCTCACTCAATAATGCATTTACGAAAGAAGCAATATCCTCTGGAGCACCTATTTGCCAGAACTCCGGGAACGGTTCATTACGGCTGGCATGTTTCACTTTCAAGTGATCAATGACAGGTCTGGTCATATCCGTTAACGCGGCTGGTGAAATCGCATTGACCCTAATTCCATCGCGTTTCAGCTCCGCTGCGAGTGTCCACATCATTCCGAGTATTCCAGCCTTGGCTGCACTATAATTCACCTGACCGACAGAGCCTGTTAATCCAGCCGTTGAGGTCATCAACAGGATATCACCACCTGTCTGGCGCATATGTGGCAGTACACGTTGAATGCTGTAATAGGCACCATTTAAATGCACATCCAGCACAGCCTTCCATTCTTCATCCGTCATCCGTAGACATTTCTGATCTTGTAAATTTCCAGCGTTCGCTATCAACACCTCAATACGACCGTATTGAGCAATAACCTCATCTACCATTACCGAGACCGCGACTGGATCTGCTACATTAGCAGAGTAGCCTAATGCTTCACCACCTGCCTGTCGAATCTCGTGGACAACTTCATCGATCAAGACTTGTTTTGTACCATTTACAACCACTATATAACCGGACTTGCCGAGCTGCACGGCAATACTACGCCCGATCCCTCTGGTTGCTCCAGTAATTAAGGCTACTTTGTTCATCACTACACCTCTTTCACTGAAAAAGCTCCCGTAGCAATAACATCGCCAGCTTCTGTTGTAAGGGTCACTTTCACAAGAGCATCATCATCTGCATAATCAAACATCACAACATTGTCGACCTCAACAGGCTGATGAAATTTCATCTCATACTGAGTGATCCACTGTGCCTGATGCTCCTCGATATATAAGGATTGGGCTAATCCCATTAGATACATCCCCTGCGCAATGGGCCGCTTAAATCCAGCCTTAGCTGCTGCATCCTCATCTAGATGAATAGCGGCCAGATCTTGGGAAGCTGCTGCATATAATCGGATGGCCTCAGCCGTTATACATTTTCTCATCATGATCCTCACCTACCTGAATTAACACTGTTTCTGCGGTGACTATAAGCTCGTCTTCACATTTACAAACCAGCGTATGTGTGTAAAAGGTCAGTTGGCCCTGCCGGCCATCTTTTTGCGCCTTGCTCGTTAATGCTAATTCACAATCTAACGTCATCCCTGCCGTAATCGGTGCTTGATATGAGAATTTCTGAGTGCCATGAAGCAAAGGCTCTCCCTTGCTAAGCCAAGGAATATCGAAGGCCTGCCAAAAAATAATAGGCATCGTAGAAGGAGCAATCAGATTGCCCTTATACGTCTGCACGGGTGCCTCAATACTATGTGCATAATCCGATATCCACTCCGCAGTCACATAAATCTGATGATGAATGCTGTTCATTCTACCGCCTCCACAAGAGTAGCCAAACCGATACCTCCGCCAATACCCAAAGTGGCAAGTCCCCTTTTATAAGCCGTACGCTGCATTTCAGCACATAAGCGAGTCATTAAAATAGCTCCGGACGCCCCATATGGATGACCGATAGCTAATGCGCCTCCTCCACGATTGACCTTTTCCTGTGGGATCTGAAGCTCATTCAGTGAGGCTAGCACTTGCGAAGCAAAGGCTTCATTAAACTCTACGATATCTAAATCGGCTATGGTCAGCTGTTGACGATGTAATACCTTTTGTACAGCTGGAACGGGCCCCATACCTAAATAATTCGGATCTACACCTGCCGCTTGCGCATCCACGATACGCAGAATCGGGTTAAGCTTGAGTTCCCTACATTTCTCACGGGACATCATTAATACAAGCGCCGCACCATCATTAATAGGACAGGCATTTCCAGCGGTGACAGTGCCTTTTTCTTCAAAAATTGAAGGGAGCATTCGCAGCTTATCCAAGCTCGTATTAGCCCTTGGACATTCGTCGGTGTTCACCCACTCCCCCTCAACCAGAAAAGGTACAATCTCCTGCTGAAACCGGCCGCTTTGCTGAGCATGAACAGCCTTTTGGTGGCTTTTTAAGGCATATTGATCCTGCTCTTCTCGTGAAATCCCGTACTTCCGCGCTACATTTTCCGCAGCAATCCCCATATCCGGATCACCGTAAGCGCTTGGTGTAAAATGAGCACGGGTATATAGCTGTGGAACCCCCATCAAGGTTTGGGGCTTATTCATTTTCCAAGGGGCACGACTCGTGCTCTCAACGCCGCCAGCTAAATAAATCTCACCTGCACCGCTTTGAATAAGCCTTGCTGCTATATTAATAGCCTCTAGCCCAGAACCGCACTGCCGATCCACAGTAACGCCCGGAACCGAAACAGGAAGCCCAGCTTCAAGCGCAGCGACCCGGGCAATATTTCCACCCGGACCAACCACATTTCCAATAATGACATCATCGATCATCTCTTTAGCTAGGCTCGTCTCTGCCACAATATGCTGAATAAGCGGCGCCAGTAATGCTTCCGGCTCAAATGTACTTAATAAGCCGCCCATCCTGCCAATCGGTGTACGTTTTGCCATAACAATTACTGCTTCTATCATACCATCGCTCTTTTCACATAGTCTTTCATCGCTTGCCGGGCAATTTTGCCACTGCTTGTATAAATAAACTCTTCAACTGTCAGCAGCTGCTTCGGCGATTTGTAGCTTGCTAAATACTGGCGACAATAATTCTTTATTTCGTCTATAGATAAGTGCTTTTCACCATTCCATTTCACGAGCACGGCCAACTGTTCTCCCCAATAATCGTCAGGGACGCCAAGCACCATTACTTCTTCTATTTCGGGAAGATGCTCTAACACTCGCTCTATTTCCTCTGGATAAACGTTCAGCCCACCGGTGATAATTCTATTTTTCAAACGACCTGCCAGATATAAGTACCCCGATTCATCCTGATAAACATTATCTTCCAAAATAAGCCATCCGTCTCGAAAAGCTGCTGCAGTCTCGTTCGGCAATTGATGGTAGCCTAGAAATATCATATCACTTCGCACATATAACTGCCCAATCTCCCCCGCAGGGACTTCATGGAACTCTTCATCACGAATGGAAATTTGTACTCCGGGATAGGGCTTGCCTACAGAGCTCGGATTATGCTCTTCCAGAACATCCAAATAACTAATATAACTCGCTTCTGAGGAACCATAGGATTCATAGAGACGCGCTCCAGCGAACACTTCTATGCCCCTTTTTTTGGACAACTCCGACCACTTTGCACCTGAGCTAATAATCGCATCAATCTGCGTCTGCCCAGGAACAGCCTGCCGCATCATGGATTCAAGCATTGTTGGTACAACAAACAACACCACACCCGGAATCTGCTTGCACAGCTCTAACACCTGTGTGGCGCTAAATTTTTGCGTAATATGAAAGTTTGCTCCGCCATACAGACTCTGCATTACAGCGAACAAGGACAGCGAATGCACAAACGGACCCGGTGCTAAAACATCCTTCATAGCGTCCAATTTAAAGGCAGCACTCGATACCTCAAAGCTCTTTAACCACGATAAATGGGTACGCATATATCCTTTGGGCAGTCCAGTTGTGCCTGAAGTGAAGCCGATAAATAATAATTCATTCGTCTCATCCAATTCAGCTTCTGGCTTCAGCGCATCCAGCCACTGATCATAGGAGCCTGTCCGATCTTTTGTAAAAATCATTGTTGGGATCGCTTGCTCCCTGAAGACCAAATTCTTTGCAGCTTCCGGCTCGGCAAAAATCATTGTCGGCTGGCACTGCTCTATAATAACCTGCAGTTCGTTTGCACTCCACTTGGGATCTAAAGGGATGGGAACACAGCCTGCATAAATAGCCCCCAAGAAAACCTCAACAAATTCAATGCGATTCGTAGATAAAATAGCGATTTTGTCATGTCTCAGACCCTTTTGCTGTAGACCATTCGCAATTCTCCGCATCGCTTGTACTAATGTTGCATAAGTATGACCCGCTTGGTTATGGGTTAAGGCAATACTGTCGGGCTGCTGTGCTGCATGACGCAGTATAGGAACTACTAGATTCATCCTTCATCACACCTGTTCGTAATTTCTGTGTCTACCGATTATGCACACCTCTGAATTGCATGGGATACAATTGGAATGGCTACGATAGCTTATTTTAGCTTTATATTAATTTTATGTACATATTTATATGGAACGATTAAGCCTCTTACGACTGGAAAAATCAAACAGCGCGCATCGATTATGATCGGTACGCGCTGGCTGTATTGTGTTTAATTTTTCTTTTGAGCGGATGATAATGCCCCATCTTCAGCAAAAGTAAAAGTTCGGGCGATATATAAGATAGGTGTGCCGACTGCGGTTAGTAAGAATTTCGCCAGATACGTTGTAAGCAAAATTTCAAACCACACACTCCAGTTATACAACCCAGCAAATGCAATGGTGCAGAAGATTAGTGTATCCACAAAAGAGCTAACCATCGTACTACCGTTCGAACGGATCCACAGCTGACTTGAGGTGCTGTAATATTTGCGAATCCAGGAATACAACCGAACATCTAGGAACTGACTAATGAAATAAGCAGTTAAACTACCCAACGCTAGTCGAGGCATCAGCCCAAAGATCGTCTCCAAAGAAGACTGAGCAATATCGGTCTCTTGTGGCTTAAATACTAGTACCATCTGCATAATGACTGTCGTCATAAGCAAGGTGAAGAAACCAAACCAAACCGCTTTACGTGCTTCTGCTCTTCCATACTTCTCATTAAGCAAATCGCTGGTCATATACAAAGTGACATACATCGTATTTCCGAGTGTCATCACGATATCAAATGGCATAGCAATCGTCTTAGCTACCTGAATATTAGCAATTACAGTAGCGATACCTACCCAGGCATACATTCCACTTTTGCCGAACAGGCGGTAACAGAGCAGAAAAAAAGCAAAATTGACAATAACAAATAAAACTCCCCACAACAAATTAAACATATTACTTAAACTCCTCCTAGTTTTGTTTACGCGGGATGGTTACGAACCGCGGCTTACATTAAGTTTTGGAACAAAACATTAATACTCTATCACACTGTCGTCAAACAATCCATAAAAATAAACAATTTATGAAATGGGTATTTATACCCATTTTTATTAACTAAAAATAAAAGTGTCAGTAATAATTCATCTTTTTCAGAAAAATATGCTCTATAAACTAAAACTTTCACTATTCATCCAGAGGTTAATTCTATAGAATAGTATCAAACACTTCATTCCCGATCCATTTAGTTGATATATTACATAACTATGGAATATATTGCAGGTTGCCAGTCACTAGCAGTCGGTAGGGATATAAAGAAATGGGGCTTCACTGCCCATAAAAAGGGGGAGAACAATATGTTTCGTTTCAAGCAGTCGATCAGTCGCAGATTTACGCGTTTATTATTTGTAGTTCTATTACTCACGTCTCTTTTGTTAAGTACCAGCTTCTACTTTATATCCACCAGTATTTTCAACAGCTATGTCATGCCACAAATCAATCAAATTCTAACTGCAGCTGCTCAGGACGTATATAAGAACATAAATACAATGCATGCTCAGCAAGCACTAAAGAAGAACGAACAAGCAGCCACCAATCTTGAATTCTATTTTCAGGATAAGAGAAAGCAGCATGGGGTTGAGACTATTTTTCTACTCAATCTAAAAGGCAAGGAAGCTGAGGTTCTGTCCGTAGATCATGATGCAAAATTAAAGCCCGAGGAAATTGTTAAGGTATCCTCTGCAATGCAGCAAGCCCTTAAAGGAAAGAGTGGACTAAGCGATACATACAAGGACTCGCATGGTGTACATAAGTCAGCTTATATCGGAATTCCCGGAAGTACGATGGTTATCGGAATCAGCAGTGATGTAAGCTTTATTCAAGAAAAAACTGACAGTATCCTGTGGACCAGCGCGGGGATCACTCTGCTAACGCTGATCATAGGGTCAACTGGCGCCTGGTTTATGAGCATGCGGATAACCCGTCCTATCTCAAAACTTGCAGCTTACAGTGCCCGTCTTGCAGAGGGAGATTTCACAGAGGAATTAACGGTTCAAGGCAGTGATGAGGTAGCTCAGCTATCCAGAAGCTTCCAAGCGATGACCCTACGCCTAAAAGAAATGATCGGACATGTACTCGTCACCTCAAACACCGTGGTCACCGATTCCAATTCTTTAAGAGAACGTGTTGAGGTCTTAAATGAAATGGCAGACCACTCTAGTACTTCTGTTGTAGAAATTGGAAGAGGTAGTACAACCATCGCGAGCAGCGCTCTAGATAATTCAAAAGCTATGGAAGAAATCAATTTCGGCATTCAGCATATTGCTTCAGCAGCCACCGAAGTCACTGAGCAAATTAGTGAAGCTTCCGCTGAAGCGATTGGCGGTAATGAGATTGCCCAAAGCGCCGTTCTGCAAATGCGCCATGTTGAACGCGCCTCCCTGCAGTCGCTGGAGCAACTACAAGTTATGAACGAACGTTCAGTAATGATCGGAGAAGTCGTTCATAGTATTACTGAAATTACGAAGCAAATCCAAATGCTGTCGCTCAATGCTTCGATCGAAGCAGCACGTGCAGGAGAACATGGACGCGGCTTTGCCGTTGTTGCCGGAGAAGTACGCAAGCTTTCCGAACAATCCCGTAATGCGAATGAGCAGATTCGTGATTTCCTACTCGGACTTCAGGAAGATATGAATCGCTCCGTTACTGAGATGAACCATGTGAATTCAGAGGTAGCCTCCGGGGTAGGCAAGGTGGCAGAAGCGGGCGACGCCTTCAATCACCTTCTGATTCTGATCCAAAGCATCAATCAGAATATTCAATCTGTATCTGCGGCGACGCAGCAAATCTCAGCAAGTACAGAAGAAGTTAGTGCTTCCGTTGAGGAAACCGCACAAATTACTTCAAGATCCCAAGAAAATGCGGACACACTATCCGAGAACTCGGAGCGTCAACGTATAGAGCTTGAAGGACATGCAGTAACCGTGCAGCATCTATATGAGCAGGCTAAGAAGCTTCAGGAAGCTGTGCAACAATTTAAGATCTAAAGCTTAGGCTTATATAACCCCCCGTTCACACGAAAGTGTTGAACGGGGGGTTTTGTTAGTGTCTCGGCGCCCAAAGAATGACCGAAACGCCGATCACACAAATAACAGCACCAACCCAGTCATATACATCGGGTGTTTTCTTGTCTACTAGCCAGCCCCACAACACAGCGAGCACGATAAATACCCCGCCTTAAGCTGCATACACTCTACCGAAGGATGGAAACTTCTGCAACGTAGGAATAATACCATAGCTTATCAGAATCAAAGAACCTACCAAACCGTACCATAGAGGTCTTGATTCTCTTAGCCATAACCATACTAAGTACCCGCCTCCGATCTCAGCAAGGCCGGCAATTACAAATAGTAGAATGGCAGCAACCATGTCATCCCTCTTTCCTATTGAACTCTAAAAAATCAAAATGATTGGCGAAATATGATACAACGTCATCATAGGAGCCACTCACATGAAATTGTGCTGGAGCAACACTAACACTAGTAGCAGCACCGCCTCTAGCAGCTCATTCAGCGCACCGTACACATCGCCGCTGAGCCCGCCGAGCCGGCTGCTAATCCGCCGCGCAGCCACGGTGCCGCTGGCCAAGGCCGCAGCCGGCAGCAGGAACGCTGCCGCCAGATGCAGCGGCCACGCGGCTAAGCCAGCGCCAAGCGCCAGAGGCGCAGCGGCTGCGGCTAGCGAGAGCAGCGCGGCTATCGCCAGCGCGCGCCGCTCATGCGAGGGAGCGAGGCCGGCGAAGCCCGCGGCCAGCCCCTCGTTCCCGCGGGCAATGGGATAATGCACCATTGCCCGCACCATATACCAGCGGCTCCAGATCGCTGGCAGCAAGAGCAGTGGCAGCTCGTAATAGGCGTAGCCTTCGATTAATGCTGCCACTAATGAAGCCTTTAACAGCAAGAGAAGCACGCAGGCGAGCACACCCATCGCACCCACACGGCTATCCTTCATAATCTCCAAGATCCGTTCCCTCGGTCGGTAGCTTAGCAGACCATCCGCACTGTCCATCCAGCCATCGAGGTGCAGACCTCCGGTGAGTCCTACCCATAGAATGAGGGTAATAACAGCGGCTGGCCAAGCTGGTAAAATCAATCCCGTCAAAGCTGCCCCAGCAGCTACACACAGTCCGATAGCTGCACCCACCACGGGATAGAACAACACACTTCGGCGCAGCAGCTCAGGAGAAAATCCGGGATCACTCTTTACAGGAAACCGGGACAAAAACTGAAAGGCAGCCGCGGCAGCATCCCTGCGCTCCCTCATAAACGATACTCCCTGCTCTTAAGTTCAATTGGAATGCCAGCAGTCACTAAAAAAACCTGCTCGCATTGCCGAGCAAGCAGCGCGTTCATACGTCCTGCCAGATCACGGTACAATCGGCCAAGCTCATACTCCGGAACAATACCGTCTCCAACCTCATTAGTGACCAAAATGAGGTTTCCTTGAAATGTGCGTACACTGTCTTCAAGTCTTGTAATCTCGCTCTCTATCAACTCTTGCCTATCCGTAAATCCTTCCATGGCTAGCAGTACATTCGATAACCACAACGTTAGGCAATCTACGAGAACCGCCTTTTCACCAGATAAACGCTTAAGAAGATCTGGCAAATCATAAGGCTCCTCTAACGTCTCCCAAGCATATCCGCTTTGCGAGCGCTGTTGCTGATGCAGTGCAATCCGTTCATTCATTTCATCATCAAACGCTTGTCCGGTTGCAACATAGAAGGCCTGATCTGCCAGTGACGACATCAATTTTTCTGCAAAACCACTTTTCCCGCTACGCGCGCCTCCCGTTACAAGAATACTCATTGTTTTCCAGCTCCAGAGATGCCTGCACTTTCAAAGGTGGCCATTTCGCTTAAAATACGGCATATCGCCTCAATTAAATGAAGGGACAATACGCCTCCAGTTCCTTCACCCAAACGAAGACCCAGGTTAAACAACGGTTCAAGACCAAGCTGCTCAAGCATCAGCTTATGTCCTTGTTCTCCTGATAGATGAGAGCCAATCATATAAGCAATGGATTCTGGTGCAAGTGCCTTCGCCACAAGAGCCGCCGCGCCCGAAATAAAACCATCCAGAATGACAGGTACCCTAGCAGCGGCTGCGCCAAGAATCAGACCAGTCAAACCGGCAATTTCCAATCCCCCTACTTTGGACAATACATCCAGCGGATCTGCCGGATTCGGCTGATTCACCTTTAAAGCGCGTTCCACAACAGCAATCTTATGTAGTAAACGTTCATCATCAATTCCCGTTCCTCTTCCGACGGCTTCTTCAGGTGCTATCCCTTTTAGAGCACACAGAATGGCAGCGCTAGCCGTTGTATTTCCTATGCCCATTTCACCTGTAATAAAAATCTCCGTCCCGTTCTCAATCGCTTCTTGTGCGATACTTATTCCTACAAGCATAGCACTCATC
Source organism: Paenibacillus sp. PastF-3 (assembly GCF_029893135.1). Taxonomy (NCBI): domain Bacteria; kingdom Bacillati; phylum Bacillota; class Bacilli; order Caryophanales; family Paenibacillaceae; genus Paenibacillus; species Paenibacillus sp. PastF-3. Next base: position 91,973 of record NZ_JARXWM010000022.1, on the reverse strand, counting down.
GCTTCTTCACGACTCATCGCAGGTCCCACGGCTATATTATCCGTTCCACGGCGCACTTTACGATCAATCAGATCCTCATGACTAAGATCACCGTTAACACCGATATCTACGAACTTCACCTCTGCCCTAGCTTGACGTGCCAGTACATTCACCGCCGCTCCCCCGCTGAGAAAATTATAGGCCATCTGCATGGTGACTTCCTGTGGAAATGCACTAACTCCCTCGCAGCATACACCGTGATCGGCAGCCATCACAACTACCGTTCGTCTGGTGAAACTAGGCTGCTCCGTACCCGAAATTCCAGCGAGCTTAACGGCCAGCGTCTCCAATTGTCCCAGGCTGCCCGGTGGTTTGGTTAGAATGTTCAAGCGGTGCTCCGCCTTGAGGAAAGACTGTTCATCCGCTGGTGTGATTCGTTTAATTACTTCTTGAATAGTTGAAATCATATTTTAACCTCCAATTAAGATATCCATATTATATATTCTATCTTATCTACATAGAAAAGCCCCCATCTATGATAGATGGGGACCACTTGAATTACAACTTCACTTTCATAAAACCTTCGATTCTCTCCAACGCTTCCGTCAATTTTTGTAGAGAAGCTGCATAGGAGCAGCGAATATGCCCCTCTCCACCTGCTCCAAACACATGGCCCGGGACCGCAGCAACACCAACCTCCTTGAGCAGCTGCAAAGCGAAATCCTCTGACTTCATTCCGGTATTAGCGACGGAAGGAAAGACATAAAATGCACCCTCCGGCTCGTGGCAAGGTAAACCAATAGATCGAAATCCATTAACCAGCAGCTTTCTTCGCTCATCGAAGCATCGTTTCATATGTTCCTTATGTTCCATACCGTTCCGTAGTGATTCAATGGCAGCGATTTGACCTAGTATTGGAGCACACATCGCAGTGTACTGATGGATTTTGAGCATCGCAGCAATTAATTCCTGATCACCACAAGCATAACCTACTCTCCAGCCAGTCATCGCAAAAGCTTTGGAGAAGCCGCTAATAACAATTGTTCGTTCCAACATCCCGGGAAGTGCGGCAATGCTGACATGCTGACGATCATAGGTTAGCTCGGCATAGATTTCATCTGATATGACAAGTAAGTTATTCTCTTTTACAATCTGTGCAATGGGCAGCCAATCCTCGTAAGTCATTACTGCCCCTGTAGGATTAGTCGGAAAATTAACCATAAGAATCTTGGAACGCGGGGTAATTACCTGCCGCAACGCTTCAGGAGTAAGCTTAAACCCCTGCTCGGCTGAAGATTCAACCTCTACTGTAACCCCACCGTTCAAATGAGTAATCGGCGAATACGCAATATAGCTCGGAGAAGGGACGATAATCTCATCCCCGGGTGTAATAAAGGCCCGCAGAGCCAAATCCACGGCTTCACTGCTTCCCACTGTAACCATAATCTCGTTAGTTGGCTCATAGCGGAGATTGAAGCTTGTATGCAGATAAGAGGCGATCTCTTCTCTAAGCTCCAACAAGCCGGAATTTGGTGTATACATCGTCTCCCCATTATTCAAAGCACGAATACAGGCAGCTCTTACATGCTCCGGTGTAACGAAATCAGGCTCGCCTACACCAAGCGATATAATATCCTGATTCCCTGTACTTAGGTCAAAAAAAGCCCGAATCCCCGAGGGAGCAATCTCCCGTACACGCGGAGTAATCCATTCATTATGCATGACTGAGCACCTCTTCTTTCGGACTCTTTTCTGTTAGGGAAAGGGAAATAATCTCGTCCAGCAGTCCGCTAAAGGTGTAGCCTGCCGCTTGCGCGCTTTTTGGTAAAAGACTCGCCTTCGTCATGCCCGGTAATGTATTCACCTCCAGCACATACGGAATACCATCCTTGATTAGCATATCCACCCTTGCATACACACTGCATTTTAGTGCTTTGTAGCAAGTTAAGGCTGCATTACGTACTCGCTCATACACCTCAGCTGGTAGGTCAATGACCCGTTCGTCTGCCCCGCCATCATCGTATTTCGCGCTGTAATCGAACCACTCCGCATGTGACGAGGTGATTCCCAAAACGGGCAGCATCTCCCCATTTAGAATAGAACAAGTGATTTCCTGACCTTGAATATAGCTCTCGATCAGAATTGACTGATCACAGGCAAAAGCCTTCTGTACTGCGCTCAACAGCTCCTCGCTACAGCTCACCTTTTCCATACCGATACTCGAACCGCCTGAACATGGCTTCACCATAACAGGATATCCAATCCGCTCTACGGCTTCTTCAGAATAATCCTTCATACTATCCCAGCACAGCCAATCCGCTGTATGGACGCCTGAGCAGCGCATAAGCTTTTTGGAAAGATCTTTATCCATACAAATGCTGCTAGACAAAACGCCACTACCCGTATAAGGAATCCCCATCGTCTCCAGCGTCCCCTGAACCGTACCGTCCTCTCCGTAAGCTCCGTGGAGCGCAAGCAGCGCGATATCGATTCCTTTCACCTGCTCAATAAGCTCTTCACGCTTAGTGATCTCTATTGGAGTAACTTCATATTTATTGGGATCTAGATTCTTCAAAATCTCTCTACCGCTATTCATGGATACCTCATATTCTGAGGACACCCCGCCCATAATCACGCCTACCTTCATCTTCATCTCAAGCACCTCTTTATCCCATTAGTTGTCGTGCTGTTGTGCCAATAATCTCGATCCCCTTGCGGATATCCTCATCCGTCACTCTGGAGAAACCGATCCGTATCGTATTTTGACCTTTACCGTCTGTGAAGAATATATCTCCTGCTGTAAAAATAACCCCTTGCTCATGACAGGCCGCCAGCAGCGCCCTTGTATTAAACCCCTCCGCGAACGTTACAAAAAGATGCAATCCGCCATCCCCTGATAACGCCATATAAGGAATAAACTCCTTACAGCATTGCAGGGTTAATTCATATTTCCGTTTATATTCCGCTCTGGCTTTTTTCAAATACTTCTCTAAATGTCCACCCAATAAGTATTGATACAAAATGGATTGATCCAGTGTAGAGGTATGAATGGTACGTGCGCGCTTGACGCTTTCAAGGGAATAGATCAGCTCCTGATCTGCCAGCACCCAACCTACGCGTAGTCCCGGAAAAAGTACTTTTGAGAAGCTACCTAGATAGATTACGCTGTTGCCGCTACCTGCTGCTGCGATAAGTGGAGCCACATGTGAGCCCGAATAGCGTAATTCCTCGTTAAAACCATCCTCGATCACGGGGATTTGGTACCGATTCATCAGCTTCATTAGCCGCTGTCTTTTCTCAGGAGACATTACAATACCGGTCGGATTATGATAAGAAGGGACAAAGTAAGCACAGTCAAAAGCTTGCTCCAGCAATGCCTTCTCCAGCTCAACCAGATCAATCCCATCACGCTCCATAGGAATCCCGGTGATCTCAAAGCCGTTCAGCTTGAGATTTTTGATCGCCGTATGATGCGTGGGATTCTCACAGATGACCGAACCATTCTTTTTGCTAAGTGCAGACAATACAATATCGAATCCCTCTGTAAAGCCGTTGGTAATCAATATGTCCTTGCCCTTCATTTCAACGCCTTTGTGCTCCATGTATTGCTTCAAATAGTCTATTAAAGGCTTATACCCTTTGGCATATCCATAATTTAGTAAGACGTTGCCTTCCACCGACATACGATCCATAAAGGAGCGTTTCACATTATCTAGATCAAAAAGACTCTCATCAGGCGCGATGCTCGTAAAGGAGATCGTCCCCTTTTCCGCTCGTATGCCGCGCTTCATGATATCCAGATCCTCCGCCAGCCGCGCATGATCATTGATACGCGACTTCCAGTCCATCGTCCAGGAAGAGATTGTTTCACTGCCAGGAGGTGTAGGTGCCACATAACTTCCCTGACCCTGCACGGCATACGCAAATCCATCATCCTCAAGCTCTGCATAAGCAGAGATTACTGAGTTACGGCTAACCTTGAGCAGTGTACTGAGCTCTCTTGTGGAGGGCAGCTTTTGATTCCCTTGCAGACCGCCTTTTATGATTAAGTGCTTCATATAGTCTTTAATTTGTATATACACCGGCCGTCCGGCTATGAGCTTTAAATCCTTAAACATCTCTTTGGTCGCCTCCATAGCTATCATGGCACAATCACTCGCTTAAAAAAAGAACCACAGCCAAGGGATTTTTCTCCGGCTGTGGTTCTATGCGCGATGTTCTTCAATTAATTGCTTATAATCGATCCGTCTTTGACGCAGCCAAGAGCTGAAATCGACGATAACATGCTTTTCACTCAGCACAATAAAGCCTCTCCCTTTTACATTTAAACATCGAAAATATCGTTTAAGATGTATATAATGTAAGGGTAACTCATCGTTACAAAATAATTTCTCGAGAGATTGGGATGAGGATATGGTGAAATCAGTCCAGCAAACCTCCTAAAAATGAAATAATTTTTAGGAGGTCATTATAAATGATTTTTAACCCGATTGTCATTGATAACTGGAATAGAAAACCCTATTTCGAACACTATTTAAACAATGTCAAATGCACCTATAGCATGACCGTAAATATTGACATTACCCTTCTACTGTCAGAGCTTAAAAATATGGAAATTAAACTGTACCCAGCAATAATCCACATGATAACTACGGTTGTAAACCGCCACAGTGAATATCGCACATGTTTTGATTCCGAAGGCAGATTAGGTTATTGGGATAGCTTGTCGCCTAGTTTTACAATTTTCCATGATGATGATAAAACTTTTTCAAGCATTTGGACTTTATACGGTGAAGAATTTAATGTTTTCTACAGCCGTTATCTGGATGATATGAAAATGTACGGAAATGTTAAACAATTATTCGCTAAAGCAAACGAACCACCTAACACCTTCCCTATTTCTAGCATTCCGTGGGTCAGCTTCACATCCTTTAACCTGAACGTGTATAACGAGGGAAACTATTTACTACCCATATTTACTATGGGGAAATATACTCAACATGACGAAAAAATACTATTGCCAATATCAGGACAATTCCATCATGCCGTTTGCGACGGCTACCACGCCAGTTTGCTGTATAATGAACTGCAATCACGAGCAGACACGTGTAAGGAATGGTTGCCCAACCATTAATTAACCACGTTATTCTGCTGTTGGCGAACGATAGTTTAAACATAAAGGGTTCCACATATTAGGTATGCTAATATGTGGAACCCTTTTTTATTTAATTTTCTCATCAAACTCTCGAAATATCTGCCGACCATTGCCCGTTCTGCCAAAATAGCCTGAGTACCAATGCTGTTCCCGGAGAAGGTGCAACTGCGCTATAGAATGTGACACCAGGAATTAACTGTGCAAGGAAATTCCGAATAACACCACCATGTGTGACTACCAACACCCTACTTGTTATTATCTTATCCATGTCCTCCATAATTGCAGCTTGCATAAATGTATCCTCAGCAGCGCGTCCCAAATCTAATAGGAAGCTGCATAGACGCTCATCGAACTGTGTCCATGATTCTCCTTCTGGTGGTGTAATCTTTGAAGGATCATCAATCCAACATGTATATAGAGAGTTCTCTTTCAGCTGCTTATAGGTGCAACCTTCCCAAACTCCAAAGTTCATTTCACGGAGTCGCTGATCGTAGACAGCCACCTTCTCTAAAGAAGGAGAAATATAAGCTAGAGTCTCCCGACATCTAAGCAAATCGCTGCAGAACACACGCCAAAAGCCACCGGATAACTCATGCTGCTGTTCAGTCAAAGTCAACCCATCAAGCTGCTGCTTAAGCTGAGATAGCTGCTCTACTGCATCAGTAAGCAATGGGAGATCCGTATGTCCTAAGTAACGATGCTCAGCATTCCACTGAGTATGCCCGTGGCGAATAAGTACTAATTCTAGCTCTATACAAGGAAACGCCATGTCTAGCATCAGCCTCCAATCCATATCCAAGCTAGGGCTGCGCAGATAGTAACGAATATTGAAGAGCAGAGCATCATCATCCGCGAGGTCTGAATAATATCGTCCGGCTCCATCGGTCGTACGGGATCACCCATATAAGCTCGGAATGAAGCGACACCGTGATATACATTCTCTCCTCCGAGACGGATACCAAGTGCGCCCGCAACAGCGGATTCCGGATAACCGCTGTTAGGGCTTGGATGAAGGTGCGCATCCCGCTTGACCATTTGCAGACAATTGCGCCAATCCAGACGAAGCAGCCATGCACACAGTGCTAAGAGCAATGCCGTAATCCGTGCCGGAATGAAGTTGGCGACATCATCGAGCCGAGCGGATGCCCAGCCGAGATCACGGTATTTATCGTTCTTATAGCCAACCATGGAATCAAGCGTATTTACCGCCCGATAGGCCATAGCTAGCGGCGCACCGCCGATGAGCGCGTAGAACAATGGGGAAATAATCGCATCGACGATGTTCTCTGCTACGGTCTCTACCGTGCCGCGCACAATTTCCGGGGAATCTAACGAAGTCGTATCACGCCCCACGATCATTCCCAGTGCCTTGCGAGCAGCAGGAATATCTCCTTTACGGAGTTCCACGTACACCGCCATGCCTGCATCCTTCAGTCCCTTGGAGGCAATCGTCGTCGAAATCAACCAAGCCTCGGCTATCCAGACGAGCCAAGGTGAAATATATGACAGCAGCCATAGCAGAATGGCTGTAAGTCCCCAAGCACCGCCGGCTACACATAGCGGCAATAACACCCCGGCTCTGCGCAGGCCTTGCGGGCTTGACCATATAAGGCGGATCACCCGCTCCAGAGCCGTGATTGCTTTGCCCATACCAATTACGGGATGGGGCAGGCTGCGCGGATCACCTACAATCCGGTCAATCACATAAGCCGCAAGCAGTACCAACGCGATTGTCATAGACGGTCACCTTTGAACACTCTTCTACACCTCCAGCTATCTCTTCTCATTAGCTGTCCTTCCTTGCCTGCACCGACAGCAAGCTGCCCTTCACTGCGCTATATACAAGGCGTCCGATTGCGCCCCCAAGGTCGGTAGCGGTTCCGGCATAGACATGCTCTGCGCTGTATCGCCCGCTTTGGCTCACAGCGAGCACGATGGCATCCGTTGTTGTTCCGGTTGCGATCAGCCCATTCTCGGGATCAGTAATCCCGAGATCGGCCAGAGCAGCAGCTTTCGCTTCGACAGCTGTCTGCACAGCATTGACCATGGCCGCCGGTGTCAGGCGGCCATCAATACCTAACATGATGTTAATCGTACCTGGTCGATAAACAGCCAGCACATTGCGTTCCACACCCGCGCGCGCAGCATTTCCTGCGGCAGCAGTAACGCAGACAAAAATACCCGCTGAGCCTGTGTCTTCCTCAGCTACCGCTGCATGCTCTAACGGTACAGCCGTCATCAGACCGGCACAGCCAGATAATGAATAACCCCACTCGCGGAGCTTATTCTCCATATCTTGAACAGGATCACTACATTCATAATTACGGTCAACATATAAATTAACGGCCCGCTCTAACCGATTCATTCCTCCACCATAGAACGCACTCGATAATCCATCTGCTTCAGCAGGCAGCTCAAGCAGCAGATGGTTTCCCTTCCACTGCAAAACAAGCCCCGGCCATATGGCCGAATGGTACTCTTTAACACCTCCTGCGAGGTCAAATGGAATCTTTATTTGCACCATATCTCGATCTGCTCCTTCCACAGCTCATTACTTTCATCCATTCATCCAACAAGCTTGGCTGTCGCTTCTTCTCTTTCCCAGAAACCTCACCCAAAAGCCGCCTAATCTTCTATCTCAGCAAATGACTATCTGCTCTAAAATCCACTACAACACATACCTCTAATATCCACCTAAAAATCCGTCCCTCACCCATCTATTGCACTTTATACAACAGATTCAGCTAGAAACACTAGCAAAAGCCATTCTGCTGTATTTCTTGCAATAGAATGTCACGAAAAAATCTAATTCACATCATTCTCCAAATTTCTATTGTACAAAGTGCTATAGAATCGAATTCCTGCGCCAGCAAAACGAATTCTGTTGTACGATATACAACGAATGCACTTTGGAGGATGTCCATCAGAAGCTACCTCACCAAACTTTGTCACAACCTAATGATGCGAGCTGAACCCTGACATCTGGTATCAAATCCCAACTTCTGCGCGCTTGAGTCACTTAGGCAATAGAATTTCAGCCTTCTCTATGCCACCCGAGTCACTTACGCTACAACAGTCACTTAACGCAGCCCTCTAAGCTACATAGGTCACTTATCCGCCAGCATTTCCTTCATCTGTTTGAGCAGCCGGACATTATCCTCATGTCCCTTAACGGCTACTCGGATATGCTCGTCTCCTAGACCGGGGTACATAGCACAGCTGCGCACCAGTATACCGACACGCCCAAGACGGGTCTGCATCTCAGCCGCACTCCACGGCGAAGGCAGGCCACAGAGCAGAAAGTTGGCTTCGCCTGGCGGCACATCGCAGCCTAGCTGCATAAGGCCTTGCCGCAGCAGGTCCCGTTCCGTGGCGATCAGTTCGCGTGTGCGACGTCCATATTCGTGTCCACACTCCAGGCAGGCTTCGCCCGCCAGCAGCGCCAAACCATTCACGCTCCAGGTAACCTGCTTTCCGGTCATCGCCTTTGCCAGCTCCGGATGCGAAATGGCAAACCCGAGACGCAATCCGGGAATTGCATAAAATTTCGTCATCGACCGCACCAAAATCGTATGCGGAAACTGATCCAGATCCGGCAAAAGCGTATTTCGTTCTGCTTCTGGAATAAAATCAATAAAAGCTTCATCTACAGCCAAATACGTCCCGTAGCTTTCAGCCTTCTGCGCTAACCAGCGCAGCTCATCCACAGTATACTGAACGCCATTAGGGTTGTTCGGCTGTCCAAGGAACAGCAGCTCAACCTTCTCCAGCAGCCCGGCAATCTCGTTCACTCCAGCTCGGAAGTGCTGTTCCCTTGTACCTTGAACAGATAATACTTCTGCGCCGAATTGCACAGATAGCTGCCGGTACTCAGAGAAACAAGGTTCTACGATACCTACCTTTTGCGGAGAAATCGCAAGCAGCAACAATGCCATAGATTCTGCGGCTCCGTTGCCTACTGTCAACCAACTACTATGTATACCAAGGTCCTCTGCTAGCAGACTTTTGAAGCGTCGATGTCCAGGGTCAGGGTAGGCAACCACCGTAGACAACGCTGTTCTGAGTAGCTCTAAGACGGCTGGCGGAGGGCCGAGAGGATTGATGTTTGCACTGAAATCAAGAAATGTGCCACCAGCCTCCTCATAAAGTTCCGCAGCTGTTAGCAAATCACCGCCGTGGCCGTATTTTTCAAGCATATTTACACTCCCTCTATCCACTTTCGTTTGTTCGATATGTATCTCATTGCCACCATTATTGCGTCTTTGCCGGGAATACGTCAATGCTCACTAAAGGAATCACCTGAATAACCGCTTGCCTCAAATCGACATTAAAATCTACGAGATGTCAAAAGATAATAAAGTTCTAGACTGGCAGTCTCATCAGATCTATGGACACGCTGTCCCAGAACCCGCTTCAGCTTGAAGATGGAAACGGGATATCGTTTACATGATCGCCTGTACGAATAAAGAAAGCTGCTATGCCGAATACAAAAAAAAGAAGTCGACCATTTCGTTGGTCGACCTCTAATTTTTCTATTGCGCGGTCAAAATTTGTGGACCTTCAGCCGTGATGGCGATCGTATGCTCGTATTGGGCGGCGAGCTTGTTGTCCATCGTCCGTGCGGTCCAGCCGTCCGGATCGATGGTCATGAAGTAGGTACCTTCGGTGATCATGGGCTCAATCGTGAACACCATACCTTCCTTGATACGGGGGCCTTTTCCAGGCTTGCCGACATGCATATAAGTCGGCTCCTCGTGCAGGTCGCGGCCGATGCCATGAGCGAGAAGGTCGCGCACGACGCCGAAACCGTGTGATTCCGCATGCCGCTGAATCGCGCTCGTCACATCGCCGAGTCGATTGCCGGGCTGAGCCTGCCCGATGCCCAGGTCAAGACATTCCTTCGTGACACGCATCAGCTTCTCGGCCATCGGCGAGATCTGCCCGACCGCATAACTCCAGGCCGAATCGCCGAGCCAGCCATCGAGCTCAGCGACCGTGTCGATCGTCACGATATCGCCTTCCTCAAGTGGCTTATTGCTAGGGAAGCCATGCGCGATTACATCGTTGGCGGAGGCACAGGTTGCATATTGATAGCCCCTATAGCCTTTCTGGTATGGCTTTGCGCCGTGCTTCAACATAATGTCCTCGAATATGCGCTCAATATCGTTTGTGGTAATACCCGGTTTGATAAGCGGGGCGATGGTACGATGACATTCAGCCACCACTTGGCATGCCTTGCGGATAGCCTCAATTTCATGCTTGCTTTTTAAAATGACCATGTTCGTATCAGGACCCCTTCGTAATAGCTTGAATAGCGAGCCGGGCGATTCGATCAACGTTCAGATCGGAATTGCCCGCATAGTAGTGCAGCCCACAGCAACCGACCAGCACGGCAAGCATATGGTCGACGCTGTCGTCTTCGCACTGGGCGATCGATTGGAGTGGAACGTACAGGCGTTCCATAAATTTTCTTTTGGCGTGGTGTCGATCCCTTTCAGGCAAGCCTACATAATGTTCCGCCGCCATTTTGTAGACTAGATATGCGCGGGCGTCCGACTGCCACAGCTGGAGCAGCGCTTTACAATACATCAACAGCGGCCAATCATCCGGTGGGCTGCCGCTGATGTTCGCCCATTTTGCGATAACTTGCTCACATCGCTCAAAGCCGCTTTCTAACACATCTTCTATTAATAAATGCTTGTTGGGGTAATAATGGTATACTGTGCCGTACCCAAGTCCGGCTTCGCGGGCGACGTCGCGAATATCAAAGCTGCCGCCCGTGCGAAAGTAGGAGCGTGCGGCGACGTCCAGGATCTGTTCTCTACGCTGTATGCGTATGAGCTCATTTTGTTCTTTGGTACGGGGGCACATAGCGTGTAACCTCCTTATTTAGACCTGCAAATTTGTCAATATAAAAATAGTACCGCATGGGCTGGAGAAATGCAAAAGATTTGTTGATGTAATTCTACTCACCGAAACACGAAGTGATCTCTTTTGTTAAAAAACTGCTTTTGGTTTAAAATGAGAACTGTAATCAATTTTGCTGCAACGGAGGAATTCACTATGATTTTTATTGATAACACAGGGATTACTGACGCTTCCATCAATTTGGCGATTGAGGAATATGCGCTGAAACACTTGCCGATGGACGAGAGTTACCTGCTTTTTTATATTAACAGCCCATCTATCATCATCGGTAAACATCAAAATACGATTGAAGAAATCAATCAGGAATATGTTAAAGAGAATGATATTAAGGTTGTGCGGCGTTTGTCTGGCGGTGGAGCGGTCTATCACGATCTCGGAAATCTTAACTTCAGCTTCATTACTAAGGACGACGGCCAATCCTTCCATAATTTCCTGAAATTCACCCAGCCGGTGATCGACTACTTACAAAGCATGGGTGTTAACGCTGAGCTTAGCGGACGAAATGATCTTCAAGTCGGTGAACAAAAAATTTCCGGCAACGCTCAATTCTCCACACGTGGACGCATGTTCAGCCATGGCACACTGATGTTTGATCTCAATTTGGACAATGTACAAGCCTCGCTAAAAGTAAATCCAGAGAAGTTCAAATCGAAGAGCACCAAATCCGTACGTAGTCGCGTAGCCAACATCAAAGAGCTGCTAGGTACAGACAAGACCATTGAAGAGTTCCGCTCCGGTCTCCTGCGTTCGATCTTTGGCATGGAGCCATCCGAGGTCCCTCAGTATAAACTTCAGGAAGCAGACTGGGACAAAATCCACGAAATCTCCAAAGAACACTACCAGAACTGGGATTGGAACTACGGTCTATCGCCAAAAAGCAATGTCAAACACACACGCAAATTCCCTGCCGGAATTATTGATATTCGTATGGATATTGAGGATTCCCTCATTAAGGACATCAAAATCTATGGTGACTTCTTTGGGGTTGGTGACGTAGTAGATGTTGAAAATGCACTTCGCGGCAAACGTTATAATGAAGCAGAGGTTAGAAAAGCATTAGCTGATCTGGATTTGAAGCATTATTTCGGACGTATTGAGCCGGAGGACTTTATCGGACTGGTTTTCCTAGAAGAATAGCTATACAAAAATAAAGGGGCCTGCTTATCCTATGCGCAATTTGCGTAAAGAATAGACAAGCCCCTCTTTCATATTCATTTTAGTTCAAGGAGAAAGTATAAATACATAGACAACGAACGCTAGAGTCAGCATGATGCAGATGTTCTCTACGGCTCCACCTTTTTTCGTGCCTGTACTCATTAGCTTTAGACGCAGCTTAAAGGGTATTGGCGGCAATGGTGTAATTCCTCTTTGAGTAAGGGAGTCTGCCAGTAGATGAAGTGCATACGACATACCGCCAGCTATCCACAGACTGCCACCATCATTTATACCCGCTGAGGCAAAATACAATAAGGCGCTCCAGCCCGCAACTCCATACAATGTATGTGTCAGTCCACGATGAGGAACAAGCGATGAGACTACAAGCACGCACGCTGCAATGTAGTTCCATGGATCATAGGCTTCCCCGAAGGCAAAGAGTGCTATGGCAATCAAGATCATGACCAAATGGCGCAGCTTTCGACTGGGAAGGAAAGATACACTTCCAACTAGCAGTGCAAGCACAATATTCCAAGGACGTTCCACGATTCCGGCAAAATAGAGGTAGATCGCCGCGCCTATCAAAGCAATTTGCAGCACTCTTAATAGAAACTCTGGAATCGCTTTGCGCACGAGCAGCGAATTCGGTTCGTCAATATCAGGCAACAAAGAGCTCAATGCTGCGACCGCAATCACTGGAATTGTAATCTCATGTGCCATCAAACTCATTACAGATAGGGTAACCCCAGTGCTGATTATTAAATGGGATCTGCCCATCATGGTGAAACCGCTCCTTTCTAAGATGCGAAAAACAAGAACAAATGTGCGGTTATCGAAGTATATCAAGACCCTGTTTTTTTGTCTAGCCTTATCCCTTAAATCCCTTTAAACCTTTGAGCGATTCCTATCTTGTCCTCCCCATGATTATACGATACAATTTGGACAACTTGACCTTGTCGTTCTTACAAGGACGGCATTTGCCGAAGAGAGGATGACCTAAGAAGTGAAGCGTTCCCGTATGGCCGATTTCAGCCTGCTACTTGTGGCGATGATGTGGGGATGCACCTTTCTGATTGTTCAAAATGCTGTCAAAGTGCTCCCTCCACTCGCGTTTAACAGCATCCGCTTTACAGGTGCTGCCCTGTTGCTGGCTCTAATCACTTTTATTTTTTACCGCAAGGAGTGGAAACAGCTAAGTTTCCGCATGGTACGCGATTCTCTGCTGCTAGGCCTTTTTTTGTTTATGGGCTATGGCTTCCAGACCATGGGACTTCTATATACAACCACCTCCAATACCGGGTTTATTACCGGTCTGTCGGTCGTATTGGTTCCGTTTCTCTCTCTGGCGCTACTAAAGCATTCCATTTCACGTTACACTTGGTTCAGCGCGGCGCTTGCCGCAATAGGTCTTTATCTGCTGACCTTCACCGGCTCTGCCTTGTCCCTGAATAAAGGCGATGCTTTGATCCTGCTCTGCGCCATAGCTTTTGCGCTCCAAGTCGCATACACTGGCGTTTATGCACCTCATTATCCGGCGTTGCCGCTGGTAACCTTGCAGCTCGCCTTCGTTGGACTGTTCAGCATAGTCGCTTCGCTTATCTTTGAAGGAGCTGCACCGCTTGCCCACAGCGCAGAGCTTATCAAGGACCCGGACGTTCTCTGGGCACTTTTAATCTCTATTGGTCCTACCAGCGCTTTTGCCTTCTGGATTCAAACCGCCTGCCAGAAGTACACTACGCCTTCCCGGGTAGCCATTATTTATGCCACAGAACCTGTATTCGCTGTTCTGACAGGCTTAGCCTTTGGCGGCGAAACGCTTGGGTTGTCCGCTCTGCTCGGTTGTGGTTGTATTCTGGGAGCTATGCTTATGGCAGAGCTGAGTCCGGAACCGGGTCAGAATCAACATAAGAAGAATTATTTTTCCAAATTACATTTATTTAGAAAGAGATAAGGAGAGAGACAAATGTACAAATTGATCGCGATTGATATTGATGACACTCTAATTAACGATGACAAGGAAGTAACACCCGCTACACAGACTGCGCTTGAAGAGGCTGTAGCCGCTGGCGTTGTTGTAACCCTTGCTACAGGCCGAGCTTATGCTTCTGCGCAAGCCATTGCACGTCAAACTGGACTTAACGTGCCAATCATCACTTACCAAGGCGCACTCGTTAAGAACTTGCTCGATGAAAAGGTACTATATGAGCGTTACGTGCCACAAGATGCGGTACACAAGCTGTTCACTTACTGCGTGGAGCATAATCTGCATTTGCAAACTTACATTGACGACAAGCTGTATGCCCGTGAAGACAACCAGAAGATCAAAGATTATACAGACCTGAACAAAACGCCATATTATATTGAACCAGATTGGGAAAAACTTGTCCCACAAAAAACACCAAAAATGCTGATTATCGACGATCCTGCATTTTTGGATGAGCTGGCTCCAATTCTACGTGAATTGCTCGGCGATTCCGTGCATATTACCAAATCCAAACCACAATTCCTAGAAATCATGCATCATGAAGGAACCAAGGGAATTGCGCTTGAATTCCTAGCCAATCATTTTGGTTGTGATCTCTCCGAGACTATGGCTATGGGTGACTCTTGGAACGACCATGAGATGCTTGAGGCTGCTGGTCTTGGCGTTGCTATGGCGAACGCTATTCCTGCGCTGAAAGAAATTGCTGATTTCATAACCCTAAGCAACAATGAAGATGGCGTAAAATACGCGATTGATAAATTCATACTCAATAAAGTGAATTAAATCGGCTGAACTTAATAGTTTTATATACGTTAAACTTAAGATTTTTCTATTCAGGTAAGTGCGAGACTGCGGGGAATGTTTGGACTTCCGGCCACTGTTGTCACCAGATTTCCCCTCCTTCACTTTTCCCTTTTTAGAATATTTTAAAGTTCAACTTATATAGAGTTAATGTTCAATCTATATAAATTCACTTTCTTAAGCAAAAGGGTGTTGCTACGCCATATTTTATGACGTGCAACACCCTTTTGTTATTTCAGCAAGCTCGGTACTCCTGTAGATGCAAACTCCAATGACTCTTGCTCACCCTCCCCAGCCTCTTCCTCTTCCAGCTGAGAATAGTACAAATCATGATATCTTCCTTCTGCCGCAAGTAGCTCCTGGTGGGTACCACTCTCTACAATTTCACTGTTCTCCATCACTAGAATGACATCAGCGTTCTGAATCGTTGATAGACGGTGAGCGATAACGAGTGTGGTTTTGTCTCCTATTAATTTACGAATCGCTTGCTGCACCAGCTTCTCCGATTCATTATCAAGCGCAGCAGTAGCTTCATCCAGCAACAAAATTGGAGAGTTCCTAAGAATCGCTCTCGCAATCGATAGTCGCTGGCGTTGTCCACCGGACAGGCGCGAGCCTTCCTCACCAATATCTGTATCGAGACCCTCCGGTAACTCCATTACAAAATCATAAGCGTTCGCTTGCCGCAAAGCTTCCAGAATTTCATGCTCATCTGCATCTGGATTTCCATTTCGGATATTATCACGGATACTTCCTGTATAAAGCCCTGACTCTTGCGGCACATAAGAGAAGTGGCTCCTAAGTTTAGCTAAACTCATCTCGCTTGTCTTCTCATTATTTATAAATACATCACCCTCATCAGATTCATACAACCCAAGGAGTACCTTAAAAAGCGTAGATTTCCCTCCACCGCTCGGTCCCACAATTGCCATTTGAGCCCCTTTTTGAAGCTCTAAGCTGATTTTGTACAAACTACGTCTCTCCGCTCCCGGATAAGAGAAGGATACCGAGGACATGACCATACGCTCAAATTCAGGCTGCTTCGTAGCTGCTTCGGGTAAAGCCTCCACTTCTACAGGGCTATCCAACACTTCAAAGATCCGTCCCGCCGCCCCAAGTGATTGCTGCATCGAATTGATCAGTCCTGGCAATGCCGAGAACGGCATCACTAAATAATTCATGAGCTGGATGAAAGCAATCATCGCACCGACCTCAAGGGATCCTTTTGCCACAAAATAACCAGCCACGACCAGCGCCAGAAGAAACGTAAAGTTTCCCAGAAAAGAGGAGAATGAGCCAGTAGCTCCTTCAATTCTTCCCCGTTTTAATTCTTCGGAAGTGATATTCTCACTATGTTCCTGATATTGCTTCATTAGTCTGCGTTCAATGTTAAAGGATTTAAACACCATACTACTGCCTAGAATGTCATGCAAAAAGGAAGTAATCTTGCTCATATTAGTCTGAATCTTCACACTGTTCTCACGCATCGCTGAACCAAAAATTTTTCCCGTAAGGAACATCAAAGGCCCCATTGCAAAACAGATCAATGCCAGTAGCCAGTTAATATAGAGCAAATAACCAAAAGCCGCGAGAGCAAGCAAAGGGTTACGGATTAAATCAATCATTACCTCGCCGGTAGCATTACCCACAGATTGATTATCATTAGTAAAGCGGGACAACAAATCTCCGGAGTGATTACGGTCAAAATAAGACTGAGGAAGAGCTAAAGCATGTCGCATCATATCTAGCCGCAGTTCATTTCTGATCTTGGCTGAAATTTTATTTTTGAGATATCGATCGATGTAACCGTTGATTGCACTCACTAATAAGTAGATTAATCCGAATATAACCAGACCCTTAAAAGCTTTCACATCAAGTCTAACCGCCGCATCCGTAATTACTGATAGCAGCCAAGCAATCGTTAAATCCAGAACAATACCAAATAAAGTCGTAAATAATAAAACCGTATATAAGAGCTTGTGCCTTAACATGTATGTACTTAATCTTGAGAAAACACCTTTCTGCTTCAAACTACCAACCCTCTCCCAAAATCCGCATATATAACTGATTACACTTTAAAAAATCCAGTCTGGCCTTTTCAGCTATAGCCACATTCATACTGGCTCCATCCCCCTACAAAGGGGCGCGAATAAGCAGACGCTCGGGTTCAAAGCTCTCTGAAAATTCAATCAGAATCGGATCAACAGGATTATTCATCAGGTATTTCCCTTCCTATCGTTGTTAATTATTCTATATTTGTAAATATAAGACGGTTATCTTTTCTGATTATAAAGCATAT
The DNA here is from genome assembly GCF_029893135.1 of Paenibacillus sp. PastF-3. Classification (NCBI taxonomy): domain Bacteria; kingdom Bacillati; phylum Bacillota; class Bacilli; order Caryophanales; family Paenibacillaceae; genus Paenibacillus; species Paenibacillus sp. PastF-3. The sequence continues at coordinate 74,672 of NZ_JARXWM010000022.1, read as the reverse complement.
ACCTGTTTCTGAATACAGAATGAAATAGAAATCACAAAAGGGACATCCACAGGCTGGATTTGCCCGAATGATGTCCCCGTTATATCATAGAAAAATCACAGCTGAAGCCATATCGTAGAGGTTTCTAGTCAAATCGCATATATATTGTTGCTGTCTTTTTCATGTATACTAGAACCAGTTTGATTATCTTAACAAAAATAGAGGAGTAACTTCACAACATGATCAAAAGACTTACTGCACTATTTTCAATTCCCTCTTACGCCTTACTCTTTTTATGTATGTTACTGCAGGGAATGGGGATTTCACTCAGCGCACCCTTCTTATCCATTTATTTCACGGAACAGCTTGGCGTATCTGTCGGATTGTTTGGTATTTTTCTAGCCACCACGTTAATTGCCGGAATATGGATCAGTACGCTAATCGGGAGACGCTCGGACCTTGGTTTGAATCGAAAGCACATTTACCTTGTTGCCACGCTCTGTAATGCGCTGGCTTATAGCGGGTACTTGCTCATTCAGGATTTCACGATCTTGTTCATCTACATGATTGTGTTCACCGCCCTCGGTGCACCAGGGATGCCTCAATTGTTCGCCATTGCTAGAGAAGCAGTGAATAAGAGCAATTTTACGGATACTGCGTTTGCTAATTCTACCTTGCGTTCTGCTTTCTCTCTCGGCTTTATTACAGGTCCTTTAATCGGCACCCTGCTAATCGCTGCTGTTGGGTTTAAGGGGATTTTCACGGGTACGATCGGAGTATTCCTACTTGTTGCCTTACTCGTTTTCTTATTTCTCAAATCAAATACAGAGCTGAGCAGCAACAAGGCTGAAGTAAAAGTGAATTCTTTCCGGCTCAGTCAGAACCGCAATATTCTGTTGCCTTTTCTGATTCTGATACTCATGTATGTAGCTCACTGGACGAGCAGCATCAATACGGCCCTCTTTATCACAAACAATCTGGGGGGATCAACAAGTGATGTCGGTCTAGTCAGCAGTATATGTGCTGCGCTGGAAATTCCATTTATGATTATGCTCGGTCTACTCAGTGCGAAGTACAGCAACCGAGCCTTGATGATGTGCGGGGCCATTTTAGGAGGAGCATATTATCTCGTTGTCATTTTCTCAGGATCGATGTGGCAGATGCTTGCAGCCCAAGTTCTACTCGCCGTTTTCGTAGCTGTTATTTCAGCGATTGGCATTAGCTACATCCAGGATCTGCTGCCAACCATGCCTGGGTATGCATCCACGCTTTACTCTAATTCATCCACAATTGGCAGACTGATTGGTAGTCTTGTTGGCGGGGGATTAGCCAGTATTGTTGGTTACCGGTATTCATTTGTACTCTGTTTTATACTCATCAGTATTTCCTTAATCATGCTTGCAGTAAGCGGACGTCACCCTTTAAATGAACCAGAACAATTAACTGTTTAATCCGTTTATTTCTACTTGCCCATTCTCTTCTAAAGTGAAGAGAATGGGCTTTTGTTTATTGCAATTCTCATACCTGTCTGGGCTAGAGTAACGTTCTCCGGTAAAATATATGCTTCTCTCATATCTACATCATGCGACATATGGGTGTAAACTGCCTTTTTAGGCTTCACGATTTGCAGCAGCTCCGCTGCCTCGGTCATGTCGTACACAGAGCGAGTGGATAGCTCCGCCGCTTCGTAATAGAAGCTTGTACCTAGAACCAGCAAGTCGGCACCATGCATCAGGCGTGTCTCCTCAGCCCCTAAAGAAATGGAATCAGGACAATACACCCATGTATAATCATCCTTCTCTAGCCGAAAGGCATACGAATAACCATTCTTACCATGGTTTACTTTCCAGGTATCTATCTTCCAGCCGTCCAGTTCTATTCCTTCATCACAGGGAATCATCTCGATGTGATTTCGCAGCCAAGGGTATTGCCGTTCGATAATAGGAATAACTTCTGCTGGAGTATACAGTTCACCCTTAATGCCAGTCCATCGGCAAGCATCTGCCCATTCCGGTAGCCCGCCAATATGATCAAAGTGAGCATGTGTCACCAGCAGTCTTCGCATATACCGTACTCCCTGCGCCTCCATCTGACGTCGCCAGTCTGGCCCGCAATCAATCACTAGAAAGTCACTGCCATTATCTATAAGTACAGAGGAACGCAGCCTTGTATTGCTCCCATGCTCCCTTGCTTCTGTGCAGGTCTCGCAGCTGCAATATATCCGTGGAACACCCATGGCATCCCCAGTACCCAAAAATACTAACGTATCCATAATCTATCTCTCCTTCAGTTCCCATCAAGGAAGTCTTAAATTATCATATGTCTATCTTAAATATGCTCACCAAAATATCCCCACAAAGTGGAGCTTTGCTTCGATGCGTACTCAGGTACTTTGCGGGGGTCCCAAATATATACTCTCGTCAAAAAAGTCATCCCTTAAGCAGGAGCCCTGCTAGGATGACTCTATTTTTACACGTCTACCTATATTCCGGCAAGTACCTGATACCAAATCCCCCGCTTGGAATAAAGCGTGCTTCGCACCTCATCCCAGCCCCCTAAATAATTGATATCGAAGAGACCCGCTGGATCCGGGTAGCGGCTTTTGTTCTCCGCATAGACCTGTTTATCTACGGGACGAAAGCCATATTTTGCAAAGATCTCTTGTGCCTGTGGGGTCACCAAGAATTCAACTAATGCTTCTGCTGCCGCGCGTGTCCCATGCTTATCCGCATACTTCTCTACGACAGCCGCTGGGTTCTCAATCAGAATTGTATTTTTAGGAATAATGATTTCATATTTAACACCCTGAGCAATCCGGGCCAGCAGTTCATTCTCATAGGTGACAATGACATCACCCACTCCATACTCGAAGGCAGCCATGGACGCACGTCCGCTCTTATCCAGAGACTCCACGTTCGCATGTACACTTTCTAAAAAAGCTTTGGCAGCTGCTGGATCCTTAACACCTTCTTGCTCCTCTGAGAGCTTCAGACCCGCCCCATAAATTGCGTTGATATCCCACTGCGCACCACCGGATGTTTTGGGATTTGGGTATAACACTTTAACTCCTGGCTTCGCTAGATCCGCAAAATCGTGAATTCCTTTGGGATTGCCCTCACGGGTACCAAGTGCGACTACGGAACGTGTCACCATACCTTGTTCACCCTGCACTTTCCACGTTGGCGCTACGAGTCCAGCCTTAACCAGCTTCTCGACATCACCTTCCATGGCTAGCAGTGTAACATCCGCTTCGAACCCGCCTACGATTGCACGCGCTTGTGTTCCGGAAGCTTCATAAGACTGCTGAAAACTAATGTCCTGCCCAGTATCCGCTTTCCATTTCGCTGCAAATAACGGCAAAATGTCTCCCATTGCATCCTTAGCCACACTATATGCGCCAATGACCAGCGTAACATCCCCTTGCTTCGAAGGATCTGCCATCGTCGTAATCGCCTTCTCATTCCCGCAACCGACTGCTGCCAGCGTGAGTATGGCCAACATTAGGGCAGCAAAACATCCGTGCAGTTGTCTGCTCCTTTTGAAATTCATTGCGGCCCACATCCTTCGAGATAATGATTTTAAATATTTCTTTGAAAGTAGCTCTACGGCTGAATCTGAAAATCAAGTAACTACCGCTTCCACTCCATTACTTCATACCTTCACATCAGTTCCTCTAATCCTTCCTCATCACATTCGCTACTTTTCAAAAAAATTGAAAATCATTTTATTTATTTTTATTTTAAATAAATATCGGCATCGGATCTTCTTTCAGGTTGTTCTCCTGAATCCAGCTTCGCTCATCATTAAACAGGTAAGCGCGGTGCACAAGGACTGAGATGTCCTGTCCCGGCTGCAAGGTTTCTTTCTCCAAGGAACGGTAAGTAACCAGCTTATGACCATTAACTTCAACCTCAACGAGCCATTCGCTTCCACGGAAATGCAGATGCTTTACGACGCCTTTTTCCGTAGCTGAAGCCATCTTGAACTCATGCAGGTTACCAACTTCAATATACTCAGGACGAATAAGTGCTTTGGTTGGCTTACCGTCTCCAGCGCCTTTAAAGCCTTTCACCTCAGAAGCATCTTCAATCAGTGTCGACTCCCCGATAAAAGTTGCCACGAACGGTGTTTTAGGCTCCTTATAAATATCCCAAGGTGTACCCTTTTGTTCCAACTGCCCTTGGTTGATGATCATAATCTCGTCCGCAACTTCAATCGCTTCGTCTTGGTCATGCGTTACGAAGATGGAAGTGATGCCAACACGCTCAATCAGCTCACGCAGCCAAGCGCGCAGCTCCTGCCGGATCTTCGCATCAATAGCTGCAAACGGCTCATCTAAGAGCAGTAGCTGTGGTTCAGGCGCAAGTGCACGGGCAAAGGCCACACGTTGACGTTGTCCACCAGATAGCTGATGCGGATAACGCTTCTCGAAGCCTTTTAACCCCGTAAGCTCCACCAGTTCCATAACACGGTCACGAATGGCAGTTTTGCTGGCCTTTTTAACTTTTAATCCAAAAGCAATATTATCAAAAACAGTCATATGCTTAAATAATGCGTAGTTCTGAAAGACAAAGCCGATCCCGCGCTCTTGAGGAGGAAGATTATTAACCGTCTGACCATGAAAAATAATCTCGCCATTATCCGGTGTCTCCAGCCCTGCGAGCATACGAAGAATCGAGGTTTTACCGCCACCACTCGGGCCAAGCAGTCCGATCAGATGACCTTTTGTAATGGTGAAATTGACATCCTTGACCGCATGAAAATCTCCAAAATGCTTATTTAATCCCCGCACTTCAACATGCATATTACTGCACTTCCTTTCTTCTCTTGGTCCATTCCATCAATAACAGTAGACCTGCGGAAAATGCAGCCAGAACTAGCGCTATTCCTCCAGCAGCCGTTACATTAAAATTCTCAACATCCTGATAGACTAGCGTCGTCGCCGTCTGGGTTTTGTTCATAATGTTACCCGAGACCACGAGCACCGCCCCGAACTCACCTAGTGAACGAGCCACCGTAAGGATGACCCCGTACACAACCGCCCAACGAATCGAAGGCCATGTCACCTTCCAAAATATTGTCCAGCTACGAGCGCCCAGTGTAGAAGCAGCTTCTTCCTGCTGTGAACCAATCTCCTGAAGCACCGGCATTACCTCACGCACCATTAAAGGAAAGGTTACGAACAAGGTGGCGATGATCATTCCAGGAATGGCATAGACGATCTTCAGCCCAATCCCTTCAAAAATCGCACCCAAGGTGCTATCCGGACCCAGCAACAGAACAATCATCAGCCCGCCAATAACAGGGGACACAGCATAAGGCAAATCAACAACACTGTTAAGCAAGCCCTTTAGACGTCTATTTATCCAGTTCGCCCGGACAAGATACAGCGCCATCATAATTCCAAACAACGTATTTAATAACGTAACTACGATCACAACAAGCCCAGTCATCATAAGCGCATGCAGCGCTTCAGGCCTAGTCAGGGCATTCCAGAAACCACCAAATCCTTCACTAAAAGCACCTATAGCCATTTTCCCTAGTGGCGCAGCGATTAGCAGAAAAAACACCAAGTAAGTGAGACCGATCCACAATTTTCTCATGAGCGTCTCCCCCGCATCTGCAGCATATTAATGAGCCAAAGAATGAGAAAAGATAAGGTCAAGAGAATGACAGAAACCGCTGCTGCGGAAACTGGATTATCACTTTCAACTTCACCAAAAATAAAAACAGAAGATACGAGTGTACGACCTGGAATATTGCCTGCTACGAGGACTACAGCGCCGAATTCAGCAAGTGCCCGCGAGAAGGCGAGCATTCCACCGCTGATCATCCCAGGAGCCATAGAGGGGAGAATAACATGCCAGAAGACTCTAGTTCCCTTGGCACCCATTGTATATGCCGCTTCCTCCTCGGATGGATCAAGTTCCTCCAGCAAGGGCTGAACCGCTCGAATCACGAAAGGAAAGGTTACGAAGACCATAGCAATTACGATAGCCGGTTGATGAAAAACTATTTCAAAACCAAGCGCTTCTGCAGCCTTGCCGATAAGACTACCAGGTCCAAGCAAGAGTAAAATCATCAAACCACCAACTGCCGTCGGCAGTGCAAATGGTAAATCCACAAGACTATTAAGCAATGCTTTACCAATGAATTGATAACGAATAAGAACCCAGGCAATCATTGTTCCTAAAAAGACATTAATTAAAGTAGCGATGATCGCCAGCTTTAAGGTTAACAGCACCGACTTCCAGGCAATCGGGTCGCTTATGCTTTCCACAAAATTACCGAAACCCAGTGAAAAAGAGTTGTAATAGACCCCAAGTATAGGCAGCACGATCAATACAACAAAATAGAGCAAAATTGTAGTTCGAAAACCCCAAGTCCAACCTTTGTGTCTAAGCAGCGAATTCAATGATTTTGCCCTCCCACCTCCGGATAACCGGTCGGTATACTAACCAACGTCTCCATTAATTATTCCTATTTATATACTTGGTTTTATAATATTACTACTTTACCAAATCCTTCTCGTTGTCGTCAATTACTTTCAAGTGAATTTGGGGTAAAATATATATAACACAGATTAGGAAAAAGTGGCACATCACAGGAAGGGGAATGATTATGCTGCATACACTGGAGATCACTACAACGAAACGGGATGAATTACGGGATATTACGCGTGAAGTCATTTCTTTTGTGAAAAAAAACGGGGTGCGTACCGGGGTGATCGTAGTTTATTGTCCACATACCACCGCAGGAATTGCAATCAATGAGAATGCAGATCCTGATGTGAGGCATGATGTTCTGATGCGTTTGGATGAAGTCTACCCTTGGGAGCATCCGAATTATCGACATGCTGAAGGCAATACTGCCTCCCACCTTAAGTCTATTACATCCGGACCTTCCCAGAGCATAATCATCCATGATGGCGAACTATTACTTGGTCGTTGGCAGGGTATTTATTTTTGTGAGTTTGATGGACCAAGACGTAGACAATGTTTCTTAAAGATTATTGAAGGATAACAATGAATGGCCGCTTCCGTTATTGCTACGGAGCGGCCATTAAAATATAACTAGAATCAAATATTACTTTGACCAAGCAGAGAAGTAGTGTTATACCAATGCACAGCTTTAAAGTGTAAACTTATAAAAAAAACAGCATGTTAAAGGCTGCGACATAAAACCTTGATATGAGCTGATGCTGCCTCTTTTACATCCTCAAACAATACTTTATCTTGGATATAATAAGATATAAATCCGTGAGCGGATAAGAACAAGGTTAGCGGAACGTTCTGCCAATCCTCGGATACATATCCCTCTTCCTTCATATGACGGCGTACAATACTTGAGAATAAATCAAAACATCGTCCCTGCTCTGCTCTACAATAAGCCAGCAGCTCTTCATCACGAATCATGAACATAATTTCATACTGATAAGGATGATCTAATCCAAACCTTATAAACTCCATAATCAGCTGCTCTACTCGAGTCATACCTTCTTCAGGTGGCTTATTCATTACTTGGCTCAGTAAAGCAGCCACATGATTAAAATCTTCGACAACAATGGCGTAGAACAACTCTGCCTTCTCTTTGAAATGATAATAGAGAGAGCCGTGGCTGTATCCCAAATGCTGACCGATGCTTCGCATTGAAATCGCTCGATACCCTTTGGTAATAAACAGATGCCTAGCGGCCTCTAGTATTCTTTCCCTCGACAACTCCTGCTCCACTGCTCTCCTTGCCATATACCTAATCCCCTTCGCTGTAGTAAATCCGCCGCCCTTCTGTTACCAAGGCTTGCCCTTGGGTTAGATCTGTTATCCATGCCATAAATGCGTCTCCCTCATCATTTCGCGGTAAACATAACAACGTTACTTTATCGGTAAATAAAGTCTCGCCGGTCTGAATACCCCTTCCCCGAAGTTCGTTCTCCACCTTGCCTAGCCAAGTGTAATCAATTTCTACGAATACCTCTCGTCTTAGCACACGGGTGATTACTTCTCCTGCTTCAAGCGCAAGCACTGCCCCATCCGTATAAGCTCTAATCAGCCCTCCGGCACCCAGCATAATGCCTCCGAAATAACGGGTAACAACAATTGCGACATTTTTAACTCCCTGGTTGCGAATTACTTCCAAAATCGGTTTGCCGGCTGTTCCACTCGGCTCCCCGTCGTCCGATTGCCTCTGGATTTCGTCTCTCTCCCCAATCACATAAGCAGAACAGTTATGCGTTGCGTCCCGATGTTTCTTCTTGATGTCTTCGATAAACAACAATGCTTCTTCTTCATTCTCAACCGGCATAACATGACCAATGAAGCGAGATTTGCGGATTACGACTTCCTTGGAACCGGAAGAGCGCACCGTTCGATATTGTTCTAACATAATTATTCCAGTCCTTATATACATATGATGTCTTCATATAATGTCAGGAGCAGCCCCCGGTATTGGATTACCTATGGACTGCTCCTGGTGACTTACACTAGTATGAATGGTCTCTAAAATACTGCTGCAATACTATTCAGTAAGTCTTGCTTCCAGCTCTGCCTTTTCTTTTTCGTAACCCGGTTTGCCAAGTAGCGCAAACATATTCTTCTTGTATGCTTCAACGCCTGGTTGGTCGAATGGGTTAACACCGAGAAGGTAACCGCTGATGCCGCAAGCTTTTTCAAAGAAGTAAACCAAATAACCAAATGTGTATGGTGTTTGATCAGGAATAGTAACGATAAGGTTAGGTACTTGACCATCTGTATGCGCAAGCATCGTACCTTGGAAAGCCTTCTTATTTACGAAATCCATAGTCTTTCCTGTTAAGAAGTTCAAGCCATCCAGATCATCCGGATCGTTCTCAATGGTCACATGATGAGCCACTTGATCTACTTGGATTACCGTTTCAAAAATATTACGGTTACCTTCTTGGATAAATTGACCCATGGAGTGTAGATCCGTAGAGAAATCAACGGAAGAAGGATAAATTCCCTTGAAATCCTTACCTTCACTCTCGCCAAACAATTGTTTCCACCACTCCGATACAAAGTGTAAGGAAGGCTCATAGTTAACGAGGATTTCAGTTGTCTTACCTTTGCGATACAGCGCATTACGAACTGCAGCATATTGATAAGCTTGGTTAGTAGCTACATCTGGATTATTGAACTCATCCGCAGCGGCAGCAGCACCTTGCATCATCTCTTCAATGTTAATACCTGCTACAGCGATTGGAAGCAAGCCTACAGGTGTCAATACGGAGTAACGTCCGCCTACATCGTCTGGAATGATGAAGGATTCATAACCTTCTTCAGTAGCCAATTTCTTAAGGGCACCTTTTTCCTTGTCTGTAGTAGCGTAAATACGTTTGCGAGCTTCTTCTTTACCATATTTCTTCTCCAGAGCTGCGCGGAAAATGCGGAAAGCAATGGCTGGCTCAGTCGTAGTTCCTGATTTGGAGATTACGTTCACGGAGAAGTCTTTGCCTTCTACTAAATCAAGCAAATGCGTGATGTATGTAGAACTGATGTTATTACCAGCGAAATAAACTTCTGGAGTTTTGCGCTTATCTTTAGAAAGGTTATTGTAAAAAGAATGCGAGAGCGCTTCAATCGCTGCACGTGCTCCCAGATAAGAACCACCAATACCAATTACAATCAGTACTTCGGAATCGCTCTGGATCTTCTTTGCGGCTTGCTGAATGCGTGCGAATTCTTCCTTATCATAAGCTGATGGAAGATCAATCCATCCAAGATAGTCGGAACCTACACCAGTCTTATTATGCAACTGTTCGTGCGCTAACTTAACTGGAGCGGCAAGGTTGTCAATTTCTTGTTGGTTAAAGAAAGAAAGGGCTTTGGTGTAGTCAAAATTAATCTTCTTAGACATCGGTAATGGAAACCTCCTGTTTATCTCTTTAAATTTGAAACCGCTTGTTACAACTTTATAATTAGGATACTTTAATTTGCCTTGACTGGCAAGGTCTTAGGGCACATCCCGGGCTTTAGAACCAAGTTTTCGAAAGTTTCATGGAAGCGTTTCCCGCATCATTAGGCAAGGCTGAGCTGTGGTGCTGGCCTAAGTGCCGTGATAGAATGAAGAAAACGGAAGGTGGCTATATAAATGAAACAAATCGGTTTTATCGGACTTGGAACAATGGGAGCGCCAATGGCTTCCAACTTGCTTCGTGGCGGCTTTCAGGTGACAGTGTACAACCGTACGGCAGCTAAATGTAAACCTCTTGAAGCAGAAGGTGCCCTGACCGCTCTAACGCCACGTGCTGCCGCTGAAGGTAAGGATGTTATTATTACCATGATCAGTAATGATGATTCGGTTCGTGAAGTGTTTTATGGTCAGGATGGTATTCTAGATGCGCTTAAGCCAGGCGGCTTAATTATTGATTCCAGCACAATTTCTCCAGGACTAGTTCACGAAATTGCCACTGCTGTAGAAGCCCGGGGCGGACATTTCCTTGACGCACCAGTAACTGGTAGCAAACCGGCAGCTATTGACGGAACCTTGGTGTTCATGGTTGGCGGCAGTGCTGAAGTTATAGAACAGCATCGCGATATCTTCGATACTTTGGGCAAAAAGCTGATACATATGGGTGAGAACGGCAGTGGTGCTGTAGCCAAACTGGCTCATAATGCTATGGTCGGCATTCATAATGTTGCCCTGGCTGAAGGGTTCGCTATCGCTGTAAAATCAGGTGTTCCAGCTGACAAGTTCCTCGAACTAGTGCAGCTTGGTTCTGCGGGTAGCAAACAAGCAGAGCTTAAAGGCCGTAAAATCATAGAAAATGATTTCAGCAATCAGTTCTCCCTTGCATTAATGTTAAAGGATTTGAAGTTAGCCTCCGCCCACAGCGATTTCACAGGCGTCCCTTCTCCAATGCTGGGACTAGCCAAAAGTATGTTCCAAGCCGGGTTTACCCAAGGCTATGGCGACGAAGACCTCTCCGCTGTAGTGAAATGCTATGAAGAGTGGATCGGACAAAAAATGGGTTCTACTGTATCCGATAAATAAATTCAAAAACTAAAACCTACTCTAGTTAGAAACATTTACGACCGCTTCACACATGACTATTCAAATGTGTAAGGCGGTCTTTCTATATGGGAATTTTATTTGTTAATGGAAATATGCTAGAGTAACTTTTGCAGCAACAAGCCACAGCCATTGCTATCGGTCACAGCTGACTCTGCATCGCCACAAAAAATCAAAAAGCAGCGGTTCTCCATTAACAGGAGAATCGCTGCGTTGCTGTCTTTATGATTTTCAAAACACTTATAGAACCGGGTAAGAACAGCAATAATCAGTTACTTCAAATACTTCCAACGCAAATTTTGAGTTGCCAGGGACATTGAACGTTGCCGCTCCCTTAATCTCCTGCCAACCCTCAGTGCCGGGAAGCAGCACTTTAAGATCGCCGGACAGAATCTCCATAATTTCAGGACCATCCGTACCAAATTCATATACACCAGGCAACATGATACCAAGCGTCACCTTAGTTCCATCCTGCAAGATTACCGTACGGCTGGTTACTTGTCCGCCATAATATACATTGGCTGCTTTTTCAATCGTTGCGTTGTTAAACTGACTCATTACTTGTTCTCCCCCTAATGATTATTCAGTTAATTACAGAAGTGCTTTCACACGGCTAACTACATTCTCAACAGTAAAGCCGTATTCTTTCATTACTCTGTCTCCAGGTGCGGAAGCTCCGAAAGTAGTGATGCCGAGGATATCGCCTTGGTCACCAGTGTAACGTTCCCAGCCAAAGGTTTGTGCCATTTCGATTGCAAGACGAGCCTTAACTCCTGGAAGAATAACGGAATCACGGTATTCTTTATCTTGTTTTTCGAACAGATCCCAGCTTGGCAAGCTGATTACACGAACATCGATACCTTCTTCAGCCAAAGCAGCTTGTGCTTTAACAGCCAGCTGTACTTCAGAACCAGTAGCGATCAGTTGTGCTTGTGGAGTGCCATTCTTGGAATCAGAGACAACATAACCACCACGTTTGATGTTTTCACGAACGCCATCAACTGTTCCAGCAAGAATTGGCAAGTTTTGACGAGTCAGAACCAAAGCGACCGGATTGTCTTTGTTTTCCATAGCGTAAGCCCATGCTGCTGAAGTTTCGTTAGCATCAGCCGGACGAATAACAGTCAGACCTGGGATGATACGCAGGGAAGCCAATTGTTCGATTGGTTCATGCGTAGGACCATCTTCACCAACTGCAATACTGTCATGTGTCAGTACATAGGTTACTGGCAATTTCATGATCGAAGCCAAACGAATGGCTGGACGCAGGTAGTCTGTGAACACGAAGAATGTTCCTCCGAATACTTTAAGACCCGTGTGCAGTGCAATGCCGTTCATGGCAGCAGCCATACCAAACTCACGTACGCCGAAGTAGATGTTGCGGCCATCATAAGATTCTGGTGTGAACGATGTCAAACCATTCAAATGTGTCATAGTGGAGCTTTCCAAGTCAGCAGAACCGCCCACAAGCTGAGGAACACCAGCAGTCAGACCGTTAAGTGCACTACCGGAAGCTACACGAGTAGATACTGCTTTATCTTCAGTAGTGTAAGTTGGAAGGTTAGCATCCCAGCCTTCTGGAAGATCGCCGTTGATTACTGTTTCAAATTGTGCAGCAAGCTCTGGATATGCTTTTTTGTAAGCCGCAAATTTGTCATCCCAAGCTTTGTTAGCTGCGATTCCGTTTTTCTTCACTTCTGCAAAATGAGCACGAACTTCGTCAGGTACATAGAAATCTTCTTCGTATACCCATTTGTAGAAATCTTTGGTAAGCTTAGCTTCTTCTGCTCCAAGTGGGGAACCGTGAGTACCGCCATGGCCGCCTTTACCTTGTTTGTTAGGGCTACCATAACCAATAACAGTTTTCACTTCGATCAATGTCGGTTTGCTAGTCTCAGCTTGAGCTTCAGCAATCGCTTTGGCGATAGCAGGAAGATCATTTCCGTCTTCAACGCGAAGTACTTGCCAGCCATAAGCATCAAAACGTTGAGCCACGTTCTCAGAGAACGAAAGGTTCAATTTACCATCAAGGGAAATATCATTTGAATCATACAATACAACCAATTTGCCCAATTTCAAATGACCAGCGAGTGAAGCGGACTCGGAAGAGATCCCTTCCATCAGGTCACCATCACCACAAATAGCGTAAGTATAGTGGTCAATCACTTTATGTTCATCTTTGTTGTAAGTAGCACTGAGTTGCGCTTCAGCCATAGCCATACCAACAGCCATACCAATACCTTGTCCAAGTGGACCTGTTGTAGCATCAACACCAGCGGTATGCCCCACTTCCGGGTGACCTGGAGTCAAGCTGCCCCATTGACGGAAATTTTTCAATTCTTCCATAGGAAGATCATAACCACTAAGGTGCAACAAGCTGTATAGAAGCATAGAACCATGTCCTGCGGACAATACAAAACGGTCACGGTTTACCCATGTCGGATGATCAGGGTTGTGTTTCATTGTTTTTGCAAACAATTGGTAGCCCATTGGTGCAGAACCCATTGGCATACCTGGATGGCCGGAGTTTGCTTTTTCAATGGCGTCAATCGCCAAAGTACGAATCGTTGTAATGGACAGGTTATCTACAGTTGAGTTTTCTTCCTTTTGAATCGCTTGTTCTTGTTCACTCATTTAATAGTTCCTCCTCTGAAATCTCAAGAATGTCATTTTGACTCTTATTGTATCATTAGTGTGGAAGCAATTCCAATTGTTTTTAAAAACTCTTTATTTGAACAGCTTATCTTTTGCAATATCGACGTATTTATATACACACATGAACTATGAGACAAGCCAGAATTGCACTAGTCTATGGTCTAGTTTTTAATTACGACTAAAGATTGTTTTACAATGCTCAAATATACAGTAAGATGGAGTTAGTTAAGCATAATTTTCATGCATTACCCAACATTTCCTAGTGGAAAGGAATTTTGAACATGAGTTCGAATAAGGACATCTTTATTGTGCTTACCGGTACAGGTACGGCCTTTAGTGGTTTTATAAAGTGGTTTACAAAAGCCGATCTGAATCATGCTTCGATCGCCTTTGACTGTGAACTGCGGGAGGTATACAGCTTCGGAAGAAAAAAAATGCACAATCCATTTGTGGCAGGACTAATCCAGGAGAACTTTATCGACCCTTTTTATAACAGTGCTAATTGTTCCATCTATCAGTTGCGTGTTAGCGCTGAGGAATACGATACGATGTACAATCACGTCCAAGGGATGATGCAAAATCAGGAGCGTTATAAATACCATCTTTTAGGATTAATAGGTGTGCTTCTAAATATTAAAATCGATAGAGAAAATGCTTATTTTTGTTCCCATTTCGTTGCCTCTTTATTTGAAGAAACTGCAGTTCAGCCTGTGAATAAGCCTTCCTGCTTCGTTACACCGGAAGATTTCGCTCTTTCACTCTGTGCACATAAGATTTTTACTGGCAAGCTATCGTATTATTTACGTAGAGCTCAGAGAGCCTCTGCCCGTGCATCTTCTTTACCATTACATAATACTTCGGTTGCCGCACGAATGATGCGAATAAATGAAGACCGGACTGAAGGGGTCGTATAAAAGGCTCAATGCTTGTTAAAAAGGACTAAGCGGAATGTAATTCCGCTTAGTCCTTTTTAACCATCAAATAACGAATTCAACCATGTACTGACTGCACATGAGTTCATAACCGATCGATTGATATAGAGAAATTGCACCTGTATTCTCTTCAAGGACATTCAAATACACGTTGGAGGTAACCCTTCTCCCCGCTCGGGTGAGCTCTGCGCAGATCTTTTTTCCGTAGCCTTGCCTTCTCCATCTTACATCCGTGCCGATGTTCCCCAATTCAACGTAATCCTCGCTATAAATATGGTATCCACCTACCGCAATCAGCTCATGTTGTTCCATCACACCATAGAACGGATACTGCAATTCTTCTTTTGAAAAAGCCATTGTTTCTAAATCGGCCATTTTCGACTCAATAAGCTCAAAATAAGAATGACCCAAAGGTAAAACGCTTTTATCCACCGGTGGCAACGCTTCTTGATGGATATGCTTCATTAGAAGCAGCTTTTTGGGAGACTTAACAAGCTCAAGCTGTGAATCAAGTACATCCATAACTTCTTCATTAACGATTGCGCTACCGACAGCATTGTCAGGTAAATTCAGTTGTTCTTTCATAAATGAAAGCACGGACCGGAGACAAAAAGACTTCTCCACAGGGAATACGGAAAAAGCATAGAATGGGAGCCCCCTTAAAAAGGCAAATACAACGAGCAGCTCCCCCTGTTCAGTAAAATGTCCATAGTGTACCGAATTATGCTTACGAGCTGTAAGGTATGAATAGTATAAAAAATGTTGTTCCCTATTTATCAAACTCAAGATTGATTTCATTTCGGCTGGTGTTAACTCTCGAATCATATCTCCTACCCCTATCAATGTTTGATACAATGCTTCAACATTAACATGATCCTGTGAAGTCACGCAAAAAAGAAATGGGATAGGTGATATAGGCCCTACTCTACTTTATTCGATGACTTTGGAAATACTCCGCCCAATCTGATGATATAACAACTGTAACGGTATCCGTTTTGGTGTTGTACGCATTCTGAGCCGTAAAGGTAAAAGTAACAGGGCCATCGGGTAGCTTTTCAAAAGAGCTATCGTACATTTCACCTGTCCAGAAGGTTTTATCGTCGTTAGTTGGGCTGAGCTGCGTAGTAAACCCTCCGTTCATAGTCACTTGCACAGTATCTGGGAGACCTGTTGCTGTACCTTGCAGAACAAAACGTTCACCTGCCCAAAATACATTGTATCCTCTTGGACTCTCCTCATTGCCGCTCTTTTTCAGATTATAACCTTTACGGTTGTTGTTCCACTCTTCAGTGTGCTTCACTCCACCTTTTATACTTAATAGATTAACCATGAAATATTTACGTGCAGAAACATTGCCCCAGCTGAACCCGTCAAAAACTTCAACCTCGACTGCATACTTCTCGTTTTCGATCAGTGAACCAACTGGAATCTGCCATTGCTTAGCGCTTGATACTTGCTCACCAGATTGTACCTTGATTACACCTGTGGCCAAGTTAATAATTCGCACCTTATAACGTTGCTGAAGATCTCCGTCTTCATCTTGATAATCCCATTTAATGATCGGGGTAAGTGTGCTTGCGATTGTCGGGTTAGATGGATCAACACTGGTTGGGTACGTTATTGTAGTCGTCGGTATCCGGTTGACTACTGTAATGTTCTGCGAAAGCTCACGTTGCAGACCCAATGAATCTGTAACGATTTGTCTAAAGGTAAAGACACCATTACTACTAAACTGCTTCGTGAAGTCCTTTTGAGTGCTCGCTAGGGCTTCTGTTCCACTTGATGGTTTTAAGAAATACTTGTGGCTGATTATATCTCCTTTTGGTTCGTCCGGATCAGAGGCGGTACTCTTAATGTTCAGAACGTCCGTCCTGTAGATCGGTACCTTAGCCGCATCTTTACCAGTATCTGTGATCAGAGTGAATCCCGGCTTAGGTGCGTTATCGATGATGAATGTTTTTTCATTTGATACATCTGACCATGAAAATTTGGAGTATGACCGACCTTGCACTGTAAAGTATTCAAACCGTTCAAATGTATTATTTGGGATTTGATATTGTCTGAGCAATCCTGTAGGATCCGGATTTTCTATCGTGGAGACTAATAGACCATCCTTCGTAAAGAACTCTAACCTGTATTTCTCTTGTGAATCATTTTCCGGATCTGCGTAAGTCCATTTAATTAATGGATCGCCTTGATCCGCATCAATCACAGATGGGTTTGTTGCTGTACCTGAAGGGCTAGTTAAAGTCATAGTAGGCGCCAAATTCTCTTTCACTTGGACTTGCAATCCAGCGATATTCGACTTATCTCCTATTTGATCGATTGCCCAATGTTCTAACGTATATACCCCTGGATCTGAGAAAGTAAGTGTAATGTCGCGAGTAAGATATGATTTCATTTCACCCGTACTGTTCGTTACTTTCCAGTAGTATTCTAAAGAACCTTGATCTGATGTATCCTCATCGATATCCTCTGACGTAAATTGTTTCGTATCATACTGATTTACGAATGAAGGTCCGTTAATCTTAGCAACAGGAACATGATTCTTAACCATAAATGTACGGGTCGCATAAGAGCTCAACCTTCCATCAGAGGCTGTGAGCTGCATTTCCCAACCATCAGAAATGGCTTTTTTATGTGATATACCGTTACGATTAATAAGATCACGAATGGTCATTGATTGATAACGGTTGTTTCCTGCCCAGTAGTAGGGAGAGTCATTAAATTTTGCATTCCAGGCATAAGATAAAACATCTCCATCTTCATCCGGATCTGGTGTTAAGTTATCCATTGTGATAATCGTATCGCGGTATATTTCGTTAGGCATTGTAAATGCTGCAGCCGGTGGATGATTGACTACCTGTACATTTTGACTGTACCCATCTGACCACAAGCCACGATTATCATGTACTTGTAGATTGAGTTGATAGTTGCCTTCACCGAATGATACGATGTTCGGCGGTGTTGTAGCTCCACCCCAATGTTCCCATACTTTATTCCATCCGTCTTTGATTACAGTCCAGTAGTATACATCTAAAGGATCATTATCTGGATCAAAAGATTTGTCTATAATGGTCGTAGATTTACGATAGGAAACGATATTCGGATCAACGGTAAATAACGCAACGGGGGGTAGATTAACAGCAGCATTGCCCACAGTACGTTGACACCAATCACTCCAAACACCGATCCCATTATCTCCATCCACATCACGGACTCTTAAACGGATGTCGTAACTGTCCTTTTCAAAAACTCCCCCAGGCGATTGCCCGTCAATCCACATCTCATCAAGACTCTTTTTATATTGCCATTGCCACTGCACAATCCCTTTATCAGCACTTGTAATATGATCTAAATCGTAGGATGAATCTGTTAATTGAACATTTCCATTGATAAGCCTTGCTGAAAAAAGCGCTATTGGCTTACGGTGAACTTTAAAACTCATCGTAGATGCGGCATCTTTACTCCACATCTGATATTCAGCAAAGCGAGCATCCTGTTTCGGTATATCCTTAGCTTGATAACTCACTACATATTGTCCGGTATACGGAAATGAAGTGTAAAGGCTCGTCCTCCATAGTCCCGAATCCCCTATAATCCCCATTGAGTTATCAAAGTAATTCGGATCATGATCATATCTCACTCGATCAGCGTACTTAGCATCCCACTCATAATCTTCATAGGTGGTGCCACTATTCTCTATAGGACTATTAACGAGAACAAAAGCGTTTCGCTTCAGTCGGTTTGTAACTTTAAAGGTCATATTCACGGATTCCGACATATTTGAAGGATCCGCTACTTTTACAGTCATCGTATAATCGCCTGGCGGGATCGAATCAGCTACGGCATCTACGGGAATAGAGAAATACTGATACCCTTTCGTTTGAGAGACTATCGTTTTCCTATAAAATACATTGGGTATCTCAGCACTTACGATAAGATCATCATTATCTGGATCATGGACATATCCCTCGATGTTAAGTGTGTTGCGTCCAGGCTCGTTTTGCAGGACTTGATTATTAGGTGTATTTAACGAAATGGTAGGTGGACTATTAGGTATCAAAGGAAATACTCTTTGAAAACTATGACCAATGTACGGCCCTCCAAATCCTTTATCTGGATTAAATCCACCAAATGAATCCTGTTGACCAGCACCAACAGCGTAGTTAAGTACTAATCCTATTGGAAGTTCACCATAACTTAAATTCCCTAAAACATTTGAATAAGCATCTGTCGCTAGATTAAATGTATGATCAAATGTATTCGGGTTAAACGGTCCAGCAAAAAAGCTCCTATACAATGGGGTCCAATTGGTATTTGGATTTGACCAGTAGCTCGGACAATTATATTGGTAGACTGGTAAATCTAATGGTGCCCCCTCTGGTATTGCCGCTACACATAACTCCGCGCGAACGACACGTCTATCTAGAGCACTTTGTGAGGGAACCAAGTTCACTCCTACAGTCAATGTTGCATCCGAACTAAGGTCAAATGTAAGTTGCTTAGTGGTACGATTAAATTTAATATTCGTTAGCTTTTGGTTATTTATAGTCCCACGCATAGTACCATAATTCCAACCAGCATCATAAAACGAAGTATCAGCGGGTATATTTATATCTTTATAAGTAATGAAATTAGGATCACCAGTCGCAGCCTCTGCTGTCTGAAGATACACTCCCTGCCTAGGGAACACTCCGAATAGGATAGTGATTATAATTACTAGTGAAAGTATTTCTTTTGTTTTTTTCATTTAAGCACCTCTCCTACCAGGACCAATCAACTTCTGGCGCTCGATTTTTCACTTCTACAATCCGTGAGCTTAACTTTTGTCCATCTGAATTTGTAGATTTCCGATCAGCTTCTGTCACAAACTCATCAATGGTTGGTTGACCAAACTCTTCAAACACTGTAAGTCGGACTTCATATTTCCCTACCTCGCTCAGTTCTAAATTTAAGCGATCTTTGTTCTCATTACTGAAGATCACCCATGCTTCTCCGCTAAAACTCCCGTCATTATTCGAATCATAGCGATACTCCCAGAGTCTCCGACCCACTACATCTTTATCTGGCGAATAGGAAATATCATCCAATGAAACCACCGCTTTATTAGCGTAGTCAGGACTTCGATATACCACTCCAGGCAGAGTAAAATAGTTGTACGGCGCTTCATCTGGAATAATATCAAAAGTGATCTCATTACTTGAAGAATATCCAAGCGTGTTTTCCACATAGATCGTAGCCTTATATTTTCCAGGTTTCTTAAATAAGACGTCTTTGCTTTCAAAATCAGACAATGTGCCACTGTACTTAATATCTGCATTCGTCCCACCAGAAACCGCAGTAATAGTAACTCGTGTTTTCGATGGTATTAACGGAAAGCGTGTTGGACTCTGGCTTCTATTGGTCAATGTCGTTTTACGATTCTGTTTAAGTGTTCCTTCTATATCTATAATTGCTGCCGGTTTCGGCTCAATGACGGTAACTTCTGTACTTGTACTACCTATTTGTCCATCATTGTCAACGACTGTGAGAGCTATAGGAAATGTCTCTCCAACTTGCTCTATGGTATACCATACATACCCCCTTGGGACATTTCCGATTTCTCCCTGCGCTCCAGATGTACTCCAAGCATAATCAGTGATATATCCATCCGGATCATAGGAAGCATTTCCGCTAACGAGCATATCAGACCCTGCTTTTATGTATCTAGCTGTTGATATTCTCGCAATAGGTGGCTTTCCTTCCGGTTCTGTTGGCTTGGTCGGAGGTGGAGGAAAAGTAACCAGGGGTTGGTTTTTATAAACACCTGCTGAAATCTGTAGGGGCTGTTCCAGAGAGGTGATGGTTCCATTCTTTGTGACGATTGGCTTTTTAAAGCGGACGAGCACGGTTAAAGCATATTCCCGAGTAAAATGTTCGCCCGTTACACTCGACTTTTTGATCTCAAAGTCAAACAAAGTGCTTACGTTAAATGTCTTTGCAGACTCCTTTTTCGTTTTGAGTGTGTTGTTCCTGTCTTTCTCTTTAGCATAGAACACCCACTCATCAATGTTTGCAGCATCATTGTATCCTTGCAGCTGCCCCATTAGTGAAATTTGAACAGGTTCATCTTTATCTCCCAATTTCGTAGGATTGGGATTAGGTTTATTTAGAGTTACCGTTCCAGTAAGTGTAGGTTCTGTAGGTAGAGTGTAATCAAAGGAGACATTTCCACTATATTTGTACGTAGTTACATTAGCCGAACCACTAAAGTAGTAGCTTAAATTTGTTTTATAACGTCTACCTAACGCATGACCACTTGGATCAAAATTTGAACTTAATTGTTCAGGATTATAATTTTTTAAAGCTGCGTTAGTTTTATAATAAATAATAAATTGATTCCCATTTACAACATTATGATTAACATATGTTGTTGGAAGCGATTCCTTAGGTACAACTAATTGGACAGTTGACTCTATGATCTGAGATGAATTAATTACCGAATTTACGTTTTTGTCGTACCATTTAATTCCCGAACGTGATACTTCAGATTGAGTCACCACTGTCATATCAGGTGGATCATTTCTAGGTGTACCATTACCTTGTCCATTCCTATCGCTATGTTTTTGAGCATTAGCGTATGGGTCCCATTCATTTATCTGCCATCTTACTCCGTCTGAATATCGCCAAATAGAATTACCGGGAATTGTTACAAAAAGGGTTTCAAATGAGCCGTGATAACCGAGCACATTATCTATTCGTTGCTTTGCTTCTACGCCCTTTAAAGTAACCTTTATTTTTCCATTCTCCATTGTCAGAGCAACCTTTTGATTGGTCCCATTATATTTAAGAGAAGAGACATCAATTGCCGAACTGGATACTCCACTTGGAAGATCTAAGTAGTAAGATTTTTGGGCATTTGCAGACCCACTAAGAATTTCCGAAGGTATTGACACTGTTTTGTTTTGCGAATTAGCTGCCTTAATATTCTGTGGGATATATACAAAAATTAATATAACTGTAATCAGAACTATCCAGATTTTTTTCATAAATATTATTCTCCTGGACGTTTAACAATATATTTTTCTTCAAAACCCCCACCAAAACTAGCATATATAGAAATAACCGAAGGGTCTTTAAAGTATCCATACATTTGATAACTAGACAATTTTTCACCCGGTTTCAATACCCAATTCCACAATGCTTCCTTATTGTTCAACTCTAACATTGTTTTTCCTGGTGTTGGTGCAAGAAGATTAACACTATCCACTTTAAGATGCCATTTCTCATTCAAATCTACCGCACTTACTTGAATGACTTTACTACCCTTATTTTCAATGGTAAGTTTAGTCCATACCATATATTTCGTAGGTGATTTATAAATATTATCAGAGAAATCATACAGCTTCATTAGAGATTGTGCTTCTTTAGACTTTACGTCGTAAAACATCAGCTTTTCTAACGTGTACGTTAATCCTCCAGCGCTGATTGTTACCGGAAGATCTACTTCTTTTTTCAGCCCAAATTTAAACAGATTATCCCTCATAATAGGCGCTAGCGTAGCTGCTGGTTTCGCCGTGGTTGCTGGTTCCATTGTTCCTGTTGGCTTAGCCGTAACTACTGGTGTAATCGTTTCCGCTTTTACAGCCACTCCCTGCCCTAAAACCACGCTAAATAACATTGCCGCTGCCAAAGTCGCCTTTACAACTCTCTTCTTCATCCCCGAATCTCTCCCTAGTCTCAATTGGATTTTTCCTACTTATTGAACTTATACTCCTGAACTGCAGGTACTCTGATTGGCTCTTGTGTTTTGGCTCTGGAGATCAGCAACGGATGTTCCGTCTCGATAACGGCAATAACCGAGGGACCCTCTATGTATTTGGTAATGCCATATTCACTATCCTCGTATAAAAGCGGAAAAGTCACTCCATCGGAATCATCAATAATATCAAACTTCACGATCTTTACATGATTCTTAAAACGACTGCCTACTTGAGGAGAAAGGCCGTTATCAAGCCCAAGATTCGCCTGCAAGGCATGTTGAAAAGTATCGTAAGCAAGCGCGGGATCGATAATTAGACGACCTCGTGTGAGTTCAGTTTCATCTAATTCCTGCGCAGCATCGTGAACAGCGATATTGTTTGCATCTTTTAGCATGCTGCGCAGCATGTCCCACTCCTGATTCTGGATCTGAAAGAACCAGGAGTAGATAAAGATCAGCAGGACAAATGCCAGCTTAATAATGTAATCCATAAATTAGGCTCATCCCTTAATCAATCGAGATATTCACTCATAATTGACCCATGGCCATAATATCGGGTCGGCTGCGAAACTGTGGAAAAGTTATACGGAAACAAATTTATCCGCGGTGCTGTTACATACACATCAATTCGTTGCTTGCGTTCTTGAATGGTATCCGTACTGCTCGTAATTTCTATAGAACTCTCTGAGAACCCAATCGCCTTGAGATTTGAAATCACTTCGTTCCGCATAGACGCTGTGACCATCCCCTCTGTTGCAGCTTTTTGTGTGATGTAGGACGTATTAGCTTTGACCTGTAAATCTAGCAAATAATCAATATAGGTAAATATGGGCTGCAGGATAATAAACAGGACAAGCCACATGAATAATGCCCGGAGGACGGTCTCCTTCAATAGAAACGCCTCCTTCTAATATTGCTCTACTTGCTTAGTATGTGTGATGATATCGTCTTGACTGCTGCCAATGATATGCGTAGCTACTGTGATAAACATCCCTGCGATCACAAAGCCAATAGCCAGAAACATTGCTATGGAGATAGAGTCTTTTTTCATAATCGAATTAAACCCGAGCAGTTGAAGTTTGGCTGGAATCCAGTGGTTGAATAAAAGTCACACCTGGAATCGTCGGTTTATTATCATCCGTAGCATCAATGACCTCCCGAACTACAGGAATCAAAACAGCAATTACGATGGCCACACATAAAAATCCAATAGCAATAAACAAACCTGTAGAAATAGCATCCTTTTTCATTGTTAAAATCTCCCTTTTATTTTATATTTTTAAAATAATATTGAATATACAATTTTTCACTGGAACATGCCGACACCATTAAAATTCCCTTTGATCAGCAAAATGTACTGCATCGCCATCGCGACAATCATCAAAAAAGTAGCAATCGATGGGATCACATTAATGATCGTAGATAAATCACCGATAAAAGACCACTTTTTCAAATACTGATCACTGGAGATTTTGGATATAATCTTACCTTGCTCACGCAAATAATTCGCCGCTTCTGTGTCGTCCTCCATACCCTCAGTAGCCAGCAAAATGGACCGGATGTCATTAATAAAACTATGATTATCCGGAAACTTGGCACAGAACCATTCAATCGCCCCCTCCACACCCTCATCTACTGCTCGTTCAGACAACTCGTACAAGTCCTGACGTATATATTGAAAATGTCCAGCCGTACTCCCGCAAAAAGTGCCAAATTGCGCATATCCGCGCTTGCGCAGCCGATTATTCTCATATAGACGGATGAAAGAGATCAGCTCACCGTCTTTTTTAATAACCGTTTTTTGATGAAGCCATGCAAGCACCCAGCCAAACGGAAGATAGCGCATCGGACTGCTAATTATGAGAATAAGTAGAGCAATTAGAGGGTCATAGATAGAAAAAGAATTTGAACGAATAAAATCACTGATGACTTGAGTTATTAAATAAATCAGCGCTGCCGAGTAACGGAAAAGCGTAATTTTACGGGCCGCAATCGATAAACCTGAATCGTTCAATAATTGCTGGAGTCTATCTCCCTGCATCCGTTCCCCAAACTTATTCCACCGCAGTCCTAATCGGACAAGATATCTTTCCTGTTTACTGCTGCTGCTTATAAAGACAAGTAAAGCGACATATACAATCCCGATTACAGTAATTAATAGTAACAATCTGTCCATAGCTCATCACCTTAGTGGTAGTCCAGTTTAGGTCTGGCAAGAATAGTGCTAATCACAAAAGAAATAAAAAGACCGGAGATGATCACCATCAAAAAAGAAAGTCCTACTGTAGTCTCAAACTGCAATTGGAAATAGATATCAGGCTTCAGCATGTACATAAAGGTTCCAACCGTTGATATCAGCACCAAAAGATTTCCGTATAAGCCAAGGCTAATCGCATCTCTACTCCCCGCTTTCACAGTCAAAATCGTTTCCCTCTGTTGTTCCATGGAACGATTTAACAGCATCAATGAGCTTTTTAAATAACGGGTCCCCTCCTTCTCGGCATAGAGCAGATCCGATATAAATTCTAGGGCGAAGGTAGTGCCAATCGCATTCGAAAATCTCCCGGCTTCCTCAACAAGCTCCTTCTCACTACTGTAATTGGAAAATGCAGCCCCTAGCAGCTTCAAAGGACCCTTCAGCACATTCTTATCCGTAAGAAAATCCGTTGTCCGATCGAGAATGGAATCTACCGACAAGTGAGTGAATTTGGTGGAGATTTTGACTACATCGAGTAAATCATAGCTTCCATGCACCTTCCTCTGCGCGTAGATGTATCTCATACGAAAATAAGGAATCGTCGCAGAAATCACAGCCATAAAAAGTGGAAATCTCCAAGCCCCCTGAATCGAACGCCCTTCGTTAAAAGTTATCCCCTCCAGAAAAGGATTGTTAAAACTCAATTGCCCAGGAAGCTCGCTTAGCGTCAGTAGTCCTGATAGAAAAACCGCGATAAACACTATTGCTGTACGCATGAAAAATCGCATAACGCTAATGCCCGGCTCATATTTTCGGTGTACAAAATATAAAAGATTATCTAGATGACGGTAGAGCCACAACCTTTTTTTCACCGAGCTAACCCTTTTTCCAAAAATACTCATTTTATGTTTGATCCGATAATCGAACTTCTGACCTACCTGTCGTAAATGCCGTTCGATTAGCGGTTTAATGAGCAGCCAAATTCCCCATACAATTAACAAATGAAGGACAAAACGAAAAATATACAATAATAAATCCACGGTTTCACCTCCTCACTCGTTAAGAATGATCTTAGATTTCAAGCTTTCTTTGATAGGCTGATCCATTGGTTTTGCTGCTGCAAGCTGTCCCAGCTCTTTCTGAAGCAACTGTGTTGCCTGCTCATTTTTCCTAGTCATCTTCAGAATCAGGTTCTTCGTCAGCTTGTCATTATAAGACCAACGCATCTTCTGAGGTTCCCAGCGCATCAGATCATTCGCAAATACAGAGTTCTTTTCCTCGTCATAAAAGACTTCCGATATTCGCGTTAACCGCTTTTTCCCGTTCGGAACACTTTCCAGAATAAAGACCAGCTCGCATGATTTCAGTGCAGAGATCAAATGCCCCTTAAGGCTCCCGCCAATCCTTGTCGACACGGCAAAAGCGCCTTGATAAGGAATATCCTCCGAATCAACGGTGTGGAAGGTTCCGGTGATGCCGTCATACCCTTTTTCCCCACTCCACAGATAAAATTCCCATTCGTTATACCGCATCTCGGTCATATACAAAATGTTTGGGTCATGCCGCAGTGACTCTACCCCTACCTCCATCAATTCCTCATTTGCAGCCTGGATTGGAATAATTCGGTGCCCTTTAATCTGGTAAGGTAAAATCGACTCCGGATGTTTTTCTATCATCACTACACCCATACAGGATGAAGATCCGAGCAGTTGCTCACCGACGATCGTGTTTGCAAAGGTTGTTTTTCCCGAGCCTACAGCGCCCGCAATAATGCTATTGCGAAAGGTAGATGATAACACCCGAATCATTTCAACCGCTTCCGCAGGAATACATTCCGTACCCGCCTGATCGTCTAGACTCAGAAACTCTACAACCTGCCGCCGTAACGATATTGTGGTGAAGCCATCCCATACTCTCGGGGATACCCAAATGGCAAGCCTAATAAATCGGCCAGGCCAGAGCGGGTCATCCATTTTAAACTCCACTGAAGGGTTGTCCTTGTTCAGCTTTTTGTTGGGATCACTTTTTAATAAGGAGCGCTTTAACTGTTCGACCCGATCTAGTGAAGGCATCTCATATGGATAAGCTACAAACTCACCTTTATGGTTATAAAAGACCTGCTTTCCGATCATCTGAAGCCCGGTTGATTCACTGTATGCACGATCCGTAAACCAACGATACGCCGGACCAAAGCCCTTCCACTCATGATAGAGCGCTTCTGCAGCTGTTCTGTATGCTTCTGGAAGCTTGCCCGTAAAGGGTGTCTTCCGCAAGTATTTCTCTATCTCATTCATAAAAAAGCTAACCGCCTGCGGATCCCCAATTAGCGCCTTCGCATTTAACTCGAAATAAGCATCATCCTCACGTTCCAGCCCTTCGTTCATATCGTTTTTCATTTTTTGCAAAAATACATAAAAGTCTTCCTTGCCCGGTTTGCTCATACGTAGGATACTTTCTTTTAGAGAGAACAATGGACGGTTAGGTTGATTTCCATTCATAGGAATATACCTTTCTTTTTAGCTTCTGGCGCCAGGCTCATGGACACGAGCAGAGAATGTACCTTATCATCCACATGCTGCAGCTCTTTTTTGCCTAGGGGTAAGCTCTCCTGCAAGGGCTGGTAATACGGCAGCTCCAGCAAAATTTCAGTCCCAAAGCGAAGCGCTAGATTTTTAGGAGAAGATATTTCTTCCACATTACTGCGGTTAATAATTAGTTGAAAATCATGTGGACGTAGATCCATATGCCCAGCAAGCTCTAGCAGAGGTTCGAGTCTGTATTCATGCTTTGGATGAGTGACGATCATACGCAGTGCCGATTTGTGCATTCCGACATACCATGCAGCACTTTCCGGAATAGAGCCGAAGTCAGCAATAACCACATCTGCATTTGCCCCAGCCCTAGCCAAAAAATATTCAATCTCATCCTCCTGATAATCTTGTGCACTCAAGTAATCGTAATTGCCTGGGAGATACGAGTAACCGTCTTGCTTAATCAATTGCTCAAAATCCTCATCATAAATCATCTTCCCAGTGAGCCTTGATCGAAGCCTATCCAGACTAATGGTAGCTTTGCGGTCATATCCGGGATCATATAAATCAAGTCCAAGGACAATAACACGAAGGCCCGCCGCGGCAATTCGCCTTGCAAACAGTTTAGCTACACTAGTGCAGCCGATCCCCGGACCAGATCCAAAAAAACCAACCAAATTACCTCGTTCCTCGCCATCCTCGTCTAGAATAAAGCGAATCTTCTCTATCACCGCTGACGAGGTAGAACGAGGAGGTATAAAATAGATCCCTAAGCTTTCACACAGCATATGTACAGCTTGGTAACCACTGATTCCCTTTTGCAAATATACATATAAGATCGTTGAGCCCGGATAATTCCGGCGCAGTTCGCTAAGTGACTGAGCTTGAATCCGGTCACTGGTAACCATTAGCATATGGCCCTCTGTATGAGATGGATCAGGAAGTACACTTTGTGTAATTACAATAAACCCTGCATTTTTGATATCATTAATGGTTAACTGATCTATGCCTAGACTAAATATTTTCAAGACTCTTCCCTCCTACTCGACCCGTACGATCCACAGCTTCTTTCCCTGCTCCAAAAATTGTCCAAGCCGCTCGCCATCACTTTTCTTCAGCTTCAATTCTGGTGTCGCCACCTTGCCAGTCGAAGTAAAACGATTATTGTTGTTTCCCTTTTCTGAATCCAGCACATCATTATTGTCTTCTGTTCGCACATAATTCACGGTGACTCCCGATATAAACACCTCCTTTGCAGGTTCACTAATTGGGCTCTGCACGATCAGTTCTTCCTCTTCCTTCTTGTCTGGGCTAAGCGATTCACTCCGCCTTTCTCGGTCTCCATCAACAAGATAAATATCTACCTTATCCCGGCTGCGCAGTGAACCATTGATGGCATAGATAGCCTCCTTCGGTATAGGAAAAATCCCTTCATCCTTTAGGGGTTCTAAATCACTAACATCCACTAAGGATGCCGTCAAAATACTTCCATTGGTCAGATTTACATTCGTAATTTTGTGCTCCACTTGTGCGATTTCTGTAATTACACCCGAAGGTATATCCTTGGTCTGAACAGAATCCAGATATAAATCACTTGCTTTCAGCTCATAGTTTTTTGGAAGCAGCTCCCCGCCTTCCACCTTGATTTTGACCACAGTTCGGGATAGTACGTAGGGCTTGAAGTAGAGATCATAGCCTAATAATCCGCCGACTCCAGTAATCAAAATGAGACTTGCGAAGAAATAATTGCGTTTCAACAGTTGCCTACGCTGTAAAGCCAAGCCTTCCGCCTCCTCAAAAGCACAGTTTTGAAAAACGACAAAAAGCAACTTGGCGTAAATAGCCAAGCTGCTGGTAAAATGCTTTTTTTACCTGTAGAGATTTAAAGAGCTATTAGATTATAGGGTTCCGATAAAAGCGCTCAGGTTCATACCATAGGCTCTCACCGGAAAATAACCTTTTATTTAAACACTACGGTCTTATTTTGATGGACGAGGATCCGGTCTTCGATATGCCACTTCACCGCACGAGCCAGAACAACCCGCTCAATGGTGCGTCCAATCCGCTTCAGCTCGATGACATCATCACCGTGACTAACCCGCTGTACATCCTGTTCAATAATTGGGCCACCATCAAGCTCTTCTGTAACATAGTGAGCAGTTGCTCCGATAATCTTCACCCCGCGTTGGTACGCTTGAGCGTAAGGATTGCCGCCAATAAAGGCTGGCAGGAAGGAGTGATGAATATTAATAATTTGGTGGCGATAGTGTTCAATAAACGACGGCGAGATAATCTGCATATACCGAGCCAGAATGATAACATCAATGTCGTCTCCGATGACCTCAAGCTGACGTACTTCCGCCTCAGCCTTAGTATCAGCTGTAACTGGAATATGGTGAAAAGGAATGCCGAAGGACTCAACATACGATTTCATATCCAAATGGTTGCTCACGACGAGAGCGATGTCGGCTTCTAGATCACCAGCTTGCCACTGCCAGAGCAGCTCCACAAGACAATGGTCTTCTTTAGAGACAAATATGGCTAATCTTTTCTTATGACGAACATTGAAAATTTTCCAGTTCATCTTGAAACGTTCAGCCACCCCGCCGAACAAAGAACGTATCTCTTCCAGACGATCTCCTAATTCGGGAAGGTCAAACTCAACTCTCATGAAGAACATTCCGCCATCTGGATCCATTGTGTACTGATCCGATTGCACAATATTCGCGCCATGCTGATACAGAAAGTGTGATACAGCCGCCACGATTCCTGGTCCGTCAGGACAAGAAATGAGCATACGCGCGCGGTTGGAATAAGACTCAACACCTGACGAATTGTTTCTTTTTACGTGTAATTCCATGACCCTCATCCCATCCTCTCATCTACATGTGCAATCTGAAGTCTAACTTATGCATGAACGAGCACTTACTTGCCTGCTAACCATGCAATCAAGCGATGATTAATGGCTTCTTCGCTCAATTGCGGGAATAGCTCGGCAGCGATGACTTCATCATATAGACGTTCCAGTGGTTCACGTGGATCAGCTTTTTTAGCCTTGGCATCGTTCTTCAGCAACTCCCAGACATTAAGCACAAATTGACGGGAGTCGATCTCCTTATTCGCAAAAAACTCACGCAGTTTTTCAACATCCTCTATAAACTCCGGTCCAAATCGTTCCGCTACGTTGCCACGGAGCAAAGCAATCTCAACCTCATACATCGGACGCTGTTTCTTCGCATCTTTACCAACCCATGGCGTCTCAAGAATGAATGGCAGACCTGTCAATTTCTCATGATGGACGATTTTGTTAATCGTATCAAAACCGATCCAACCCGAACCAATTGGAGTGTGACGGTCTTTACCTGCTCCACATGGATTTTTGCTGTCATTGATATGGATAACCCCAAGACGATTCAAGCCGATAATCTCATCAAACTTGTTAAGAACGCCATCCAAATCATTAACGATATCATAGCCGGCATCATGAATGTGACAAGTATCAAGACATACGGATAAACGCTCGTTATGTTCAACCTTATCAATAATAGAAGCTATCTCCTCGAAGCTGCGCCCGATTTCTGTTCCCTTACCAGCCATAGTTTCTAGGGCTATATGAACTTCCGTTTCATTGGTTCCTCCAAGAACCTCGTTAAGTCCATCTGCAATCCGCTGAATACCGTATTCTGCATCCTTATCAGTGAATGCACCTGGATGTAATACGATATGCTTGACCTCAAGCGCATGCGTACGGCGGATTTCCTCTTGTAAGAAATCAACAGCCAACTGATACGTGTTCTCTTTATAGGAAGCGAGATTAATAATATAAGGTGCGTGGACGACAATTTCCTCCACACCGTTTTCTTTCATTGCTTGCTTTCCTTCAACCGGATACATGGCATCAATCGGCTTGCGGCGCGTGTTCTGTGGCGCTCCTGTATATATCATAAATGAGCTGGAACCATACTCATTTGCTTCATTTGCTGCGGTCAAAAGACCCTTGTCCGAGCAAGACACGTGTGAACCTATTTTCAGCATACTTCTTCCCTCTTTCCTTCACGAATTACCCCCTATTCTACCGTGATCAGAAAAATAAATCTAGACAAGGTCAATATGCTGGGTTCTGCTTCGCAAAACTTTGGAAATAAGCTATACTTTAATATGAGATTAAATTATGTGAGAATACTCATTGCCAAAAGGTGGTGTATGCATGTCTATCCAATCAGGACTTGGTTTATTATCCGCAACACCGAGCAATTGGTTCATGAACTCTATCGCTTTCTGGACATTTATGCTGCTGGGTTCCATGTGTATCGGCGGTTTTTTTATGTTCCGGAAATTCCTAAAGGTATTGCCGAAAGCCGATGGAAAATCAAAGCTGGACTGGCAAAATTACTGGGTAGAACGCAGTCGTTCACTCTGGAGTGATGAATCAAAAGCTTTCTTAGACCAGCTTGTACAGCCTGTGCCTAGCCCTTTTCGCGATATCGCCAAACATTCCATTGCTGCCGAGATCGGTAAGATCGCTGTGGAAAGTAATGCGAAAGAGGTTACTCGTGATCACTGCATTAAAGGTTACATAGTCGCCACACCACGGCGTGACAATCGTTTCCTCGTCAATTTTCTTGAAAAGAATAAAATCGACTACACTGCTTATCAGCATTTGTTCAAGTGATTGATAATCTGATGTTGCATTCAGAACGGAGGCCAACCTTATGAAATATGTAATATGTGGCGGCACCGGTTTCATTGGCAGTGAACTAACAAAATACTGGCTACAGGCAGGAAATGAAATTGCAATCGTCGGTCGCAATCTACCTAAAGCTGCGCCATATCATCCTAAGCTGAGTTACCACACATGGGACAGCCTACACACTGATTCAACACCCGTCGAAAATGCGGATGCTTTGATCAATCTTGCTGGAGCTTCTCTCAGCCAACGTTGGAGTCAGAGCGGCAAAACAGCAATTATGCAATCCCGTCTTTGGGCCGTTTCCGCTGCAGCTAAGCTACTCGCCCGTTTGAAACACAAACCTCCTGTAGTCATTCAGGCATCAGCTGTGGCTATTTACGGAACCTCTTTGCAAGATACCTTTAATGAATCATCACCAGCCCATGTCATGGACTTCCCTTCTGACGTGGTTAAGACATGGGAAGAAGCTTCTGATGAAGCATACACGAATATCCGTATGATCAAGTTGCGAACTGGGGTTGTTCTTGGTAACCGAAACGGAGCATTCCCCAAGATGAAGCTTCCCTATTTATTAGGATTTGGTGGTAACATCGGAGCGGGAAACCAGTGGGTCTCCTGGATTCACCTGACCGATATCGTTCGTCTAATCGATTTTTGTATTCAAAACCCCACCATCTCCGGACCTGTTAATGCGACTGCTCCACAGCCGGTTACGAACGAAGAGTTCGGTAGAATGATTGGCAAAGTATACAACCGGCCGCATTGGTTCCCACTGCCTGCCATGCTGTTAAAAACAGCAGTAGGTGAATTGTCTGAGATCTTGCTCAAAGGACAACGCGTCCTTCCTTCGGCAGCATTAGAGCAGGGCTTTAACTTTACCTTCCCTACACTTCAAACCGCTTTAGAAAATTTGAAAAGCCAAATATAGCAGAATCAACACTCTTTGCTTGCGCTCTTCATTCCATGTGGAATGTGTAACTTCCTTTTACAATCTTAAATACGGTCCCCTCTGACAGCGGGTACTCTTTGTAAGGGATCATGGCTTCCCCTTGAAAAAACGTTCCGTTTCTGGAGTCGAGATCCTTTAGTACGTATCCGCTTGGGCTTCTAGATATCTCCGCATGTACTCTTGAAGCTCCTTCCGATTTTTCTACATACTGAGCTACTTCCGCCGATCGGCCAATGATAAAGCTAGGTCGGTTTAACGCAATGGTTTCCGACTCTGCCTCTTCCTCATCGCTTCTTTTAAGATAAGGAACATTTCGAGCCAGCTTCTCATTTCGTTTGCCTTGCTCAGGTGTTTCCTCCCGTGATAATAAAGCTGTTGGGGCTATTGGACCTGGTGGTATTACGAAACTCTCCTCCTCTTTCCTTGATTCAGATCGTACTGACGGAATGTCAGAAAAAGGGTCGGATGGATGCTGATCACCCTTTGGAATTGACGCTGCTGGACGCACAGTGGTCACAGGATTCCTACCAAAATTCCACTCCAGTTCTCTTCGATTCGGACTCCGGTTTGTATCTTCAGAATCCTCACTCTTATGTTCCTTTTCTTCGTCACTTCCAAACCTTATCCTTTCGCTCCATACCATCCAGCTAAAAGTAGCCAAGACAATCGTTGCGATCCCACACACGGCTAGCCATAAAGGTTTTTGGTTATTTAGATATAGGAATTTCCATAATAATGCATCACCCAATAAGCACCCTAGAATAACATAGGTTCTTGAGCTTGAGGGTTGTGAATTCGTCAACCTGTTATCTTCTGTAGACCGAAGAGACCTCTCCTCTACTTTCCCCCTAAGATTCGGACTGGAATAGCTGTTTAACCACGGAGCTGAGTTCTGCTGAGTAAGCAGACCCTTTTCCTCGTTCCGCTCACTCATTTTTTTCTGGGGAGCAGCTACCTCATTCACAAACAGTTCCCTTACTCTCTCTTGCATTCGTCTTTCAGGCTCTGCCGGACGTACTTCTGTCATCTTAGGTGATGTGTATGCCATTTCTGCGTTACTACTGAATTGTCCTCTACTAGAGTCGCCCTCTGTCAACAGCTCTGAGAGAAGATTCTTTAAGCCGGCTGGTGTAAAATCTTCTTCCCCACAGTATTGCAGTACTCTTTGAACACCACTGCCAGTAAGCTCTGTGATAGATGCCATCATCACCATGATCAGGGACTTGAGGGAATGTCCCAGCCTAGAAGCAGGCTCATTCCCCTGCACAGGGATATAGGTGAGATATACCTTACCACTCTGCAATGATCCTTCAATAAAAATGTAATCTTCATGCAAAGCATACTGATCCGCCCGAAGCATATATAACCTGCCATCTTCCATCCCTTGCGCAATTTGCAGAAGTAATCCAAAAAATGAGGCCATGCTCAGCTTCTCACTTTTGAGTAAATGACTGAGCATTTTTTTACGCAGAACAGCATATTCCATCGTAACCTTTAAATCAATTTCCCTAAGTAACAACCTTAAATGATGAGGGATGTCAGTGTTCATCAGCATACGAGCTTGAACCATGTTAAGCTTCCCCACCGGCATCCCTTCTGGTTCGCCAAGCATCATATATATACCGTCCTGCTGCATAAAGTCACGGGATAATCCGTACAACAAGCATTACCACCTCCTATTTTAAAAATAAAGATAAGCGCAAATGGTACCAGGGACTACAGCCAGCATGAAGGGAAACTTCAACAGCTCATTATCTTTATTTCGTAATAGGAATGAACTCTTCAATAATATAAATCCGGAAATTATGTTAAAGATCTTACGCGTACGCCTGCCTGTCTCCCGTCTCTTTAAGACAATTAGCCAGCCTATCAAAGCACCAAACAGTACGGAGTACATCACGACCTGCAATGTAAATAGCATCCCTGTCCACGCTCCAATCCCGGCAAAAAGCTTAACATCCCCCGCACCAACCGCCCCTATCAAATGCAAGATTAGAAGTATTGTAAATCCTGCAGCGGCACCCACACCAGCCTTCAGCAGTCCATCCCAGCCGTTCATCAGCGCTTGAGCCAGCAGACCCGCAAGCAATCCTGAGACAGTGATCCAGTTTGGTATTCTCATCGACTTTATATCCGTAATAAATGCAGCTGCCAGAAACGGCAGACATCCCCAGAAGGCCCACTCCGCCATGGATTACCCTCCTTCCCCTTCATTCATTTCACTACTGTGAACATCACCTCAATAGATCTACCGTCATCGAGCTGAATTACAAATGGCCACGAGCCCGGTGTGGTATTCACACCTATTTTCCACTCCCAATCGATATATCCGTCCGCATCCGCTTGTTTCCAGCCTAAATATCTAGCAGTACTTCCCCCGCTTTTATAAAAAACGGATAAGCTAGCGGAAGCATTCGGCGGAATTTTAGCACGAACTTTGCCTTGCTTATTGGCTACAGCTGGATTCGGCTTCTCCAAAATCTTAATAAAATCCTCTGGTTGACCAGTGCCGTCATTGCCCTTATTTGTACCCTCTCCTGTATCCCCGATCCAAAGACGTTCAACAGCACTTGCCTCAAGTACAATGCGTTGGTTTAGAAAGGGCACCTTCATCGGCAGCTCATAGCTAACAACCATTCCAAAGTAAGGTCGGGTACCCTTCTTTAACTCAGGCACGATAATGTTAGATACATGAATTCGATCATAATCCAACAAGTCTGATGACAGATAAGGCTTTAATAGGGGTTTAATCGCTAAATCCAGTACACTTTCAGAGGTCTCAGCCTGTAGCTTCTGCAGAGGTCCCTCGCCCTTCTCTAAAGCTGACATGACCCACTCATTCAGCGGCTTAGGTAATGACATTGCATAACTACTGCCCCAATCTGTAAGTGACAAGCGAGGGATCGTCCAATTCGATTCAGCTTGATTGCCAGCGGGTAGATCCGTACCACCCTTCACTGGATCAGCACCAGCTTCGCTTGTTGCTCCCCATTTCTGCACCGCCAAAGCTACCGGGTACATATGCGTTGAAATAGATTTCACAGTATCGGATGCTGTGCTTTGTAAGGCTGTCGAATACAAGGTCATCTGTACGATAGAAATTAGGAACAAAACAAACAGTAGGAAGATCGGGAGAACCATCGCCGCTTCTACTACCATACTGCCTTCTTCCTTCGTCTTCCCCCTAATCCGGTACCTGTCCCCCATATCCTTACCAACCTCCTGCTAGTATGAAAAATCAGCCTGTACTGTTCTCATATATGTACTGCCTTGCACTTCTCCAGAATACCCAGCGCTATAATCCAACAGCTTCACAACACCCGGCAGAAACCATAGCCGCATCCCAAGCTTAATATTCGAAGAGACATACGTACTTCTTTCATCTGGATTTATTCCTGTGTTCAATCGGATTAGAGCCAGCATTCGAGATAACTGAACATTTCCGCCTCCATGCAGCATCATGAACAGACGCAAATGATCGCGATAAGTCAGCTGGGCTGGTAAGTATTTAGACAGTGTTATGGAATTTTTCTCACAGAGTAACAACATGTCCTGAATAGCTTGCTGGATGCCATACAACAGTGCTGCGGCCAGAACGGCCAACGGGTTTCCTAAACTTGCCTTCTCAATAAAACCTTCCATCGTTCGAATAGACAGCCTCATGGCAAATATTTCAGCATACGCTGCGGCTACATTTCCAGCAGGATTATGAAATCCATAAAGAATGTATTCCAGCTCTTGCGCTTGAGGATTAAGCTGGTCTGTAAGTTCGGTTGTACCCTCAGAACCTTTTGCTAGAGTGGCTAGCTTGGAAACGTCAAAATGTTGAAAATAGAACGCAGAATACTCTGTTTGGAAAAGTCTATCTCTAGCTCCTCCCATAATGCCACCCATCGCTGCATAGATTCCGTCCATATCCTCCATTGCCGAACTCCCAGCAGTATACGGGTTAGTGCTTACTTCAGATTTAACAAGTGAATCGGATACTAATTCCTTATTAAAAGCGATATTCTCCTCGTAATATTGACGAAGTGTTTGATAGCTTGTCAGAGAATCTGTCACTCCGTTACCCATCATTCGAATCTTATCAAGCAATGCTTTCGCTTCACCCAGCTTAGATTTTGCTTCTCTCTCCAACTGCTTTCGCTCTTTATCTGAGCTACGGTGCTGTTCGATTACAGCCAAATCACTAACGATAATACTTCCCTTCTTACCGTAATTCTGCAGATAGTTATTCACTACGCGTGAAGCTTCTAGAACAGAAGAGATCATTTGATAGGAGTCACCATATTCACTCAAAGCTTCATACAGCACACCCGACATTCCTGTCACAATCGGTTCGATGGCACCGTAAGCACTTTGCTGCGTGGATATACTATTCTCCATCTGACTTAGATCCGTTGAGGAGAGAATCAGTGCATCTTCCTGCTCACGCAGCTTTTTAAGCGGGTCTGAGCTTATCTCTCCTGAGCTTCCCGGAATATCCCAGTCATTAGCAGGATCATTTGATAGATTCACCCCCTCCATTCGCGACTGTTCCAATATATTTCTCATCTCGTCATTCAATTGCTCTGCCTTCTTTATCGCTTCATTCGCTCCCTCCATTGATCTTTCATGATCTTCTCGAAAAGCTGTTAATAAGCCAGGAAACCGCGATAACATCTCAGTAGTTCGACTCCGATAGAGAGACAATTGATAAGTGTACTTTGCAGGCTTTTTACTATCACGATAAAGATCATCGTAATATTTCCCAAGATAGTCACTATACTGTGCGGGAATATCCGCCGCCGATTGTATACTTCCGAGTGAACTGGCAGAAATGGACTCTGCAAGCGGATCCATAATCGATTGAAGCAACCTTCTCCCACTCTCCGCAGCCTGGCTTCTCCGTTCTAACATAAGATCCAAAGCCTCTTCCCGCTCGTCATATAACGGCTGTAGCTTACTGAGTAATTCAGTAACCCGTGAGGCCTCTGCCATTACTCCTGACATCGGCTTGAATTTACCTGCCAATTCCAAAGCAAAATCCACAGGAGCCTTATACTTCATTTCCTCCAGTATTTGTCGACTCACAACATCATAGCTACCCAGCGGCCTGCTCCATTTCAAAGATGACGTTTCCAACACGAAGGGTACCAGATTGAACACGTCACTCCTACCACTTTTATGCATATTATCATTGAGTACCTGAGACAGCAGCATATCCCCGTCACTCTCTCCAAAGGCGAATAAACCATACTTTTCTCGTAGCTCAACATCGTAAGATGACATTACAGAGCGAACGCTAGCCCTCGCTAAACGTTCCTCCTGAACATTGAAGGCCGCAATCCGCGCATAGTCAATCAGCACAGCGGTAAACAGAAAGACGAAAGCCAGTACCATAATTAAAAAAATGGATACTGAACCTTCCGTTTTGCCCTTACCCTGCCTTTGTTTCTTTTGACTCTTACCGCTAACAAGGCAACTGCTAAAGATACTCCTCATCAAAACCTCCCTCCTTATCCCTACCTTCAATAGATATAAGATCCATTAGCAAGGAAATATTCACTTATCCTGAAGCTTGGTCATCATCGCGGATGCATCCTTCTTCTCCATGTGGACTCCAGACCCACTAGTACCCTCTGAGCCACCCTTGAACTTAGCCCCGAAGTAACGCATCAGGTCTACCGTACGGATAAACTCAACAGGCTCAGCGATGATAGATTGAGTTCTTACAGTTGGCTTTGCCTCATCAGACAAAACTTCATCAAGTACAGGTAAGTGCAGTAGACGATTTAATTCACCGCTTACTTTCCGCCCCGTAAGCGTGTATTCGTAGTTCATATTTCCCGGCATATTATTCGGAATCATAGAGGACGAATGTCTGAGTTTAAGATCTGGTAGATCACTCTCATCTGACACTTCACCAGGTAGCTGTATTGTCGCGCCACCTTTCCCAGCTTCTCCGCCGAATAATGAGGCCAGCAACGCATCATCTCCAATTCTCCAATAAAGGGAGTCATACTCACCAGCAGCATAGGAGCCAGAAACCTCTTTATGGCTGTTGTCCCAATTGTAAGCCGCACGCTCAGCAGCCCCTGAGGCTACTTGCAGCAGCATGGACTTTTGGTAGCTATACAAACAAAAGAACAGAAGAAGCATTGTAATACACATGACCATAGGTAGTAGAATTGAAGCTTCAATAGTAAAGCTGCCTCGATCGTCCTTAAGCTTATTCACTCAAATACTTCCTGGCTCTTTTCTCCTGCAGTTTTAATCAAAGCCTCTACTACCTCCTGAATTTTGTCCTTAAACAAAAGAACGACCGCAATCAGCACTGCAATAATCAGAATCATTTCCAGTGTCCCCAGGCCTTCCTCGTCCTTCCAGAAATTCTTCACACTACCCGACATTGTCGTCATCATTAGTTCACCCTCCTACATTTTTAACATCATGAATGCTGGTGTTCCCACCAGTACAATTACTATTAAAAAAATAACTACCATCGGAAAGACTAGTTTAGAGGAAGCTTGCTCCCCTCGCGTTCGGCTGATAGCTTTACGTTTATCCCACAGCATCCGCGAGAGATCGCGTAGCGATAACACAAAATCCGCTCCACCTCTGCGGTAATTCAAAAGAACCGTCGTCGTGAACAACGATACTTCCTGCACTGCACATCTCTTGCTAAAATTCTCGAATGCCTGCTGAAATGAATACCCTCCTTCCCATTCACTGGTCATGATCCTAAGCTCCTTGTATAATGGGTGATTAACATCACCTCGGCGGCTCTCCACACAGCGGATAATCGCCCGTTGTACGGTCTCACCTGCTCCTACCAGCAATACAATGCTGTTCAGAAGTTCTGGTAGCTCGAGCATAATATTTTGCTCTCTCACCCTCACCTTTTTATGCAAATCACTCACCATAGCAGCTGGTAGAGCTACCGCCAAGAAAATACCTAGAATCAGACCTGTCTGATCGCCGCTAAACCCTGTGATCAAACTTCCACCCACAAGCAACAACCAACTGTAGCTAAGCATCTCACCCATGAACAGCAGGGTTCGTTCTGCACTGTAACGCATCCCATAACTTCGCTGCAGGGAACGTTGAATCCTGAACATCAATGATGGAAAACGACTGACAATGCCGCTTTTCTCAATGAGCAGCAGCAGCGGTTCACCCAGCTTCCGAAGTCGTAGTCCTTCCATAGGAAGTTCTCTTAATCCGTCATATCTTTTTCCGCATTTAATTCGTAACAGAGCCCAGACAACAAGTAAAAATATAGTGACTACTGCACATAGCCATCGCATGATTACTTCCCCTTCACAGCGGAATGTCCATTATTTTAGTAGTCCAGAGATAACATAAAAACAAAGCTACTAATGCAAGCGTCGATATAGCTATACCCGCTCCTGTGTACATGGGCTGCATATAGTCTCCTGCAGTCAAACTCATAAAGATCACCATGATTAGTGGAGATATTAACAGCGCTTTCGCTTCGAATTTCTTCTGTGAAATGCTTACAGCAATATCTTGCTGAATATCCAGCTTCTCCCCAATAATCGTAGACGTACGGCGCACTACTTCTACCAGATCGCCGCCTGTACGTTTACATACAGTGAACACGTCAGCGAACCGCTCAATATCTTCCATTCCTGCTCTTGCACTGAAATCCCGAAGCGCTTCCTCCACTGGCTGACCGTATTCCATGCGCGTACAGATAATATTTAGCTCCGAGATCATATCGCCGCCCCCCTCCGGGTCCAGCATACGTAAGTCCTGGACCGCTTCCCGGAAAGCATTCTCGACCGATCGCCCTGCTGAGAGTGAGGAAGACAATGAAAACAACGTCTGTTTAAACTGTAAATTAAGCATACTCCGGCGTCTTTTCAGCAAATAATTACGCAGCATACGAGGTGCATACAGCCCACCAGGCATAAGTAGTAACGATAGTATCCAATGATGATAAAAAAGATAGCCCACTCCAAACAGCAGCATACCACCTACTGCAATAGCCAGAGTTTTCTGTACCAAGGTCAATTCGTATACCGTATAATTCGGCAATAATGAATGGTCTCTGGCATCAGCTTCCTTAGATTTTTCAGCAGCAAACTTAATCTTAAGCACTACTTCTTGCCCCCTTTAGAATTTAAAATCCAGCCTGAGATAACGGGTAGGAGGTTACACCAGCCATTCTAAGCTTTGCTGTATGCATAAGCAGGTTTCCAGAGGAAACTAGCCCCCCTTGTACCCGTCCCTCTCGCTCACCGGATTCTTGAAATTCATATAGAGGGTTTAAGAACACTTCTCCATCTTTCAGGCCTGCAACCTCACTAATCTCCATCACTCGCCTAGAACGATCACGGAGCCTGGATAAATGTACGAAAATATCAATCGCCGATGAAATCTGCTGACGAACAACCGTTACCGGCAGATCCGCTGCACTTAACACCATCGTCTCCAATCGACTGACCATATCGTGCGCACTGTTACTATGCCCTGTGGACAAGCTTCCATCGTGCCCAGTGTTCATCGCCTGTAGCATATCAAGACATTCCGCTCCACGCACCTCACCCACAACAATTCGATTGGGTCTCATCCGCAGTGAAGAACGAATCAAATCTCGAATGGAAATCTCCCCTCTACCTTCTGTATTCGCGTTCCTAGTCTCCAGGGATACAAGATTTGGCACCGTTACAATCTGTAGCTCAGCAGAATCTTCTATTGTGATGACCCTCTCCTGTGATGGGATAAACTGAGATAATGCATTTAGAAAGGTGGTCTTCCCCGAGCCGGTTCCCCCGCTTATAAAAATGTTGTATTTAGCAGCTACTAAGATTTGCAGTAGCTCTGCTGCTTCCAGGCTTAAAGCTTCACGGCTCACCAATTCATTCATCGTCATCGGCTTCTCCGGGAATTTACGTATGGTCATCGCGGGTCCTTTCAGCGAGACTGGCGGAAGAACAATATTCACGCGAGATCCATCCTTCAACCGGGCATCAACGATAGGAGAGGAGTCATTTACTACCCTGTTAACACCGGATACTACCGTTTGGATGATGTCTTCCAGCCTGCTGCCGGACTCAAATTCCATAGGAAGACGACGAATCTGACCCTCCTCTTCCACAAAAATCTCAGTATGACTGTTGATCATAATCTCCGTGATCGCCGGGTTGTCCACTAATGGCTGAAGCACATCCAATCCCCGGAAAGAATCAAACAATCTCTTCACTAGCTCATGCTTCTCCTGCGCTGTTAAGTAACGGAGTCTTTCACTTTCTAGAATCGTTCGTTCGATAAACCCGGTAAGTTCACGGTTCTCTACTGCAGATGTTACATCAAGTCCTGCACGAATCTCACTACGGAGCGCCCTGAACATCTCTTCATTCATGCAGGTTCTTCCCGGTAAACACCAGTGGGAGCGCTGGTTCTACAATCCGTTTGCATAACTGCAAAATTTCTCGCTGAAATTGCGGAGAGTTCAAAAAAAGCTCCTCACGGTGTTGCAGTGTCCATGACGGGATAAAAGGGCATATGCCTTCAATGGTAATTCCCTCTGGAGGCACCCACTCTTCCAAGCGATCTACTGCAAAATTCACTACAAATTTACTCTTGTCCATCACATGGGGGGACATTCCAGAGTTAGGAGCAGTGCAATGCGACAGCCATCTCATAGCCTTATACATGCTTACATCATCATTTTTCAGGACCCAAAGTAAAATCCCACTCCGCTGTAGCACAGCTTTCGCACGCTCTTCCTCGATGCTTCCGGTGTCCACAATAACAACATCAAAGTTTCTCACGGCAACCAGCCGCTCTAATAAATCCAGCGTATCTTGCAAAGTCATCTGCAGCATTTCCTTCACATTAATAACTGGCCTGAAAGAAGCAGTTCGGAGGTGATCATATCTAATGAAGTATTGTCCTAATTCGATCGTATCCGCTTCATCCTTATCTCGATGGGCCTTTATTTCATATAGCAGTCGCTCTAGTCCAGGCGTATGACCTGCAGGGATTCTGAGAAACAACCCACTGCTGTCAACACTCTCAAGGTTCAAATAAAACACCGAAAGGCCCATTTCACCAAGCTGCTTAGCCATATTCAATGCTATCGTCGTTTTGCCCATGTTGCCGCTAGAAGAGACAACCCCCAGCAACAGCGTTTCATCTAGTACAGAAGCTCCTCTACCTCTTTGAACTTCACATAACTGGAGAAATGCTCCTAGAAGGGAAGGAAGCGCCTGATATTTGGCAATCATCACTCCTCCTCCCAGACTCTTAGCACTCTTACCGAGATAACCTCCATCCTCACTCAAAACTGCCCACGGAACCATGCTTTTCCCCTCTACTAGCCAAGCCTCAATAAAAGAAGAGTCCCCCACAACAGCATCCGGGATGTCCTCTCCCCTCATAAATTCGATAAAAGCATCCATTCGGCTAAAAGCCGTAATACGCAGCATTTCTCCGTACTCGCTGTGATGAAGATAGTGCAGTAAGGGTTCGATATATTGACTTTCACGCACTGCGAGCACAATCCTTGCCGCCATGAAACCACGCTCCTTTCGATAAGAAGAAATCCATTATTTTCTCAAAAAAAGACAGCAAAAAAAGCACCGACAATAACCGTGAATACGGTAATTGAACGGTGCTTCCGTTACTATTCCTTTAATTTACAGCTATAGTAGCATATACATAAGAAGGCAGCAATAAGTTTTTTCACACACTAGCTGGATACTATACTCTCATCTTATCTTCGCGCCAGTACTTAATGGCAGACCGAATATCGGCAGGGTTGAGCTTCTCCTTCACCGCCCGCTGACACAGTGCTGGAAACTCATCATCACCCGCATAACGTAGCGCTATAATTTGGGCTATTTCAAGCTCTGGGCTCAAAGCTTCGCCTGTCAGACGGAAATAGCGAAACTGCTCTTCCACTCTCACCACGCGGTCCTGATTTTTTGTCGCATATATACGAATTCTTGTAATCGCAAAAAGTAAGCATAAGGACATCCCGAATAACAGCAATGGCACCGTTAAAGCACCATCATCACGTATCTCTTGAACAGCATAAATCGTCGACCACACAAACGAAATCAGCGCAAGCGGCATCGTCACAAAATGAAAAGGCCAATCAAAACGCATAAATCCCTTGGGCTTCCCTTTATTCATAATTCATCTCCATATTTTATATGACTTGTAGAGCGTTTAAAGCTTCGTCTCGCCGGGAATAGCCACGATAAAGGGCTTGTTGTTCTCCCAGTTCAGCGACTTCCCTGATACTTTAGTTGTTCCATCCACATTAACGATTCCGCAAATAATCTGACTACCCCATACACTCGTATAATAATAGGCATAGGATGGCGCTAAAACAGGGGCTTTGCCATATTCCTTCGCAATGGGGTGTCCGAATATCGCGGTAAAATCTTTTTTATCAGCCTCTTTCGAATTGTCCAAATCGGCTTCCCATACGACTGTTCTAATATTGTCTTTAATCTCATAATACGATACAAAATGCCCATAGATTATGAAATATCCATCAGATCTGCCTTCAGGAAAATAATACGACATAGACAACGCTTCATTATCACCCGTTAATTGAGACGGTTCTCTTTCATCAACCGGGAATTGTAAAGCAGCAATGCGGGAAACTACTAAGTCGTTACTAGTATAATTCTGCACAAGTTTTGCATTAGCACGTTCCTGAACCCAGACAGTCTTCGTAGCAGCATCTACCGTTACTCTAGCCCCAAGAGCTTCTGCAATAAATCTCAGCGGTACCGTAACTCTTCCATCCATGATTCTAGCAGGTGCTGCCAGTTGCACAGATTCCGAGTTCTTCCACGCCGTTCGAGAACCTGCAGCAAGCTTAAGCTTCATAGAGTCTCTAACGATCGTTACTTGCTTTGTACGGGCTTCCCACTGAATAGAAGTATTCTTGAAGCTCTCAAAAGCCTTCAGCGGAACCATCGTCTGTCCGGAAATGATTTGTACACCGTAATTCAGGCTCGAA
Organism: Paenibacillus sp. PastF-3; assembly: GCF_029893135.1. NCBI lineage: Bacteria > Bacillati > Bacillota > Bacilli > Caryophanales > Paenibacillaceae > Paenibacillus > Paenibacillus sp. PastF-3. Next base: position 29,981 of record NZ_JARXWM010000022.1, on the reverse strand, counting down.
TTATTCACCATAACCCTGAGCTTAGAATCTGCGGATATCGTCCCCATTGTACCTAAAGAAATTAGCATAAGAATTAAAAGATAAAACCCTACCTTTCGCGCCATCCCTTCACCCCTCGCTACATGTCCTTAACCATACCAAATTATGGTTACATTATAACATCTAGCCAAATTGCGGATTACAAAAATCTTTGTTTGATCTCCGGTGTGGGGAGCAGACACTGCTCATCACGCCCGAACCAACGGTAACGATTCCTTGCAACATAGCGGTAAAGGGTATTCCGTATTGGGCGCGGCACTATAATGAAGATATACGCAGCAGGCCAAGGCCATCTCAATCTACGTGCAATTCGCAGTACAGCAGCCGACTCTGTATAATACATACCGTTCTCCAGCAATACAACTGTGTTCAACTGCCCAGGTTGAAGTCCAGCCTCACTCATTAGCTTAGCGGCAATTTCACTTTGTAAAGGCGCGAATAGAAATTTAGCCTTGGGATCACGCGGGATGATGAAACGAATCAAACCTTGGCATAGATGACACACCCCATCGATCAACACAATGGATTTATTTTGCATAATGTTCAGCTCCTCGTTCATAGCTCCCCCTCCCTATAAAGATAAGTGTATCGCATATTTTGGGTAAACAAAAACGCGGGATAGAATCCCGCGCCAACATGTACCGTTCTTTAATTATTCAGCAATTGCCTTTTCAATCCATTGATCACCGATCATTTGTCCTTCGAAATCAGCAGTGAATGCCTCCATGCATTTACAGATGAAATCTTTGCGGCAAATTGGACATGGAGTTTTAAGCAGGCGGCTGATGTTCGTCATTTTCCATTCCGGAAACCGATTATAAAACGCACGGCACTCCGTTCCATCAGCAAGCTTGATAATGAACTCGTACAATCCTTCCTTATCGTTGCTGCTGGCTTTGGTCACATTCGTAATATTCGGTCTGTAAGACATCTTCATCACCCATTATTTAAATTTTTGGTTGTAAATTGCACACGCAACATATTCTCAGATACTTAGACATATTAAAGAATTTTAAGGGTGATGTCAACCAAAGACGGCTAACACGGAAGCTATTTATTGCTCTTTTCTGATCAACACCTTTATTCAGTCATTATTTCCATAAAATATATACAGATACATTTAATTTATGATCATTCATTTTGCTGTGATTTGATAAACCGAATTGGCGTTAATGGTTCATAGAATTTTCTTATTTGGCTCCCCATCATAAATGGTGTACAATTAAATTGCGATAAATTAAAATTGGGAATTACAAAGGAGGTGGCATCCATGAGTATTTATGATTTTGAGGTCAACACTCTTCGGGGTGCAGAAGAATCATTGTCCAAGTACAAAGGTAAAGTACTCCTTGTTGTGAATACAGCTAGCAAATGCGGGTTTACGCCTCAGTATAAAGGGCTTCAGGAAGTGTATGATAAATTTAAGGATCGCGGATTCGAAGTGCTTGGTTTCCCAAGCAATCAGTTTGCCGGCCAAGAGCCTGGCGAAAGTGATGAAATTGCAGAATACTGCGAGATTAACTATGGGGTAACTTTCCCCATGTTCGAGAAGATTGATGTAAAAGGCGACGAAGCACATCCATTATTCAAATACTTATCTAAGGAAGCTCCTGGTGTTCTAGGCTCAAAAAGCGTGAAATGGAACTTCACCAAGTTCCTGGTGGATCAAGAAGGCCGTGTCCTTAAGCGCTTTGCTCCTAAAACTACTCCTCAGCAGATCGAATCCTATATCTCCAAGCTTCTGAAATAATCCGTTCAATAAGAAATTTTGAAAAAGGGTACTGGCCACATCCCTCAGACCACCAGGTGATATGCGGTCAGTGTCCTTTTTGTCATTATCCATTATACGAAAATACAGCTTTCCGATTGTTCGTTAAGCACAAAAAAAGAATCCTTGCATCGCAAGGATTCTTTCATCATTCTATATGCGGTAGAGAGGACTCGAACCTCCACGGGTATACACCCACTACCCCCTCAAGATAGCGTGTCTGCCATTCCACCACTACCGCGTGGTGAGATAAAACTTAAAACTTTGTTTGAGGTCAACATTCATTATTATAAATGTACTTCCCCAAAATGTAAAGGCGTTGATTCAAGAATTTTCGTCGGCCCATTTCTGCTTACGATATTCAGTGAATGCTAAGTATTCTTCAATGAATTTCCTTTCCTCTGGAAGCAATTCATTCGTTCGATCTTCATTCAACTTCACTTCTCCGAAATCATAGTCCTCATTGCTCTCTTTCAATATTTCAGATGTATTTCTACCTAAAATAAGCCAGTCTAGACTTACATGAAAAAAAGCGCTGATCTCAATCAATTTGTGTGTTCCCGGAGTAGACTTGCCCCGCTTCCAATCTCCCATATTACCTGTGCTTATATTTAACTGCTCACAGAATGATTTCTTAGTGAGACCTTTTTGCTTAATCAAATACTCTATACGTTCATATATGGTCTGCATCCATAATCCACCCTTCACAAAAAAATAAAAAAAAGACTTATTTAAGTGATTTACCTATTGCAAAATAACGTAAAAAAGTATATAATTGGTGTTACTATGTATTATCCGATTATATCATATGGTTAGAGTGACGATAAGAGGCGACTCAGGTGACAAGTGTCTGATGTAATGCCGTCTGACCCCCTTTATTAGCTTATCATCCTGAAGGATCTCTAGGAGGGAGCGGTGACTTTTGTCAAAGTGCTTATCATCTTCCATTATCCATTCACTTGAATATCTGCCGCACAATGCGGTGGTCATCAACAGCCAAGGCGTTATCCAGTTCACCAACAGGAAGTGGAAGGCATTTAATCATGAATACGGCCTCTCCCCTCAGAAACAATGGATTGGAGCTTATTATTCGGAGCTTATGCAGGATGTGATCCTCGATTCCGATCAATGGGCCAAGCTTTATGATTCGGTGAAAATTATACTCCGCAGAGAGTATCAGATTTATACCTCTGAGTTCTCCATACAAACCACCAATAAAGGAAGCCGTATCTTTCGTTTAGAGATCTATCCTCTTCTGTCAGATGATCACTTAGACAATGCTTTTATAATTTCTCTATATGATTTGGGCGCATTTAAAGAAGGAGCTCAGTTGTCAGGGATCGCAAGCATCTGTTCGACCTGTAAGCCAACACAAGACTTAATTCCCATCTGTGCTTCCTGCAAATCCATTCGAAATTCTAAGGATGAATGGATCAACATTGAACATTTTTTAAAACATCAGCTTTCTCTGCAATTCACCCATGATATTTGCCCAGACTGTGTCAGACAACTCTATCCCCAATATGCAAGAGCCTTTAAGAACTAATCAACTTGTCTAATCCTATAAAAAAAAGTAAGAAAACCTCTGCGAAGCAAAGGATTTCTTACTTTTTATTTGTATGCGGTAGAGAGGACTCGAACCTCCACGGGTATACACCCACTACCCCCTCAAGATAGCGTGTCTGCCATTCCACCACTACCGCATAATATGACCCGTATGGGATTCGAACCCATGTTACCTCCGTGAAAGGGAGGTGTCTTAACCCCTTGACCAACGGGCCTTAGCAAGGTTGTCTTAACGTGACAACAAAATTATGATACCAGAAATATAAAGACATGGCAAGCATTTTTTTCATACCACTTCAGCCTGTAGCATTCTTCGATGCTTCAATCCTCTCTATAGCCCAATCACGTCTAATCCTTGCCTTGATCTCCTCATATTGTTCCCTGGAGTCGCCGTGTATCTCATGAACATAAAGAAGCTTCCTTCTAGGACCATGATCCTCGTAACGAACAAGTTCAATAGTATGATTCACGCAGCAAGCCCACCAAAGATCAGTCCCGCAAGACCGTTATAATAAGACATATCCCCTTGATGTGACTTTTGCATAGGTGATTGAACGTTCTATTTTCCTAATATCCATGTTCCTCACTCCCGCTAACTAACAAAAAAAGAGCCCTTATAGGCTCTAACTTGTGTGTTCTGTCAAACAGATTTATAACTTAACATACTATTTTGAACCAAAACAAATGCTTTTTCTTACAACTAGATTAAAAGAAAGCTTTACACTTTAACCTTCAATGTCTTCTTTAAACGGGTTGCGAGCAGCTCCATCAGAACGGCTAGGACTAAAATGAAATACGTTATAGCTCCAATCTCTCTCACATCATAGTAAAATGCACTCGCCATAAACATATCATATCCAATACCACCCGCTCCTGCCGCAGCTCCCATGGCTACTGCTACGGCGAAGTTAATCTCCAGTCGCATAAAGGTCCAGGAAATCAAGTATGTTATGGACGAAGGAATCACGGCTTGAAAGACAATCTGCCACCAGCCCGCTCCACTTGCTTTCAACGCCTCAATCACTCCGTTATCCAGCTCTTCAAATGATTCTGAGTACGCTTTTACTAGATAGCTAATGGAATGAAAGGTCATACCGATGACAGCTGCAACACTGCCCAGACCAGCGGCAACGGCGAAGATAAGTACCCATAGTACGGTAGGAACTGCGCGGATAAAAGCAACGACACTTCTTACGATGGTCGACAACAGTGGGGAGGATAAATTACGTGATGCTAATAGTCCCAGAAACAAAGCGATCACAGCGCCAAATAATGTTGTTAGAAATGCAAGCCCTAACGTGATTAGCACCTGGTATAACGCATGACTAAAATTGAAATGATTAATAGAAGGTGAAAAGAACATGGTTCGAAGTGTCTGCAGTGTCGAATCAATAGCTGCTCCGAAGTCCAAATCTTTATAATCAAAGGAGAAAAATCCATACACGGTTAGAAAAGCGAGCACGAGCAATGTCATTACAATCGCAAACGAGCCTTTGTTGAACGGCTTTCTCGGGATCAACTCATCTGGGGAGCGATCATTGTAGTGCTCTCGTTCATAGGGGGCTCGAACAGCTTCTTGAAGTTCCATACTACAAAATCACCCTCCTGACATAGTTGGAGACTGCTTCAATAATAAATATTACGGCTATAATTGCGATCACGACTAGAGAAGCAGAGCTGTAGTTTAAGCTTTTATAATATAAGCTGAATAAAAAGCCAACACCTGTCCCTGTTAATATCCCGATGAGTGTAGCCTGTCGAATATTTGTTTCTATCATAAATAGAATCCAACTAATGAGCTGCGGAATACTCGATGGAATCACCGAATGTACGATAATCGAGAAATAGCTGGCACCTGTCGCTCTTAAAGCTTCCACAGAGCTATTACTAACCTCATCAATAGATTCCATAAAAGCACGGGTTAGAAATCCAAAGGAGCCAAAGAAAAGGGCGAAATACCCTGTCATCACGCTCTGTCCAAAAGAAATCAGTAGGATCATCGACCATGCAGCGACATCAATATTCCGAAACAAGGTGGCGATCCAGCGGCTTAATAAACTAAACACGCCGCCTACACCAGTCGTAGTGGAGCCAAGTATAGCAAAAAAGAAAGCGAATATAGCCGCTACCGTTGTTGCAGCGATCGACACCAGCAAGGTCTCCATTAAGGAATCCAGAATATTAGGTAGCCGCGTCATTGCTTTTGCATTCGGATAAAAGTTGCTAACGGCCCACTCCGCCGCCTTCGGTATAGACGTAAAGCCCTTAACCATATCATATTGTGTAATGATGATTGCAGCCATCGTGATAAGAAAAAGCAATGCACAATAGAGTGACGTGTTTAAACGTTTACGAAGAAAGAACCTATCCTGCATACGTATCCCTTTCTTCCGTCATATATTCATCCAGCTCTGCTCCATAAATGGTTCTCAGCAGTTCATTTGTGATTTCAGATGGAGGGCCATCGTAAACAATCGATCCCTCGTTCACACCAATAATGCGGTCAGAAAACTTCATAGCTACATCTACCTGATGCAAATTAATAATTACAGTAATCCCCATATCAGAACAAATCCTCCGCAAATACTCCATAATTGTCTTGGAAGCATTTGGATCCAGCGATGCGATCGGCTCATCACAGAGAAGCAGCTTAGGATTCTGCACTAGTGCCCGTGCAATGCCGACACGTTGCTTTTGTCCTCCGCTCAATTGATCACAGCGCTTATGAACTTGCTCCTGCAGACCAAGAAGGTTCAAGATATGATAGGCCTGCTTCTTCTCTTCCTTTGAATAGAGACCAAGTATGCCTGCCATGGTCGACTTGTAACCCAGTCGGCCATGCAAGACATTCTCAATGACACTTAAACGATTTACGAGATTATAATGTTGAAAGATCATTCCGATTTGGGTTCGAAGCTTCTTTAACTCACTTTTTTTATAATTCATAATATTATCGGTTTCAAACATGATTTCTCCGCTGCTAGCATCGATCATACGGTTAATACAACGAAGGAGAGTGGATTTACCTGCTCCCGAAGGTCCAATAATGGACAGGAACTCTCCTTCTTTCACAGCGAAGTTGACATCAGATAACGCTCTTGTATCCTTGCTGTATTGTTTTGATACGTGCTTGAATTCCAATAACGTTGTCATAGTTAACTCCCTCGTTAGATCAATGTCTTCTTGCTGCCCAATTATTGCGTCAATTCTCTGATCGGATTGAACCATGCATCATCGACGGTTAAGAATTTTTCATTTCCTGATTTTTGCTTGAAAATGCCTGTTTCTTTCGAGTCTTTTGGAAGGAAAATCTTCGTATTCTTAGTCACAGCATCAGAGATAAATAACGCCTCAAGCTTCTTTTGATCTTCTGCGCTTACCGTTTCCGTATTAATTGTAATCGGTGAGTTCAATACCGCTGTTGTAGAAATTAACGAGAATTCCTTACCAATCAAGGTATTGAATGGCTCTGCAGCGCCTTCCTTCACTTTATAAACTGCACCTGGCTTACTGTCTGTTCCGGACTCCAGATCCACATAGTTGGCTACACATGTATCACAAAATGCCGCAACGTCAGCTTTACCAGTCAGCAGGTTAACCGCGGAACCTTGGTGAGAGCCCCCATAAAGTACTTCACTAAAAAATTCATCCTTGCCGCCTTGTAAAAGATCATCGCTAGTAAGGCTCTTGTACTTATCCTGTGTACCAAAATAACCCAAGATACCCGCTACTGGAACTTTAAATCCTGAAGTAGAAGAGTTCGAGACAAATGAGAATTTCTTACCCACAATATTATCGATAGCAAATTTGTCACCAGTCTTGTAAGCTTCTTCTTCCCCTTTTTTCACGCTTAGCCAGCTGTAATACAAAGCATCATCGAGCGTCCCAGACTCCCCACTAGGTACCACCAGCGGAAGTACTTTATCGTTCTTGGCATGTGCTTCAACGTATCCTTGTGGTCCCATAAATGACATATCCGCATTGCCATTTGCGATAGCTTCGATCGCGATTATATAGTCGGTTGTTGTTTGATTAATTACTTTTTTCCCTGTAGCATCGCCAATAAGTTTGGAAAATTCATCGCGAGTAGCTTGCAGATCCGCCCCTGATTCATTTGGATACCATACCATGGTGATTGTATCCTTTGATTTCGTTGTTGAATCTGCTGCTCCAGATGCTTCACTATCATTTGAACTGCAACCTGCTACCGTGATGAGTGATAGTGTAAGAATTGTTGATAGTAACATCTTTTTCACTTGAATTTACCCCTCTCAAATCCTAATTTATCTTTCTTAACTCCATTGTATATCTGGAATATTTTCGTGATATATTCTTAATGTTTACTTTATTTAATTAATTTGTAATTTTTTCGTTATTACTTGAAAGACTCATATGCCCACCCTCGATGTGGTACTCTCGATTACAGAGATCATGCATAAATTCAAGATCATGAAAAATCCCCAGCATGGTCGTACCTTCCTTCATTAGCTGTTCAATCAATATCTTCACCTTAAGTTTAGAAGCTTGATCAAGGCTTGCTGTAGGCTCATCCAATAAGAGAAGTCTTGGCCGCTTCACCATCGCTCTAGCAATATTCAAACGAAGCTTTTCACCACCAGAAAATGTAGCTGGATAGCTGTCCCATAAGCTGCGATCCAGTTCAAAGTGCTCCAGCATACGTACGGTTTCTGCTTCAGCGATCTCCTGCTCATGTCCCATTTCCATGATCGCTTCACGAACAAGCTCTCTTGCTGTTGTCCGCGGCATCACATTCAAAAATTGCGAGACATAACCTATCTCAAATTTTCGCAATTCAATGATCATTCGCTCAGAAGCCGTTGTCAGATCAATGACGCCATATTTCGACGAATGGTACCATATGTTGCCCGTATGAGGCAGATATGTACGGTAGATACATTTCAGAATCGTCGACTTGCCGCTTCCGCTCTTGCCAGTAATCCCAACAAACTCTCCTGCTTGTAAATGCAAGTTCACATCCTGTGCAGCCGGAATATGTTTATTCAGATTATGCAATGTAAATGATTTGGACAGATGTTTGATCGATAACAGATGATCCACGTCATCACCACCTTGGATTAAATTCTGTAATTCGTTTTCTGAATCAGCCTGCCATCTACAATTACACCTGTAACTACTGGGAAGTGATCTGGCTCCAGTCGTTCGATAATCAGTAAATCGGCCTTTTTGCCTACCGTTATGGAGCCGTAATCCTCTGCGATATTCACCGCTTGAGCTGGATGCAAAGTTACTAGCTTAAACATCTCTACTAAATCCAGTGGAAAAGAGCCTGCGAGTTGGAACACAGCATGGAGCATAGAAGCTGGATAATAGTCACTACATAGAATATCGATGCAACCATCCAGCACGGCTTCCGTTGCAGATAAATTACCGGTATGTGAGCCGCCAAGGATGACGTTCGGCGCACCTGCTACCGTGAATAACCCCATTTCTTTAGCCTTGCGAGCAATCTCCAACGTGATGGGAAACTCACTGATCGCCGTCCCGAAGCTCTTCACAAGATCTAACTTTTCCAGTGAATCATCATCATGCGAGGCGATTGCTATGTTTCTCGCACTTGCGAGCTCTGCAATTTCCCGAATCACATCAACAGTCATTTTCTCCTTCGTCTGATGATTCTCGATCAGTACCGCAATCCGATCATCCGATAACGTATCGTAGCCAAGAACCGTTGTCTTGTACACTTCCAGATCACGATATTGACCTTGACCAGGAGTATGATCCATGAAGGAAACAAGATGCACTTTTTCTTCTTCAATGTAGCTTTTCAAATTATCAACTTGGTCGATATTATCAATCTCAAAACGAGCATGGAACCGATGACGAACCAAGTGCTTACGGGTATGTGTGCTATCAATTAAATCAATCAGCTTGCGTACATTTTCCGGCTCTCGAATTGGGCGATATTTGTAATCGGCAGATTTAAATATCGACATGGAATGGTACATTGTCGTAATCCCATGGCCGATGAGTTCTTTTTCTGTCTCCCGTAGCCCAATCTGGAAATCTATCAGTGAAGTAGGTCTAGGTGCTGTCATATGTTCGATATAATCGGAATGAATGTCGATCATGCCAGGTGTTATATAACCTCCGTTTGCATCGACAACTTCCATATCCACATCTGGTGTCACCTCTCCGCGAGGGATAATCTGAGCAATCCGATCTTCATGGATGAGCAAATCATAATCAACTAGTAGGGCTTCATCCGTAATAATTGTTCCGTTTGTTATTAATAACATCAGATGACCTCCTCCTGAGAAATCTCTATAATAATGAATGGACAAGCTGTTGCGTATAGGCGTGCTGCGGATCTTCAAGTATTTGATCCGTTAAGCCTTGTTCCACGATTCTGCCATCTAACATCACCATCGTTCGATCTGCTAGCATACGGATAACACCAAGATCATGCGATACGAGAAGTATGCTGATCTTCAGTTCACGCTGCAGATGCTTTATCAAGTCCAGCACATTCGCTTGGACAGATAAATCCAGTCCCGTTGTTACTTCATCTAACAGCAGAATGGGAGGATTATTGGATAGTGCCTTGGCGATTTGTACCCGCTGCTGCATACCTCCGGAGAAATTCTTGGGTGCTTCCTTCATCCTTGCAAGGGGAATATGAACACGTTCCAGCAGCTCGCCACCACGATTCTCCATCATCGCAACGTTGCGATTGCCCGCTGCAATCATCTTCTCGGCAATATTGCCGATAGACGAGAACTTCATCCGAAGCCCTAGTACGGGATTCTGATAGACTTTTCCCATCAGATGATTACGTATAAATTTCTTCTGCTGAGAGGACTCCATGAAAATATTTCGCAGCCCCTCCTTATATTGTTGAATCTGCCCTTCGCCTGATGTAACCTCTTCATCGAAGTATAAACAACGCATCAATGTCGACTTTCCACTTCCACTCTCCCCTACAATCCCTAACACTTCTCCAGGGTATAAATCGAAGGAAATATCCTGACAGCCATACACCGTGCCACAAGTGCGGCAGAAGTTTTTTTCCAATTGACGATGCTCCGGTTGACTGCACTGCTTACAGCCTGGGCCAAATTGCTTATTGAGATGCTTCACGGTCATGATAGGTTTATCTTGCTGACGCTGAGCAATCATGAGATCACCTCTTTTAACACTTTGTTCTCAGCCTGCTGATTCAAGCGATCTAGGCAGTAGCTCGTATCATTGCATTGATAGTAGGTTTCGTCCGCTTCCTGGTCATACAGCTCATCCATGAATGTATCCTCGGCTCCGCATATTTTGCAGCTATGCCCATTGAACGTCTCAGGCTCAAACGGAACATCGTCAAAAGCCATCGAAACCACCTTTGTATAGGGTGGGACTGCATAAATCTTCTTCTCACGACCTGCTCCAAGCAGGATCAGTGCATGCGAATAATGCAGCTTCGAATTATCGAATTTAGGAATGGGACTTGGTGCCATGACATAACGATCTTGCACGCTAACGGGATGATCTGCACCTGTAGAAACGGACCGGTACTTCATAATTTGCTCGAACAACATTAACCAAGCACCGCTGTAGTCATTCTCCCCATGCAGACGCTTCGTCTTTAGCTCACTGGATTCATACATCCGCAGCGGCTCCGGCATCGGAACCTGAAGCACCAGAATTTGATTTGATTTGAGGGGAATCTCTGGAATACGATGGCGAGATTGAATGAGTGTAGCTGCTTCTGTATCCTCTACGGATGGGACTCCTGTCGTTCGGTCGATCAGCTTCTTGATACTAACGGCATTCACAGATTCATCCGAGCCTTGGTCAATAACCTTCAGAACATCGTTTTTTCCAATTAACGACAGTGTGAGCTGCAATCCTCCCGTTCCCCAACCCCGACCGACAGGCAGCTCCCGCGAAGCAAACGGCACCTGGTATCCAGGAATCGCTATGGCTTTTAATGTCGCTCTACGAATTTCGCGCTTTGACCCTTCATCAAGAAATGCAAAGTTATATTGGATTCGCATGGCCTATCCCTCCCTACGCGTCTTGCGCACATCGTTCAGCTTTGCCTGGAATGTAACATAGTGCGGCATTTTCAAATGCGAGATAAAGCCGGTTGATTCTACAGAATCGATATGAAATAGAACGAATTCCTCGTTCTGCGTTGGTATGGTTTTATCACCTTGCTCAAGACTTTTGTCCAAGATGCTCATCGCGATCGCTTTCGTTTCATTCTGTCCATAACACAATCCATAGCCGAACTCTAAGTTTAATTCCTTCTTCCCGTTTTCCCGTTCGACCATGGCAGGAACAAGCATCTCCACTTCTGTCACCTTGATATCCCCGATAAAATAACTATCACCCTCATTATCTGAAGGATACAGCGGGCTATCGATGTATACCGGAAGCAACCCAACGCGGAGCTCTCCGACGGTGGGATGCACCATACCATAGCCTCGAATGACAGCATAAGCGAGTGACGTAAGAGCCCCTGTCTGCCCACGGGTCAAGATTTGGAGCTTCTCACTGCGGCTTGCAGGAAATGTTAAGCTCGTTCGGGTAACATCGTCTGGTTCACTGAAGTCGGTGGGACAGTCAGCAATCAGACCTTCTTGGCGCAGGTAATCCAGCACTTTCGGGACAGAACCGACTTGTGAAGTGATTTCCTGCTCGTCGCCAATCACCTGATCTTGGTTGAATTCCTGGAGCCAATGTTCAACCGTTATCTCCGTCTCATCCATCAGGTCAAAATCCAATAAGCGATGAGAGTAATCTGTAGATGCGCCTAAAATCTGCCCGCCAGGGATATCCTTAAACGAAGCCGAAATTCGTCTTTCGACACGCATCTCATCTGAACTTACATCTTTTGAATAATGCTTACGAGGCAAGGTCGAGCGATAGGCTCGCAGTAGGAAAACAGCTTCCTCCGGGCTACCTTCCGCTTGCTTAATGGCAAGCGCTGCAAGCTCCTCGCTATATAAGCTACTCTCCGACATCACTTGGTCAACAAGACCACGCATGCCTGCTTTTATGGCTTCAACCTTTAGTACCTTGCCACTACGTAATCGCTCATACTGCAGTCGTAGTAACGATTGTTCAATGGCCTCCGTACCACCTTTCACTGCTACGTAACCCATATGGCTATACCTCCTCTTTCACGACCTGTGTCGTTCTTGGTAAGGCAAGAACTCTATGGTCTACATCTGTAAACAGAAGATCTACACCTAACGGAAACTCACTGTTACGATCAGCACGAAGTTCAACCCAATCTTCTCTCATATTCATAGCTATGGAAGCTGTAGTCAGGATTCCAGGACCTGATAGACGCAATGTTGTACCACCGAATAAATCCTCTACTTCAAAAATGATCGTGGCTGCCGCATGAGGATCAATCAACTCACCGACTTTCGCCGCTTGTATCGTTTCAAGCCAGGCACCAGAAACAGCATCCTCCAGCACAAAAATATAATCTGCCGCTTCAATGGCCGCTTCCTTTGCATAGGTCATTTGGCTAAATAAGCTAGTTATCTCTGCTGCTCGCGAAGAAACAATGCTGAAGGTAACTTCTGTATCTAGCAGGGTGCGAGCGATCAATTGAGTACTGGGAAACACGCCTTGATTATCCAGCTTCTCAGCCTCTTCCGAGAGATTTGTGATCGTACCTGGTCTTGACATGCTGTGAACTAATTTGCGGTATACTGATTGAATATCATGAACCATATCGAGCATCATATATGTTCTCCCTTCGGATCTCATTCTGAGTCGGTGTCCATCGTCTCAAAATCTACTTTCGTTCGCATTACTTTAGCGTGTTCTGCTAGATAGGCTTGTTCAAGAAGGGCATGTTCCATATATAGCTTGGCAGACCATGCCGCGGTCTCCACTAATTCAGCCGCATAAGCCGCGTCAATTATAGCAAGGTCATACGATTTTTCAGGCTCGTCACCCTTAATAAGTCCTACACCCATTTTCCCGGCAATCTGGACCTTACACTCCGTAACTAGCACCTCACCCAAATAAAACAGGCTTTTCTTAGCTGTTTCTCTGACCTTTACCATTACTAGACCATGATTAGGTTCCTCCATTAGGTCAATGTCGTAACGGCCTTTGATCTCATCAGCCAGAACAGTTGCTAGATTAGATGAGCTATTAATTAATGTTTCAGTTCGTTGTCTACGGTTCATTTACGTACCTCCTTCTTTGCTACAGCTCATACGTGAACATATCTCCGCGATACATAATTCTGCTGCATTCAATCATCCGGCCCGTTTCCTTATCCCTGCACTCTGAATTCAGGACTAGCAAGGGAATCAAGCTAGAGCAGGCTAGAAGCTCACGTTCATACTTGATCGGATATGTGATACTTAATATGCATTCTGATAATTGGAAATCTGTATATCCATGTCGTTCATAAAATTCGAACATGGAAGATATCTCCCGACCTACATGTTCAATGTTCGGAAATAGCGATTCCGCCACATAAGAGATATGAAGCGCGACGGGGCAACCATCGATCTTGCGCAATCGCCCTATTTTGAATACACGATCTCCATCACCAATGCCAAGTGTTGCTTCGATCTTATGATTCGACTCCACAGGTTCACAGAATATGTTCATGGATTCATAATTGAATCCGAGCTCGATCATCTTCTTACTGAAGCTTTTGCCACCTGAGAGAGCGAGGGGAATGCGCAGTTTTCTATCCCGAACAAAACTTCCCTTCCCCTGCATGGAATAAATAAGCCCCAGCTCCTGCAATCGTTCGTACGCTTTCCGAGCAGTCATACGTGGAACCTTGAACTGTTCTGCAAGTTCATGCTCAGATGGCAATTTATCGCCAGACACATACTCGCCTGATTGAATAGAAGCTACCAAATAATCAACAATATCCATTTCTTCAGACATTCTGATCACCCCCACAGCAGTAATGACTTGCGTTCCTTCAGTGCAATCACAACTGCAGCGTCAGGACTTTTACTGCCAAGTGTGATAGGATTTTCACCATAGAAGCCATGAAAATCTGTCCCTCCGGTCATGATCAGGTTATATTTCAATGCCAGTGCCTGTGCCTGAAGCTCATCTTCCTCTCCATGCAGTGGATGCCATACCTCAATCCCTTGTAAACCAGCCTGCACAAGCTCATCTACAGCTTCAAAGCTCTGGTATTGACCCGGATGCGCTAGTACAGGAACACCACCTGCCTGAATAATGGTTCCAACTGCATCTCTCGCATCGACATATTCTGTTGGAATATAGGCAATGCCAGGCTGCTCCCCTCGCTGCCCTCGTGAGAAAAGCTTTTTATATAAGTCGCCATAAATCCGGTCCGTATATCCTTGATCAATCAGCGCATGCATAATATGCTGCTTATACACTCCCGTTCCACCCGCGGCATAGCTCAGCACATCCTCCCAGCAGATGTTATACCCTGCTTCGATTAACCGCTCAGTTGCCAAACGACAGCCTTCATGACGCCGTAAAAGTAAAGGTCTACATAGAACATCAATAGCTTCGTGATCCTGTTCAATAAAATAGCCAAGAATATGAACTCGACGTTGACGTTCAGCATCATAGCCTGATATTTCAATACCTGGGATAAATTCGATACCATGTGCTCTGCACATCTCGTCCATCTCAGCTAGTCCCTGTGTTGTATCATGGTTGGTAACAGCCAGATGTCCAATTCCCTCTTGAACAGCAAGCTCCAGCAGCTCTGCAAAATGAAGTGAACCATCCGACATTCTCGTGTGACAGTGCAGCTCAACTTTCATAGCTTCCTCCTTCAATTTACTTCTTGAGCCCATTCTAACTTGATGCCAAGTAGCAAGGGTCATGGCAGTGTAAGCGGGACGTTAAGATTTGTAATCATTTAGACATAAAAAAAGAGCAAGCCCAGGATGATACCACCCTGGACTTGCTCTACTCTTCATTTATTACCAACCTGCTATTTTTTATATATGTAATCAATAAATCCTTGGCGTATCCATTCACCTTCGAACTTTCTTTCCAGCACTCGATCTTCCTTATATATTAATTGCATATCATCAAACATAGAATCTGCCTCATGATAATCATAATAAGAGTGTATTACTAATTCATCATCTTCCATTTGTTCATACTGATGTTCTCCTAAATCAACGCCATCACCCACTCGAAAATCTTTAAGGGTAAGAAAATTAACAAATAATAATCCCCCTGGTTTTAGCACCCGTTTCATTTCATTTATCGCTTCTTTTACATCTGTTTTTCTCATATGAAAAATAGAGTTATAAGAATATACAAAACTTATTGACTCATCGTTTATTGCCAACTCTCTCATATCTCCTTGTTGTATGTTTAATGTCTGTCCTCTTTCTGCTGCGAACTGATTCGCTCTTTTGAGTTGTTCGCCATTCATCTCTATTCCATATGTAGCGTATCCATAATTCACAAACAAACTTAGTGGAGGAGTATCCCCTCCTGCCCCACAATCTAATATAGTCTTTTTCATGCCACTTTCATTACATAATGCCAAAAATCTGTACAAGGGTATTTGCTTAAAAAGCTCCATGTCTTTCTGCTCCTTTGAATATTGATGCTGATAATACTTTCATTAACTGATCTTACTCAGGGTTAAGATCCTTCTTGTAGTAAAAGTGCTTACTCCCAAGTGGAGCATCTTCGATCGTTGCAATTACTTTATATCCATATTTCTTATAAAATTCGGGCGCTTGAAAACTGAATGTATCTAAATTGATAAAAGCAATCTTATCGGAAGTTTTCGCTTCAAAGAAACACCAAAGAAACACCTTAAACCTTCTTATCAATTATATGTTTGTTGTTCTTAATTTCTATTCTAAGCATTCTAATTTCATCAATTAAAACATCCATCTTCTTTGCCGTATTTGATCCATCGATTGCACTTCGAATTATTAATATAAAAACAGAAAAAATAAATACTAACAAAATAATTCCAAATATTATCAATAATACATTATCCATTAATTACCCTCCTTCAAATGTTTTTCCCCTTACTACAACAGGTGGTTTCCGCAGGTATGAATTTAAGAAGCTGAAGGCACCCAACGAGGGTCCGTATACCCAAACTCGAAAGGCTGTCTGCCTGTCGTACCTTCTTCGACTTTCCTTCTGACCGACCTAGAACTGAATAGCCCGAAGCGTGAATGTTATGCACTGGGAGGTTGAGGCGAATATTTTTTATGTCCTCTTATAACTCCATCATGAAAGATCTCAATTACAAATTCATTGGGTCGATAAAGCCATACATCTGGTGAGACAGCAATTACATCATTTAAATTCTTTAATGCTGATTCTAATGTGTTTTGTATGACTGGATCTTCGCTATGACTCCACAATACATACATTTCGTTTGAGCAATCAATATATGTTTTGATGTTTTCTATTATTTCTGCCGTTAGTTCTATAAAATCATAATTTGACCATTCAATTCGACCATAAAATGTGATTTTATACTCTGTACTAAAGCCTTTATATATTTCCTTGGATTTCTCTGAACTAAATATAATAGTCTCTGGATGCCAATGATGCATTTGATACTCAAATGCCATTTCTCGAATGTCTTCTATTTGCGTGTACTTCAGTAAACATTCGCCTTTCTCACTCTATTCACCTTCCAAAATATAGAATATGATCATTGATAATTCAGATTAAAAAAGACAAATCACTACTTAAAGTGATCTGCCCCAGGTACTTCCTCCATTCCAGATAATTCGTATTTAGCCACCGCAAAATAATTTCACACAACAAAAAAGAGCCCCCAAAATGGAAGCTCTTCTTATGTAATTCAGAACGGAGAGAGTGGGATTCGAACCCACGCACCGCTTACGCAGTCTAACCCCTTAGCAGAGGGTCCCCTTATAGCCACTTGGGTATCTCTCCATAAAAATGGCTCCCCGAACAGGACTCGAACCTGTGACAACTCGATTAACAGTCGAGTGCTCTACCAACTGAGCTATCAGGGAACATTAGAAGTAAATTAGAAGTGAACATGAATTAATTTATCATGATTTCAAGGTCTAGTCAAGCAAGTAAAATAATTTTTGTGATCGTTTTCAAATTCATACATTATTTCTGCCTGTAGGTAGATTTAAGAGGGGATTACTCCCCCTTTGTTTATACGTAACACCATTCTCCATCTTCCGGAAGCTGTACTCGATCCTGTAGTTCCTCCTTCTCCAAGTGAGCTTTTAGCTTATCCCGGGTAACAAGGCAATGATTGATGGCGTTCATGTGTATTGCAAACACTTTAGTAGAAGGAGCATATTCACATAAATCTACGACATCCTGCTCATTCATTGTAATATGACATCCGCTTAAAAACTGTGCGCCACCAGCATTAACAATTGTCACCTCAGGATTAAAAGCATCCAATGCTATCTTTACCTTATCACACCAAATCGTATCACCTGCCACATATAGAACAGGTTCGCCTTCGGCCTGAAACACAAACCCGGATACCTTACCCATAAGTTTACCAGTCACTCCAGTGCCATGCCGTCCATCAGTACGTATTATAGTTATTCCATTGAATGTCAGAGAATCGCTAATTTCCGTGGTATGCTCAAACCCCTGCTTCGATAATTTATCCCCATCTCCTTCCTGACATAATAGTGGCAGATTATGCGACAACAAAGAAATGGCATCTTCATCCCAATGATCTGGATGAAGATGCGCGACAAGAATTGCATTAGGACTCAACCATTGTTCTACTGCTCCCGGCAAAGGAACGAGTGGATTGCGACGATCATTTTCCGTATTAAAAATGGGAGGATTAACACCCTCCTCACTCAGCATAGGATCAATCAAAAATGTACTTCCCCCATACTCCAGCCATAAAGTTGCGTTGCGAATATGCTGTATTTTCATCATAAGCCCTTCTTTCTTTCAGATCTCTTCTGCTACAATTCATTATAGAAGGACCTTGAAACAGAATACATTGAGATTGGAAAGAGATTGGCCTGTTCTACTTTCACGCAGAAAGGATTTTTGATAATGATGAGTTCTTATTCTATAGATAATGTGGATTTTCGCATCCTGCAGCTTCTAATTGAAGATTCCACGATCAGTCACAGAGACATTGGGCAGCAAGTACATATGACTGGCCAAGCCGTGGGCGCGCGTATTCGCAAAATGCAGGATACTGGAGTGATTGAAGGCTACACCGTCCGCTGGAATCCAGATAAGGTTGGGGAAGCGATCCATGCCTTTATTACTGTTTTTTTGAATTCAAATATGGTCCATCCAGCCTTTCAGACATTCGCACAACAACATGCCAGTGTAAAAGAAATGCATCGGGTCAGTGGAGAAGGCTGCTATTGGATACGTGTCCGTACTGGAAGCCAAGAGGATTTGAATCTCTTTCTCGACGAGTTGCTGAAGTTCGGAAATTACAGAGTTAATCTATCGATGGGAAAGCTGAAGTAAAACTACATCGTATATGAGGTCGCTATCGGACCCAGTTGACCTTATAAGCAGCATAATCGAATATTTGGTATACTTACGGACCCTCTAGTCGCGATTGGCATTGAAAATCATCAAATATGTTCGTCCAAAAAAACGTAGAGCAGCGATTCTCCAATTACTCGAGAATCGCTGCTCTTTTAGTAGAATATTGTAGCTTTTATAACGAAAACTAATTTAATAATCCAGCAGTTTTAAGTAATCTCGCTAAGATCACAGCGGCCTCTGCACGGCTAGTATCACTGTCAGGTGCAAAGCTGTCTGCGGATTGGCCTTTCATGATTCCTTTTGCGGTTAAGGCATCCACCGCCTCTTTAGCCCAAGAAGAAATCGATGAAGCATCTGTGAAAACATTTGTAGCCGCATTTGCTCCAGATTCTTCACCTCCAAGATTCAACAGCTTCAGTGCTCTAGCTGCCATAACAGCCATTTGCTCCCGTGTAATAGGAGCATTCGGACGGAAGGTTCCATCCTCATAGCCTTGAACCAGTCCTAAGGCTGCAGCGCCTCTGGCATCTGCTGCATACCATGATAAATCGGACACATCGCTGAAAGTCTTCGTTGTGTTCGCAGCGACTAGCCCTAGTGAACGAATCAGCATGGCTGCGAACTCGGCACGACTGACAGATTTCTGAGGTGCAAACATATCTGTGGATTGTCCGGTCAAGATCAATCGACTGGCAAGCATCTCGATCTCATTCTTCGCCCAGTGTGGAGAGAGATCTCCAAAGGTCACAGGGTGCAGCGCAGCGACGAATATACCACTCGCACTACTGCTCTTAACAGTAACCTTGGTCATCCCACCTACGAGCTCGAACAATGCAGGTACATAACGGAAGGAACCCGTCAGTTCATCGTAAATAAGGACTACTCCATTCTTAGCGTCTATGGACTCCTTAATGATAAATGTACGTTCCACATATGTGGTACCGAACCCATTTGCAAGTACAATGGTTTTACCATCTGTGACCTTTAAGGTGACACTTGCCGGAGTTCCTTGCACCATAAAGCCTTGTTGCTTAGCCTTGGCAAGCAGTTGTTCCAGTCCTTTTCCACTTAGCGGACTTAGTTGGAACTCCAGTGTGCCCACTGGCATCTGTGCAGCTTTCAGTACACTCTCTACAAGTCCCAATGGGAAGCGATAGCTCATATCGCCACTTCCAATGACAAGCACCGCATTCGGGCTGAGTGCTGCCGCATTGCGTAAAGCTTCTGCACTAAAGCGGGCTATACCGTCGCCGTTAGCTGAAATCTCGATAACCGTCTGCCCATCAGTCGCCTTAGCTTTTAGCTGCACATCATAATTAGCAGCTGGTGTAGGCGTTGGAGTAGCAACAGGTGCAACAGGATTTACTGACCCCGTAGAGTCTGTAGGACTAGGAGTACTTGTTGGTTCCACCGGATCTGTTCCACCATTTGGTCCTACCACCTCAAGTGTATACATTCTCATCTCGTTGCCAAAAGTTACCGTGAAATCTGTACTTCCCACTTTAGTTCCACTAAGACTGCCGTTTGTAAATGTAGCAATATCACTGTTCATAATCTTAAAGGTAGCTTGTGTAGTAATATCCGTTCCTTCTTTGTCCAGTACCTGAAGGGTAGCAGACTTACCCTGCTCTAATACTACAGGTCCGCTCTGTCCATCTGCTAGCTTGATGGAGAAAGGTTTAACAGCTGTGGCTATTCCTTGGTTTTGTTCTATAATGCTTAATTCAGGAGATGCATTAGTCAGGAGATTCATCCGTTCGCCACGAATAATCAAGTTGTCGACGAGCAGGTTACCTTTCAGATTTTTCGTAACTTCTATACCACTTGTGCCTGCCCCGTCTAAGACATTATTCGTCAGCACAACTCCATCAATCGTCGTGAGCGCTTCTCCCTCAAGATTACCGTGGGCAATCAGGCCAGAATAGGTGCTGTCGAGCGCCGTATTGTTACGGATGAACACTTTTCCTTTCAGTTCACTCTCACCAGCGTACAGCCATAACGCACCGAGATTCACCCCATAACCGGAATCATAACTACCTGTGCGAAGCAATGTATTCCGCTCAACGATAGTCGTTCCTTGGAACGGCTCTGCGGAGAAACGGGTAGATACAGCGATCCCGGCTCCGTTAGTCACAGTGTCTTTTACCACGTTATCTTGAATTCTGTTATCTTTACCACCGAAGACCACAATGTTATCGGCCAACCACGGTAATGAGACGTTATTAAAGCGTGCCGTATTGTTATAACTCAGTGTACGTTCCGTACCATTCATATCATTCAATTTGGCATCTGTGAACGACCACATCGCAATTCCATCATCCCCTGGATAGCGGATGTCACTTTGTTCCATCATGCTGTTGCCAGTGCCTACGGCAAAGTTAATTCCGTCCGCCATCAGATTGCGGATTCGAAGACCTGCCATATACAGACCATTCGTGCGAGCCTTCTCACCAATCGGTTGTGTTAACCACAAGCCTGCTTTGGTATGTTCAATCCATACATTCTGAATGACCGAGCCTTGACCAAAAGCACCATGGAAAGCGTTCGTGAACGCCTCATCATCCCGTACATTAATGCCGCCTTCAATCAGTAGATCGTATACGCCAATCTTGCCGCCGTGACCGTAGAATTTGGCTCCATTCAGCACGGTATACCACATGCCGGCTCCTCGGATTTCAGCCTTATCCAGATCGAGCAGACCCTCTCCAACATTAAAGGTACCCGCTGGGAACCACACCCCTTTTCCTGTCGCATTCGCTTGCGCAAGGGCTGCCTTGAAGGCTGCGGTATCATCACCCTCATCATTCGCTACCGCGCCAAAATCCGTTACCGAAATAAAGCCGTCAGGACGAGTTAACTCAGGAGCTACCTGCTCCATATCCGCCAGATCGATGACATAAGAAGCTGCATGGTCTCCTGTTCCCTTTTCTAAACGAATAGTCGCTCCAGCAGGAGCATCGCCAATCAGAGCATGGATTTCGTCAAAGAAGCGATGTCCACTACCTTGGCGTGGATCATTTGACCATGGGTAGCTGCCATATTCCCAAGCGTATTTTGAAGTTAGATTCAGCTGTTTCTTAACTCCATCTACAAATAGGGTCAACGTTTCCTCCCCACCAGCACCATCCGGACTATCCGGAATGGAATAGCGAAGAACAATAGAATTTGCTGCTTCTGCAAGCTTGAACTCTATATAGTCCCCAGTATTCTTCAAGGCGACGGCTTGTCGTCCAGAAGCCTCGGAAGCCATCGTGCGATATTTCCGCGAAGGACCGATCAGAGTTCCGTTAGTGACTGCATCCTCAGCTTCATAGCTGATATAAGGAACTGTTGCCCCGCGGTAAACTTTGTTCACGCTATTTTTTACTGTCAGGCTATCAATGTTTACTTTATTCCAATCGATATTGTCGTTGCTTAGAGAAACGGTGTTGATTCCTGCACGCAGCTTCAGTTTCACCTGTTCAGTCTTCCAAGAGGAAGTATTGACCACATTCACTTTAGCCGCTTCCTTCAGGCCGTTCACCTCAAGCAGCAGATCCGTTACATTACTGGAATTATTCTTGTAACGAACAACGGCATCATATTGTCCAGCCTGCTGAGCATTGACTGCAAACCGTATAACATGATCGCCTTGGAATGCTTCTCCTCCTGCATAAATTGCATCTGTAGGGATAGGCAAGAAGCTCCAAAGAACGCTGTCAGTACCCACAGCAGAACCCAGTTGAACAGCCGATGCGTCATGAGTAAGGAAGCCCGTTTTATCCGCACTTCTCAGGAGATTGTAGCCTAACTTCTCTTCCAGGGTCCACTGGGAACGTTCTGTTTCCCCAGAAGCTAACAAGACGGCTTGGTCTGCTTCATTTAAAGAAAGATATTGTTTGGTCTGAACATTCAATATGCGTTTACGTCCATTTACATCTTGGACGATCCATTGGGAGTGAGCCGCCGTGTTGGAGGCTTCTGCATATACGAGTGCCCCTTCTTGTTCAGCCAATACTTTGCCAGTCAGCCCTTTTGGCACGATCGTTATCATGTTGGTATCATTCTGAACTGGAGTTGTTGTATCGTTATTGCGCAGTTCTCCAGACGGAGTAGTAAACTCCTGCTGAGCCGCTTCAAGTGTCCATTGCGCTAAGCCGTCACTCTCTAGTAGGAGCGCACGTTCTGCATATCCCGTCTTATTCGCAATGTTTATTAATTCATCGTCGTATTCTCCATAGAGACTACGAATAGTGTAGTGCGTATAATCGGAAGCCAAGCTTACTTCCCAAGCAGATGCTCCGTCTATAGCCGGTTCCGCGATACTGCTCTCCAAGTATGAATAATCTCCATTCAATGTTAAATAATGTCCTGTTGCTCGATTGATAATCGTCTGTTTACCATCCTCCAAAGATATATTCCAATGTGAGAATCCATTGTCTGCTGACGGCTGTCCGTACAGAACAACGCCGTGCTCATTCTCGTATAAATACTCCCCACTGCTTGCATTCTTAAATCTTACAGGGTAAGCAGGGATCGGTGGCGCAATCGCTTCAACGGCTTCGGCGGTAAAGTGTGCACTTTTCCGATCCACTGCATCTGCTGCTTTACTGATTCGTAGAATAGGATTGCCATTGTCACCCGGAGCACCGTAGATATAATGACCCGCCCACGAGCTCATAATGGTAGTCACACCGGATGCCTGCGTATCCACCTTCCACTTAATGCTGGCCCATACATCGTATACAGTTTGTAATGTCTGAACGCTTACGTTAGGCTCAATTTCATCTACAGCCCCACCTATATGCTCCAGGGAGAGATAACGTCCGGTACCTTTATTTTTAATCTTCACAGATCCATTGCTGCCAGCTATTTCTTGCAGCTGCCAGACAAAGGTATCGTCATTCATATCAAGTGAACCATAAGTAGCCTGACCTACTGTTACATCCTCGTTCGCAGGAGTTAAAGCTACAGGATTTGGATCAGCGGTTACAGATTCCGGCTTATCCTGCGGCACCACTACTTCAGTAGCCTGCGAATCATAGACAGCTTCGGTGACAGTCTTAGATGCTAGCAATTTCTCTAGTACATCTGGAGAAGTCAACAAAGGACCATCCTTAAGATATTGATCCTCACCATTTACAGCGTCTAGCTTGAAGCGGAACAAGTCCGGCTTTTTCTCAGTAACGGTAACAAATCGCCACTGTGGGCTGCCCCAGCCTGGATTGATCACACCATACTCAGCGTATTTCGTAAGATTCTGGAGGGAGATAAACTTTTCAGGGAATTTATTAGGTTCCTTGTCGAGAACACTGCTGATTACGTATGTGTTGTCGCCAATATTTTTGCCTGTCCAGATATATTCTCGTTCCACATTATTCCTGTCTGGAAGCTCAGTGACCTGGATATGGCCATCTGGCATATTCATCGTGTTAATGTAGTGGCCTGTTTTCTTGTTCTTGAATAACTTACGGCCATTATATTTCTCAATCAGCCATTGATCTGAGCCATCCTTCTGTATATTTCCATATTTCAAGAGGCCGTCAGCAGACTCATACCAATAAAAAGACTTCCAGCCATTCTGAATACGATAAAATGGAATGGTGCCATCCGTTGGTGTATTAGGATCTAGAAGCTGCCACTGGGCGCTCAATGAAGACGCATCCCCGATTGCTCCAGCACTGTCTCCACCCAAGGTAGATAGATAGATGCCTTTGCTCTCTACATTTTCTAGTGTCAGATAATCATCATAATCATCAGAATCTTTAAAATTCCATTGATCCGATGGTTGGCTTCCACTGATCTGCTCAGCCTTGGCTGTGCCATCACTATATGAAAGATAATGATTAGTAGCTGCATTACGGATACGTTTATTGCCGTCATAATCCTCTATATACCATAGATAATCGGATGAATCAGCAGGATCTGGAGCAATTAATCCGTGCTTAAGCGCGCCATTTGCGGATTCATACAAGAAATCTGTAGCTACTTGTGCATCTGTATAAGTGGCCAAGCGTATAGGCTGCAACTCGGAAATAGGTACGATTTTCCACTGAGCATTATGACTGGTTGCTTCACCCGGCCAACTGTTAGAGCGCACGTTATTGTCTTCATCAAACTGAGGATTCAGCCATAAAGGTGTAGCTCCGTCGGTTAATCCTTTATTACTTAAGGTAATGAAACCCGCTCCATCCTCGCCTGGTGCATCTTCTTTCACCCATTCACTTAGCTTTACGTTCTCCGCATCGATTTCTTGCGAAAAAACACCTGCCCAAGTCACTTCATTTTGCTTAATATAATGGCCCGTCTCACGGTTTCGAATCATCAGTGTTCCATCGTCCGTTCCCGGCTCAAGAAACCACTGGGCTGCCTCATTCTTTAAAGGCTGTTTGCCGTAAAGTACATTTCCTTTTTCCTCATACATCACCTGACCGGGACGCATCCGGCTTTCCAACCGTACAGGCACTGTTCCTGCATTAGGGTCGATAAAAGCCCACTGTGGACTCTCAAACGTAATATTGATATCCGAGCTTACTTGCGCATAACCAAGCTGATTCTCCTCGTGGATCACCAGCTTACTCTCAGGCACGCTCGCGCTTCGGATGATCATGTATCCATTTCTATTGGAAGTATCGATCAACCACTCATCCTTAACACTTCCCGCTCCTTGGAGATCTGCCGCCTTAAGCGTATCCTCTTTGCCGTTATTACCAGCCAGTGTAATGTAGTGACCGGTCTTCACATTCTTAATGCGTGACAGACCATTCACCGTCTCCACTGTCCAATGCGATGATGTGTCCGCTGGATTGGTCATGCCATAACGCACGATTCCGTCAGACGTTTCATATAAAAAGTTATTTTTCCACTTATTCTTGATGAGTACCGTCCCTGATGGAATTAGCCCTGCGCCTGTTCCGTTGGCCCCTTCTGCTCCTACGGAACCGCTACCGATTCCCCTCACAGGCAAGCTTGAGAAAATCAGCAGCATCGCGAGCAGACCCGCCATCGCGGACCTGAATCGTTTCATAAATGTGCCCCCTCTTCCTAATATGGACTTCCCTTCCATCTTAGTTTGACAACGCTTACAAAACGATGTGTGATTTTATCCAGAAAAAGGTGTATTTGTACGTATCTCCCGCAAGACCTTAGCGCATATGAAAATTGACAAATCTGCTAAACCCTATGATAGTTAATTTAATTAGAAACAAGCATTCATTAAATGGAGGTACATATGAAATTCAAAATGGATTCACCTAAAATAACCGATCCAGAAGCTCTACTCCCTGAGCAAATATACTCACTACAAACTAAAGATGAATTCAGTCGTTGCAGCATAAGCGATACAGTTATTGATAATCAAGAGGCTAATAAGGTCAGCTTTGATCAGGTAATTTTTAAAAATGTAACGATTATCGAGTCCTCCTTAACGGGTATTGAGCTGATGGATGTGATTTTTGAGCGATGCGATCTATCCAATGTGGATTTTACGAATGCGATTATTCATCGAACAGAGTTTAGAAACTGTAAGCTCATCGGTACGGACTTTACAAAAGGCAGATTCCAGAATGTTCGCGTGGTAGATTGTATCGGGGATTTCGCAACCTTTCGATTGGCTAATCTGAAACAAGTTGCTTTTGAGAATAGTTCATTGATGAGCTCTGATTACTACCAATCGAATTTTCAGAAGGTCAGCTTCAGCGAATGTAATATTGATCAAGCCACAATGTCAGGATCAAAGCTTAACGGGATCGATCTTAGTGACTGCGAGTTCAGTGGCTTGATCGTGGATATACAAGATTTAGAGGGATGCATCATTTCGCCTCAGCAAGCTGTTTCCTTTGTAGGATTGATGGGTTTGGTTATAAAATAACACCCTTGCCTGCTTACTGGACTTCCAGTGCCAGCAGCTTCAGCTTACCCGAACATTTGCCGCATCGGTAGCGCTTTGGGTCTACTTTTCGCTTACGCGGATACTCCATGGCACACGCTGTACAGATCAGCTTGTACCGATAAGGCAGTGACTTCCGTGCTTTGGCACCCGGCAATGTCTGACAATAGCGACTCCCGCCGACTTGTGCCAGCAGTCTTTTGAAATCCGTGTCACGATGCATATACCCTCGCTTCGCCAAATGCAGATGATAATGGCAAAGCTCGTGTTTTATAATTTTCTCCGTCTCTTCTCTACCGAACATAGCAAGCTGATGGGGATTAATCTCTATATTATGGCTCTTGGTAAAATATCGACCACCTGTTGAAGATAATCGGCTGTTAAAGCTTGCCTTGTGCCTAAAGGGTACGCCAAAGCTGTCCCGTGATACCTGCTCAATCCACAGCTGCAGCTCTTCGTTGCTCATCGTTTCCATAGCGTTCTATCACAAGTCCTTTCCACGGGAATTAAGATCTCTACTTGAATTGTAACTTGTGCATAGGCTAAACTGTCAAGAAGGAAGACAAGTACGGAGGGAGAATGACCAATGCCGAAAATGCGGTATGTAATTTTGCAACAACATCAACAATTGCAATTCGTGGAAATGCCCGAGGAATATGCGTACCAGCTAAGTGCGCTCAATTTACGTCTAAACAAAGAAATCGACAAGCTGACAGCCGATAATGTACCGGATCTGCCCTTAGCCATTGCTGAATGCGATTCCCTGGATCTGCTGCGTGAGGACTACTCCCTGGAGTCTGGCCTGGATTATATCAATAGATTGGAACAGGCCTTTGCCTCTGTTCAGGAGCAGAAGAACTATCCGCTCATTTCCCTGCTGACCGAGATTCGGGCGCTGCAAGCTCAATTAGAGCAGTGGTATGAAGAGGAAGCAGAAAGCATTCTGTAAATCGTCACCTTTAGGCTCATTTCTCCATATGCTAACTTACGTAAGCAGTTAGAGGAGTGATACCCTTGCCACAGTGGCTCTGCCATCAACTGATGAAAGCCTATTACAAAAAAGACCGCCGTCAGATCAAGCTGCTGAACGAGTGCTGGTTCTTTTATCGTAATTCTGCGGAATCACCGGATTCCATCCAGAGAAATTTATAGGATTCGTTACATTCAAAAATCCATCCCGCTTCTTACAGGGGATGGATTTTTGTATAGGATTCGTTGTGTTCCCAATTAGAACATAGGGAATACATATCTGACCAAGAAGAAAAGTGCTCCGAAAAAAATAATAATATAAGCTGCATATTTAATAAAGGTAGATGCGACAACACTGGAATCCGATTTCCTTTGCACCTCTGTATGCTCCACTTCAACGCTTCTATCTTTATAGCCCGGTTCCATCATCAATCTCTCCTTTCGAATATAGGCTGGTAGATAGTCTCCATTAACCCGGGGCTTTCAGAGTTGAAACAAAATTCCAAATCGAACCAGTTATTATCCGGCATCATGAAACTGCTCTATTTCTTTTACGCTTTCAAGCACATCGCCTTGTGCTATAGGGATGCAGGACTCCCATTACTTCTCTAGATTGTTCAAAAAATAATGGGCTGCTCACCGATTCCATATCACAGCATCCCCAAAGGTTAACATCAAGAAAAGCCACACAACCGCTACACCAGGTAAACCAGTATAGAGGAGTGTGGCTTATATTTTCATTGTAGAGGTTCTAATTAAAACTACGGTTGGAAACCCAGGAACCTTGCAGTTTACGAAGCATAATAATTTGTCCAGTGTGGTATGAATCATGCAGGATAAGACTCATTACCTCTTCCCCTGGGGCATGACCCGATCCACCCCAATCATATGCGCCTTCTTCCAATGCCTCAATGATTTCTCTAAGAGCAGCATGCATGTCCTTCAGCTCTGCAACGGTCTTCGCCCATGCTTCTTCCCCTTCCGTTGTTACAGTGAAGGTATCATCGTTGCTTTCAGCATCAGGTTGTTTGGGCAACCCTTTTAACTTTCGCAGCAACCGTACCTTATAATATGTTAGATGGTTGACCGTCTCCCAGATGGAATTGATTGTACTCCCCTCTGGCTTCCAAAGCGCTTGATTGCTGTCCACACCTTCCAAAGCATCACTTAACGGCGGAGCCCAATCCTCGACATCCATGCAATAATCCCAATTTTGCAGCAAAACCTCACTGATTTTATTTTGCATGTTAACCTCCTAATACAAGCTGAATTATGTAACTACTTAAACCAACATATAGTGGTTACAAAAGAAATGTAGCATAATTCCACCATCCTTTCAAGTAACTAGCTAATCTTATTTTTAACTGTTACAATTAATGTTATAGAGCGTTGTGCGGAAAGGATGAACCGAACGTGTTGTGGGAGGATTTCATTAACAGTTACTGGCGGGATTGGCGAACAGGGAATAAAAATAACGATCAGGATAAGCTCGAAGATCCGGAGTGGCTAGCAGAACAGTTGAAGAAGTATACTCTACTAGAAACAGAAATGCCAAATACTATAGAACTGAAGAAGCTCAAAGCGCTTCGTTCCCTACTATGGGGATGGGTACAGGCTATTGTACAAGGAAAATCGTCGATGGATGGAGAAATGGTGAAGCAGCTCAATGTCTATATGGACAAGGGTCCTGTTACGCGACGAATTGTATGGTATAGCGACGATCAAGCGGAGATTTCATTATTACCACTATATAGCGGCTGGGAGCAGGTAATGGCGGAGATAGCGGCGTCTTTTGCGGAGGCATTGCTTGAAAAAGAGCCCTCTCGATTCCGCATCTGCGATAATCCTGATTGCCTTTGGGTGTATTACGATGATACACGTAACCGTTCTAAGCGTTACTGCGATGACAAGGCCTGCGGCAATCTCATGAAGGTAAGACGGTTCCGAGCGCGAAAGAAGGCTGAGTCTGAGGGGGAATAAAAAGTCGCTTTGATGAGGGGTCCGATATATGACCTAGCTGAGCTGTTGTCCTCTAGCAGCATTTTCTAGCAATTAAACGATCCCTATTACTAAAACATTCAGGCAACGCTTCTCCGATTATTTATCTGTGGAATAGCTGTATTTCATACACTTATTCCGTTTGTATATGGACTTATGGTGACTTTAACTGTATTCTATACACTTAAAAACCTGAGATTAGGCCCAGAACGGTAGCGTCAAGAAGTTTGTGTAAGAGAACAGAAAGTAGCTTCTCGGGTATCTGTTAGTGGGTGTGGATGTTCTTTGGGGCGGGGAAACCCGCCC
>NZ_JARXWM010000021.1:0-110759 GCF_029893135.1 Paenibacillus sp. PastF-3 | reverse complement strand
CGGTGACAGATACGACAACACCAGTATCCAACTCCACGATAACGCCAACAACCGCAAGCTTTGATAAGAAAACTGCGAATCAAGCAGATGTAGCACTAACCATGACGCTGAACGGAAACACACTCAGCACGATCAAGAACGGAACAGCCACCCTCGTGGCTGGAACGGATTACACAGTCAGCGGATCGACGGTGACGATTAAAAAATCGTATCTAGCGACACAAGCGTTAGGAACGACTACACTGACGTTCAGCTTTAGCGCAGGAGCTACGCAATCCTTAGCGGTTGCGGTGACAGATACGACAACACCAGTATCCAACTCCACGATAACGCCAACAACCGCAAGCTTTGATAAGAAAACTGCGAATCAAGCAGATGTAGCAGTAACCATGACGCTGAACGGAAACACACTCAGCACGATCAAGAACGGAACAGCCACGCTCGTAGCTGGAACGGATTACACAGTCAGCGGATCGACGGTGACGATTAAAAAATCGTATCTAGCGACACAAGCGTTAGGAACAACAACGTTATCTTTTGAGTTTAGTGCAGGAGCTGCGCAATCCTTGGCGTTCACCATTGCAGATACGACAGTAGCTCCTACAGCAGCACTGAAGGTACAGATGTATAACGGTACATTATCTGCTTCTGGAAATACACTGAATCCAAAGTTTAAACTGGTGAATACGAGTACAAGTGCAGTTACTCTCTCTGATGTGAAATTAAGATACTATTACACGATTGATGGGGAGAAGCCGCAAAGCTTCTTCTGCGATTGGTCACAGGTGGGAAGTGCGAATGTAACTGGAGCATTTGTGAAGCTGCCAACCGCTAAAGCGGATGCGGATTATTATTTTGAGATCGGATTCACAAGTGCAGCAGGTTCACTTGCTGCGGGTGGCAGCATCGATATCCAGGTGCGTGTGTCTAAAGAGGACTGGACGAATTACACGCAAACCGGAGATTATTCCTTTAATGCGGTGGATACCAATTATGTGGACTGGAGCAAAGCACCCGTGTACGTCTCAGGTAATCTGATTTGGGGTAGTGAACCTAACTAAGAATCTTCACCAAGCATTACATTGAAAATGCTGTCCTAAAAGTAGAGATTTCTACTTTTGGGGCGGCTTCTTTTTTTGTAGAATAAGCTAAACCATGGCCAGGTGTAGGCTAGAGAATAATTAGGGAATAACTCCCTGTAAATAGCCGATTTTAGCCTTAAATGAACGAAAACAGGGAATTCCTCCCTAAAAATCAGGGGGATTTCTTTATTTTTCAGCAAATCAGCTAAATTATAGGGAGATTTTCCGTAATTACTAATTGGATGAGTAGATTTGTCAGAATTATAGGGAGAAATTCCCTAATGATTCTATCGGCGCTTCAATTGATATGCCGTTTGTTTTGTTGTTACAATGTTTGTCCACTGTCTACAGTAATGATCTGCCCGGTTATGGCTTCCTGTTCCAGAGTTGCGCAGACGAATTGAGCGATATCCTCAGTGGATGAAATACGCTGGAGCAGCAGATTAGGGGCTAATTGATGCATCTGTTCTTCTCGACCAGACCACCATCGAGTAGCAACAGCACCCGGTGCGACACAGTTCACTCTAATCGTTGGAGCTAGCGCATGAGCTAGAGATTTCGTAAGGCCATGAACAGCCGCTTTGGAGACGGCATAAGGAAGGGAGGAGCCTAATCCAGTGTTTCCGGCGATACTGCCGAGATTGACGATGGCTCCTGAGGCACTTTTATGCATATACGGTGCAACTGCTCTGGCGCAAAAAAACATTCCTTTCACATTTACAGCATATAGTTCATCCCAGACTTCCTCCGTTGCTTTTTCCAGATCACCCAGCGAAATATGTTTAGTAATACTGGCGTTATTCACCAGCAGATCAACCGTCCCAAAATGCTGAATAATCGAATGAACCATACTTCGCACTTCCTGATCCTTAGAAACATCGGCTTGTACTGCTATCGCTTGCCCACCTTGATTTATAATCGTATTCACGGTTTCATTAGCTTCTGCCTCGGATCTGGAATAGTTCACTGCAACAAAGGCTCCGCGTCGGGCTAATTCCAGACTTACAGCCATGCCAATTCCAGTACCACCACCAGTTACTAAGGCTACTTTATGGTTTAGATTCATCCTCATTCACTCCTTTGGTTGGCATATGTTGTTGATAGAGAGTATTCTATAATGATTATCGGATTTCGTATAATTGAATTAATTGAAGATTTGGTTCAATTTAATTGAACTAAGTAGTGGAGGGCTCAGGAATGGATCTAAAAACAATAAAAACCTTTCAAGCCATTGTGATTTCAGGAAGCTTTAACCGTGCAGCAGAGGCATTAAATTATGCTCAATCAACGGTCACGATGCAAATGCAGAGGCTTGAAACCGACTTAGGATGTCAATTGCTTGAGCGGGGAAAACAAATCAGCTTAACAGAAGCTGGTAGATTGTTTTATGAAGAGAGCTTACATATTGTTAAGGATATGGAGCGGCTACAGAGCCGTTTGGCCGATTTGAAGATAGGCGAGGCTGGCAACGTCCGCATAGGGGTAACGGATCCGACGGCGAGCTATCGTTTGCCGCAGTTGTTAAGTAGTTTTATGACGCAGTTTCCGAAAGTGAGGGTCTCCGTGGAGATCGCGGGAACCGCTGCACTCAGTGAACTACTTTTGCGAGGCGAAATTGATATGGCTGTTTGTTCAGCACCAGAGCTGGGGAAAGAGCTTTATTTTGAACCCTTATTTACGGAGGAATTTGTGTTACTTATGCCAGAAGAGCATCCGTTAGCTTCCAAAGAGAATATCACGCCAGAGGATTTACGGGCTCATCGGTTACTTATAACGGCAGTGAACTGTCCTTATCGCAAAAAACTAGAAAATGTGCTGCAGGAATCAGGTGGAGCACCAGTAGATACTATGGAGATTGGAAGCATGACAGCTCTAAAATATTTTGTGGAAAGTGGTTTAGGTGTCGCTCTTGTCCCTGAGATTATGCTGAATCCAGCGCCTGCAGGAACGGTATTGCGGAAGCTGGAGGGAGAAATGATTGATATGACTTGCGGAATCCTATGCAAACTTTCGGATTATCCGTTCAAGCTAGCGAGCTCCAGATTGTATCATTTTTTAAAGCAGGAACTAATCTCAACAAGGATATTTTGAATTTTAAACGAATTGTTAAGAAATAGAAAAAATAGAGAGGGCGGTGTTTGATGTTTTTTAGGAGGAAATTCAGTTTCTGGCTTTCGATTATTAGTATCATCATCTGTCTGGGTGATTATTTGGGGATTGTGATTGCAAACATCATTCTTGTGCGACTTAATCCAATTATAGATACGCTGATCTTTATGAAGCCCTTTGCAAACTGGATGGTTGATGTTAATAATACGGAATGGGCTGCAAGCAGTATACTAATCAGCGTCAAATTCCCCACGTATGTAATTCATTTTGGGACGTTCCTAATTTTAGGACTTCTTATAGATTATCTTATACATATATTTAAACAGAAGTGAAAAGCGAGCCTATTAGCCGAGATGAGGAAAGGTGAGATGAGATGAGCGGAGCAGAGAGAAAGCTTGAGTTAGAGAGGATTGTTTTTATTGGAAGGACCTTTGAAGAGTATTTGCAGATGTTCAAATTGCAAGAAGCGGATCTTGTAGGCCGGCGGATTTTAGATTGTCCTGCAGGTGCCTGCTCTTTTACAGCAATATCGAATCAGTTAGGGAGTGACGTGACTGCTGCGGATATCGCTTATTACTACTCTGCGGAAGAGCTTGGAGATAAAGGGGTTCAAGATATTGAGCATGCTATGTCTGAGTTGGATAAGGTACAGGGCAATTTTGTATGGGACTACTTCAAGTCTATAGAGGATTTAACACAAGCGAGAAGTAAGGCATTAAACGATAACATCAAGGATCAGAGACAAACCCCGAAGCGATATGTTCCTGTGATTTTACCTAATCTGCCGTTCAATGATGAGGATTTTGATCTGACATTGTCTGCGCATTTCCTATTTACGTATAATGATCGGCTGGACTATGATTTTCATCTAAGGACTGTTAATGAACTTATGCGGGTGACTAGAGGAGAGCTTCGTATTTTCCCTTTAGTTGATCTGTCTTGCAAAAGATATGAGCATCTAGATCGCCTAATAGATGAGATGGTTCAACAAGGCTTTGCTGTGGCGGAGATGGAGGTTCCTTACGAATTTCAAAAAGGGGCAAATCAGATGCTAAGCATTAGAAGAATGAAGCCATAAGATAGTAGATAGCTATAGTTTGTAAAATAAAAACGAGGGTCTCTAAGCTATTTTTATCGCTTTGGAGACACCCTCGTTTTTTTAATATTGCCCTATAAAAAATTACGCTACTTTCTCTTTGCGTTCTGCTATATAACAAGCAATCCCAAGTACCAGACCGAGTCCTACCAGAACGGCACCGACCCATGGCAGCGAAGTAATCGCAAGATGAGAAATGACCCATCCACCGATGAAGGCACCCGTTGCATTCCCTAGATTCCCTGCGGAGTGGCTAGTCGTTGAAGCGAGTGCGGGAGCGGCCTGAGCCAGACTCATGATCCGTATTTGTAGTCCTGGCATAACCGCAAAGGACACCAAACCCCAGAAGAAGATTGTAATGACCGCAGCAATTGGACTGTGCATTGTAAAGGAAAATATCGTAAGAATGACACTAACTGCAAAATAAAGTCCCACGATAGAAGGCATCAGCTTCCAATCCGCTAGCTTCCCACCAATGATATTTCCGATGGTTACACCACAGCCAAAGAGGACTAGAATCCATGTCACGCTATGCTCGGCAAATCCGGTCACCTGCTGAAGCAGGGGCGCAATATAAGTGAACACCGTGAACAAGCTGGCGTTACCAAGCGCACCGATCAGTAAGAATAGAAGCAATTTAGGATTAGCTAGCGCAGAAATTTGCTGGATTACACTAGCAGGTTTGTCTTGTTTAAGCTTTGGAATGAAAATAAGAATGCCGATTAGTGCAACGACTCCCATGACTGCTATCGCAGCAAATGAGGCGCGCCAGCCCATGCTTTGTCCAATAAATGTTCCTAAAGGAACGCCAACAATATTGGATATCGTTAAACCCGCCATCATAATAGATACGGCTCCGGCCCTCCTATTGGGCTTGACCAGATTAGAAGCGATCACTGCGCCCACGCCAAAGAAAGTTCCATGTGTTAAAGCTGTGATGATCCGAGCTATCATAAGAACGGCATAGTTTGGAGCAAATACTGAGATTCCGTTACCTAGAATAAATAATACCATGAGCAGGCATAACAGTTTCTTTTGCGGAATTCGTTGTGTAAGGATGGTTAGGATAGGAGCGCCGACGGCTACCCCAAGGGCATACATCGTAATGAGCTGGCCTGCCGTTGAAATACTAACCTGTAAATCCTTGGCTACATTTGGTAAAATACCCATGATGACAAATTCAGTCATTCCAATGGCAAAAGCGCCTACCGTAAGCGAAAGAATAGAGATGGGGAAAGGTTCTTTGCGTGTTTTTTCCACACGGGCTGGTTCCTTGTTGAGGCTTGGAATTGCGTTCATGGTGCCGATGTTCAACCTTTCTTCTGTCTGTAATGAAGCTCCACCCTTATTGAGATGATAGATCCGACATGTAGTACTGCTTTATATTATTTAGTTTTCTGAAATTATTTTCAAGAGAAATATTTATTTCAGATATTTTCATTTTAAGTAATCATAGAAGGGATGAATTATTCATGATGGATGAAGGTGTAGTTCAAGTGCTCGAATTACCGGAGATGAAGCTAATAGGCTTGAGTATTACTTCTTCTTTTGTAGGGGACGAGACGGAAAGAGTAGAAGCGATGAAGCGAGAGCAGTATGTTCATGTAAAATCCAAAGGTGATTCCTATGAGGTTCTTCATAGTTATGTAAGGGAAAACGATTTGCAAAGTAATGATCGTGCACTGGCGATTGAAGTTTATCAGTTTGCTAATCGTACATGGCCTGATGAGGTTGATGTGTACATTCCATTGCGATGAGAAATAATTATAAGCAAGCAGCTTTAATGGCGCTCCAGCACTTTGACCTCGATTGGACACAGATTCGTTTCAACCAACGATCGGACACTTGCACTTTTGTAATAGAGACCAATAAAGAGGGGACTTTTTTGCTGCGTCTTCACTCGGGGAGATCTAAAGAGGAAATTAACTCTGAAATCGCTTGGCTGGAGCTTTTGACGAGCAAAATGGATGTCCCCCTGCCGAAAGGGGTTCATGATCGAACAGGTTCTGTTACGTTCAAAGTGGAGCAAGGTAATGGGGATGGTATATATGCATCGTTAATGCGCTGGGTTGAAGGTGAACATGCGAACGAAAGACTTACCGAAGAACAAATTTACAAAGAAGGCGTTCTATTAGCCGAGCTACATAAAGCGGCACAGGAGCTTGAGTTACCTCCAGGTTTTAATCGTCCCGTGTGGGATGAACATAGCTTTAGAAAAGCAATGCTCCGATTAAAGCTGCACTACCATAGTTTTCTTTCGGATGATGAGTTCGTTAGGTATCAGTCTGCGGCTGAGAAATTATACGGCTGGTTAAGCAAGCAGCACAAAAATAAGAACAGAAGGACATATGGGGTTATCCATGGTGATTTACATCAAGGGAACATCATATTTAAAGAGGGTGAACCTCGACCGATTGATTTCGGAAGATGTGGCTGGGGATATTATCTTTATGATGTGGCACATACCATTCTAGGGCTGTATCCTTTACAAAGAGAACTGGTCATTAGGGGTTACGAAAGTGTGGCCAAGCTTGATGGGGAGTGGTTTCAGACTTTAGAGAATTTTATGGTCATGGTTATGATCGAAAATTATTGCCATTACGCACCCGACCCTAGAGAAACCGAGGGACTGAAAGCAGAACAGCCTTATGCGCAAGCGATTCTAAGGAATTATCTTAGGGGAGCTCCCTTCCTTTTTAACACCATTGAGATTTAGCGTATAAAAATAGGGCCTCATTGGGGAATTTATTAAAAGTTCCCTAAGGAGGCTGTTTTGATGAAAAAAAACTGGATTGCTCCTCTTCTTATCGCAGTGATGTTCTTGCTGGGGCAACAACCTTGCTCCGCTAATGGGTTTGTTCAACCGCCAGCCGAGGCTCCGTCCAGATCTGATTCGGAACCGAATCCAGATCTGGATTCCCGCGAGCTCATGTATAAAGACACAATGATGCTCTTTCTTTTACCCTATATTGAGAAAAAAATGGCTGAGATTTATGCGCCACTTCTAACGATAACTCCGACTGTCTATCCTTATTTAGTGGACGTTACTGATATGAAGCGAGTGAATGGGTTTCGTCGGTTCGATTTCTTAATTACACTCAACATACACCCTACAGTGGGTCCACATCTTTCCGTTGGAGAGGATACTATGACTTTTAGAATCACTCCTGGCCCTAAGGTGAAGTTAGAATCATTCAAGCATTTGAGAGACCCGAGAAAGTCTGACCTTACACCAAATTACCAGAATATCTTGAGGTAGGACGGTAATTAACTCTTACAATCACAATTTCGAACACTACCCAGCTAACTACACTCCGATCTATGGGGTGTTTTTTTGTGTGTCTAGAACGGTGGTGGATTATTGCCGTATATGGTATTATTAGAATAGTAATTATATTGATTTTAGTTACTAAATTCAAACTATGAGGTGTAAGGATTGAATGATCATAAATTCGAAGAAGAACACAGCGATGAAATTTTAAGTGAATTCAATTCTAAAATCACAAGCGATATCACAAGTAGCTCTAAGGATACAGTTAAGGTAGGCGTAGCT
Source organism: Paenibacillus sp. PastF-3 (assembly GCF_029893135.1). Classification (NCBI taxonomy): domain Bacteria; kingdom Bacillati; phylum Bacillota; class Bacilli; order Caryophanales; family Paenibacillaceae; genus Paenibacillus; species Paenibacillus sp. PastF-3. The sequence continues at coordinate 102,919 of NZ_JARXWM010000021.1, read as the reverse complement.
ACTAAAGACGGGCAGTTAGGGTTTCTTTTTACGAGGGGAGGTCTTCGGGAAGGGGCTGGCAGAAAAAGCACCGGTATAACTAAAAAGGTCTCTTTGACGCTTCCAGAAAACATCTGGCAGGAGATAGAGCTGGCTTGTGAGGAACAGAAAGTATCTCGCTCCCAGGTATTTCGGAACATTATTGAGGCGCATTTTGCAAAGGAATCTAAGGAGAGTTAGGTGAGGTCTTTGCTAATCCATGTGTCAAAAGATTCTCTTAGCACTGCACTACAAGCAGCCTTAAGAGCCATATCCGCGAATAGTTCCTCCCGTGTTCTTACCGGAATATATATTCAGGCGCAAGCGGAGGGTCTGACTTTAACAGCCAGCAATATAAGAATGACCATTGAATATAAGCTTCCTGTGAAGATGGATTCGATGATTGTACACAAATCAGGTGAGATCTTAGTGCCCGCACGTTATTTTTATGAGATCATCCGCAAGCTTGACCCTGGATTAATTAGCCTGGAAATCGCAGAGACATTGATTCTAAATATCCAATCGGGCAATACCCAGTTTCGTTTATGCGGGATGGACACTGCAGAATTTCCAAGAATCCATTACATGGATCATCCAAACATCCAAAAGATACGCATGAAGAACACACTTTTGAAGCGAATATTTAAACATGTGGTTTTTGCGGTTTCTTCGTTGGAAACTAGACCTGTACTCACAGGTGTTTCACTTCAAATAGATAATCACAATATTCGCGTAGTCGCCACTGATGGCATCCGCCTTGCTCAGCATGTTGTGGAAAACGTAGAAGATTACGAAGCAAGTCCTTTAAATGTCATTATACCGGGCAGCACTATTCAGGATCTTTTAAAAATGATAAACGATAATGAGGGCAGCAGCACCCAAATCGAGATAGGTCAGAAACAAATCAGATTTATTTCTGATGGCTTGAGGGTTCAGTCTGCGCTACTAGAGGGCACATATCCCTTTGTCGATCATTTAATTCCGCAGGTGTACCTCTCCGAAGTGATTGTTAATACAGAGCGTTTGTTGCTTGTCGTTGAACGTATTGCTATATTGGCTGGTGAAAGTGTAACGCTCGGTGTACTTCCCTCCGGTATACTTCATTTAATATCCTGGACCGCCGACGTAGGTGAGGCAAAAGAGGAGATTCCATTGGAGTATCTAGAAGGTGAATATTTTCGAGCAGCTTTTAACGGGAAATATTTCAGAGACATCCTTCGGGCGATTGATAGTGAGACGCTTATCATAAGGTTTGCTGGAAAAGAAAGACCACTGGTGATACAGCCTGTAGACATGACTTCATCCACACTTTTTTTAATTACACCAATGAGGACGCAGGATGGAGGATAGTCATATGAGCTTGCTAAGAAGAGTTCTTTTCGTTGAAAAATATTATATTAATTACTTGGAGGGATGATCTGTGAATCTGTTTCAGATGGGATCAAAGCCGCTTGGGACCGAAAGAATCACGACATTTTTAGAGGATAATTATGTGAGTATCGGATATCCCGGAATAGGGGATTTGGAGAACATCAGTAAAGTGGAGCTCCGCGATCGGATGATTCATACATACCAATACAGTGAGTTGGAGCTTACAGAACATTTACAAGCCATTCATCTGTTCGTACATACGATGCAGGATGGTGATTATGTGCTGGTGTGTGATGGAGATTGGGTACATCTAGGTGATCTTGGCGATTATTTTTACAATGAATTATTTGACGCGCCAGACCTCGGTACATGCCATCGACGTGGTGTAACTTGGCTGAAAAGTCTTCCTATAACCGATCTAAACGTAGAGGTAAAAGAATTTCTTAGCGATAGTGGGATAGTTAAACAGTATAAGGGGCCGATGCCTAGTGCTCGTGTGGATCTGTGGATTACAGGTTCTTCTGATTCAGAGCAAGCGGTGATTAATCGAGTGCATGTGGATGAAGAGACTATATCAATGGCGCTCGATATTTTGAAGGAAGCTCTTGTTAGTGAGAGCGCCGAACGACGGGAACGAGCAGCGATTGCAATTCTTCAGTATGCTAAGTAGTGGAAAGAGGTTTAAGCTCCTCATCCTTAGTAAAAAAAGCGTTCCGTCCGAACTTCAATATCGGATGAAACGCTTTTGTTATATCTATCGATATCTTCCTGTAACCCTTAGATAAATTCAACGAATTCATTGACCGGCTTGCGATAGCCACGTGGTCTGATTTTATGTTTCTTGTCTTTGCCAATTGTAATCAGCATAACCGGTACCATATGATCGGGTAGATTTAAAGTGGATTGAATGGCTTCCGGATCAAAACCGATCATCGGGCAGGTATCCCAGCCTTTATCTTTGGCAATCAGCATGAAGTGCATGGCAGACAGGGAGGCATTTCGTATCGCTTCATCTCTTTGAAAAGCATCCTTTCCTGCGTAAGCATTGTTAATCGTTTCAATCTCTGCATCATAATCCTCTGGGCTCATCGCCCCTAAAGCTTTAAGTCCACCGTAGATTTCTGGAGCTTTCAAATAAGCATGTTTATCTCCGAGTACTACAATTACCGCTGAGGCGGAATGTATTTTATATTGACCGTAAGCCGCCTTACGAATCTCTTCTTTTAAATTCTCATCAGCAACCACTTTATAATTGGTATGTTGAAGATTATAAGCCGATGGAGCCAATCTGGCGTAAGAGAACATTTCCTCTAGTTCATTCTGAGGGATCTTCACCCCTTCAACAAAATTCATAGCAGACCTGCGGGATTCAATTAAATCTGTAAAAGTGCTCATGAGTTATTCCTCCATATGTGTATGTATTTGCTTGTTAATTATAAATAGGTGATATTTATAAATGAACTAACTATTAGTTACTAACTCAAAATAGCACAGTTAATTATATTCGTCAATGATTAAATTCATTTCATTTACATTCAGCTATCGAAGTACTTTGGAGTGTCGAAGAATAAATACTACGTTGTAAAATATTAGGATGTAAATTAGGATATTAGGATATAAAAAATTTAAATTGCTTTTATTAATGAAAGGGTGGGAATGTTGAACGATACTAGAGCGCAGTTGATAATAGACCTGCAAAGAATTGAAGAGAACGATTACGATCTTAGAAGTGGGGAGCAATTAAGGGATTATGTGAAATTGATGCTTGAGTACATAGGAGATCCTCAGCCGAAGCTAAGAGATGACTTGATCTATTCCACCTTCTACAAATGGATTAACGAGAAACAATGGTTTAGTGATGCGGAGCTTCGTGAGCTGCTCCTGATTCTTCTTGATGAGCAGCATTTGTTCTATCACATTGGCAGTAAGGACGATTCGGCTGTGTTCACCAGAACATTTTCTGTACTGGTCGTTGCGCTTATTCTTCAGCGGCATAGTGAACAGGGGTTGTTAGATAGCGCTGCGTTTACAAATGTGAAGGAATCCTTGATTAGATATTATGAGGAAGAACAGGATTTACGAGGATTTACACCTGAAGCAGGCTGGGCACACGCTGCGGCCCATGGCGCAGATGCTTTGGATGAACTGGTACTGTGCTCAGAGAGTGATGCAACGATCCGGGAAGAGGTTCTGGCAGTGATCCAAAGGATGCTTTACAACGATCAGTACATATTTAGTGATGAAGAGGATGAACGGATCGCTACGATTGTAGCTACAATGATAGATCATCATTTACTTGCAGAGCTGTCTATAGTGGATTGGATCGGAAGTTTGGAGCAATGCGGAGGGTGGCCGCGAAGTCGTAACAAGTATGTCGCTCGTGTGAATACAAAGAATTTCCTTCGTTCACTTTATTTTAGGTTGCTTCCAAAGAAGAATCCGGATATGGTATCCGTTATATTGAAGGCGGAAATGAATTTGAATGAATTTACTGAATAAGCATTTACTCAATAAGCATTTACTCAATCAAATGTGTATAAATGATATCAAGAATTTTAACTATCCCGTTTTAATGTAATAAAAATCACAAAACTTTAGAGAAATTCAAAAACTTTGTGACATTTATAACTTGATAAGTGCTATAATAGAAATATGGCGTCACAAGTTATTATTTTTTTATTACTACTAAGCAGCAAAGCTTATTTGCAGAGGAGATTCGGATATGTCAGAAACAATCACTCAAACAACCCCTGAACAAGAATCACCAAAATTAGCTGTCACTCAAGAACAAATGAATGTTCTGGAGCAGCTATTGAAACCTGAAGTTCAGGAATCGTTAACGGTTCTAGTGGAACAGTTGCCAAAATTAACAGAGCTTGCCGGCGTGCTCACAAAGTCATATGACTTTGTTCAAACTGTCGCTGCGGATGAAGTCTTGAAAAGTGATACGGTAAGTGCAATTAAAGAACTTGCTGAACCTGTGGTGCATTCGGCGAAGAATATGGCAGCTACAGTGATCGAAGCGCAAGATCGTGCGAATGAAAGCAAAGAAGTGATCGGTGTATTTGGTCTAATGAAGATGCTTAAAGATCCACAAGCACAGAAGCTTTTCCGTTTTGTAAATGCTTATCTTCAAGTCGCCGGCGAACGCATTCAGCAGAAATAATATTTTTTATATCTCATTCGTAAGGACGGAGGAAACATCATGTCTAAACATATTGTCATTCTAGGAGCAGGTTATGGTGGTCTACTAAGCGCCTTAACTGTACGCAAGTACCTGAAGAAAGACGAAGCTAAAATTACAGTCGTTAACCAATATCCTACACATCAAATTATTACAGAATTACATCGTCTTGCAGCGGGTAGTGTTGCAGAGGGTGCTGTTGCTATGCCACTGGCTAAGCTTTTTGCCGGCAAAGATATCGACCTGAAAATCGCAAAGGTTAACTCTTTTTCTGTTGAGAACAAACAAATTACACTATCTGATGGTGTGACATTGTCCTATGATGCTCTAGTTGTGGGTCTTGGAAGCACTACGGCTTATTTCGGCATTCCAGGTCTTGAGCAATACAGTATGGTATTGAAATCGGCAGCGGATGCTAACAGAATTCATCGTCATATTGATGAGCGTATCCGTGAATATGCGAAGTCTAAGAATCCAGCAGATGCAAGCATCCTAATCGGCGGCGGTGGCTTAACAGGTGTTGAACTTGTTGGTGAAATCGCTGATGTGTTGCCAACACTCACTAAGAAATATGGCGTAGATCCTAAAGAAATTAAACTGATGCTCGTTGAAGCAGGTCCTAAGATTCTTCCAGTATTGCCAGATGCACTGATCGAACGTGCAGTGGCTAGCTTAGAAAAACGTGGTGTTCAATTCTTGACAGGTCTACCTGTTACGAATGTAGCGGATAATGTCATTGACTTGAAAGATGGTCAAAAAATTGTTGCTAACACCTTCGTATGGACTGGCGGCGTACAAGGAAATCCACTGATTGGTGAATCCGGTCTTGAAGTGAACCGTGGTCGTGCAACGGTAAATGAATTCTTGCAATCCACATCTCACAAGGATGTATTCGTTGCTGGCGACAGCGCTGTTGTCTTTGCCGAAGATGGTCGTCCATATCCACCAACTGCACAAATCGCTTGGCAAATGGGTGAATTGATCGGGTACAATCTTTATGCATACTTGAAGGATAAATCATTTGAATCCTTTAGTCCGATCAACTCAGGTACGCTTGCCAGCTTGGGTCGTAAAGACGGTGTAGCCATCGTTGGTGCTAGCTCAACACCGCTAAAAGGCTTGCCTGCAACCTTGATGAAGGAAGCAAGTAATATTCGTTACTTGTCTCACATTAAAGGATTGTTTAGCTTAGCTTATTAATTGTATTATTGGAAAACCTGCTCTAAATAGAGCAGGTTTTTTTTGTTGATCTCTAGTGGTTTCTACCATGAATTGTTAATGATTGTCCTGGTACGTAGTAATCATTTTTGATATACTATATTGGCTAATATTAACAGTGGAAATAGGGGAGGATTACGTGATGTTATTCCGACAAAACGATGTCATTCTGTTTCAAGGCGACAGTATAACGGATTGGGGTCGCAATTATGAAGATGCGTCATCGCTTGGTGTAGGCTATGCATTGATGATCGCCGCTCGTCTGGGGCATTTATATCCTGAGAAGAATCTTACGTTTTATAATCGTGGAATTAGCGGAAACCGTGCAGTAGATTTGCAGGAACGCTGGGAGAAGGATTGCCTGAATCTGAAGCCGACTTGGGTATCCTTATATATTGGGATTAACGACACTTGGCGCCGCTTTGATTCTGGTCAGGAAACAACGCCTGAACAATTTGAAGCTGCCTATCGTGACCTGATCGAACGCACGCAGCATTCGCTGGCTGCTAAATTAGTCTTAATCGAGCCATTCGTGTTGCCTGTCCCAGAAGATCGTAAAACCTGGCGCCAGGATCTGGACCCTAAAATTCACATTGTTCGTGAACTGGCACGTGAATATGGTGCATTGCTTGTTCCGCTGGATGGCCTGTTTGCTGCGGCATCCGTGAAAGCAGAACCTGCTTATTGGGCTCCGGATGGAGTACATCCATCACCTGCGGGTCATGCGCTTATTGCAGAGGCTTGGCTTAAGACGGTAGGCGCAATTCAAGCTTAATCGTCTGATCGTATCACTACATATTTACTTGATTCTATAAGACTAGAACCACTCATTAAAGGAGCAGGTTATAGTCTTTTTTTTAAAAATATAAGAATTTATATGTTCCATGTTATAAATTATCCTTATATTTCTCGCTTAAACACTTGTCGCCCCTATAGGGATGCGAAAGCGTTTATGCTTGTAACGGTTCGGAAAGCCGATTTCTTTATATTTATGGACGCTGTTATAATTGGATTATGTTTCTTTTCTTGGAGGCGGTCCGCATTAGGCATTTACTGTGTGTTGTATCATTGGTAGTGGTTACGTTGTTAAGTGGATGTAAGAATGATGTGGGCTTCATCAATGCCAGGTGGATCACCGGAGTGTCATTAACCTCAGTAACAACCAGTGATCAGAATCAAGCTGACCAATCAGAATATTCTGAGACCCTGATGCTGAAGGACTCCACTCTGATTAAGACACTTGCGGAAGCTATGAACAAGAGCAATAAATTGTTGGGAGAGCTGGATTGGGCTCCTGAATTTAAAATGAAGCTTGTTTACGGTGATGGCTACTCGAAGGAGTATTACATAGCAATAGGTGATGAACCCGGCTATAGAGGAGTATTTACTACAGCCGAGAATGGTGGTCAGGGCTACTCTATTCCGGTGAAGAATTCGGACCAATTAAGGAAACTCATTTTTGGGGCAGCAGATAAGGCGAACATTGAACAGACGGAGTCGTTGGAGTCATCGGTCAAGGTTAAAGGGCCAGTAACAATATCACATAATGACCTCTCTTCGGTCACTACTAGAGCCGAATTCTTGGATCTGCAGCTTTTAGATGGAACCTACAGTGAGAATTGGACAACACCAGGTCCGTTGATGGGAAGAAATTGGAGTGGCCGATTTGGGCTTGCGCTTATCGATGATCAAGGAAGAACTTTGTATCGTTTTCCGCTCAGCGAACATTTTGAGGACCCCTTAATATTTAATGATTTTTTTCAAATTCAGTTTGAGGATTATAATGGCGACGGCGATCCGGATTTTACGATTGGTCAGTACGGATCCAGTAACGGTTACTTCTATAAGCTGTTTACGCTTAGGAAAAATAACAGTATAGAGGAATTAGAGACCAAACCAGACTCTGATTTGTTTATCAGCAGTCCTAAGGGGTATTCGATAAAGCTTGATAAAGTGGATGATCATAGCTTCAAGAGAAGTTATTACGATAATGTAGCGGGTAAACAGATGGAAGATATTTTTCAGTGGAATGGAAGTGCATTTCAGAAGTTAGACAAGTGATTCATACCAGAAGTGAGAGGAATGTGTGATAGATGACGAGTGATACCATACAAGATTTAGAAGGGCTAAAAGCCATAGGGAAAGTAGTAGGACATACCATCGCCGAGATGAAAAAGAAAGTAACTCCAGGTATGACAACAGCGGAGCTTGATAGCATTGGAGCTAAAATTCTAGCGGAATTCGGAGCATCTTCAGCCCCGATGAAAACGTATAATTTTCCAGGCAGCACCTGCATCAGTGTGAATGAAGAGGTTGCACATGGGATTCCTGGTCCTAGAGTGATTAATGCTGGTGATTTGATCAATATAGATGTATCTGCTGAGCTAAATGGATATTATGGGGATGCCGGAGTTTCGTTTCAATTACCACCTTATAATGATGATATTCTTCGTCTATGCCAGAGTGCAGAGGAAACTATGATGAGCGTGATCAATCATCTGAGAGCAGGGATGAAGGTCAATGAGATTGGCAGAATGATGGAACTCGAAGCTCGGAAACGCGGCTATAGAGTGGTACGTAATCTGTGCAGCCACGGGATTGGCAAATCACTCCATGAGAAGCCTTTTGAAATCTTACCATTCTACAATCCAAGAGTGACTACAGTATTAAAAGAGGGACAGGTGATTACAGTTGAACCCTTTCTCTCAACTGGGGCAGATTACGTGGAGCAACAGTCGGATGGATGGACACTAAGTGTTGTAGACAATGGCCGGGTAGCACAGTTTGAACATACGATTATTGTGACTAAAGGTGAGCCTATCATCCTAACCAAACCATAAAGAGGAGAGTGCGAAATTGAAAATCGCCTTTATACTTTTTGACGGGATTACGTTCTTAGATTTTGCGGGGTTCTATGATGTAATTTATCGATTGGGGCAATTTGAAATCGGCAAAAATTTGTCTTGGGATATATGTGCAGCGTCGGAGGAAGTGACGGATGAGTTAGGTTTCACAGTTAAAGCTGGAAAAGTGCTGCCAGTGCTTTCGGAGTATGACATGGTATTTGTACCTGGAGGAATGGGGACACGTAAACTCCAGTATGATGAAGCTTTTGTATCGTGGATTGCAGGTGCTCACAATGTTCCTTATAAGGTATCCGTCTGCACAGGCTCACTGCTGCTTGGGGCTGCGGGGCTGCTAAAAGGGAAAAAAGCTACTACCCATCCATCTGCCTATGAATTACTAAAACCTTACTGTGAAGAAGTCTTAGAGACCCGTATTGTGCATGATGGTAATGTGATTACAGGTGGTGGAGTTTCCACTTCCATTGATCTGGGGTTATATCTGATTTCACACTTGGCTGGAGAAGCAGCAAAGAATTCGGTAAAAAAGCAGATTGATTATCCATATGAGATGCAGGGGATTGTTCGAATCTGAAGTTAAATACCGGAGGGATCAGAGATGGCTGGACAAAAAATGATGGTTATGCTGTTTCAGCAATGGGTAAGCGATACAGAACAGTGGGTACAACTTAGAGATTTGCTGATGAAGGAGAGCAATCTTCCCGGGCCGCGAGTGAATTTGGAGCTCTCAGGAAATTTTTCCGAATATTTCGCTCATCCTAAACTAACAGAAACAGACTGGGAGTTTCTTATTTCATGGGCTAATCTTACAGAGGCAGAAGCTGGGGTGAATGATCCCCGTGAGTTTCTGCCGTTTTGTGCGGTTAGAGCGCTGGGTGCTTATTACAGCTACGCTAAAGAAGATCAGCAAATTATGATTCAGAGCATCATTAAGACAGCTATGAACGACTCCAGGTGGAGGATGCGTGAAGCGTCTGCTATGGCGCTGCAAAGTATAGGGGAGGATGATTTTGCCCTTGTCAGGCAGCTGATCGACATGTGGGAGGAGGGTGCGAATGGGTTTGAACAACGAGCTTTTGTAGCAGCGTTAGCTCATCCTCCTCTTTTAAAAAAGAAAGAGAATACGCTTTATTGTCTTCAGTTGGCTACTCGAATCATCGAGAGTATGGGGAGTGGGGAAGTGCAATATGAGGAAGCTGAGCATTTTCGTGTATTATCTAAGGGACTTGAATACAGCTTAAGTGTATTTGTGGCGAGTGAACCTGAAGCGGGTTTTGCCATGCTGGAGAAATTTGCTAAGAGCCCTGATCACCGGATTATTAAGATTGTGAAGAGTAATCTTGGTAAGTCACGTTTGAGTAAAAAGTATGCTCTACAAGTTGCTGAGATCCTCAAGAGTTTGACAATACAGGAGAGAACATGAGGATCGGCTCTCCATTGGAATTATGAAGTGTAGTTTTACATACATTTAACATGCCACATATGCTTAAGTGATATAACTGAAGGAACTAGGTGAAAAGGTGGCTGTTAGATGAAACTAAGTAAAGAGGAAAAATCATGGATTTTATATGACTGTGGAAATTCGGCTTATTCGATGGCAGTTACAACGGCTTTACTGCCCATTGTTTTTGGGATGTTTTCGAATGTTAACAGCAGCATGGATTTGGGGTATTTTAATTCCATAGCGAGTATTCTGGTGGCTATCCTTAGCCCGATTTTAGGGACGATGGCAGATTATAAGGATAAGAAAAAACGCTTCTTCATATTTTTCTCATTGATCGGCGTGATAGCTACTGCTTCGCTGGCTTTCGTTGCACCTGCGAGTGGGCAGTGGCAGTTATTGATTGTTTTTTATATTTTGTCAGTCATAGGTTTTGCCGGGGCCAATATTTTTTATGACTCTTTTCTGGTGGATGTAACCACGGATGAAAGGATGGATAAGGTATCCTCAAAAGGGTTTGCTTTTGGATATATCGCCAGCGTCATTCCATTCGGTATTAGCCTACTGCTGATTCTGTTTATGGGAATGGATAAATCGGTTGGCTATCAGATTGGATTTATAATCACCGCCCTTTGGTGGGGACTGCTGACCATGCCTATGATCAAGGATGTGCAGCAAAGATATTACATAGAACCTGAACCAAAACCGATCATTAATAGCTTTAAAAGACTAGGGGACACGTTTAAAAATGTCAGACAGCATAAAGTAGTATTTGTATTCTTGATCGCCTACTTTCTCTATATTGATGGAGTAGATACCATTATTAAAATGGTAGTACCCTATGCGACATCGGTTCTGGGTGCGGATGCTTTTGATACCTTTACTCTACTGGGAATCTTATTAGTGATCCAGATTATCGCATTTCCATGTGCTATCCTGTACGGTAATCTCGCTAAAAAATACTCCGCTAGAACGATGATCATTGTGGGGATTTTTACATATATCATTTCCTGTATCGCGGCTTACTTTATTACTTCAGTGTGGCATATATTTATTTTGGGAGCGCTAATTGGTTCTGCCCAGGGAGGGATTCAAGCGCTCAGCAGATCTTATTATGCTAAGATTATTCCTAAGGAAAAATCCAATGAATTCTTTGGGTTTTACAATATCTTTGGCAAGTTTGCGGCGATTGTTGGTCCTGCTGTAATGTCTTTAACGACTACCCTGACAGGCAACGCTAAATTTAGTATTTTAGCGATTATTCCACTATTCATTATTGGATTCTTCGTATTTATAACTTTACCTAAAGAGCAGCTTGAACAAGATGAACCGAAGGGACTTATCCTATGAAGTCAAGCGTAGAACAAACGGCAATGGCCAAATATCTGATTGTCATCTCTTACGATGCCTTTTCAGAAGATCAATGGGAAATGGCCAGCCGTCTTCCAAACTTATCGAAATTGATAAAGAGCGGAGCACATAGTAATCAATTAAAAAGTGTATATCCTACGCTCACTTATGTGGTGCACACTACGATAGCAACCGGTGTATATCCAGATAAGCATGGTATCCATCATAACAATCCGTTTCAGCCGTTTGTGAAGGAGAAGGAGCAAAGCTGGTTCTGGTTTAGAAATGCGATAAAGGTGCCTACGATTTATGATGCTGCGCGCGAGCATAACTTAAGTACCTCTGGAATCCTCTGGCCGGTATCAGGGAAATCCTCCATCCAATACAATATCCCTGAAATCAGAGCCATCAATAACGAAAACCAGGCACTGAAGGTGTTGAAAAGCGGGAGCCCCTTATATTGTATCGAAATGGAGCTGAAATACGGCCGGCTTCGAAAAGGGATTGAGCAGCCCTATCTGGATGACTTCACGACAAAGTGTGCGATAGAAACGATTAAGCGCAAAAAGCCAAATCTTCTTATGATGCATTTGATTGATCTGGATGACGCCAAGCATGTCTACGGCACTGACAGCGATGAAGTGATGCAGGTAATCACACGTATGGATAAACGGTTAGGTGATATTATGCAAGCAGTGGATGATGCCGGAATAAAGGAGGATACGATTTTTTTGGTATTGGGTGACCATGGCCAGTTCAATGTTAGGTATAAAGTGCATCTGAACAACCTTTTGCAGGAAAAAGGGTTGATCTATGAAGATAACGGCGAAATGAAGTGGAGGGCTTACTTTCAGTGTGGGGGCGGAGCCGCTTATCTGCATATTAAAGAAGGTGATGAAGAAGCTGAACAATTAGCGTTAGCTGTTATTCAGGAATATATGAAAGATGACGCTTCAGGTATAGAGGAAATGTATACTAGAGAGCAGCTGAATCAACTTCATGTGGGCCCATCCGCTAAATATATGCTTGAAGCTAGGAGAGGCTATTGTTTCGATGAGAGCATGGATGAACCTACGATTGTTGATTTGAACAAACAAGGGATTAAATATGCTACGCATGGCTACTCTCCCAATAAAGAGGATTATAGATGCAACTTGGTGATCTCAGGGAATAAGGTGAAAAGTGATTTTCCTATAGGGGATCTGGAAATGGTAGATATAGCTCCTACGATGGCAAAGATTTTAGGGATTGATTTTAATCCTTGTGACGGAAGAGTTTTAGATGAAATTTTCTTGGTATAGATTGAATATATATAAAGTCGGAATATTTACTTGAGCCATATCCATCTACAATGGAATTAAATTGAATTTAGAGGTGGATTGGATATGGATGCTGGTATTAGACAAAAAATTTTAAATAAAAACGACAGACTTATTCATATGGTTATTGAACGTGCTAAGAGAGATTTTCCTGATGACATTGCAATCATTGGGCTTACAGGTTCTTTCAGTACCGGAGATTTTCATGAAAAAAGCGATCTTGATCTAATCATAATTAATAACACGGCCCAAGGCTGGGGGATATCTTCATGTTTTATTTTGGAGGATGTTGGCTACGACATATACTGTACGCCATGGGAAACAAGGATAGAAGAACAAGCGAATCTTGAGAGTCCGATGATTTCGTGTCTAATAGATCTAGAGCTGTTATATTGTGCGAAACCTGAATATCTGGAAAAGCTAAATTTATATAGACAAAGAGCACTCGATGCTTTGGCAAAGCCTATAGGGAGTGAATGTATTAGTAGAGCGAAAAAGAGTATAGACATAGCAAAGCAAGAATATACAAATACATTACTTTTTGAAGATATCGGAGCAGTGAGATATGCTTCAAGCGAAGTTGTATACAACTTGGTGAATGCGCTAACACATTTGAACAATACCTATTTTAAAAGGGGACTTAAGAGATATCCGGAGGAAATAGCTACGTATCGGTATATTCCTGATGATTTTGAAAATAGATATTTAGCTGTGATTGATGCGAAGACAATCGTTGAAATCAGAAGTGCATCCTATAGATTTTTAGAAAGCGTTAATAATTTATATAATAAAATGTATAAGACTTTTGTGATTCAGCCTATTCCAACCTATGATAATCTTGGTGGCAGCTATGAGGAATTATGGTGTAACAGCCGTAATAAGGTTATAGCCAGTGTGGAATCAAATGATAAATCTTATGCTTATTATGCAGCCATGGGCACACAAAATTTTCTTGATGAAATGACAGAATCAAGGGGAACAAAAAAGTTTGATCTTATGCAGTGTTTTGATTCAGATCATCTGCATTTATTTAAAGAGCAGTTCCTGCAGGTCATGGATGAATATTTGGAAGAATACAATAAGGTAGGAAGGAAAGTTGAGCGATACGATAATTTTGAGGAATTATATAACGAATATATGAAGGTATGATAGATAAGAATACCAGATTACCAGATTACCAGATTACGAATTTTCGTAGTCTGGTTTTTCATTTTTTATGGAACGATAAAATTATTTTAAGTCATCTGGGTAAAATAATCGATAGTATACTAGCGGCGACTGATTTGCAAAAGTGGTGACATTTATTATAGACTATTTTTTATCGGCTTTTGTCCAGTGGATGTTATTCACTTGCAGTGATATAAAAAACTAATTTGAAGCGGGGAAATGGAATGCATAGTATAAGACAGCATCAAAAATCAAATAAACTGAAGATATTTTCAAAAGTCATATTAATTATTATAGGGGCACTTATTACTTCATATGGTCTGGAGTCCGTATTAATCCCTAACAATGTTTCAGATGGTGGTGTGACAGGCCTAAGTATCGTGGGCTCACAGCTGTTTGGATTACCGTTAGGGCTGCTAATTGTTATAATTAACATCCCTTTTGTTTGGCTGGGATATAAGCAAATTGGTAAAAGCTTTGCTATTTATTCCATTATTGGTATTGCTTCACTAGCTATTGGTACAAGCCTTATGCACCATGTGCCAACGATTATTGAAGGGGATACATTATTAATTACTGTTGTAGGCGGGATTATCATCGGTTTTGGTATGGGTTTAGCGTTACGTAATGGTGGGGCGTTAGATGGGATCGACATGTTGGCTGTATTGCTTTCACGAAAAATACCTTTTGGGACAAGTGATCTAATCTTATTCCTAAACATGTTTGTCTTTATTGTTGTTTCAACTGCATTTGGTCTACAAGGGGCGATTCTATCCGCACTTGCTTATTTTATTGCTTCTAAAGTGATTCATATTGTTGAAGAAGGACTGAGCGGTTCTAAAACGTTTAAAATCATCACCGTTCAGCCGGAAATCATGGTAGAAACGATTCGTGACCGATTGGGTCGCGGGGCAACCTATACAGATGCTTACGGTGGTTACTCGAATGAACAATTCAAAGAAATCACCTGTGTAATTAACCGTCTGGAAGAAAGCAAAATCAAAGAAATCATTCATGAAATTGACCCTAACGCTTTTGTCGTAGTATATGATGTTGCAGAAGTTAAGGGCGGTAATTTCAAAAAGCATAATATTCATTAATTACGATCCTGAAGTGACATCTCCTCCGTGTTTGACAAATGCATAAAATGTAACTATTATTGTTGCATCTGATTAATGCACTTGTTAATTGTACGACAGTAAGGCAGAAGGAGAGATTTATAGTGAACATTAGCACCCGATTTGCGGTAGCCATTCATATATTAACGTTAATCGACAGTAATAAAGAGGGCAAAAGTACCTCGGAGTGGATAGCTGGTAGTGTGAACACGAACCCTGTTGTTATCCGCCGGCTAACGAGTATGCTGCAAAAAGCAGGACTGGTAACAGCCCGCCCTGGAGTCGCAGGAGCCTCGCTGTCACGTAGTGCCGCTGAGATTACACTGCTTCAGATTTATAAGGCAGTAAACGCGGTGGAGGAGGATTCGTTGTTCTCAGTTCATGAGCACCCTAACCCTGAATGTCCAGTCGGCAAAAATATAGCTAGCGCCATTGTACCCGTATTCTCTCTCGCGCAAAAGGCAATGGAGAATGTCCTTCAAGAGGTTACTTTGGAGCAGATTGTGAATGAAATGCCTGAAATATAACCATCTCATATCGCAACTTAGAATGAAGACCACAACATGTGCTAACATGCTTGTGGTCTTTTTTTTATTAGAAATATATCTTTCATGCCATTTCGGGGATTGAGAGCAGTGACTCAAAGAAGGGAAGTAGGGCGTAATCATAGAATCTGTATTTAGAAGGCAGAAAACAGATAATACTTCATATAGGGAAACTCTAAGATGGTGAAGTGGAAAAATGAACGGAGGATTTACAGTGGAACAGATCGCATTAATCTCAGATATTCATGGGAATGTCCCGGCTTTGACAGCCGTATTAGAGGATATTAAGCAGCGTGGAATTAGCAGGATATTGTGCCTAGGGGATATTGTTGGAAAAGGGCCGAATTCAGATCTAGCCGTTGATATCATTAAGAACAATTGTGAAATCAGTGTTATGGGAAACTGGGATGATCTAATGAATCAGGATGTTGATTTTGAGATGGCCCAGTGGTGCCGGGAATTGTTAGGGAAGGACCGTTTGGCTTATTTAGGCACATTACCGTTCTCGATTGAGTTTATGATGAGTGGTAAGTTTATCCGATTATTTCATGCTTCGCCAAGAAGTTACTATGAACGGATTCAGCCTTGGGATGATTATGAGAAGCGACTGTCTATGTTTGGTTATTCCGATCTCTGTCAGGAGAAACGACAAGCGGATATCGTAGGCTATGGGGATATTCACAATGCTTTTATTCAACATTTAGAAGGGAAGACTTTATTTAATGTGGGCAGTGTGGGGAATCCTCTTGATGTCACTCAGGCATCATATGTGATTTTGGAGGGGGAGTATGGGGGCCTGACAACAGCATCTTTGAATATACAATTTGTAAGAGTTCCTTATGATATTGAGTTAGCCATTCAACAAGCCATAGATGCGATTATGCCAGCCACAGAGCCCTATATTCGAGAGCTTAGAACTGCGCAGTACAGAGGGAATGGTCGGGGATAATTTAAGGCAACCTTAATTCATGCCATCAAAAAGTAACGGAGGGAACGTATTGAAGCTTAGTCAGGTGTTTGAGCAATTCCCTATTTTAGAAACAGAGCAACTGATCCTCAAAAAAATTGAAGTTAGTAACCTTGAAGAGGTATTTGGTATTTATAGCAATGATCAAGTGTTTGAGTACTGCGGAATCATTCCGAAACATAATAAAGATACAGTAAAGAATATGATCGGACATTTCGAGCGTGATTTTAATAAAGGGTTAAGAGTGAAGTGGGGAATTTTCCGTAAAAATAATCCATACATACTGCTAGGTATTATCGAAGCTATGGATTTTAATCAAAAAGTGGATATGGTCACGATTGGTTATTTTTTGGCGGAGTCTTATTGGGGAAAAGGGATTGCAACTCAGGCCGTTGAAACGGTGAAAAAATATTTATTTGAGACGGCAGAGGTCAATCGAATTCAAGCTGAAGTCATGCCTTTTAATGAGCGGTCCAAGCGGGTCCTTTTGAAAAGTGGCTTTATGAAAGAGGGGACGTTAAGACAAGCCCATGTATGGTCAGGTAAAGGGCTCATTGATTTGGAGATTTACAGTATTTTAGCAGAGGAATACGGAAAGGGAAAAAACAGATCCTAGTGAAAGTAGGGGGAATTATGGGGACTATCGTGGTAATCGGCGGGGGGGAGCTAATCGATCTAGAAACGCTTGAAATGGATCGTGAAGTTGTGAAGTTAACCCAGAAAGCTAATCCGAAAGCGTTATTCATACCAACAGCTAGCAGTGATGCACCAGGTTATTGTGATACGTTCAACAAAGTGTATGGCGAGATTCTAGGATGTGAAACAAGTCATTTATTGCTTGTGAGCCAAACCAATACCCATGAAGAAATCGCAGAGTTAATTATATCCGCTGATCTGATTTATGTTGGTGGAGGCAATACCCGAAAGATGCTTGAAATTTGGAAAAATACCGGCGTGGATGTGCTTCTAAAAGAAGCGTACACCGCTGGGACCATATTAGCAGGGCTGAGTGCAGGTTCCATTTGCTGGTTTGAATATGGGCATAGTGACTCTGAAGCCTTTGATGATGAAGGGAACTGGCAGTATATTAAGCTTGAAGCGCTGGGGATTCTGCCAGGTATTCATTGTCCGCATTATGATGAGGATATTCGGGTTGAGGATTTTTCGCGTATGGTTAATGGTGGGGGTATACGCGGAATCGCAGTGGATAATAACTGTGCCATCATCTACAGAGATAATGAATATAAGGTGATATCAACCAGAGAAGAAGCAAAAGCCTACCGTGTGATGGACTCGGAGCGAGGTGTTGTCGTTACGCAAATCGAAGAACACCCAAGCTACAAACCACTTCAAGAAGTGTATGGTGGAGGTGATCAATGAAGTCTAATCAAATCTCAATGATCGTGGCGAGTCTTATTCTAGGAGTTTCATTTATTATTGGATGTTTAATAACTAATGGCGATAAAGAGTTGGAAGTTGATCAAGACCAGACGCCATCCATAGTAACGGCAGATAAGCTTTTGATCGATATTAAAGAGACGGCCTTATACTTAAATATGACTGAAGATCAAGTGATGAATATTATTAAAACGGAGCATGAGAATTTAAGCAGATCGGGCATTTTTCAAGGAACTATGTTTCCTTACATCAGAGTTGGTAATGAATATCTTTTTAACAAAGACTTATTAACAACCTGGGTTTCGGATGCCTCCTTAAATAGGAGGGTTTATCTAAACGGACAAACGAAATAAGGTTTTACTCGGATAAGGAAGGTGCTCTCAATTAAACTACTGTTTGTGTGCAGTCAGAATCGCTGGCAAGTCTAACTGCAGAGAAGATATTTCAAGGAATCGATGGTCATGATGTGAGATCTGCTGGAACAGAGAATCAAACTTTCTGAGGGGCATGTGGGCTGGGCGGATGTTATTTTTGTGATGGAGAAGAAGCATGTTCGAAGAATTCAATATAAATTCAGAGAGGGTGTAATCGGCAAAAGAATAATTTGTTTGAATATAACAGATGATTATTAGTAAATGGATGAAGTGTTCTTATGAATCATGTTTGGCTGTGAATCAGTCAGCATGATTTTTTTGTTGGTAATTGACAAACATATAGAAGGTAACTATACTAAAGATAGTTAATTTGTAACTGATTAAGTTACAGGAATAGTGGGAGGAAACATAATGACAACTAAAACAACACTTCATCCGGACGTAGAGATTGGTCTGGTGCAAATTAGAGTAAGTAATTTAGAGCGTTCGCTCACCTTTTATCAGAACGTAGTGGGGTTAAGTGTTCTGCGGCAATCTGGCCGTGAGGTGGAAATGACTGCTGATGGTCAGAATGTGTTATTGATTCTGCGGGAGATTGAGAATGCAAGGGTGCTTCGTCCAAACTCCGTAGCTGGACTGTATCATTTTGCTATTCTTGTTCCGGATCGTCCTAGCTTGGGACTCGTTGTGCGCAATTTGATCGCTTTGGGAATTGATGTGGGCCAGGGAGATCATTTGGTGAGTGAAGCGCTGTATATTCAGGACCCGGATAACAACGGAATCGAAATTTATCGAGATCGTCCTAGGGATACATGGAAGTATGATGCGGAAGGGCATGTAATGATGACAACGGACCCAGTGGATGTAGATGGTTTGTTGGCGGCTTCTGAAGGGTTGGAATGGAATGGGCTTCCAGCTGGAACGGTGATCGGACATGTACACTTTCATGTGGGTAATTTAACTAAGGCGAAGGAGTTCTACGTTGGTTTGCTTGGTTTTGATCTAGTGGCTAATTATGGCAGTGCGGCAATGTTTATCTCTGCAGGTGGGTATCACCACCACATTGGATTGAATATATGGGCGGGGCAAGGCGCACCTGTGGCACCTGCAGATGCAGTAGGAATTGATTATTTCACCTTACTTCTTCCGAATGAAGCGGAGCGTACGTCTGTAGTGGAGCGTGTTAAGCAGGCGGGTTACACCGTTGTAGAAGAGAATGGAATCCCTACATTCAAAGATCCGTGGAATATTGGAATCAGACTTATAGTGAAAAGTCATACCAAATAACTAATCACCAATGGATAAGGGTTGTTGGAATCATTCAAAAGGGCCTATGAGAACACATTATGTGGAGATGAAATCTTCTTCCATACGATCATTTTGAATAGTGCGTTTAAGAATAATGTACGAACTGGGGAGAAAGTTAGATCTGGATATCGACCGAAGCATCGTTCAGGAGCTCCTTAATATAAATACTACAGTAAAAAAATCTTAAACATATACAGGAGGACAAGCTTATGAAGATCGCAGTTGTTGGAGCAAGTGGTAAAGCCGGAAGTCGAATCACTCAGGAAGCGTTAGATAGAGGCCATGAAGTTACAGCCTTTGTACGGGATGCATCGAAAGTTGCAACTCGTAAGGCAAAGGTCATCGAAAAGGATGTATTTGCACTTACCGCTGAAGATTTGAAGGGTTTTGATGTTGTTGTGAATGCTTTTGGAGCACCGTTCGGACAAGAGCATCTGCATGTGGATGCCGGAAATGTGCTTATTGAAGCATTAAAGGATGCCCCTAATATAAGATTAATTGTAGTTGGAGGTGCGGGAAGTCTATATGTAGATGAGGCTAAGACGTTTAAAGTGGCAGATACTCCTGATTTCCCTGACTTTATCAAGCCAACGGCTATGAATCAAGGGAAGAACCTGGAAATCCTGCAAGGTACAGATTCGCTGTCTTGGACTTTCGTTAGTCCATCCGCTAATTTTGCAATTGGGACTAGAACGGGTTCTTATGTGAAAGGCAAAGATCATCTGCTTGTGAATTCCAAGGGTGAGAGCTATGTCAGCTATGATGATTATGCGATTGCTATTGTAGATGAAATTGAACAGCCGCAGCATATTCGTGAACGGTTTACAGTGGTTTCGGAATCATAAGTGAGTATAACGAGTAGGGACTATGTATAAAAAGAAAGCAGAGCCAGATCAGGGCTCTGCTTTCTTGCATCAGTTTATTCTCTTGCTTCCGCAATTTCAGCAATCCGTTTGTTTGCGTTTCCGCGATAAATTCCGCCATGATAGCAAATGACCGTTTCAATCTCATAATCGGCGAACTTCGTTAGAGAGGATAAAGCTTGCTTCATGTCAGGCGTTGCCGAAGGCGTGGGGCCGTGCAGCTCACCGCCTTGAACGGTAAGAGCATCCGCGGCAATTAGCGTACGGCTATCATGATGGTATAGACTCAGATGTCCAGGGCTATGTCCTGGTGTATGGATAATCGTAATTCCACCGGCAAGAGGCAGTATTTCCCCGTCTACTATGGTTCGATCTACTCTTCCTTTAGGGGGATGAGATAACACGGATAGGAAAGCGCGGCGCCATTCCTCTGGTACATGAGGGGGGATCATGGCTTCTGCCGCAGCTAAAGCTTCAGGGGTGTGTTTGAGGAGCATTCGCTCTCCTTCAATATAAGGCTGCTCGATTTCGTGAGCCAGAACTGTCAGTTCTAGACATTCTTCTGACAGTAAATCAGGTAAGCTCCCGATGTGATCTAGATCTTGATGTGTGATGATTACGGTGCGTAGTTGTTCCCAAGGCACGTGGGTTTCTTTTAGAGCTTCTTTGAATTTTGGGAGCAGGCCCGGAAATCCAGTGTCAACGAGTACAGCAGAATTGTGATCCCAGAGCAGTGTGGGGTAAATCGTGTCACTCCCGCCCATAACCTGTGCTGTAATCTCTAACATTTCTATTCCACTAGCAATATGCATAAGATCCCTCCGTGATTGATGATAAGAGCGATGCCGTTAGGCTAATGCATATAATACTTAAAATAAAATATAATTTCAATAGTGTAATTTATAATTATAACATAAATAAATATTATTGTCAATATTCATCTGATGTATTTTTTGTGTAATTTCTTGGGGACATTATTATGAGAACTTCTATTTCTAAATTTTTCCCTTACCCGAAGCTTTACGATATAATAACCAAATTAAAAAGGGAGTTGATGTGGTTTGGAGACTTTTCTAGTTGTACTCGTCCTACTGGGCCTTATCGCAATATCGAACATCATAAACCGATTTATTCCCTTTGTGCCAATACCGTTAATTCAAATTGGTCTGGGTGTAATGGTTGTGTTAATGCCTTTGGGAATACATGTGACATTGGAACCAGAGCTGTTTTTCGTATTGTTTATTGCACCGCTTTTGTTCAATGATGGGAAACGGACACCAAGAAATGAATTATGGAACTTACGGGGTCCGATCTTAATGCTAGCGCTGGGATTGGTTTTTGCTACGGTGCTTATTGCTGGATATTCGATAAACTGGATGATTCCAACGATACCGCTAGCAGCTGCATTTGCGCTGGCAGCGATCTTATCACCTACAGATGCGGTCGCGGTCAGCGCAATCGCTGGAAGGGTGCATCTTCCTAAGAGTATTCATCGCATTCTAGAGGGCGAATCATTAATGAATGATGCCTCCGGACTTGTTGCCTTTAACTTTGCCATTGCTGCAGCAGTTACGGGTTTGTTTTCTTTACCAAAAGCCTCCATTAGCTTTGTAGTTATAGCTGTAGGCGGGTTGATCGTTGGGGCATTATTGGCTTTTCTTCTGATTCGGCTAAGTGTAATTATTCGCAGACTGGGGATGGAGGATATCACAGTGCATGTGCTGCTGCAAATCCTAACTCCTTTTATTATTTATTTGATCAGTGAAGAGATAGGGGTATCTGGCATTTTGGCAGTGGTTGCAGGGGGGATTATTCATGCGGTTGAGAAGGACCGTGCCGTATCTCCGCAGTATAAGCTACAACTGGTATCCGCTAGTACATGGTCTGTTCTGCTCTATATATTGAATGGCCTGGTCTTCCTTATTCTTGGCTTATCTATTCCAGACGTTATTGAAGTGATCTACCGTGATACGGCCGTGGATAATCTTATAGTTGTAGGTTTTGTATTAGCCATTACTTTGCTGCTGTTTGTACTACGGTTTGTATGGGTGTATGTGTTCTCTTTAGTAGGATCTCGTATGCGAAAAATGGAGGAATCATCTGTTAAGTCACTAGTAATCCTCACGATTTCAGGAGTGCGTGGAGCGGTTACCTTAGCGGGTGCATTCTCGATTCCCTTTTTTCTTGGGGATGGATCGCCATTTCCTGAGCGTGACTTAATCATCTTTATCGCCGCAGGTGTTATTCTAATGTCGCTTCTGATCGCCAGTATCTTTTTGCCGATCCTAGCAGGTAAAGAAGAGCCAGTTGCCGAATCAGGTGAGACAGGAGCCGAGCAGGCGGCCAAGTCTAAAGTTATTGCTGCCGGTTTAACCATGCTGCAAAGTATGATGACAGAAGAAAGTAAGGAATCCGCACAACCGGCTTTGAGTGAATTTAGAGAAAAGGTTTATAGTCTAAACCGTGAGGACCAAGCGAATGATCCAGTACTTGAGAACTTCCGCCGACTGGGTGTTGAAGCGAGGATTGTAGGTCTGCAAGCTGAACGTAAAGAACTGAACCGATTGCTAGAGAACAATGAGATTCCCGCCTCAGTGGCTCAGAAGCTGGGAGAATTCTTGGATCATAGTGAGGTTTTTCTAGCCAGAAGTCTAAATTCACAAATCAGAATATCGATTACCGAGATTAGACGGCTGTTTGCGGGAATGTTCTCAGGACAGAATGAAGGGGAAGCTAGCCAACAAATGCTGGAACGGACTGAGTGTGCTAAAGAAGCGAAAATTGCCATGGCCCATGCTGCTATAGCTGCTATTGATGTCAGTAAGAACGAGAACAACCGAAGTGCAGCCGAGAAGGTTGCCAGCAGTTATGAGCAGCTAATTTCTCGTCTTGAGCAAGGGAAAGGCTGGACAAAGGATGGTCTGGTTGATGATCAAAAGCTTGAAATGAAGCTAAAAGCCATTCAAGAGCAGCGGGATAAGGTGCAGCAGATGTATCAGGATGGAACCATTAACCGCAAGCTAGCCGGTAAATTACGCAAGTTCGTAGATCATTTAGAGACATCGATTTGGGAGGATTAGCTGTGCTGAACAAAGTAGTGGGAGAAAGCTTGTTATTCACTGAAATTCGGGAAGAGCATTTGGCGGATGTCCTTGATATTTATAACTACTATGTGCTGAACACCACGGTATCGTTTCACACGGAGCCCTTAAGTTTGGACGAAATGCGTCAATCCGTAATGAATGATGATCCGCGATTCAAATCGTACGTGATTTTATCCTGGGATAATATCATTCAGGGTTATGTGCTGATTGCTAGACATAAGAGTAAACCGGCTTATGATAGCTCTGGGGAGATCAGTGTGTATTTGAAACCAGCTTGTGTGGGTAAAAGAATAGGAGGGCATGCCTTACGCTTTATTGAAAAAAAGGCTGTCGAGATGGATTTTCATGTGTTAGTGGCTACTGTATGCTCAGAGAATGAGCGCAGTTGCCAACTTTTTCTGAAAAATGGATATGAACAATGTGCTTACTTTAAGGAGATTGGCTCTAAATTTGGCCGGAGGCTGGATATCGCCAGCTATCAAAAAATTTTAGGGGGAATCCAGATATGAAACTTGCGGAAGCGTTAGTGAATCGAAGTGATCTAACCCGTAAAATCGCGCAGCTAAAGCAGCGGCTGGAGCGAGTCGTTAAAGTTCAAGAGGGTGAGGAGCCGGCTGAACAACCTGAAGTTCTTTTGCAGGAGTTAGAAAGAGCTGTGAATGAACAGACAATTCTGATCCGAGCGATCAATCGAACGAATTCATCCGTAGCCTTCAATGAGATTTGGAGTATCGCCGATGCGCTAGCGGAACGGGACAAAATGTTACAGCTACGGAAGCTGTTTAGCGATTTGCTCGAACAGGCTTCTATTACTCAGGATCGTTACAGCCGCACGGAGGTTCGTTTTCAGAGAACGGTGGATGTCGCTCAAATTCAGAAGCAGATGGATGAGCTGTCCAAAGCTTACCGCGAGTTGGATTTTAAGATTCAGGAGAAGAACTGGACGGTATCCTTGACAACACCGTAAAAAGATTTACCACAGCAGAAGGTAACTAATCTTCATAAAGGTGAACGCAGCCCGCCAACAGGGAAAGTTGGACCATCGACAGATGCCGGGCCATATCTGACCAAATTATAATTTAGCCCCGTACTGTTACAAATGTAAAGTGTACCTATTAATGTAACTACCGCGCGTTGATTTATGGAAGAACGGTGAGGGTGGGGACGGGGATATTTTTGCTGTGGTTTAGCTTTTTCATAACATGAAGTGGCGCTATTAGGATAGGTATATTCGTCATATATAATGTGAAAAAATGTCGAATAATGTTGAATTAAATGGATTAAAATTTGCATGAACGGCCTGTTTTGCCTATATTCACACTTGTTATCCTGTATAATTTACGAATACGCGGAGTCCTTAACCGCTGTTCAATTCTTAAGTTGATTATTCAGGGTGAGCGTGTGATTCAATGGTCTGAAATTTTTGGCCCTTGTCTCCTCATTCATTCTACTATTCCTTTTTATGAGAGAGAGAAGTGACAAATGACCATGAAATCAATTGCCTGGGTAACCGACAGTACAAGTATCATAGATCCGGAGTTCGCTAAGAATAATCATGTATATATTATTCCGTTACGGATTATTATCAACAACGAATGTTATAAAGAAAATATAGATATTACGATTGATGACTTCTATGAGAAAATGCGCCAGCATGAAAAGGTAGGCAGCTCACAGCCTCCAATCGGTGAGTTTATTGAGCTATATGAACGGCTGAAGGAAGAATACGATGAAATTATCGCTGTACATCTATCGTCAGAGCTTAGCGGCACCTATAATGCTTCGATGCAAGGCGCCGAAATAGCGGAGGCCAATGTGATTGGAATTGATGCCAAGGTTGGCGCTTATCCGATCCGGGAAATGATCATGCGCGGTATACATTGGCAGAAGAAGGGCTTTACTGGATTAGAAATTAAAGCGAAGATTGAAAATATTATTGAGAATATGTCCTTTTACTTAATTCCTGCAAGCTTGACACAGCTTCATCGCAGTGGACGTGTTTCTGGAACACAATTTGTACTTAGCCAATTGCTGCGCATAAACTTGCTGCTTCGTTTTGACGAAGGAAAGGTCGTTGTTGTGGAGAAAATCCGTACAATGAAGAAGACGCAACAGGCGCTTTTGGAGATATTTAAACAGGATGTAGGGCTTGTTAGTGATGTATGTATCATGCATTCTAATAATTTAGAGATGGCACTCAAGCTAGAAGAGGACATAAAAGCAATGGCACCTGACTTACGAACTGAGATTATGACCTATATTCCTGCTGTGGCTGTTCATGCGGGTGAGGGTACTGTAGGGCTGTCCTGGATCAAGAACACTAGCATCAATAGTATTCATCCGAGTGCGCCTTTAGCCTTCCCTGAAGCAGTATTTGCATAGAGATGAACAAAGAAATCGCTCCTTGGGAGATGGATGGGTGACCACCATTGTACCAACAGGCGATTTCTTTTTTTTGAAGAAGTATGCTGTTATTTGATTGCACGACGACGGAACATTTGTCCAATTACATCACTTAGTACGAGTCCAGCTGCAATGGCTCCAGAGAGCATTAATGCCCGAACAGCGATTTCTACAGCCAGGGTATAGTCCTCTTCCACAAATTTACGCATAGCATCGTAAGCGAGACCACCCGGAACAAGCGGGATAATACCACCTACACTAAAAATAATAACCGGCATTTTGAAGGATCGCGCGAAAAATTGGCTGACGATGCCCACTATTACACTAGCTGCAAACGTAGCTACGACAGGCCCGAAATCTACATTAAGAAGCACATACACCATCCAGCCCACCATTCCGGCAAAACCACACTGTAGTAGTGAGCGCTTAGGCGCATTAAATAGAATACAGAAGGTTGCCGCAGCGATAAAACTGGTTATAAGTTGCAAAATCATGAAGGGCTAACCTCTTTCACATGGATATTAAAATAGTGATAGTACAAGCCCGATACCTGTACCGATCGCAAATGCAGTTAGAAAGGCATCGGCTCCCTTAGATATGCCTGAGACCAGATGGCCGGCCATCAGATCACGAACGGCATTGGTAATGAGTAGCCCGGGTACTAGAGGCATAACGGAGCCGATAATGATTTTGTCCATCTCTTGACCTATCCCCAGCTTTACAGAACAGAAGGCTAGAAGTCCGATCAGGAAGGAAGCAGAAAACTCTGCAAAGAATTTAGTCTGCACTAAACGATGCAAATAGATGACCGCAGCGAAGCCTAGTCCGGAAATCGGCAAGGCGGGGAGAGCATCCCACAAACTGCCTTTAAACATAACGGTGAAGCAAGCACCAGTAAGAGCGGCTGCTAAGATCTGCAGCCATACGGGATAGACAGGTGAGGCTTCATCGACTTCTCCTAATTTTGCACGAGCTTCCTCAGCTGTAATCTGACGTTCGCTTAGACGCCGAGAAATGTCATTGACCTCCGATACCTTCTGCAGATCTGTTGTCCGCTCCGCAATTCTGTATAACTTAACAGGTTCTATTCTATTTGTGGTGAACATAATAACGGTTGGCGTCACATAGCTATGTGCTCCTGGGAACCCGAGAGATCCTGCCATTCGTGTCATCGTATCTTCCACTCTGGATGTTTCTGCACCATTCTGCAGCATGATCTTGCCAGCAAGAAGACAGAGATCAACGATTTCATAATACGTAGTGTTAGTGTTGCTCGTGCTATCCAACTTCTCCGGTCCTCCTCAGGAATGTGATTATCTATGTTTACATATTTCGATTGTCGCTTCATCTACGTGAAAATAACAACCCCAATATAGCATTATAAACGATATGGTGTGTATTTTAATATAGTTTTTATTTATAGTGTCCGCCAATCTTTCCAGATCTGTCCTTAAGCTGCCCGGCATCTGTAAAAGAAGCTGCTCGCCCAATGATCGTCTCCCCGTATTTATTCTTGAGGGCATCGGTCGCACGTTCGAGTTCTCGATAGCGAGGGCGAGACTCAAATAGGGTCAGCTGGTACTGGCTTTCGTCAGATAGACTGGACAGGCTTAAGTGGATTCTACGCACAGGCTGACCGTCCCAGTGGAGTTTGAAGAGAGAAAGAGCTGCCTCATTTACCAGTAGGGTGGCATTTGTAGGATCGCTCATTGTAGTCTGTCTTGAGAAGCCTGTTGGGTCATCAAAGCTGGCACCTTGGCAGCCGATAGACACGACTGCACCATGCATTAACAATTTGCGGCAACGTCTACATACAAGCTCAGATAGCTCAAGAATGATGGTCTTAATATCTTGCAGCTTATTGTAATCCCGTGGAAGCGTCATTTGGTGCCTGACACTTTTGGGTGCGACTTCATAGGTGCTTGGGCTCACGGGGCTGTCATCGATGCCATTGGCTATCCGCCAATATAGCTCGGCGTCGATATCGCATTTTTTGTGGAATTTCTCCCGCATGCGCCATTTTAGCTCGCTTAGCGGCATCTGCGCTAAATGGCCAATTGTTGAAATACCCATACTCTGGAAGTGGGCGGACATACGGCGACCTACCATGAACAGCTCGCTAATAGGGAGGGGCCAGAGCATATTCGGAAGCTCCTCGTGAGCGAGGGTGAATATACCATCCGCGTTCTTCTTGGCCCACAGGTCGCAAGCCATTTTGGCGGTAACCTTGGAATATCCTATGCCGATGCGCGCACGCACACCTGTGTTTCTACGAATTAGATCCTGAATGGCGGCAGCGATTTCCCTTGGACTGCCAAATAAGCTGAGGCTACCGCTGACATCAATAAACTGTTCATCGATAGAATAGGGCTCTACCTGGTCGCTAAACTTACGTAGAATATCTGTGATTTGAGAGGAGACATCGATATATTGCTGCATATGTGGTCTGACCACGATGACTTCGGGGCATTTTGCCAGCGCTTCCTTCAACGTCTCGGCGGTAGTAATGCCATAGGATTTGGCTATAGGGCAGGCAGCCAGCACAATACCGCTCCGTCTAGCTGGGTCTCCAGCAACGATCAGCGGCTTATTGCTGTACAGCGGATTAGAGGCTTTTTCTACGGAGGCATAGAAGCTTTGACAATCAGATAGCATAACGACACGCTCTTTATTCATAGGTTCACACGCTCCAGGTGAGGTAGAGGTACCTTATATTTTATCTCATTATTATAATACGAACATATGATCGTGTATATTCATATTTTCTTCCATTTATTTTTAGTTTCAAGGGTGCACAGACCTGTAGCCACACCCCCAGAGATAATCGTGAGGATGGAGTGGAAGAAGGTTTCCTTGGAAATCAGAATACCTCCAGCCCCGATAATAATGAAGTCTGTCAAAAAAATGATGAGTCCAAGATTTAGCGGGACATACCTTTTTATAAATTGTGCGAGCAGATCGGTGCCACCCGTACTTGCTTTAAACCGCAGCATAATCCCAAGTCCCGTTCCCATCAAAAAACCGCCAATAATGGCGCTAGAAATGGAACCAAACTCAAAATAATACAGAAAGTGATATTGGAAAGGACCGAGAAGCTCGATCAGAAAGGATGAAATCAATAGGCCGAGTACACTGTTGTAAAAGATATCGCGTTCCTTTAACCAAGCGAGCAGAAAGATAGGGAAGCTGCAGAGAATTATAGCTACGCCAATTTTAGCGTCGGATAAATAATTAATAATGAGGGCTATCCCTATTATTCCCCCATCCAGGATTTTATATGGTACGAGAAAAAAATTAGTTCCCGCAGCAACGAGTAAGCTTCCTAAAAGAATGATAAGGTATCTTAATGGCCGCATATTTAACATCTCCACATTAAAGGCATGTCTATAAATATGCTTGTCACTTCCAAAAAATTGCAGTTGAACAAAAAAACCTGATTATGAATCCGGCTTCCAAACCAACAAACCAAACAAACAACAACATCCTTCCTTACGTAGCGATTGTCCGTTTACGCTTAGCCAACTCATCGGACCACCGTAGTTAATTTCATTTTAATCAAGCTACTTATACATTCGGAGGATCGAGCAAAGTGATTTACATTGAGTTATAGGTAAGCGTGAGCAAGCGGAGTGTTGTCCAATCGCATTAGCAAACGCATCTCATGAAACACAAGCCGCACATCTCCAATAATTTGAGACATGCGGCTGTGTTTTTAACGGGAGTAACGCTTACGGAAGCGAAGCGGAGAAATTCCAATCTGCTGAGCAAATCGACGCGAGAAGTAGGCGGCGCTCTCGAAGCCGGTACGTTCTGCGATTCCGGCTATAGAGAGCTCTGTCTTAAGAAGCAATAGCTTGGCTTGCTCCAAGCGGTAATCCGTCAAATATTCCATTGGAGTCAGCCCATATACTCGTTTCATGCAGCGGGTAAGGTAGTTATAGTGAAAATGCAGTGCGTCCGCGAGTGAGGCATTGGAGAGAGGCTCCGTATAATGATTACGGATATAAGTCTCTGTCTGCTCTGCGATTTCCACCGCATGACTTTCTGATGTATCATGCTGTGCTAGATCCATCATCCGCAGCATTTCTTCAAATATCCGTTGCTGCTGCCAAACTGCGCTGGAACGCCGACCCGTAGACAGCTGTAATAGCATCTCGGCTTGTCCGCTCCGTTCAAAAGGGTCAGGGAGGGGGCCGAACTGTGACACTCGAATGGTATACGGATGAGTAAGAAACTGCCGAAAATGTGTCTCACGGTTAATATACACGGGTTCACCCTCAGAAATGGACCAAACTGCGAGGGTATGAAAATGAATCCATATGAATGAAGTGGTCTCTTCGCATGCCTTAACGGAATAATGATAGCGATCAGGTAGCAGAAGTAGAGTATGTCCCGCGGAAACCTCCCATTGATTATGTTCTTCACCGATAAATAGACAGCCTTGTTCTACAATAAGCAGATCAAATACCCCAATATGGCTTCTACTAGGATGCTGATCTCCTGGTTGATAAACCGTGCGATTGCATTCTAGAAAATAAGGAAATGGCGGCGCAGCGAAATGTATACATGAAGGGTCCATTTTGTAATTATCCCTCCTTTCTAAAGTGTGAAATAGTACAAAAAAGGGGTTGCTTCTGATTGTATTTTTAATCTATTCTACCCCCTATAATTACAATTAGCGAGTATGAAATAAGGCTGAGGGGAAGATGATGATGAACAAAAATATACAAGATCAAGAAGTTGTAAAAGATCAAACTGTTACCATTCAAGATGATTTCTGGGGCAGATACATTAGGCTGGTCCAGGACGTTGTTATCCCCTATCAATATGAAGCATTGCATGATAGAGCACCAGGAGCTGAACCCAGTCATGCCATTGCTAATTTTGAGATTGCTGCGGGCCGGAAGACAGGCGAGTTTTACGGCTGGGTATTTCAAGATAGTGATGTGGCTAAGTGGCTGGAGGCCGTTGGTTATTCCTTAAGCATCACACGAAATCCTGAGCTAGAGTGTCAAGCGGATGAAGTGATTGACCTCATTGGCGAGGCCCAGCAGGAAGATGGATACTTAAATACTTATTTTACGATAAAAGAACCGGGTAAACGCTGGACCAATCTGAACGATTGTCATGAGCTGTACTGTGCTGGACATTTCATTGAGGCTGCCGTTTCTTACTATGAAGCTACTGGCAAAAGAAAACTGCTCGACATCATGTGCCGGATGGTCGATCATATCGATTCTATATTTGGACCGGAAGAAGGCAAATTGCGGGGATATGATGGCCATCAGGAGATTGAACTCGCGCTCGTTAAGCTGTATCAATTGACAGGTGAGGAACGATATTTGAAGCTCAGCAGTTTTTTTATTAATGAGCGGGGTCAACAACCGAATTTCTTAAAGGAACAATGGGATAATTTGGGTGGCATCAATTTTTTCACAGGTCGGAAGGAAGTTCTTGATTTGAAATATTACCAGAGTCATCTTCCAGTAAGAGAGCAGGAGGTGGCTGTAGGCCATGCTGTACGTGCGGTTTATATGTATACTGCTATGGCTGATCTTGCCGCTATTACGGGAGATGAATCACTCCGTGAAGCATGCGAGAGACTGTGGAATAACATTACGAACAAGCAAATGTACATTACAGGCGGGATCGGCTCTACACATAGAGGTGAGGCGTTCACCTTTGATTATGATCTGCCAAACGATTCGGTGTACGCAGAGACTTGTGCTTCTATTGGGCTGATCTTTTTTGCACAGCGTATGCTGAGAATGTCACCGGATGCACGTTATGCCGATGTCATGGAGCGGGCGCTTTACAACAATGTGTTGGGCTCGATGGCACAGGATGGCAAGCACTATTTTTATGTGAACCCACTGGAAGTGTGGCCTCAGGCATGCAGTTGCAACCCCGAGAAACATCATGTGAAGTCTGAGCGTCAAGGCTGGTTTGGCTGCGCCTGCTGCCCTCCGAATGTGGCACGTCTACTGACTTCGCTCAATCAATATATTTACACGGTTCATGGCGATACACTTTATACGAATTTGTATATTGGAAGTGAGCTAAACACTAAGCTGAGTGGAACGGATGTTACGATTCATCAAGAGAGCAACTATCCATGGGAAGGCACAGTGTCAATGAAGATTAATCCTGAAGTAGATGCGGAGTTCGGGATTGCTTTGCGGATTCCATCGTGGAGTCTGGGAATGGAGATCAGAGTCAATGGGGAAGCGCTGAATACTGCTGAGAACATGGAGCAGGGATACCTCGTTATTCGGAGAATGTGGAGAGCAGGAGACATAATCGAAGTGAATGACCCAATGGAGGCACATCGCATTTACGCTCATCCCAATTTGCGTGCAGATGCACAAAAAGTAACGATTCAACGCGGACCGCTTGTGTATTGCCTTGAAAGTATCGATAATGGTGAGCCTTTAAGCTCTATTTCTTTAATAGAAGACAGTAAACTCACTGCGGTTTTTGATGACACTTTGCTTGGTGGTACTGTTGTTGTCGAGGCAGATGGACTACGTGTAGATCAAGAGGGCTGGAGTGGTGGACTTTACAGCAGAAAGAAAGCACCCCTTCAACCTGTTAAGGTTAAGGCTATTCCATATTACTTATGGGGAAATCGTGGCAGTGGCGAAATGAAGGTATGGATTCCGGAAGATAATCTGTAAGAGATAGGTAGGCAAAGATAGCGAGACTGGTTACTGTTTAACAGTATTCACTGATCGGGGCGGCCGTATTTTACAGCCTGTCCCTTTTTTTGATGAGGAGGTAGGTAGACACGTTACGCCCCCTGCGCATGTTCATCCTAGAATAATGTACTTTTGCAGGTTTTTTCGCCATATCGGATGGTTTCGGATAGCTGGAATTTACGCTTTATTGTAAGCTTTATTGTATGCTATATTTGATCGGGACAAGGTAGTTGATTATTTTACAGAACATATTGGAGGCATCACAATGAGCAAACGTTATCGAATTACGAGAGCTATGCAGAATGATGGAGATTCGGCACAAACGATATCTTTAGAAGAGTGCAAGCAGTATTTCGCGTCCAAACCTGATTTCACCTATACATCCGTTTTTACAGTAGCAGGCGCCACTACGATGACCATTGAAGGAGATTTCTTTATGTGGAGCTTTGGTGATGCTACAATCCCATTTAGACATTATCAAGGGGATATTTACGTGTCTGGCAGCAATGAAGCTGTAATCCCGAGAATGCTTGAGGTTGCGAGTGAGTTAAGAGCAGATGTTGTGGAAGGGTAAAAAAAGATGACCCCTGAAGAGCTCAGGAGTCATCTAGTGTTTAGTTTAGATCCGCTTAATCGTTCAAACGAACGGTTGAGCGGATTTTTTAAATAAAAGCATTAACCCAGTTGTACAACTACTTGGTGAACAGCGCCATCTCCAACAGGAGCGATGATGTTACCTTCTACAGCTACGCCATCCAGGGTAAGACTAGCTACACCTTTGGAGACATGGTTCGGGTTCTGGATTTGAATCACGTAAGTATCTCCACGGAAGACACGTGTGATTTCAAAGCTGTCCCACTCTGTAGGAATACAAGGATCGATCTTCAGACCATTGAAATCGGCTTGAATACCAAGGATCGATTGAGTGATCGCTACATAGTTCCATGCAGCAGTACCAGTCAACCAGGAGTTTTTAGCTTCCCCGTGACGAACGGCATCTTTCCCTGCGATCATTTGGGAATAGACATAAGGCTCTGTGCGGTGAATTTCGCTGATATCCTCCAGGTATGCAGGAGCAATTTTTGCGTAAATTTCGAACGCTCTGTCGCCATGTCCGAGTACCGTTTCAGCGATCATGATCCAAGGGTTATTGTGGCAGAAAATACCGGCATTTTCTTTGTAGCCCGGAGGGTACGTAGAAATTTCACCGAGGTTCAGATAGTACTTGGAATAGGGTGGCTGTTGCAATACGATACCGTATTTAGTATCCAAATGCTCTTGAACAGAAGACAGCGCTTTTTCGGCTTGGCCATCTTCCACACCGATACCAGCCATAACACAGATCCCTTGTGGTTCGATGAAGATTTTACCTTCTTCGTTTTCTTTGGAACCAATCTTGTCGCCATAGTGATCATAAGCGCGCAGGAACCAATCGCCATCGAAGCCGTGCGTCAGTGTGATTTCACGCATGTTGTCAATCTTAGCTTCAGCATCCACAGCTACATCGTTAAGTCCGCGCATCCGGCAGATTTCAGTATAGTCCGGTCCAACGAAGACGAACAAGCCTGCGATAAATACGGATTCCGCAACGCGGCCTTCGATGTTGGCAGTAGTTTGGAAGGATTCACCCGGCTCAGTAGAGAAGCAGTTGAGGTTCAAGCAGTCGTTCCAGTCTGCGCGCCCGATCAGTGGCAAGCCGTGAGGTCCGAGATTGTTAGTTACATGCTCAAAGGAACGTTTCAAGTGCTCAAACAGAGTAGCGGTGTTATCCGGATCGCTGTCAAAAGGAACCTGCTCATCAAGAATCGAAGTGTCGCCAGTTTCTTTAATGTAAGCAGCCGTTCCTAGGATCAACCAAAGCGGATCATCGTTAAATCCGGTGCCGACTTCGTTGTTACCTTTTTTAGTGAGCGGTTGGTATTGGTGATAGGCACTGCCATCTTCAAATTGAGTAGCTGCAATATCAAGAATACGTTCTTTAGCACGTTCAGGGATTTGGTGCACAAATCCGAGCAAGTCTTGGTTGGAGTCGCGGAAGCCCATACCACGGCCAATACCAGATTCAAAGTAGGAAGCCGAACGGGACATGTTGAAGGTAACCATACATTGATATGGATTCCAGATGTTAACCATGCGATCCAGTTTCTCGTCGCCGCTTTGGATTTGATACTTAGACAGCAGATTATCCCAGTGAGCAGCAAGTGCAGCGAGTGCAGCGTCTACTTGAGCATCTGTAGCAAATTGCGCGATCATAGCTTCTGCTGGTTTTTTGTTGATTACGTTCAGGGATTCCCATTTATCTTCTTCAGGGTTCTCGATGTAGCCGAGCACAAAGATGAAGCTTTGTTCTTCGCCTGGTTCAAGCGTAATGTTCAGTGCATGTGATCCGATAGGGGACCAGCCGCTGGCTACGGAGTTAGTAGGTTCACCTGCAACTACAGCTTGCGGGCTTTCCAGACCGTTGTACATCCCTACGAAAGCTTCACGATCCGTATCGAAACCAGCGATTTCTTTATTTACGGAGTAAAAAGCATAGTGATTTCTGCGCTCACGATATTCTGTTTTGTGATAGATAACGGAATCCTTCACTTCAACCTCACCAGTGCTGAGATTGCGTTGGAAGTTGGTCATATCATCTTGTGCATTCCAGAGACAGAATTCGGCAAAAGAGAACAGTTTCACGGACTTTTTAGCGGAGCCAGTGTTCTTCACGATAAGACGATGAACTTCAGCATTATGACCCATAGGTACAAAAGCAAGCTGGTTCACAGAAATTCCGTTCCGTTCGCCAGTAATGGAAGTGTAACCAAGACCGTGACGGCATTCGTAGAAGTCGAGATCGCGTTTTACGGGCATCCAGCCTGGGGTCCAGAAATCACCATCGTCATAAAGATAGTAGTAGCGGCCGCCAGTATCCAGTGGGATATTGTTGTAACGGTAGCGGGTCAATCTTCTGAGACGAGCGTCTCTATAAAAGGTGTAACCACCAGCTGTATTAGAAATAAGTCCGAAAAATTGCTCATTACCAAGATAGTTAATCCAAGGGTAAGGGGTTTTAGGTGTGTTAATTACATACTCTTTACGAGTGTCGTCAAAGGTACCGAATTTCATGTGAGAAAGTCTCCTTTCGATTGTGAACGCGCGTTTATAAGTTTCAGAAAAAATTCCCTCGAGGGAAGGGAGTTTTTTTCATTGGCTTCAAGCAGGATAATTAAACAGTAACTTCAATCATCGATACCGAATCATAGCAGCTTCACGAAAAAATATGTAGATTTCTTCAGTGAAGAATTGATCCTAAGCTATTTCTTCGGCGGTTGACAGGAATCTCTCTCCACTAAACGAGCTGGAAAGCTGATCGTGCTGAACGTAGGTTGCTGTGAATCACACAGCTCGATTACTTTTTCAACTGCAGCCTTAGACATTTCATAGATCGGCAAGCGTACAGAGGTCAGCTTAGGCTGGATACGGGATGCTAGCTGAATGTCATCAAATCCGGCAATGGAGATATCCTCAGGGATAATGATTCCGTGCTCGGAGAACGCTTCCATCGCTGATATAGCCATATCATCGTTGGAGGAGAAGAAGGCCGTTGGCAAAGGTTCTCCAGAAGCAAGAAGCTTCTTAACCTCTTCGTAAGCAGTCTCTTTCAGAAAATCACCTTTCAGAATAAATCTCTCATTTACAGGCAGGCCATGTTTCTTCAGTGTATCTTCATAAGCCGTATAACGCTCTCGTCCAGAGTACGTATTCATTTGACCACAGATGATGCCAATCTCTTGATGACCCAGAGAGATCAAATATTCAATTGCTTCTGTGGTGCCCTCGTAATCTTTGGAGTTCACAATGGCCAGATGATTGCGGTCCAGATGCTCCGACATAATCTCAGAAATATCATAATCAATTAATACGAGAGGAGAGTCGAGCCCTACCATTTCTCGGACGATATTAATATCCTTTTGAGTGCCGACAATGATACCGCCGTCAATCCGTTTTTGGAGAAAAGCTTGCTTTACCTTGATGAAATCGTCGGGAGAGTACACCGTATGAATCAGTACATAACATCCGCGGGCATTCGAGGTGTCGACTACGGCATCAACGAATGGAGCAAAGTAATTGTTTTGATAAATTCGGGTAGTATTCTCCTTCTCGTTCATACTGATGGCGAAGAGTCCGATCGTATCGGTCTTCTTACCGGCTAAAGCCCTTGCAAAGCTGTTCGGTTCGTACTGATGTTGCTCAATCACCCGCAGCACTTTGGCCCGGGTCTCTTCAGGGACGTTAGAATAATTGTTGATCACGCGGGATACCGTACTTCGGGAAACCCCGGCCAACTTAGCTATGTCTTCGCTGCGCATGTTTCCCCTCTTTTCATAAACGCGCGTTTATGAGTTTATTGTAAGCGAAAGCATGGTATAAATCAATCGTAAATAAAAAGAAATTTGTGAGGAAGGGAAGAAACTAGTTAATAGTTTGTATAAGATTTTTGCGGAGAAAGTGCATTGAAAGCTATAAAAGTCATGCTACTATTGTGATAATGATTATTGAGAATGATAATCAATGAAAATATAGCATTGGAGTGAAGGGATAATGGTAAGATGGGGTCGGAAGTTTTTATGGTCAGCAGTACTTATTATGGTATTGACCGCGCTGGCGGCATGCGGAACGAATAGCAATATTACGAAAGATAATGTTGCTAAAACAGAGAATGCAGAGGAATCAACCTCAGCTAGCAGCACACCGAGCGAAGGAAGTGCAAATGCTTCGGAAGAGGTTGCAACTCGGACGATTACAGGGGAATTCGGAGATGTTGAGATTCCAGTCAACCCTAAACGGGTGGCCGGGATTTACCTTGAAGATTATTTGAAGGCATTGGGGATTACCCCGGTGGTTCAGTGGTATCATCCAAGCTGGGGCAAACAGGATTACTTAAATCTCGATGTGCCAGAATTTGATATTACCGGAAGCTTGGAAGCGTTATTGGAGAAAGACCCTGACTTGATTATTGCGGACGGAGGCGCGGATGCGGCGAGGTATGAACAATATTCCAAGATAGCACCAACCTATCGTCTCCCTGAGGCGGCACTGCAGGACTCAAGACAAGTGCTTACAGCGATTGCAGATGCGCTCGGTATTCCGGAGAAGGCTGAGGCTGTACTCGCCGAGTATGATCAGAAAGTGGCAGATGGAAAAGCTAAACTGCAACAAGCTCTGGGGCAAGAAAAAGTAGCAGTGATCCGGCTCAACGTAGCGGATAAGACCTTTGCTTTGTTCGGTGTTAAAAACCGTTTTATCGGTGTGATTTATTCTCAATTTGGCCTGACACCCGTGCCTATGGCTGCAGAAATGACCGAATATCAATCTATTATTTCCGAAGAGCTTATTCCTCAGCTCGAAGCGGATCATATCATCGTATTCCCTGACAACGGGGGCTGGGATACTGAAGGGAATCAGGAAGCGATCCAAATTCTTGATGGGCCGCTGTGGAAGAGCCTGCCCGCAGTGAAGAACGGGAATGTTTATAGAATGGAACGTTCCCATTGGCAGACTGGTGCCATCACAGCCAATTCGATGAAGCTTGATGACCTGCTGGAAGCTATGGTGAAATAAACGGCAGCCGCCTTGAAGGAATAGCAAAAAGAAGGTCTATCAGCACCCTTGATAGACCTTCTTTTTTGTTTTACACTGAAGTGAATGAAAATGATTCTCAATTGGGGGCGGGAGAATGGCAAAAGATTTGCAAGACAGCAATAGAAGGAAGCTATTCTATAGCTTGATAAATATAGAGACCCAATCCCTGTCAGGAAGCGGACAGAGTGAAGTATTTCAGGATCATACGCTACTCATTGTATCGGAAGGACAGGGGTACGTTGAGGCTGAGTCGAGGCAGTTTCCACTGGAAAAAGGTACTGGGTTCTTGTTCGAACCTGGGTTATTAAGCAAAATCAATGGCGAGGAGCGGGGGCTTAGCTTTTATCGGCTTACTTTTGAAATCATCGAAACCGGGGAAAACAGGCAGAGTGAAATAGAAAGAAGGACTAAAGAGGACATCCTTCGATCTGGGTTGTTAAGCTGTAGACCCTTTTCACAATGTAAATTATTGCTAGAGGCTATCTACAATAGCCGTAGAAGCACAGATGAGATCGAATGGTTCGCAGGCCATACGCGCTTTCAGGAGCTGCTGCTGTTAATCATGCGTGCAAATTCCTCTGTCGTTCAGATCACAGGTGATCATGAGGCAATCCAGCGTTCCATTCACTATATGGAGGAACATTATAATCAAGCTGTAACCGTCGATCAACTGGCTGAAGTTGCAGGCATTACACGTGCGCGCTACACACAAACCTTTAAAGAAGTGACAGGGCGGATTCCCTTGGAGCATTTGAACGGGCTTCGTATCGAAAGGGCGCAGCAGCAGTTGCTGCTCACGAATGACCGCTTACATGAAATCGCGTTATCCGTCGGGTACAGCAATGAGTATTATTTTAATCGGCGTTTTAAAAGATCGGTTGGTGTTACGCCCGGCCAATACAGAAGCTTCCATCAGGATGGAATGAGGGTGTTCGCTCCTTTTTTGGAAGATTATCTGCTGGCTCTAGATATTACTCCTGTGGCGCAATATTCTCACGCTGAGTGGGGGAAGCAAGAGTACCTGGCTCTCCATGATGTGCCTGCGGTAGATATTTCGACTCGTAATTGGCAGGAGCTCTCCCGGTATACGCCCGAATTGATCTTGCTGGATAATGGCTTTCATCGCTGGCATCTGGAGGAGTGCAGCCGGATCGCTCCGTTGTTCAAGCTGCCTGTTCATCAAGAGGATTGGCGTGCCACATTATATTCTGCAGCAGCGGTCTTTGGCAGAACGGAGCGTGTCCAGGAAGTGATAGGCAATTATGAGCATCGGGCACAGCAAGCCAAGCAGCTGCTTACCCGTTCCGTCCATAGTCAGACCATCGCTTGTTTAAGAATCTCAGTCTACGGAATCACTCTCTATGGATGTGAGCATTTGGGGTATACAGGTAGCGTGCTTCATCATGATTTGGGCTTGCAGCCCCACAGCTTGGTTCGGAAGTTGACCCGTGGAAAGAATCGGGTGAACCTGACAAAAGAAGAGCTTGCCAATCTGACGGCGGACCATTTGTTTATTACCTTTGATCAGCTTGAAGGGGGAGGACGGGAACTGCTGGATACACAACTCTGGTGCAGCTTGCCTGCTGTGCGTAACGGTTGCGTATATGAGGTGGATTTTATGGCCTGGATGAATTACGGCGTATTGTCGCATCAGCGCAAGATTGAGGATGTATTAAGAGCGTTAGGATAAGTCAGAAGCTAGACCAGATAAAAAAGAGGACAATAAGTGCCACTATACTGCTGACGCGGGTCATTAATAAATAAGCCTCACTCGGCTCAACGTCGCCTTTGATCATCCAACCGTATCTCATGTACCATCCGAATTGTGGGAAAAAGATGTTAAGTAGCGCTAACAGAACAAAGAGGAAAATAAAAAAGCCCATGATTTATCACTCCTTTATGTAATGTATACGCGAAACTGTGTGGAGGGTGTCCCGATTCATGTGTGAGTTTCCATATATTTATTTAATCTTATTTAATATAGACTGATAAAAAATGGAATTTCCTAAGGAGCGGATAAATCGTATGGAACACACAGGTCTTTTTTTCGGAGGGGGAGTAGGTGTTTTGTTCTTTTTAATTTGGATGATATCCATTGGCTTGGGAATCTACTTTTTCGTCCAGCTTGTAAAATTGACACGTAGAGGAATAGTGGCTTTAGATTTATATATCTACGCTAAAAATCATGAAATACGTACTCGTTATGAGTCGGTTCCAGACAGGTCTGAGGAAATTTAAGGCCATTAAATGATCAATGATACTTAGAGTATGAGATACCCTAGCACCTTATCAGGTTGTTGGGGTATTTTTGTGGAAATATTCAGGACTGTGCTATCGATGAGGTATGTTTAGCGGTGTACTGTTGTGTTTACATAACAAAGAGTTCGTTAAATAAAAATGGTTTTCTAAAAATAAAGGAGGAATTGATCGATGTCTAACCAATATACGATGCAAGATCCTACCACTCAGTACATCAAGGCAGGACCTGAATTTCAACAGCAGCAACAAGAGCCGGGGCTCCAGAAGAAGATGAATCCCGTACCTGATACAGGTGAAGATACCTATCAAGGCACCGGACGTCTGACAGGTCGAAAAGCGATTGTTACAGGGGCGGACAGCGGGATAGGTCGTGCCGTTGCGATTGCTTTTGCTCGTGAAGGCGCAGATATTGTTCTATCCTACATGCCGGAGGAAGAAGAAGATGCTAAAGAGGTTCTCAGGCTGGTGCAGGAAGCAGGACGTACCGCAATCGCCATTCCAGGTGACCTAAAAGATGAGGAATACTGTGAACAGCTCGTCGATACTGCGGTTAAGCAGCTAGGAGGAATTGATATTTTAGCCAATATCGCGGGCAAGCAGCAATTCGTCCCCGATATTGCTGATCTTACTACCAAGCATTTTGACGATACCTTTAAGACGAATGTGTATGCCATGTTCTGGCTGTGCAAAGCGGCAGTGAAGCATATGCAACCAGGCAGCACCATCATCAACACTTCTTCCATCCAAGCCTATAACCCCTCGCCGATTCTATTGGACTACGCGACGACCAAGGCTGCTATCAATACATTCAGTAAATCTCTCGCCCAGCAAGTCGCTGATAAGGGGATTCGAGTGAATGTAGTGGCTCCAGGTCCTGTATGGACACCTCTTCAAGTGGTGGGTGGACAACCGGAAGAGGTGCTGAAGGAGTTCGGTGCGAACACACCACTAGGTCGTCCGGGACAGCCTGCAGAGATGGCTCCGGCATATGTATTTCTTGCTAGCCAGGAATCAAGCTATATCAGTGGCGAAACGCTAAATGCCAACGGAGGAACTCCAACCCCATAAAAATACTCTGCCGAATTTGGATATAGTAAAATATCAGCGAATCATACAAATACAAAGTACCCTACTAATTTTAGCTGTGGGGTGCTTTTGTTTTTATATGGAGTAAGGTGTATTATAGATTTTGAACCTATTTATTCCATTTAATGCATAGAATATTATCTACATATGATCAAGATTGTCGAATACATAGATTTCCTGCGATTACCCGAGAAATATTTGAGTTGGTATAAGGTTTAGAGTTTAGTATAGAACATAGAAAGAATTAGGAGATGTATTATGCGTAAAAAGAAACTAGCAATACTCATCATTTCCTTTGTAATGATCATGGCGTATTTTTCATCAGGAGCAGTTTTTGCGGATAAAGAAAACGGAGCTGTAATGGATAGTGGAACAAAGGAAAGGCTGATGGAAAAGTATGATCTTGCAGAGCCTGAACTTATAAATCCAAAATCACTTTGGAGCCAAAGTGATTTTGGAGTCAGTAACCCTATTGCTATATTTGTAAGTATCAGTAGGTTATATCTGAACCCATATGTTTTTGCTGCGCAAGAAATGATTAATCATTTGATGGACCGAAGCCGTCAACATTAATGACCCATGAGAGGGTCATTTTTAAATAGGAGATAAATTAATCGCTCGTTACTTGTATATCTTTCAAAATATAATCCCAGCTAGCATAATCGTTCATATCATCAGGAA
Source organism: Paenibacillus sp. PastF-3 (assembly GCF_029893135.1). Classification (NCBI taxonomy): domain Bacteria; kingdom Bacillati; phylum Bacillota; class Bacilli; order Caryophanales; family Paenibacillaceae; genus Paenibacillus; species Paenibacillus sp. PastF-3. The sequence continues at coordinate 60,555 of NZ_JARXWM010000021.1, read as the reverse complement.
ATTCTAACACACAAATATGATTAATATTCCAATGGATTTCTCGTACTGATGTTAATTCACGAACGGGATAAAGGATAAGGACAGTGAATTCGTTCGGCTTTAATATATCAGACAAAATCGCTTGTAGCTCTACAGCCTGTTCGTATGTGGCGAACCATCTAATGAATAGAATTTTTTTACTGCATAGTAATTTGTCCCAAAATCTCTTAATTCGTAGATCCAGCTTTGCTTTATAAGATGAATAGGTCGTAGACCAATGCTTACCCAAGGTGATTGGAAAATCATGTACCGAGATAATGTTATAAAAGGTGTCCTGAATAAAATATGATTTCACTAAAGCATTTTTGTTCCCATTAGGATAAGCAGGTACGCCATCCTCTAGAAAAAAATGTGTCTCTTCGAGCATTTGCAGATTTGTTAACTCCATGAAATTCTGAAATCTATTTTTATAAAGTCTGTTTACATCAGTTAATGAATAAGAAATCATCCAGTCGAGAGGCATGGAGAATGTTCTCAGGTTATTTCTTTGCATATTTATAGCAGGAGCACAAGACATACCTAAGCTTACAATTAAATCATAGCTCTTTTTTACATCTTGTAAGTTCATGGACTCACCTAATTTCAATCAGATTCAGATTCTATTTAACGCTAAAAAAAAGAGCAGCAACTTAACTGCCCCTTAAAAATATTAATGGCGTTGTAGCAGCAAATAGCCGCTAATCCTTGAAGTTTTTTTACGAAACACCACTTTAAAACCAACGTCATTATCTAATAAACAAGCTAAGGCGGTGTCAAGTAGCCCGTTGGGTCTTAAGCTAGGTCGACAAGGCTCAGCATCTCCAATGATGCGGACAGAAATAATCCTACGCGCAGAGCCACGAACCAAAGGATTTCTGCTCCAAGTGATCAACACTAAATCAGGTTGACGAGTTGCCATTCTGATTCACCCCTTTCTATTAAGCTTCTCTATATAAAATGCACAATAGATTGTAATGTGCTAAACAGAAGCGGAGTGAGTGTGAGGAAGTATTCTGTCAAAAAACAAGAGTTACTCTTGTTTAATTTAGGTTTTCAGAATACAATAAAGTAAATTTATGGTATGTTCGACTAGTATAACTTGATGACCTCAAGGGAGTATATATTTCATAATACCGTACGCGAGGAGTATTTGATCAATGATCAAATACTTTTTTATTATCGTTAATAAGAAGCTAAATAGGGGGACATGATGAATGAAGATAGGGAAACCGATTAGAAAGAAGGTATACGGTTTTATTTTGCAAGACAATGAAGTTGGAGAAAAAACCTTATTAGTTTATCTGAATGTACCAGAAGTACCCTTTAGATTAGTAGGTGGTAATGTCGATGCCGGGGAAACAGAAGAAGAAGCCTTATTCAGGGAAATTCAAGAAGAAAGTGGACTTAAACAATTTAAATTAGTAAAGAAAATAGGAACACAATATTATTATAAGGATTATATAGAAGCAAATGTTGAAAGACATGACTATCTTCTGATTCCAAAAACAAGATTACCTGAAAAGTGGAGATTCACTGGAGAGGGTGAAGGAGAAGACTGTGGAACTGTTTTTAACTACCAGTGGATAAAACAAGATGAAATATACTTATTAGATAAAGAGTTTAGAGAATATATGTCGGAAAAATATATACAAGAATTGTTCGGGAATGGATAGGAGGTAACTATCATGTCCATTATATGATCCTTACTCTGAGGTGATAGATATGAATAATCGTAAAATCTTCTCTTTTCTTCCTTTGATCATATTTTTATTTATAATATGGTACCTTTTGATGGCAGGTACATCTGCTGTTGTTAATGTAGTGTCAGTAGATAAAAGAGAAATAGTAGTACAAAATATGAGCGGTGATCAAACTACAGTCACAATCCCAAAAGGAATATTTAAGTTGATTAATATAAATGAGGAGTACTTTGTTTCCTATAATAGTAGAATAGGGCAAAAACCTTTTTTAACTTCAATAGAACCAAGTGCTAAATGATTATTGGAAGCAGATTTAACAATAGAACTTATGAATGAAACGGCTGATATATAAAGCTTGAAATTTTACTTTGCGTGTAGTTAAGCATATCATGTTATGGTTTGTTTCACGATTTTATTCACCTTGGCCACTTTTGGATTAGAGCTATGGGAAGGAAATAAAATCAACACGACTGAATACTATGGGGTTCAAAATATAGGGTTTGTTTTTATTTTCTTAGCATTTCTTTTTTCAGCCGTTCTTTACCCAATTATAATTTTTCCTTTCTCTTGGGTTGTTCACAAATCCTTTGGTATTGCCGGTACCATTTATGTCTTGGTGGATTATTATCTTGATCAGAGGAGTTGAATAAATGAGTTATTTTGAAAGAGTTAATAAAATATCAAACATTTTATTTTGTGTTTTTGGATTGTTTTTTATTTTGATTATAATTTTCTTTTCGACTAGCAGCTTCTCAGAAATCTTGCGTTATAATTTCACAAATGACTTAAGAGGAGCAATGATTACAGTCATTTGTTTTTTGATCTCTTTATTTTCACTTGTACTGGGCATTACTTTGAAATGTCTTGTAAAAGACTCTGATGAAACGATCCAGCTTATCGCCACAAGAATAAAGTAGTTGTTGAAATCTCAGCATGTATAACAAATCCCTGCAACCTGAGGGGTTGGCAGGGATTTATTTTAATCTAAGAATTGGATAATTTATCTACCTCATCACTAAAAGCATCCTGGTACTGATTGAATATTCCTGTATCTAATTTAGTGGTAGCATCATTTGCTATAGGAGGAGTATCTTGGATTTGCTTGTACATACGATCAATCTCACCAGAGAGCTTAGACCAGATGTTTTTAATTGAATCGTATTTGGCATCCAGGTTGTTGATGTAATTATCGTATTCTAATTTTGTACTCATCGCTTTTCCTAATTGTTCAATTGTAAAATCTATATCTATGGCTTCACCTGTAGAGCTAGTTCCTGAACTTGCATACCAACTGATATCAACAAATCCAACATTCCAAATATCTGAAATGACAAAATTACTAATTTCTTTAAGTGTCGCTTCAGGAGACTGTTCAGTTGTACCTGAATCAGATGTGTTATTTACAGGCTCTTTGAAGAATTTTCTCATTTCGTTAAAGGGTTCTTTATTCTTGTCATTAGACGAATATCCCCAACCAATTTTATCATCCTTAATAAAAATTATAAGTTCACTACTGGAGGACGACTTTTCACCTTGAATTAGGACGATTTTATCTTTTCCACCATCTTTGTCTGTATAATCAGCTGATTCTATTATAGGAATGGTAATCTATGTATGATGAAACCATTATATTGGATATTCGTATTCCTATAAAATGATGTTGAAAGGTCGTGTGCGTGATGGATAACGGGTATTTTGTGGGTTGGGGCACGTTAGCATTAATAAATGCCGGGTTAGCGCAAGGTAAAAATAGAAGTGGTTTAAACTGGTTTTTAATTTCTTTGCTTTGTGGCCCATTGGCTACATTTTTTCTTGTAATATCGAGTAAGCTGCAAATTCATTAGCCCATAATATTTCGGGAGGGGATTTTTTGCTGAAAGCACTAAGGCTGTTCGGTATTCTATTTAGTGCAGCAACAATCATTCTGGCAATATTTTTTTTCCGTGATCAGGATCAAGTGATTATGTCTTGGACAATGATGGGGATGTGCGGAGCTCTGATTTTTAATGGCGGAGCTACCTATTTTAAAACTAAAGATAAAATGGCTGCTCTGTCTTCGATTGTTGGGATAGTACTCTTAATATTCTCGCTTACTCAATTTCCTTTTTAATAAAATACCCCATCAACCTATAAAGGTCGGTGGGGCTTTTTTACGTTTTATTTCTTTTTCAATCAAGTTATAGTAGGTTGCTGCAGGCTAAGCTTATTTCTTTTTCTTCTTTGTGGGTCCTATCTGGCGCCTTACTTTATTGTTCTCATCAACCTCGATAATATAAATGTCTTTCACTGTACCGGAAAGAGTAAACCATTCACGTAGAGCATCAGCTTCAGTCATTGGTCCCAATATTCGTTTCCCCCTATAACATATAAAAAACACTCCTACTCCTTAGTGAGTTTGCGAAAATGCAATAGTCCTCAATACGATACTCATTAACTATTTTCAGTAAGTCTCATTATTTTATATTAATGCTAAATTATAGGGGATGCAATATTGAGAGATTGTTCCTGTTTAGTTCAAATACATTTATAAAAGAAATCACTAAACAGCGATTGACAAAATAGAAGAGCTGCCTAATACTAATTGATAATCATTATCAATGTTTAAGATGTAATTAATTTAAATAGATTGTGTAACGGATCGGAGTGAATGCAAGATGAAGTTGGAAGATCATATTGCCGCATGGAATTATGCAGCCGTTAAAGTGCTGGATATTCGACATGCTGTGATGGAGCCTGGGGACAAGCTGCAAGGCTATATATTACCTGCATGTGGATTTATCTACTGTGTGCGGGGTGCGGCCAGCTTGAATCTCAACGGTATAGATTACGAAGCAGACCGTCATTTTATTGTGCATGGTGGCAAGGGTATGAGACTAAGCATAGAGGCAGGGAAGATTTTTGAATACTATTTATTATTCTATAGAGCCTCCTTACCAGGAAGAAAGGATTTAGCAAGACTTTTGGAACGAAGCAACCCATTTCGGATGCAGTATGGCTTCGAGTCTTTGGAGCCATTGCCACTGCACTATCAACTAATGGCAATGGAACAACTCTGGGCACAAGGAAGCTTATTGGAAAGAATTCAAGTTAAAGGCTTGTTCTATCAGTTTATACATGAATTATTAAAGCAGTTTACAAAGGATGGAATTAACCTCAGGCAACCGGATGTTATTGGGCAGGTTGTCCGTTATATTGAGGTGCATTATCGTCACAATTTATCACTAGAATCTATAGCGGAGCAATTTAATTATAGCCCTCGTCATTTATCAACGCGTTTTAAAGGAGAGACGGGGTTCAGCTTGATCGAATATTTGATACGATACCGGCTTGAACATGCAGAAGAGCTATTACGATGTACCGATGCTCCACTTCGCGATATTGCAGAAGAAGTTGGATATAGCGATGTGTATTATTTCAGTCGTATGTTTAGTAAATACAATGGTCAATCTCCCATCCGATTCCGCAAGGAAAGCAGGCAGGTGAGCTTATCGGAGAATCGTCCATTTACCACCGCCAGATTCTCCATTGGCGAGAACATATCCTCCCGATATAATGTTGTTGAATATGATAATCATTATCACTACTGTTATCATAATAAAATAACCGGAGGGTCTTCACCTATGCGAATAACAAAGACATCAAGTTTTATTGTAGCGATGCTGCTTAGCTTTACCTTGCTTTTAAGTGCATGCGGATCTGCAAACGTTGGTTCTAATGCCACGAATTCTAAGGGATCCAAAGCTTCTGAAGTTACATCATCATCAGCTAATAATTCAATTGCAACTGACAATAACAATAAAGAGGCTCAGACAAGAACTATCTCTACGGTAAAGGGAGATATTGTCGTTCCAGCTAATCCAGAGAGAGTTGTCGTGTTATACCTTCAAGGGGATCTTGTTGCCCTCGGCATTAAGCCAGTAGGTACTTCGAGTGTCTTTGAAGGAGCGGCCTTTGCAGAAGAGCTGGGGGGTATTGAAGATCTTGGTTCATGGTATGAACCTAATCCAGAGGCTATTATGGCAGTAAAGCCGGACTTGATCATAGCTGCTTCTGAAGAAACTTACGAAATCCTTAAGGATATTGCACCGACCATTCCAATTCCTTATGAAAAAATGGCGACAGACGAACGTATAATGAAGATTGGTGAGGTATTTGGCAAGGAGCAGGAGGCACAAGCTTTATTAGATAATTTCCACGAGAAGTTGGAGAAAAGTAAGCAGAAGCTTGATGAACTTGGAATTTTAGATAAGACAGTAACCATTATCGAGGGCGGCAAAAAAGAGATGGCGGTAATCGATAGCAAGCTTTACGGAAGAGGTTCTCAGATTATTTACGAATACTTAGGACTAAAAGCACCAGAGATTCTTCAGAAGAAGATTGATGGCAGGGAGAAGGCTACTGGAGGGTTTGTTTCCTTAGAAGTGTTACCTGAGTATATAGGAGACTTCGTGTTCCGTTCTGTATGGGATGGGGCTGATGATTTGTCGGACAACCCCATTTGGAACAGCATTCCAGCAATCAAAGAAGGTAGATTGATCGAAATTGGGTTTGATTTTTCATATTATTCAGATATCTACTCTCTTGATAAGCAGCTAGATTTTGTAGTTGAGAAGCTAGTATCAGCGTATGAAAAAAAATAGAAAGCTAGATGATAGAACAGCTGTTATTCCTAATTTAAGAGGGAAATCGTATTTCGGTCTGTTTTTACTCCTAGGGATATTGCTGCTGCTACTTTCAGTAGCGGCTTCTATCTCTTTTGGCTCTGCTTCCATGAGCCTGAAGATGGCATGGGCAGCGATTTTTAATTTTGATCCTGAACTGACCGAGCATCAGATTATCCATGCCCTTCGTATTCCACGTACGGCGGCTGATATTATTGCGGGCATGTGTCTCGCGGTAGCAGGAGCAGTTATGCAAGGCTATACGCGAAATCCCTTAGCCGATTCGGGATTAATGGGAGTAAATGCTGGAGCTGCTCTTGCAATGGCCGTTACATTAGTTTTCCTTCCAGGGCAATTGCAGACGACAACCTTGCTAGTTAGCTTTATTGGCGCAGGACTTGGTGCAGGATTAACGTATCTTGCTGCTTCAATGAATCGTTCAGGAATGACACCTCAACGATTGGTGTTAGCTGGAATATCCATTACAATGCTATTTGGAGCTGTGGGATCATTTATCTCATTAAACTATGGAATTGGTCGTGCCCTTGCTTATTGGACCTCGGGAAGTGTGGCTGGAGCAACATGGATGGAAATTAAGCTAGTTATTCCTTGGTTCTTAGGTGGGCTGGCTTTATCATTATTCATTGCACGCTCTATCACTGTTTTAAACTTGGGGGAAGAGATCGCGAAAGGATTCGGGCAACGGATCGTTCTCGTTAAGATGATAGCTACGCTTGCGGTCCTTTTACTAGCGGGTGTAGCTGTTGCACTTGTTGGGCCAATCGGCTTTGTAGGGTTGATTATACCGCATATCATGCGTTTTTTTGTAGGTGTAGATTATCGTTATATTATTCCGGCATCAGCCATTTACGGCGGCGCACTTATGGTTGTAGCGGATATCGCAGGAAGGCTGATTAATCGTCCGGCAGAGACAGCACTCGGCATTATTTTTGCAATGATTGGTGTTCCTTTCTTCTTGTTAATTGCGAGCAAAGAGAGGAGAGCCTTCAAATGAATGTTGTTAAATCGCATAAGGCTACAATATGGATTCTATCTCTCATAATACTGCTCATTGCAGGAGCTATTCTTAGTCTTAATATGGGAAAGGTGTCTCTTAATCCACTTGAAGTATTTCAAGTATTGCTTGGACAAGGTCCAGAAGAGCATAATCTCGTTGTTTATAAGTTTCGTCTTCCTCGGATCGTATTAGCGATACTTGTTGGATTTGGGATGGCACTGGCAGGTGCTGTTATGCAGGCTTTGCTGCGCAATGATTTGGCTGATCCCGGCATGCTTGGTATTAGCTCAGGTTCAGGTCTTATGGTGTTGCTGATTATCTCAACAGTAGGTATTCAAGGCACCGCTATAACATTATTACTACCAGCTATGGCATTCTTGGGTGGTTTGCTGGCAGCAGCTCTGATATATGTTCTAGCCTATAGAAAACGTCGTTTGATTTCTTCTACACGACTTGTCTTGACTGGTGTTGCGATTAATATGGGGTTAAGTGCTCTGTCGTTATTCCTGACTTTAAAGCTGGATGACCAGAAGTATGATTTTGCGCAGCGTTGGCAAGCAGGATATTTATGGGGGGACAAGTGGTCTTATATCAGCTTATTAGCACCTTGGGTATTGCTGCTATTCGCATATATTATTTCCAATTTCAGGACATTGAACGTCTTGGTGTTAGGAAATGAAATTTCGATAGGCTTAGGAGTCGCTGTAAAGAAGAAATTTTTGCGTCTGGCGATTGCGGCTGTAGGCATTGCTTCTGGTTGTGTAGCGCTCGGGGGCTCGATCTTCTTTATTGGATTGATTAGTCCGCATGTGGCTCGCAAGCTGGTAGGTCACGACTACAAAGTACTTCTGCCAGCTTCAGCACTTATTGGTGCGCTATTGCTGCTTGTAGCGGATACGATTGCTCGGACGGTCAGCTTTAAGTCGGATATTCCAGCAGGGATTATTGTAACAATGCTGAGTGTGCCTTACTTCCTATATCTATTGATGCGTTCAAAATAATATCGGAGTTCTTTCCAATGTATAAAAAAGACTTCATTTGGGTTTTTCCGCGAACTCTTACGATGTTTCTAAATTCCTCTTCTTGGACTTATCTTCAGCTATCATGCAACCCTGATGCTTGGTGTACCAAGTAGAATTACGACTGAGTGGTTAATTGAACTATCTTGTCCCGTTAGTTCAATAAAATGAGCAACTAGCATCTGCCGGAAATAGAAAGACCGCCATTGAAGGCGGTCTAAAAAATTCATCATTTCTGCCCGACAATCCTAATTAGAGCGTCTCAACCAATTTCTGAATCTTTGAGCGGGAAATTAAATATAAAGGACCCATTATTTCTATTTTGCCGTCCTTTACACGTATAGCGCTCTCCTGTTCTGCCGCGTAAACATCAATCTCTTCAGATAAGGGGAACAGATAGCCTTGAACAAACGTGGCGTAGTCACGTTGAGAATGAGATTCATAGGCAAAATAATCAAAGCCAATACCATCATAAATAGTACTTGTTTCAGCTTCATCAGGGTTATTCAAGCTTAACCATTTTGCAGCCATGTTTAACGCACCGGCGCTGGCACCCATTATAACGGCATTGCTGTTCTTAATAACATCCGATAATTCATAATCCGCCAAAAAATCGTTCTGCAAAACAGGATACCCACCGCATAAAAAAATGACAGAAGCGTTTTGAATTAATCGCCGGGCATCTTCCTTCTGCATGCGGTAATCAATGAAATGATATTCTTCAAAAATAATATTAGCCTGATTCAACCATGTCCATTCAGAAACATCACCAAAGTTAATTTGCTCACCTGTATAACCAGACGGATCAGCGCTAATCATAACAAGCGATTTTCTGTCTTGTATATCCTCTTGCAAATAATGGACCAGCTTCTCTGGAAAAAAATTATTAAACCAACTGAAATAGTAGTGAGTACTCAAACTTAATTCCCTCCATATGTATTATTAACATTCATCCATTCTTAACGAGAAAACATATTATACACGCTAGAAAGAGAACAGTTCTAAATCGAACACTAGATTACTATAACATGCAATTTAAGTATGAGAATTATGTTTCCACGTTATCCTGCCCGCTAGATGATGCACAGTACGAAGGTACAGATCATTAAGGGAGTAGGCGTATCCCTTCTCACATAAAGGTTATGACAAAGCAGACGCATGTAGCGCACCAGAAGTGACAGGACTTAACTAACGTTCCTCGTTAGTTAAGTCCAAAACAAACCATGTTGCGATAAATTACTTTATAGTGTCGTGCTCATAAATTTTGGTGGGTCGTCCCCATTCGAAATTATCTAAACCGACTTCTCTAAATCCATATTTCTCATAATAACGAATATGGTCGGTCGTTATATAAACCTTCGTATATCCTAATTGCCCCACCATTTTTCTGGCATGCTCCAACAATACTGAACCTAAACCTTGCCCTCGCTCATTCTCGTCAATGAACAAAGGTGCAATCCATGGCGATAAATCTTTACGAATTATATACTCCTGCACAATCAATTGATAAAATCCAATTATTTTGTCGTTTTTCAATAGCAGAAATGTAAATGGCAAACCATCTTTAGCCGATAAACTTTCGTCAATTTTAGGGAGGACTACCTTCTTTACATTTGGCCATTTTTCTTTAACATATTCAGCAAACTCTATATAACGCTCTGGACACTCTATTATAGATTTAATAACTTGCATTAAGCCACTCCTTTATAAATACGTTTCTTGATGAGTATCACTTTCAAAAAAGGTGCTTTCAGATTACATCTTAAGTTAACTGCGGGGAACGGAAAGTTTATTTTAAGTTAAACTATACTGCCAGTTAGCATAAAGAAGCATCTTCATCGAAAGTCATATTAATTGTTGCACTGCACGAAGATATGAACCAGTAAGACACAGATCGTGAAGGAGCAAAGAAAAGAGGATGTTGATTGATATGCAACTTGATCTATTTGAAGTAAGTTACCGAAGATACAGGGACAGAGAGGGGAATAGTCCTCCTCTTCCACAAGAAGGATATAAGAAATGAGGAAAATAACTTTCGTAAACAACAGAGGTTGGGGCGAACAGAGTAGATACACGGAAGTTCAAGAGTTTAACGATGAAGCTACAGAAAAAGACATCCAAGAGGTTTATATAGATTGAGTTTGGGAACAGATCGGAGACAATTTCACCTGGTTTGAGGGGGAGGAAGCCCAATGACACAAAGGGACTGACAAAAGGATATGGAGATGTGCGATGCGGTTACTAAACGCACCTACTTATACTAAAATTTAGGTGGAGAGCATTTTACAAGTTGGCTTTAGAGCTGAAACTCGTATAAGAAAAAGAACTCAATAAGGAGGGCAAGGATATTTGCAAGAAATAACCGAGAAACAAAATCTTAATTGGGACAGCTTACCTATGACACTCCGCCCGAACACTTAAAGATAATGAAAATGAGTCAAGCCAAGCTGTACGAATTCTTAAGAGATACACCTTTTTATGCTGCAAAAGCAGGAAGGGAATTATATATCATTAAAGCGGAATTTGGAGATTGGTTGGAGGGTAGAAGCGATATTTTCCCAGAGGATCAGATGAACTGATACGAAAAGTAAATCGCGATTCGTATCAAATTCGTATCACAGGGGTTTTTAATAGAATATAAGTGAATAAAAACAAAAAGCCTTGAAATTCAAGGCTTTTTTCTATAGGACGGATGGGGTTCGAACCCATGACCCCTACCCTGTCAAGATAGTGCTCTCCCGCTGAGCTACCGTCCTGCGACGAATTTCATAATACCATACGATAGAGTAGGATGGCAATTCTTTTTTTACAATCTATAGGGAGGATAGTTTACATAGTCTTTAAAAAAATAAAAAAAGAGGATGACTCTAACATCCCCTTTGCACTATCTCAGATAAAGAACGGAAGTAAAAACAAATCGCTTATGCCGTAAAAAGGAATGCGTCGTGGATAGAAGCGACGTCTTGGGTAAAAACCTGGGCGGAAGCCAAATTGTCTGTACGCCGATTCTTTTGTAGGCATTCCGTTCATGTGTTCAACCATTTCATTGCTTGGAACCGCAAGGGTAACATAATTTTGATCTACATGAGCAATAAAGCCGTCAAATGATTGACCGTCAGTCATTGTAACACCAACGTATTTGTTCATACAATTCCAACAGACCTGTTGATGAAAATTTGTATTTGATTCCATGGAGAACCTCCTCAATTGTTTAAATCCTGATAACAGTCTATGGCCCTTAGCCTACAATGTTCACGGCGTTTGCCTAGAAGGTGATCATTAAAATCGAGGAGGAAAAACTTTGAAGTGCAAGCATCTTCCTCACCCCCTAATTTTGAACCGGGCGCGTTGGCCATACTTGTCCCATTCCATCTTTAAAGTTGCGTCGTATACTTAGCCAAGTGCTTTTTTATGGAAATACTCCTGCAGCGCTTATGATAAAATGGATGGTAATGTACAGAAGTTAGATAAAAATTGAAAGATAAAGGGGCTTGAGATCTTGCCGCAAAATGAGCAGAAAAAGAATTCTTCCACGCCATGGAAATGGTTGGGAGGCGGGGCGGCGATGCTCCTGTTTAAAGGAAAGGCGATTTTGTCTCTTCTGAAAATAGGTAAAATTGCCGGGCCGTTAATATCAATGATGATTTCAATAGGGGCTTATGCTTTGATTTACCCGTGGGGGTTTGCCGTGGGCTTTGTCCTGCTCTTGCTAGTCCATGAATTAGGACATGTAATAGCAGCGAAACGGATCGGGCTTCCAGTCAGCGCTCCGCTATTTATACCGTTTTTGGGAGCTTTAATTACAATGAAGAAACAGCCGTTGGATGCCCAGACAGAAGCTTATATTGCTTTTGGAGGTCCGATCTTAGGAACCATTGGGGCTACAGCCGTTTTTGGGGCGGCTTATTACATGGATAGTCCACTTCTCTATTCCTTGGCTTACATAGGTTTTTTACTTAATCTGATCAATCTGCTGCCGATTCATCCGCTTGACGGTGGCCGTATTGCAACCGCGGTGACGCGCTGGCTGTGGCTTGTGGGGCTCGTGGGTGGTTTAGCCATCATCATCTATATGCGTTCGATCTTGTTCTTTATTATTTGGGCATTATTTGCATACGATCTGTATAACAAATATGTCAAGAGACGCACTAACAATCGCCTTTATTCTGTAACGAAGAGTTTCTTAATTCCAGTAGAGCCACTTAGAGATGCAGGCTACATGATTCCAGGACCAGAGCATAGAAGAGATTTACCTTTTACTACTTACAGTGATTTGGAAAGACAGCAGTATGTAGGGGTGAGATGGGATCAACTGAACTACATTGGTAGAGCTACGCTTCCGCAGCAATGCATCATTGAAAAGGTACGTATCTCGCAGCTAGAGCCTGTGACCTTAGAGAATAGGCTTCATCTAAAGATGAATTGTGATATCAGCTATTCGATATACGAGAACGATAAGTATTACGATGTGCCGGCTAGCTCACGCTGGAAATACGGCATCGCTTATTTTGTATTAGCTGGCTTTCTGGCAGGAATGATGTACATGGTCCATGCCGTTGGAAATGTGAATCTATAAGGGTTAGAATCGGGCAATGAAGTGATTCAATGGTTTATAAAACTCCTGAAACGTCAAAGCTGTAAAGAGAATAACTGCAGTTGAGCGGTGAAAGGAGTAAAACCATGTCTAAATTTATGAAATGGGGAGTCGGTGTTTGTCTGCTGTTACTGATAGTTTTGGGAGGATGTTCCGAGGCGAAGCCAACAAAAGTCATGGAAATCAAAGAAATGACTAACCTGGATGGAAAGCCGAAAGGTCAGTATCCTCCATTGTCACCAGTGATGCAAGACACATACAATCGTTCGATTCCTGAAGAAGTATATTCTGCAGATTAGTGCAGCGTAGAAGACGATTTCTCATGCTCAGGCTTTTCTTTCTAGTCGAATTTTTATATAATAGACAACTATCGTTGGATACATAGAGAGAGAGGAGTTTGGGACTAACATGGCGGCAGAAATCTTACGGGTAACTACAGAGGAACAGCTTCAGATGGGGCTGGATATTCGTACCAAAGTATTTGTAGAGGAACAAATGGTACCGGCTGAGGAAGAAATTGATGAATACGATGTTATCGGTCCGAATGTGCACCATATTCTAATTATAGATGAAGGTGTACCTGTGGCTACGGGAAGATTGATTTATTACAAAGCAGGTACAGCCAAAATGCAGCGTATCGCCGTACTGAAAGATTATCGAGTCAAAGGATACGGACGTGTTCTGTTGCTTGCGATGGAAGAGCTTGCTCGGGAACTTGGACTGGATGCTTCGATTCTTGATGCACAGTGCCAAGCTGAGAATTTCTACAAGAAGCTGGGATATGAAGTGATTTCTACGGAACCTTTTTATGACGCAGGTATTTTACATGTACGGATGCAGAAAACTCTTTAAAAATAGTGCACATAATTTACCGTTCTATGAAGCAAGCTAGGATGTGCCATATGATGGCAAATCCAAGTGCAAGGGGCGAGCTGAAGTGCCAAATAACGAACGCGAAAGTTTCGTAGCTGTACAGAAAAATGGAGACGGAGATTTAACCAGTTTCCAGACCTCTACAGGACGTGTCCTGGCGTATGACCAAGCGCTTCAAGAAGTACAAGCCGGAAATATTGCCGGAGTGAATGCTTTTAAAGGTAAAGACGGAGGAACTTATATTCGCGGCGACGCGGATGGGGACCCAACCAACAATTTGGACAATCTTCCGAGTTTCTCATAGTTCTAAAGATAAAGACCGTACATACGTCATCGGACGTCAATGTACGGTCTTTTTTTTAATCATAATCAGAGTTTATAAATTACATGCTGCTCAATAAACTCCATCCCTCCAGTAAGCCCGACGAATTGAGGTTGTTCATCGCTGTAATGCATGAGCTTGATGATATGCCGAACATCTTCAGGTAAAGACATTAACTCCTCCAGCGTGGTGTGAACAACCCCTGATCCGCCAAGCTGACAGTCATGCAGAATCATTCGGACGCCGCGCTCACGGACAAGGCTTATAAGTAGCTCCGGCTGAAAAGTCATATCCGCGCTATAGAAAATCTCGTTATTTATTAGAAGGGAATAGCTATCTTTGCCAGGAATATGCGGCGTATGTATGATTTCGAGCGAAAGAGAAGGAGCGAGCTTGTACGTAATTCCGGGTTTCATAGGTGTAACCTCGAAGATATCGGTCAGGGAGGCTACTGCATCTTTTTGATATAATCCACCCTTTAAGGTGTTGGTCCAAAGTGGCTCAACAAGCGTCTCAGGTAAATGTAATCTCATAGTTTTCCCGTATACGTGCTTTAGCGTAAGTGCTAGCTCTTCCAGACCTCCAACATGGTCCGCATGAATATGCGTAATTAGAGTAGCGTTTACGTCACGGAAGGATTTCCCGATGGCATGCATGGCAAGCGGAGCTGTAATCCCGCAATCAATCAGTAGGGTATAATCATCAGCTAGTAGCAGGCCATTATTGTTAAAATAGTTTTTTGCAAAAGCATTGCCAGTTCCTAGCATTTGTAGGCTCAGACTCATAAGAAAGTACCCTCCTGAAATCGCTGTTAGCTAATATATCAACTTTGAACAAGTACATAATATCATTTTAAGGGAGATGAATGAAATATTTACCTACAATTAGCGCAACTTGCTGAGACAAAGTAAGTATACATTAATAGCATGAATTATTTGGAGGGTTTCAAATGAATAGATGGAAAAAAGTCACTTTATGTGTGTTTGCTTTTTCCTTGATGGGTGGCTCCTTATTGTTCGCCGATTCTGTGAGTAAGAAAATCAGGGTATGGAACAACGGGACGGAAATTGTAGACGGCGGTTATTTGATTGATGGAAAAACATATATTCCCGCTAGAGAAGCGGGCGGGGTAGTGAATTGGGACGGATCTGGAAAAGTGACGATTCTTAAGCCTAATGTTCATATTGTTCTTTTTAAAGATAATACGGTCTTTGGTAACGTAAACGTAGGCAAGCTTAAGATTAAGATATTAACCCAAGTAGATAGCTTAACAGAAGAGGTTTCAGCTGTGAAAGTAGCCATAACGGACCCTTCTGGTAATGTTAAGGATATTCAGTCGCAGGAGCTTGAAGGCTCGCAGAAGGATAATTTCTGGTTTCCGACCTCGGAGTTTACTTATGATTTTAAAGAAACCGGCAAATATCGGGTAGGCTTCTATATGAAAGCTTCCAAAAATGCGGATTACGTTCTTGTGTCAGAAAAGGTAATTACAGCTCTTAATTAAGGGTTCTAAATTGACCTGAACTAAACTAACGTGGTAGTATACCAGATGTAGGATAATACAATTCAAAGTGAGGTATTACAATGAGCGATCACAAACATGAGCATGGTGAAGCATGCGGTTGCGGGCATGATCACGACCATGAGCACGAGGAGTTTGTGCTGACCTTGACGAACGAGCAGGGCGAAGATGTTGAAATGGTATTGGTTGAAACTTTCGACATCGGTGAGAAACTATACGCGCTGCTGTTAGAAAAGGAAAATCCTGAAGCGGATGGCATTATTCTTCGTATGGAAGAAGAAGACGAAGAAATGGTATTGTACAATATCGAAGATGAAGAAGAATGGAAAGCTGTTGAAGAAGCTTACAACAATCTGCTTGCTCAGCAAGAATAGATTTTAGCGACTAAATTAAGCTGTTCTATTGTGTATATGACAGTTGATGTTTATATACAGAAACCCGATACTTATTATGGTATCGGGTTTTTGTATAAATAAATGATTTTTTTTAGGGAAATGATGGGTCTTAGGAAATAGGATCGGCTTCTACAATCACTTTTATGTTAGTGATGCTGCGGTCTTCAGGACCCTTAACCGGAAGTCCAATCTCCACATGGTCGATAATATAATCGATGTTATCCTGAGTGATAACTTCGCCAGGGAGAAGAATAGGTATTCCAGGCGGGTATACATATATAAACTCTGCAATAATGTAGCCAGCAGATTCACGGAATGGAACTAACTGCGTATCCGCATAAAAAGCGTCCCTTGGAATCAAAGCAAGCTGTGGAATTTCTGGAACCTGAACCTTAAGTTCGTAGATTTCACCCTTGCTATAATGAATGGCGGACAACACCCGAAGTGCAGCTAATAATTTATCTACTGATTCTTGGGTATCACCTGGGGTAATAAGGCAAAGAATATTATACATGTCACTTAGTTCTACTTCGATGTTGTATTTCTCGCGCAGCCAGTTTTCGGTTTCGTATCCTGTGATCCCTAAATGGCGCACATGAATGTTGAGCTTGGTTGGGTCATGATCAAATGTTGCTTCTGTCCCAAGGATCTCTTTTCCAAAGCTGTACAGGCCTTCGATCTTATTGATCGTTTCGCGTGCGTAGTTGGACAGTCTGATGGTTCTTTCCGCCATTTCATGACCGTTCAGCGCGAGATTACGTCTTGATGTATCCAAAGACGCTAATAAAATATATGAGGTAGATGTTGTAGTCAGCATGCTCATAATGGTCTGTACCCGTTGCGGGTTAATCAGACCCGTCTTAGCATTAAGATTCAGTACCGAGCTTTGCGTCATGGAGCCGCCAAGTTTATGCACACTAGTGGCAGCTATGTCCGCTCCGGCCTGCATGGCCGATACCGGCAGATCCTCATGAAAATGAATCAGTACTCCATGTGCCTCGTCCACCAATACGGGTACACCGTAACGGTGAGCCAGGTCGACAATCGAACGCAGGTCGGCGCATACACCGAAGTACGTGGGATTGATTACTAGAACTCCTTTGGCGTCTGGATGACGCCTTAACGCTCGTTCCAGCGAACTGGTCGTTATGCCGTGATCTATCCCGAGATTCTCATCCTGAACAGGCGAGACAAACACAGGCTTGGCTCCGGAGAAGATAATGGCCGACATCACAGATTTATGAATGTTACGCGGCACAATTATTTTATCACCCGGTGAGCAGACAGAGAGGATCATCGTCATGATGGCATTGCTCGTGCCCTGTACGCTAAAATACGTATAGTCGGCGCCGAAAGCCTTCGCAGCCAGCTTCTGAGCTTCCTGAATTACTCCAGTTGGCTGATGTAGATCATCAAGCGGTGCGATGTTGATTAGATCGATGGATAGAGCGTTATCGCCGATAAACTCACGGAATTCGGCATCGGTTCCTAGCCCCTTCTTATGCCCCGGAATATGAAATTGAACGGGATTGCCGGCGGCATGCTTTTTTAAAGCTGTGAAGAGGGGAGTACGGTGTTGATTCATTTAATGCTGTCACAACCTTTCGCGAATATTAAAATTTAAGGCAAGCATCAGTATAACAAAACAATCTACAGAATACTAGGATTTGGATGTGATAGAATGTCCACAAAAGCTGCACAACGTACACATATCAGTTTGACGTCGCCATTTATCATGGAGATGTGGGTAATTATTTTTTTAGTTGAGTTTGTTAAAGGGTCGCTACTTGTCGCTCTGTTACCCGTATATATGGAGAATATTTTGGGTCTATCTGTTACGGTAGTAGGCTTTGCCTTTGCGCTCCAGTATTTGGGGGATAATCTATTCCGCAGTCCTTCTGGCTGGGTTATGGAGCGCATAGGATTTCGCTGGACCATGACAAGTGCCTTGTTGTTGATCCTAGTAGCTGTTGGTATGATAATATATGCCAAAACAGCAGTTACGCTTTCGATTGCCTGTCTTATTCTTGGGATCGGGACATCCCCGCTTTGGCCTTGTGTGATGACCGGAATAACGGAATTGGCGGGATCTACTAAAAGCGGCAGCAGTGGTGCAGCTATGGGTGCTGTAGAGATGGCATCGCTCGCAGGAACGGGAATCGGTCCGATCGTAGTGAATTTTTTGATGGATCAGGGGGGACAAAGCTATCGTGTAGCCTTTTTGGTCCTGCTAGGGTGTGCTGCTGTTGTAGTTGTGGTTGCCCTATTTCTACCTAAGAGAATCTCGACAAGTGGAACTCATGCAGTTGTAAGGGACATGCAGGGGCTCGGCGGAGCTATTGAGCGTAAAAAAATCAGTCCATTAGAAAGTATAAAAAGAACACTATATCAGGTCAGAACGACGCTTAAAGTCAGTCGTCTACTATATCCAGCCTTATTTCTTCAGGCTTTTGCCATTGGTTTGATGACGCCTGTAGTTACCTTGTTTGCACGTACGGAGCTTCATGTTAGTCCAAATCAGTTTAGTCTACTTCTGATTGCAGGTGGGGGAATTACGGTGCTTGCTCTAATTCCAGCAGGCAAGCTGGTGGACCGAATCGGAACAACTGTGTTTCTGAACATTGGCTTTTTGCTCGCCGCCTTTTCCCTTGCCCTGTTCTCACAGGTGCGCTGGCTCCCGCTTGCTTTTATCGCGGTGGCATTGGTCGGTATAAGCTACGCGCTTATTCTCCCGGCATGGAATGCCTTTCTGGCTAAGCAAGTGCCTAAGGGGGAACGAGGGACTGTGTGGGGGCTATTCTTGACCTTGCAAGGCTCAGGGATGGTGGCAGGGCCGGTGATATCAGGTAGACTATGGGACCATGTAGGTCACGGTGTACCGTTTCTGATGAGTGCAATTGTAATGTTGATGCTCTTTGGGTTGCATTTACTAATTGTACACAGAACGAAGCTGAAATTTAAACCTAGTTGACCTTAGATGTGAAAAGCCGCTGACAATCTGAGAATTAGATTGTCAGCGGCTTTTTTTTAGGAAGGATTCGGCTCAAAAAGGACTAAAAGAAATAAAAAATTCAATCAGCGTTTGGAGAAAGTCTGTTGCGGGTAAAAATAGTCAATAAACCAAGTTACCGCTACATAAACTGAAGTATAAAATAAGACTAAGACGAACGCATTAGTAACTACTACTTGAAGAGGTCCGGCAGCCATAAATACTCGGGAATTGAACAATTGTGTTGGCTTTGCAGATGTGAAGCAGTTAGGGGGGAGTGCCGTGAACAAAAACGACGAGGTGGAGTATTGTAACCTGGAGTTACGTTTCGACAGACAGCATATCCAGGACCTGATCAAGGATTTGATTCAAAAAGGTTATTCCCTATATTGGAGCGAGAACGAACAGGTCTTTGTAATTTCGGTCCGTACGGGTCGTAAACTGGTGAAATTACGGTTTCAAAGGATCAAAGATGGCTATAAACTCGTGGGAGACTATATGATTCGTGATGCTCGCTTGTCAGAATGGATGGAGAAGTTAATTGGGGACATGCGGGGCCATGCCATAGTAAAGCGCTTCCGGGACCGTCAGATTATTATTGAAAATATTTTGTTCGGCGAAGTGATCCGTCTTGTCGAAATCTCGGGTTATCAGCAGCGAGTCTTATACCAGAAGGGTCCTATGCTCACAGATGAGGAGCTGACCAAGCTCTATTATTCTGTTGAAGGAGAGGAACGAATTCGCCAGCGTAGGATTGAAGTGGATGAGCAGCTGGATCGATTAAATGATGCACTTAAGGCAGAGGATATGATTCGTGCGGAGAAATGCCGAGCTCAGCTTACCTTTTTGACGAAGGAATTGTATATGTTAGAATGGTAAACAAGGTGCTGAAATAAGCTGTTTAGGGGCACCCCGAATTTCGGGGTGCCTTAGATTTGTTTGAGAACTTGCAGACAGGGGTTCACTTCTGGCACTAAAAACGTTAAAATAGTCATTGTGATCATTTTCATATTGGCAATGGTTTTGTTGATGAATTTGATCTTTATTCGCAGGGCAGGCTTTGCTGTCTCTGATAAAGGGTGGTATTCTTATACTGCGAGAAATGGATTTCCCAAAAATATAGGGTGCAAAGGGTGGAGGACCAGATGGCAAAACAACAAATCGGCGTTATTGGCTTGGCGGTAATGGGCAAGAATTTGGCTCTAAATATCGAAAGCAAAGGTTTTTCCGTATCCGTGTTTAACCGCTCACCGGAGAAGACACATGATCTTCTAGCTGAAGCGGAAGGTAAGAACCTCGTAGGCACATTTTCTGTAGAGGAATTTGTAGCTTCGCTTGAAGCACCGCGCAAAATTCTGATCATGGTTCAAGCTGGTAAAGCTACTGATGCTACCATCGAGCAACTGTTGCCGCATCTTGATCAAGGCGACATTATCATCGACGGAGGAAATGCTTATTTCCCTGATACGGTTCGTCGCAGTAAATATCTGGAAGAAAAAGGTTTCCGCTTTGTCGGAACTGGCGTTTCTGGCGGAGAAGAAGGAGCACTAAAAGGTCCTTCCATTATGCCTGGCGGTCAAGAAAGCGCATATAAGCTAGTAGAACCAATCCTAACGGCAATCTCAGCTAAAGTTGACGGTGAGCCTTGCTGTACATATATCGGACCAGACGGTGCGGGACACTATGTTAAAATGGTGCACAACGGTATCGAATATGGTGATATGCAATTAATCTGTGAAGCTTACCAGTTGTTGAAAGACGTTCTGGGTCTGGATGCAAAAGAACTTCACAACATTTTCAAAGAGTGGAATAGCGGTGAGCTCGACAGCTATCTGATCGAAATTACTACAGACATTTTTGCTCAGTATGATGAAGAAACTGGTAAACCAATGGTTGACGTGATCCTTGATTCCGCTGGACAAAAGGGAACTGGTAAATGGACAAGCCAAAGCTCACTGGATCTTGGTGTACCTTTGTCCATGATTACCGAATCCGTATTCTCACGCTTCCTGTCCGCAATGAAGGATGAGCGCGTAGAAGCAAGCAAAGTGCTTAACGGACCAGAAGCTACACCATTTGATGGTGACAAAGCTGAATTCATCGAGAACGTGCGTAAAGCATTGTTCGCAAGTAAAATCGTATCCTATGCTCAAGGCTTTGCTCAACTTCGCGTAGCTTCTGACGAATACGGCTGGGATCTGAAATATGGTGAGTTGGCTAAAATTTGGCGCGGCGGTTGCATTATCCGTTCCCGTTTCCTACAAAACATCACGGATGCTTACGAGAACAATGCAGATCTTAAGAACCTGTTGCTTGATCCTTTCTTCAAGGATGTTATGGACAATTACCAGTCCGCATGGCGTAAAGTTATCGCTTCAGCTGTAACGATGGGTGTTCCAGTACCTGGATTCTCCAGCGCATTGGCTTACTATGATAGCTATCGTACTGAAAGACTGCCTGCGAACCTGCTTCAAGCACAACGCGATTACTTCGGCGCACACACATTCAAACGTGTAGACAAAGAAGGCGTCTTCCACCACAACTGGATGTCAGCTGAATAATTTAGTTCGTTACGTAATAAGCAAAAACGCCTTCCGCGTCCCTAAAAGACGGGTAAGTGTTTATGCGAGAAATATAAGGATAATGTATAACGTGAAACTTATACTTTCTTATAGGTTAGAAAAGTGGCCCGAATTGCTTCACCAGAAATGGGGAGGCTTTCGGGCCTTTTTTGTTGAAATTTTGATGTGTATTTACTATGTGAAGCAGATTGTCTAATGTTTTGACCCTGTGTTATGATATGACAAATATCGCGGTTGGAGGATAGACATGGCTGGGGATACTGAAGAATTTAAAAAGTTGAACGAAGAGCAAAGAAATAAGAACATTATTTTAGTAGGGATGATGGCAACGGGAAAGTCAACGGTAGGTGCTATTTTGGCCGAGGAACTGGGCTATGAGCTGGTTGATTTGGATCATGTCATTGTTGAAACTGAAGGCCGAAGCATTGCAGAAATTTTCACGGAAGATGGAGAGCATTACTTTCGAAGCGTGGAAACAGCAGTACTAAAGCGTATGCTAGAATCTGAGAATAAATTAATATCTACGGGTGGTGGCGCGGTATTGGCGCCGGGGAATACAGATTTAATGCTGAGTAAAGGGCATGTGGTTGCGCTAACGGCAACAGAAGAAGAGATTATTGCCCGCGTTAGCGGAGATCAGAATCGTCCGCTGCTCGCCGGCAATGCAGAAGAACGGGTTAGACGTATCATGGAAGACCGCCATGAAGCTTACCTGTTCGCGCATTACACGGTCGATACAACGGGACTGACAGCGGCAGAAGTGTCGCAACATATTTTAATGCATTACCGCGGCTGAGCTTTTAAGAGAGTGTTTCATTCCATTCAATCATACCGCCGTTTAAATTTGTAGCATGAATGCCAAACTGCTGTAAATATTCGCAGACACGCTGGCTTCGAGCGCCGGAACGGCAGATGAAGATCACTTTGGCATCACTTGGAATATCCTCAGTGCGGTGTGGAATTTCTCCCATGGGGATATGCTGTGCACCGGGAATCATCCCGAAGGCAACCTCTTCGTCTTCACGAACGTCGATGAGTACAAGGTCTTCCCCTGTCTCTAGACACTGCCGCAATTCTTGCGGTGTGATTTGTGGAACATTATGCATGGTTGTGACCTCTTTTCATCAGAAGAATGGTTTAATGATAACACAAGCATAGAATACCCTGTCAAACAAGCACTATATACAACTATATCTACTAAGGAGAGTTTATATTATGGACGTTATTGTTAGGCCAACGCCATCCCTGCAAGGAGAATTTGGGGCCCTCTCTTCCAAAAACTATACCACTCGTTATTTGCTGGTTGCTGCATTGTCAGAAGGCGTAAGTACGATCTATCATCCGGCACATAGTGAAGATAGCGATGCCATCCGTCGTTGTATTGCAGATTTGGGAGCTGTACTCACAGAAGATGATGAGAAGATTGTGATTCAGGGCTTTGGACGTAAACCTAAGGATGTTAAGGAACTTAATGTGGGGAATGCTGGAGCCGTATTACGTTTTCTAATGGCTGTAGCTGCTTTAAGCCCTGAGGTCACATTCGTAAATACGTATCCTGACTCTTTGGGCAAACGTCCACATGACGATCTGATCGTGTCTCTAGAACAGCTTGGTGTGAAGGTAGAGCATAATGAAGGTAAGCTGCCGATCACGATCCGCGGTGGCAAACCTGTTGGGGGGAGAATTACAGTTTCAGGTGCTGTCAGCTCCCAGTTCCTAAGCGCTCTACTATTCTTGACACCATTGCTTGAAGAAGATAGTGAAATTATTGTCCTTGATGATTTGAAATCAAAGGTTGTCGTAGGTCAGACGCTAGAAGTATTGGAGCAGGCTGGAATTGTGGTTCATGCGGCGGATGATTATATGACCTTTAAAGTACCAGGTCGTCAAGCCTATGCGGCAAAGACATATACTGTTCAAGGTGACTATCCTGGCTCTGCGGCTATTCTTGCGGCTGCTGCTGTTACCAAATCAGATGTTAAGGTACATCGACTTGTGGAACAGAGTAAGCAGGGAGAAAGAGCCATTGTTGATGTGTTGCGAATGATGGAAGTACCACTTACTCATAAAGAGGGAACAGTTCACGTACAAGGGAACGGCGTTCTAAAAGCTGTTGAATTCGACGGAGATGCTGCCACCGATGCAGTGCTGGCTATGGTAGCTGCTGCAGTATTTGCTGAAGGCACTTCACGATTCTATAATGTTGAGAACCTTCGGTATAAGGAATGTGACCGTATAACTGATTACTTGGCAGAATTGACTCGTGCTGGAGCCAATGTTGAGGAACGCCGCGATGAAATTATCGTTCACGGCATGCCTGAAGGCGTTGAAGGTGGTGTGACCATTAACGCGCATTACGACCACCGTGTAATTATGGCGTTGTCCGTAGTAGGTTTACGAGCGCGAAAACCACTTTTGATCAAGGATGCTCACCATGTCGCTAAGTCGTATCCACAATACTTTGATCATCTGCGTGCGCTTGGTGCGAATGTGGAGTGGGTACAATAGAAGTAAGGGAGCTAGTGAATTTAGCTTCAGTTATATAAGGATCATAAAGTGTAACTATGGAAAGGGGCACTATGTATGAGCTTTGAGAATCCAAGTCGGGAACAGATCGGAGATATCCTTGCTTCTGCAGGTAATATTGCAGTTGTTGGCCTGTCTGACAAAACAGACCGTACCTCCTATATGGTCGCGGGTGCTATGCAAAGTCGGGGATATCGGATTATCCCTGTAAACCCATTGGTTGATGGTGAAATATTGGGAGAAAAGTGCTATCATACGTTGGCGGAAATTCCAGAGCCGGTGGACATTGTCAATGTGTTCCGTCGAAGCGAATACTGCGCAAAGGTAGCACAGGAGGCCGCTGACATCGGCGCACGTGTGCTCTGGCTCCAGCAGGGTATCATTAGCCAGGAAGCCGCTGAAATCGCTGCTGAGCACGGTATGACGGCAATTATGGACCGC
The DNA here is from genome assembly GCF_029893135.1 of Paenibacillus sp. PastF-3. Classification (NCBI taxonomy): domain Bacteria; kingdom Bacillati; phylum Bacillota; class Bacilli; order Caryophanales; family Paenibacillaceae; genus Paenibacillus; species Paenibacillus sp. PastF-3. Next base: position 35,895 of record NZ_JARXWM010000021.1, on the reverse strand, counting down.
TGTATCAAGGTCGAGGAAGCAATCACGATGCATGGGCGTAAATAAGCGTTGTTTGATTACGACGGCTGTACAGGCTGTACAATTTCTAATGCAAATCACCATTTAAACTTGATATACTGAAGTTAGACGAAGAACGTCCTTTATCCGCATGATTTGCGGTGAAGGGCGTTTTTTTATTTTTACGGGGAGGATACTATTATGGAATTTGAAGAAGCTCATGGTTTGTTCATTAACAAGCACTTGAAGGAAAGATCAGGAGAAAGAAAGGGGAGGCTGGTTAGAGGTCATAATTATGCGGAGAAGTTGTTCTTGCAGAATGTATGGTGGCCATTGTTTGAGAGCCTTGATGATTTGCATCCAGAATACGAAGTGTACGACTGGAACCGTAAATCTCAATTTCTGGATTTCGCTTTTCTTCCGCAGAGCGGCGGTAGTCTCGGAATTGAGTGCGATGGGTTTCAAAGCCATGTGAAGGACATGGACCGAGAGAGATTCAACTATGCAGCTAATCGGGACACTTTTCTGACCGGAATGGGGTGGAAGATGGTTCATTTTTCTGTTGATGATCTTCAACACCGCCCCGAGGTGTGCCGGATGCTTTTGCAATTGGTGCTGGCACCTCATTTAGCGCGCAAATCTGCAGGCGTGGATATTTTGTCTGAGGAGAAGGAGGTTCTGCGGTTGGCTTGGCGACTGGGTAGGGCGATCCGTCCAAAGGATGTGACCACCCATTTCAGCATTAACTTTCGAACGGCGCGCAGATTGTTGCACTCGTTGAGTGAGAAGGGACTAATAAAGCCTGTAATTACGGGAGAACGGGTTCGACAATACGAGGTGAAAGCTATGCGGCCAGATCAAATATGGTAGGAGAGGTAGATTAATTGCACTATATACAACTATATCGGAAATACCTCTATTCTATTGTGGTTTAGTTGTACTTTGTACACTTATTACACACCAAAGGTAAGAATAAGGGCGAAATTATTAAAAATAATTGCACAAAGTACACTTATATGGATTTCAGTGCTTCTAGGATATAAATAGTTGCACAAAGTACAATTAATTTCTTTTATAATCATCGGCAGCAAAAGAAAGAGACTCAGTCAGCATACAAAACTTCATTCAATAAATATAACTTATACACTTGAAGCATTATTAGAGACGCACATTCATTTAGAGCAACTTTTTATCGGTTTTAACCAACTTTAGCATTGTTTGCTTTAGTGCTTTGGAATCCCGAGCCCAGAGAATGGTGTTTCTAGGTGATTTTATTGAGGAGTGAGTGTGTATTTGTTTTAAATATACCCTGAACTTTTCCTTCAGTTTATTTTGACAAAAACCCCCGCAGCGCTTACCATTCAATATAGAAAGAAAGGAGAGGGTAGCCTTGAATTGGCTCGGATCATTGCAGCAATTGGGCAGAGCCATAATGCTTCCTACCATGGTACTGCCGGCGGCAGCCATTTTGCTTAGTTTGGGCAGCTTACCTTGGTCTGCATGGGGACTTTCTTCGGTATCCGAAGTGGCTACATACGCTGGGCAGGGAATCTTTTATTTTATGCCTTATTTATTCGCTGTGGGTGTAGCATGGGGATTATCCAATCAAGCTGGAACGGCGGGTCTTGCCGCATTGGCTGGAATGTTCACTTACGACCGGATTGTTACCCATATGGGAGACGGGCTTGTACAACCTGCAACACTTATCGGAATTTTGCTGGGTATAGTTGCCGGTATCGCTCAAAACCGGTTCAAAAATATCAAGCTTCCAGAGGCGATACAGTTCTTTGGAGGGTCGCGTTTTGTTTTGCTGTTCATGGGATTGTTTTCGGCTGGCTTTGCATGGGTGATGTTAGGGATCTCTCCACTGCTGCAAAGAGGATTGGATGATCTTTTTCAAGGAATTTTGCAGACAGGCGGATTTGGCGTTTTTATTTATGGAGTGCTATATAGAGTACTAACAGCCTTCGGTCTTCACCATATTCTCAACAATGTGTTTTGGTTTCAGTTTGGAAACTTTACAACTCCTGATGGTAGCACTGTCGTTCAGGGGGATTTGCCACGTTTTTTTGCAGGCGATCCTACGGCGGGCATTTTTATGGCGGGTTTGTTTCCGATTATGATGTTCGCACTGCCAGCCATTGCTTTTGCAATTATTCAGGAAGCGCGCGAGGACTTGAAGCCTAAAATTAAAAAGACTTTCATGCGAGCGGCTTTGGTTTGTTTTCTGACCGGGGTTTCAGAGCAGATTGAATTCGCGTTTTTGTTTGCTTCTCCGTATTTATTCGCGATACATACTGTAATGTCTGGTCTTGCTATGGTACTGACCTATATGCTGGGAATTCATCACGGGTTCTCTTATTCGGCAGGAGCGATTGACTTCTTTTTGAATATGCATCTGTCGCAGAGGGCTTGGCTTTTGATTCCGATCGGTATTGGTTATGGAATTGTATATTATAATTTATTCCGCTGGGCGATTCGCCGTTTTCAGATCCCGACACCAGGGCGTGAAGAAGGTTCCGAACTTGGTGATTGGGCAGGCAATATCCCATATCAGGCACCACTGATCTTGGAGGCGCTTGGTGGCAAGGAGAATATCGTACAAGTACAATCCTGTATCACTCGTTTGAGGCTAACCGTCCATAATGATCGATATATAGATACGGGGGCGCTAAAAGGTCTTGGCTCTGCTGGGATTATCAAGCTCGGTGGCGGGAATGTTCAGGTAGTATTTGGTACGTATTCAGAGCTTATCCGCGAGGAGATTAATAAGCTAATGCTTCGTGATTTGCCGCAGGTGTTGTTCAGTTCTCCGATGCAGGGTAGAATGATGCCCATTGAGGAAGTACCGGATCACATCTTTGCAGCGAAGCTAGTGGGTGATGGAGTTGCATTTTTGCCGGAAAAAGGGGAGCTTACATCACCTGTATTCGGGAAAGTTATGCACGTCTACCCTACAATGCATGCCGTTGGTATTGCTACACCGGAAGGGCTGGAGGTACTTATGCATATAGGGATCGACACTTCGCAGCTTAAAGGGCCATTTGAGGCGGTTGTAAAAGAAGGCGACAGTGTGGAACCAGGTCAATTGCTTGTTAAATTCGACCTCGCTTATTTGCGTGAGCATGCAGCTTCACTGGCTACACCAATGGTGATTACGAATCCTGATCGAGTAAAATCATGGAGCTATGCTCCATTTAAAAATGTTAAAAAGGGGCAATCTTCAGTAATGTCCGTAGTCTTACATGAAAGTAACGTTGGAGGGATAGAAGGATGATACAAGGCATAGGCGCAGCAGCAGGTGTAGCTATCGGGAAGGCCTTTGTCTTACCGAACTGGGAGTGGAGCTTACCAGACACACAAGTGAACCCAGTGGATCTAGCTAAGGAGTTTGAGCGTTTATACGAAGGTATCCGTACCTCTAAGGACGAGATTGAATTCATCAAAAAAGAATTCAGAGAAGTAGTCGGTCCAGAGGAATCCAGCATTTTTGATGCTCATCTGGCGATTTTGGATGATCCGGTGTTTATGAGCGAAATCCGGGGGATTATTGAACGCCAGTATAAGGCGGCGGAAGTGGCTGTTAAGGAAGCGATTGATCATTTTGTAGCGATGTTTGATCTGCTGGATGATGAATACATGAAGGAGCGGGCGGTTGATATCAAGGATGTCGGTAACCGTCTGTTAAAGCATCTTTTAGGTGCTCCTGAAGTCACGCTGCCATCGGATACACAGCCATATATTCTCGTCGCGAAGGAGTTGTCTCCTTCCCAGTTAGCTCACTTGAACCCAACTTATGTTCTAGGTATTGTTACTATGATGGGCGGTAAAACCTCACATTCCTCCATTATGGCTCGTGCGCTGGGTATTCCGCTCGTAGCAGGCTTGGAGAATAATTTGTCTAACCCAATTCAGACCGGAGACATGCTCGTGATAGACGGAGACACCGGATCTGTGCAAATTCATCCTGATGAGGTAACGATCAATGAATATGTGTCTCTTCGAAATAAGCAGCATAAAAAGAAAGAACAACTGGAATTGCTTGCTACAGTCGATGCCGTCACTAAAGATGGCGTTAACCTGCGATTGGCCGGTAATATCAGCTCCGTCAAAGAACTGAATTTAGCGCTCAAGTATGGAGCTGAGGGTGTAGGTCTATTCCGTACAGAGTTTCTTTATATGGATCGCAGTTCTTTTCCGACGGAGGATGAACAATTCGAAGTGTATAAACAGGTTGTCGAGAAGGTAGGCAGCAATATGGTTGTGATCCGTTCGCTGGATATAGGCGGGGACAAGCATCTGGATTACTTCCAGCTGCCAGAAGAGCAGAATCCGTTCCTTGGCTATCGTGCCATTCGAATCAGCTTGAATCGACAAGATATGTTCAAAACTCAGCTAACCGCCATTTTGCGGGCGAGTGCACATGGGAATGTAAAGCTAATGTTCCCTATGATATCTTCCGTAGAAGAAGTACAAGCGGCAAAAGCTGTATTGGAAGAAGTGAAGGCTGAACTGGAGCTTAGGGGCATACCTTTTAATCGGAATATTCCAGTCGGTATTATGATTGAAGTTCCAGCTGCGGTTATGATTGCGGATTTACTGGCTGAGGAAGTAGATTTTTTCAGTATTGGTACGAACGATTTGGTGCAATATGTACTAGCCGTAGACCGTATGAATGAACAAATTGCGCATATGTATCATCCATATCATCCAGCGGTTCTGCGAATGATCCGTATGACTGTAGAAGCAGCGCGTAATGCAAAAATAGATATAAGTGTATGTGGTGAAATGGCAGCAGATGAACGTTCTTTGCCACTTTGGCTGGAGCTAGGGATTAGTGATCTTAGCATGTCGCCGCAGGCACTGCTTAAGGTTAAACACCGTACCCTGAATACACTGGCTATAGACGCTACAAGGGTTGCCAAAGCTTGCTTCCATCATCGTACAAGCTCGGAGACGGAAGAAATCCTAAGTGCTTATGCTCAAAAAAGCGGTATTACACTTGGATCAAGCGTGGAAACAAAGGAGAAAGCTTCTTCATAGGTTATCAAGCGCTACATCATCAAGTCCACATCAAGGTTCGGCATTCTTGCCGAGCCTTTTTCTTTTGTACTAGATTGTTATAAAAAAACAAAACCGTTTGCGCTTCGGCGCAGTCTATACATAGAGCATGTTGTACAGGAATGGTTTATGCGTGAAAGCAAGGGGGGAGGACAAAACAAGCATGGAACACATTATTAAAGACGAAATGGAAATAGTTGCTACGGAAGAAGATACATTCTACGAGCTGGTAGCTGAACAGAAAAAAAAGCTATACAGCATTGCTTACAGCTATTTGCGAAACGAAGCGGATTCTTTAGAAGTTTTGCAGGAGGCAACCTGCCGCGCATGGATTAAACGTAAAAGCTTAAAGGACTCCGAGAAGTTTGCTCCTTGGTTAACTCGTATTCTGATCAATTGCTGTAATGATGAGTTGAAGCGCAGAAATAGGAAGGCTGTCGCAGAAGTTGCTCGAAGTGATGTAGGGGTTATGGAGATGAAGAGTGACCGCAGGTTGGATATGGAACAAGCGCTGGATGGGGTTAAGCCGAAGTATCGGCAGGTGCTTATACTCAAATATTACAAGGATATGACTCTTTCAGAAATAGCAGAGGTTCTCGATAAACCGGAGGGTACCGTGAAGACTTGGCTGAACAAGGGACTAAAACAACTGCGTGACAAAATGAAACGGAAGGGGGAGCTATTTTATGGCTGAGTCGGAAGAACAGCTGCTGAACGATTATTTTCAGAAAATCAATATTGAGGCTGAGGAAATCCCGGAAGTTAAACTGGACATGGCGATCCGTAAGGGGATGTTACAAGGTAACCGTAAAAGGTGGTCTTTTAGAAAAAGATACGCTGTTGTTGCGTTGGCGGTCTTAACTATTGCCTTATTGATTATTGTCCCATGGGTACATCAGATGGCCAATCCTGTTCGTGCGCAGTTACCACCAAAAAGCTGGGGGAAGCTTGAGGTATTTAGACCCATTATCGCTAATAATCTGACTATAACATCAGCACTTGATGCGGGAATAATGAAGGAAGTAAATATTTCTTCAGCTGAGGTGGACGGAATAAAGTGGACGGTTAACGGAATTATGGCCGATCGAAGAGGAATTGCGGTTCTGTATACAATTGAAAACAATACAGATCGGAAAATGCAACTGTTTGGACTATCCTTGAAAAAGACTCCTGAAAGTAATATTTATCGCACAGGATACAGCGGGTTTAGCACTATTAACGCACAAGAGGTTGGATCTCCTGGGACAACTCGTATGTACGAGCAAATCGTATGGGATGAATATCAGGATGAGTTGGAAGACCCGTTGAATATTTCTCTAAGGTTGCTTCCGGCACCTGATGATCCAGCTTTATCAAGCGGTGAGCTTAAATCTTTAAACATTCAGATTCCAATGGATACCAACAAGGTTTATATTCAAGGAAAAAGAGTTGATCTAAAGGATAATCTGTCCATCGCCGGACAGCAAATTAACATGGAGAATATCTATATTGGACCTACGGGTATTTATATGCGGGAAAGATATGACCAAAAGAATACAATGAGGATATTTAATATGCTTTCACCTAAACTTGTCATCGGAAAAGGAGAGCAACAAGAGGAGTTAATGTGGGTAAGTGGATCGAATATTTATCATAATGATAATATGAGACCTGATGATCCGATTAAGTTTGAAATTGAAGGGATTTCTGCTCTAGATCTATCTAAGCTGGAGCTTGTGATTAATACCGAAACACAGCAGATTCTGAAGGTACCCGATAACAATCTGACGATTTCCAAACGAATGGAGAACGAAGAGCAGGGAATTTTGGTGTTAGATTACTTTATTCCTAAAGAAGAGGAGGACTCGCTTAATGATAGAGGTTTTGGATTGAGCGATTATTTTGAAGATAGCTCTGGAAGCGGGCATATGATGGAAACTATCAAAAATGATTACTCAGGGTATAGAGAGTTTAATGAAAGTAGTAAGGGAACTACAATAACCTATTTCTTCAATGTAGGTAAGGAGAAGTTACCCCAACCGTTGACTTTCTGGTTTAATTCTTATCCAAACGTAATCAAGGAGAAAGCGTCCATTCGAATGAATTGAGTAACTCGGATGTCGAGCGAATTAAATCTAAAGCCCTGTTCTTCACGTTTAGTGAGAAACAGGGCTTGTTTAATTGTTAGACTATAAATCTACCGTATTTTATTCCCCAGCTAACGCATCGCAAAAAGCTTTACCATAAGGCGGCAGATCTGGCGGGCGGCGAGCAGAAATAATATGTCCATCCGTAACCACAGCTTCATCCTTCCATATCGCTCCGGCATTCTCCATGTCATCACGGATGCCAGGTGTAGAGGTGACGGTTACACCTTCGAGAATTTTAGCAGAAATTAATACCCAACCTGCGTGGCAGATTTGCCCAATAGGTTTCTTAGCTGCATTGAAATCCTGCACAAGCTGTAGTACGGCACTGTATCTGCGGATTTTATCAGGGGCCCAGCCGCCAGGAACTAAAATCCCGTCATAATCTGCGGCATTAAGATCGTCCCAGGAGTACTCTGCTTTTGCAGGCACACCATATTTGCCGATATATGTTTTATCTTTTTCCAAACCTGCCAAGTGAACCTCAGCGCCTTCTTCTCTTACTCGGTACACGGGATACCAGAGCTCCAAATCTTCAAATTCATCGTCTACGAGTGCTATGACCTTTTTTCCAGCTAGTCTCATTTTGTAAAGCTCCTTTCGCATCACATGATCCTTCATATTCTATCAAATTTAAAATACGAAGTCATCTGGAGTGTTGTAAATTATAGATGAATTGCCAATTTAATCATTATATGCAATTAAGGAGGGTTTTAATCGAGAGAGGTCGAATATAGAAATTGAAAAGTCATACTTTGTACTTAATTCATTTCTTGCAAGAGGTGTAGAAGATGTATACAGATAACTTAATGGAGAAGTTGTGCAGCTGTGGTGGCCTCATGAACTTACATATGCATTCATTGATTTTTAATACGAAGGTGAAGATTACAAATGTCCCTGTCTATACTTGTCCGAAATGTACTAGTTATGAGCCCTTGTCGTTTATTAAAGCAGATCTAGGAAAGCTAGTGAAAGAACTGAATGCGGATTTGCCAAGACAAGATTTTTCGTTTACTCAAAGAAATGAATTAGCTAGTGTCCTAAAAGAATCTTTGACAGAGGTTATTGTCGGCGGATTTCAAGAATTAGAGTTGGCTATCCGAGAGACAATTCAGGCTAGAGTGGATATGTTACTTGATCTATACCGACTAGCTGAGGGGCTCGAAGACCAGAATTGGATGGAAGAAACTAGTCGAAGGCTGTCTCAATTAACGTTGCAAACGACTAAAAACGCAAATTATTAAAACATTCTGTGAAAATAATGAAAAACTTTCACGGAATGTTGGATTTTTCACTCACTTTTTGTTACGATAGATAGAAGTTACATTATTGTGCTCGTGAATAGGGAGACCTACACTAGTCAAAAATTGTAATTAGGGGTTACGTCTTCATCCTTGAAAGAAATTTTGAAAGGAAAATGAAGCGTTATCATTGCACAATTGTACAAAGTGTCGTATCATATTTTTAATTAGTCGAACGATAAAATTTATCGCAATGGAGAGAGTAATTTGACGGTAACCATTTACGATGTAGCTCGAGAAGCAGGCGTATCTATGGCTACGGTATCACGGGTTGTGAACAATAACCCTAACGTGAAACCGCAGACCCGGAAGAAAGTTTTTGAAGCGATTGAGCGTTTGGGATATCGTCCCAATGCCGTGGCGAGAGGACTTGCCAGTAAGAAAACGACAACCGTTGGGGTTGTCATCCCTGATATTTCAAACTCGATTTTTGCAGAAATTGCACGCGGGATTGAAGATATCGCGAATATGTATCATTACAATATTATATTGTGTAACGCGGATAAGCGTAAAGAAAAGGAAATCCGTGTCATCAATACCCTTTTGGAGAAACAGGTCGATGGTCTGCTCTTCATGGGTGGTACGGTAACTGATGAACATATTCAAGCTTTCCAGACTTCTGCAGTTCCGATTGTCCTATGTGCTACACGGGATGAGAAGGGGACTTATCCTTCCGTTGACATCGATCATGAAACCGCTGCTTTTGATGCAGTGAATACATTGATTCGTCACGGTCACCGTGAAATAGCAATGATCAGTGGTACACTGCAGGATCCTGCGAATGGATATGCGCGTTTCCATGGTTATAAGAAAGCCCTTGAACAGGCTGGAATCGAATACCAAGAGGATTTAGTTCGTATCGGTAACTACCGCTATGAATCTGGTGTCGAAGCCATGAAGTATTTCCTTGGACTCAAGAAGAAGCCAACCGCTATTTTTGCCGCAACCGACGAGATGGCTATTGGTGCAATTCACAGTATTCAAGATGAAGGTCTGAAAGTACCGGATGACTTCTCCATTATTAGTGTGGACAACATCCGTATGGCTTCGATGGTTCGTCCATTGTTGACGACAGTAGCCCAGCCTATGTATGACCTAGGTGCGGTAGCAATGAGACTTTTGACGAAACTCATGAAGAAAGAGACGGTTGAGAATCCGCGGGTTATCCTGCCTCATGAAACGATTCTCCGCCTGTCTGTTAATCATCTGAATAAGTAATTTAAGAACTAAACAGTATTTCCGTAAAAAGCTCCTTTTGGAGCTTTTTATGTTTTTTACAGAGTAAATCAGCGGAGGAGGCGTTATCTTTGCCTGAAATAATCGGATTAATTGGTGCGATGGATGAAGAGATTAAGCTACTACTAGAAAGGATGGAAAATCAGGAGACGAAGGTCAAGGCAGGCATTCATTATTACATAGGAAATATATTTGGAAAGTCTATAGTGCTGTGTAAATCTGGGGTAGGTAAAGTGAATGCGGCAGTTACAACACAAATTCTAATTGATTCTTTTGGTGTGACTCGTGTGTTGTTTACTGGGGTTGCTGGTGCTGTGCACCCTGAGTTGAATATTGGAGATATTGTTATATCATCTACTTGTGTTCAGCATGATATGGATGCTACAGCACTTGGCTTTTCAAAAGGTGAAATCCCTTATCAGGATCATTCTGTCTTTCAGGCAGACTCTTCATTGGTACGCCTTGCTGAGAGGGCGTGTAACGAGCTAGGCCAAAAGTACTTGATCGGCAAAGTACTTTCAGGTGATCAATTCATTTCTAATGCGGAGATTGTAGCCAAATTAAGAGAGGAATTGGACGGAGCGTGCGTGGAGATGGAAGGGGCGGCGGTTGCACAAGTGTGTGTGATGAACGCCACTCCCTTTGTTATAATTCGTTCGATGTCTGATAAGTCTGACGGGTCAGCAAATGTGAGTTTTAAGGAGTTCACGGTGGAAGCCTCGGGGCGCTCACATTCTATATTAGAATATATGCTGCAGCATCTTTAATACTCGTTTAGTACATGAAGCGCTGTCTAAAGCGTACTCTGTCGAAAGTCTCCTGTGAGGACATAGGTACCTCTTGTCCAATACGAACCATTAGGCAGTTTGCTGGATGTGAACAGATTTCGGGATCATCTGTAGCATACCAAACCATATTTACAGTTTTCATTAGCCGCTCCATCATTTGACGATAAGCCCACACATCAAGTCCACTTCCTTTTAAATCCCAGTGCCAATAATACTCTGTTGTAAAGACGATGCAATTCTCTAATTGCTCTTGCTCAAAAGCAGTGGAAATCAGCAGCCGGCCTAGTCCGGCTCCCCTATAATCATTACTCACCTCAATAGCTCCAAGCTCAATTAGATCCATCATTCCACCCTGTGACCAAAGCTCCATTTCATCCGGATAATGAAAGGTTACATAGCCTATTATAGTGCCATCCTCTACAGCTGTAATTATTCGTCCTTCTGGCAGGCTAGCAATCTCTATGAGAGCTTCATGCTGTTCAATCGGCTTGCGGAAGGCATCAAGATCATGATGCATGTGGAGGGCTTTAAGGTCCTCTGGAGATCGGGGGCCACTTATTGTTAGTGTCCTGCCTTTATATGAAAGCGTATGGGAAACAGGGATTTTACGATGTTCCATAGCCGTGCTCCTTCCGGATGATAAAATATGGAATGTAAACGTTTGCTATGTTATACTAATTCAGACATAAAAAATTCACATTCAGTGCATTGACATCATTATCTAAGAAAAGAGTCTTACCCTTAAAGCTTAAATCAAACGAGTGAGGGAGGCAAGAGTGATGGGTCAAGTCCATAGCGAAATTTTGCCTGGCCGTGTGCAGAGCTCCAATATGTCTGATTACACCCAGGCAGTAGCCAATTTTAAGTGGGAGGATGTTGAACGTAACTTCTCATGGTATGACACTGGAAAGGTTAATATGGCACATGAAGCAGTGGATCGCCACGTTCAAGAAGGACGGGGAGCGGCAACGGCCCTGCTCTACAGTGATGCGGTGCGGGATGAATCCTATACATTTGCCGATCTGCTGGAACGGTCGAATCGGTTCGGAAATGTATTGCGTAAATATGGTATCGGTAAGGGAGATCGGGTATTTATTTTTATGCCTCGTCAACCGGAACTATATTTTAGTTTACTAGGCATTCTGAAGATTGGGGCAATAGCGGGTCCTCTGTTCGAAGCCTTTATGGAGACAGCAGTTAAGGACCGGCTGGAAGATAGTGGTGCGGTTGCTTTGGTTACTACACCGGAGCTACTTCATCGTGTGAAGCGAGATGAGCTTCCGAATTTGCGTCATATTTTTCTAGTAGGCGGCACCACTGATATCGAGCAAGGTAACTTAGGTTTTACTGAGGAGATGGATAACGCATCTTCTGAGCTCGAATTGGAATGGCTTGACCTGGACGATGGCCTTATCATGCATTATACATCTGGTTCTACAGGAAAACCTAAAGGTGTTTATCATGTGCAAAGAGCAATGATTCAACATTATTATACAGGTAGAGTGGTGCTGGATCTACGTCCGGATGATATTTACTGGTGTACAGCTGATCCGGGCTGGGTGACAGGAACATCTTACGGAATATTTTCACCCTGGTTAAATGGGGTAACGAATGTCGTGAGAGGGGGACGTTTTAGTCCTCAGGATTGGTATAAGACGATTGAACGAAATAAGGTTAGTGTTTGGTACAGTGCACCTACAGCATTTCGTATGTTGATGGGTGCAGGCGAGAGTTCCATTCAGGGAATTGATTTGAGCAGCCTGCGCCATGTCCTGTCTGTTGGAGAGCCATTAAATCCTGAAGTGGTGCGGTGGGGAGATAAATTCTACAACCAGCGCATTCATGATACTTGGTGGATGACAGAGACGGGAGCGCAACTGATCTGCAACTATCCTGGAATGGATATCAAACCAGGCTCTATGGGCCGTCCGTTGCCAGGCATTGAAGCAGCGATTTTAGATGATCGCGGCAATGTTCTCCCACCATTCTCAATGGGGAATCTTGCAATACGGACGCCTTGGCCATCCATGATGAATTCGATCTGGAACAATAAGGCGAAGTATGAGGAGTATTTCCGCATTCCTGGTTGGTACATTTCTGGTGATTCTGCTTATATGGATGATGATGGATATTTCTGGTTTCAAGGACGGATTGACGACGTTATCAACTCTTCTGGTGAGCGTATAGGACCTTTTGAAGTGGAGAGTAAATTGGTAGAGCATCCAGCTGTGGCGGAAGCGGGTGTAATTGGTAAACCAGACCTGGTGCGTGGGGAAATTATTAAGGCTTTCATTTCACTGAGAGAAGGCTATACTCCTACAGCTGCTCTCAAAGAGGAGATCGCGGCATTTGTTAAAGCCGGACTATCAGCGCATGCTGCACCGAGAGAGATCGAATTTAAGGATAAACTTCCTAAGACACGATCAGGTAAAATCATGCGGCGCGTATTAAAGGCTTGGGAGCTTCATCTCCCAACTGGTGATTTATCAACGATAGAAGATTAGAATGGATCATAAAAAAACACCGTTCCCTAATGAATTAAAGGGAACGGTGTTTTGCTGTGTGAAGTTATTCTCTTGACTACCGGTTAATGGTTTCCAGGCGTATTGCCGGCTGTACCACTATTACTGTTTCCGTTACTGCTACCTTCGCCAGATGGCGTTGAAGTAGGCGTAGGTAGAATGGTTCCTGGAATCTCAATATCCTCTCCTGGTGTACTCTCAGAGTCTGTAGGAGGCGTTGTCTCCGGTTGTTGATCTGGAGTTTGTGTTGCTTCCGGAGTCGGTGTAGTGCCTCCAGCAACGCTGCCAGAAGCTGTCTCATTACCTGCGACATCAACAGCACTGACATAGAATGTTGCATTGGCACCTGCAGGCGTTCCTGGCGAGAATACCTTGCTCTCGTCAGCCATAAGTACAGCTTGCTTCTGGAATGACCCGCCGTTTAAAGAACGGTATAAGCGGTATCCGACGACATCTGGAGAGCCGCTTGGAGAGAAGCTGATCACAGCTTTTCCAGTGCTGTAAGAGACACTGACATTTCCAGGGGCAGTAGGAGCAGAGCCATCGTCCACGCGTGGATCGACTTCAGTAGGGAAATCTGTTTTGGCATCCGCTGGCATATAATACTCCAGCGATTTATGCTCCTTCATTTTAGGGAAAGCTGCCAAGAGCTCCTTAACTAATTCCTGGATCGGTTTATCACGTTTAACTACGATTTTTTCTTTTAGGAAATCCTCCGGTGTACCTTCGAGCGGGATATAATTGACGCCATTGTAAGTAATATATTTGGCTTTGGATATCCCGTCGTCGCTCTCTTTAGGTACATATTTCACATTGAAAAGATCCGTTGTGAATTTGTCAGTTAGGGCCGTTGGCAGTTTACCGCTGTATGCGGAAACTGTCTTTTTGATAATTCCCTCAGGTTGTGCGAATTTGTCTGTAACGAACAAGTCTGGCTGCTTATCAATAACAGCATTCAGGACTTTAGCCCATAAGGTCTGTGCTTGTCGTTTCTGTGTATCTCCTGTAAGGGTATTAATTTGTTCCTTATAACCAACCCACATGCCAAGTGTGACATCAGGGGTGTAGCCCATGAACCAGACATCTCCGTAGTTCTGAGTGGAGCCAGTCTTACCTACAATCGGAACGTCTTTAAAGTGTTTATAATCTCTTCTTACTGTACTTGCAGTACCTTCTGTGATTACTGTACGTAGCATATCGGTCATTAGATAAGCAGTCTGCTCAGAGAATACTTGTTCAGGGTTAACCTTGTGCTGATAAACGATCTTTCCTTCCGAATCTACAATCTTCTCGATCATATAAGCATCATTAAATGCTCCCTGATTGCCAATGGCGGAATAGGCATTGGTTAATTCTTCAACGGATGTACCGTATCGAAGACCACCTATAACCCCAGTCTGCGCTCTGTAATCATCTTCAGTGAGTGTAGTAATCCCTAGCTTTTTAGTAAAGGCCCAAGCATCCTCTATTCCGACCTTTTCGTTAAATAGTTTAAGTGCCGGTAGGTTGAGGGATTTATTAAGTGCATAGCGAGCCGTAACTAAACCCTGATAGCGATTGTTTGCATTTTTAGGAATATGGAAGCCTTTCCCGCCATCCTTCAAAATGATTGGAGCATCATCTAAGATCCCGGCAGGTTGAATCAGTCCTGCATCTAAGGCAGGTAAGTATGCTGAAATCGGCTTCATCGTTGAGCCAGGTTGCCGGACCATTTGGGTTGCATAGTTCATTTGCTCGATATTAAAATCGCGGCCCTCAATCATACCGAGAATGGCTCCGGTCTTGTTGTCGATCAATATACCAGCCGTCTGTTCAATACCTTTTGTTTTGCTGTCCTTGGTGAAATTACTGCTATCTTCGGAAATACTGTGCATTGCACTGTATACTTTCTTATCAATCGTGGTATAGACTCGGTAACCGCCAGTCATTAACTGTTGTCTTGCTTCCTCAAGAAGTATGGCATTATCACTAGAGCTAGTGGTATCGGTTGTACTGTTTTTCTCTTCATTTAGTGACAAAATAATCTCAGCTGCTTTACGCTCCGTCTCCATCATCAGGTATGGATATGTAGCATAGGCTTTCTTAGTGTGAGGAGCGAGAGAGCTTTTAATATCGAATTTGAGTGCTTCATCATATTGGGAGGTAGTGATCTTGTTCTCCTCCAGCATACGACGAAGTACAAGCTGTTGACGATCCATAGCTCTGTTGAACGCCTTTGCGTTAAATTCTCCAACGCCATTGAATGCTGAATAAGCGGAAGGGAGCTGTGGAAGGCCGGCCAAATACGCCGCTTGGGCAATATTCAGCTTGTCTAGATCATCCAGACCGAATATACCTTTGGATGCAGCTTTAATCCCAAATACGTTATAGCCATTCGAGCCATTACCGAACGGAACCTTGTTCAGATAAGCCGTTAAAATCTCTTGCTTGGTCAAGAAGCGCTCTAGTCTAAGTGAAAGTAGAATTTCTTTTGCTTTGCGATCTTCTGTTCGATCCAGATTGAGAAATACACGTCTTGCGAGCTGTTGAGTAAGAGTACTGCCTCCGGTCTGAACAGATTCATTTAATATCTTTTGTTTGACGGCACGTAAGGTGCCTTTGAAATCCACGCCATTATGCTCATTGAAATTATTGTCCTCTATAGCGAGAACTGCATCAATAATTATTTGGGGGATATCGTTGTATTGAATGAGCCTTCGATCTTCTTCTGTACGAAGCTGGCCGATCGGTGCGCCATCACGGAAGTATGCGAATCCGGTAATTGCATTTTGTCCGACTTGCTGTTGAATCATTTCCTCGGAGCGAACAGGTTCATCTTTCACCATGGAAGTGACATATCCTGCTGCTGCACCACCGACGAACAGAATGCCTATTATGCCAAGAATAAACATCCACTTAACTACAGAACCGAACCTGCTAAGCCCAGATCTGCGGGGTGAAGGCTTCTTTACGTTTTTTTTCTTGTTCTCTTGAACCATCGACGATAATTCCTCCTTTTAACGGAATTATTATAGCACAAATTGGCGATTTTGAATGCAGTCTGAGTGTTCATTACCTATTAGAATAACAAAAAGCCTCCGGATAAATCCGGGGGCTTTGGCCATACTCGCTATAAGCGAGATATTAACGGTTGTAGAACTCGACGATTTGTTTCTCATCGATATCCTGGGAAAGCTCGGAACGTTCTGGCAAACGAATGTATTTACCTTCGAAAGATCCTTCAGCATATTCCAGGTAAGCTGGAAGGTGGGAACGGTTAGCAAGAGCTTCTTTGATGGAAGCCATGCTTTGGCTTCTTTCGCGAAGACCGATAACGTCGCCCAAGCTTACACGGTAAGAAGCGATGTCGACTTTTTTGCCGTTAACAGTTACGTGTCCGTGGGATACCAACTGACGTGCACCTGCACGGGAGTTAGCAAATCCAAGACGGTAAACTAGGTTGTCCAAGCGGCTTTCAAGCAAGAACATGAAGTTTTCGCCCGCAAGACCTGGAAGTTTTTGTGCTTTAGTGAAGAGAGTTTTAAATTGCTTCTCTCCCAAACCATACATGTGACGCAGTTTTTGTTTTTCCAAAAGCTGCATTCCGTAGTTACTTACTTTTCTGCGTTGGTTAGCTCCGTGTTGTCCTGGTGGAAAAGGGCGTTTCAAGTCTTTTCCTGTACCGCTTAGGGAAATGCCCAGACGGCGGCTGAGTTTGAATTTAGGTCCGGTGTAACGTGCCATGTTATAGTAGACTCCTTTATAATTGAAATTTCAGGGTAGGGCCTATTTGCGCCGCATTTCGTATCCGTGATTAGCATTAATGGCTTCCACACTGCCAGGGAAGTTCAGCCGCTGCCCTGGCAGTAACGAAATGCGTGAGGGTGACACAACGTTACGCCCAAGTAAGACTTGTTACAGTCTTGTTCAACAATAAATATTATATGAATACAGTATACAAAGTCAAGCGCTTATTAAAAGAGTTTTTGTCAATCTTTGTCGATAGTTCTTTGGTCCTAAAAAAAAGTCCCGGAAATGATGAAAATATAATGCAATACACAAAGAAAGGGAGTAAAATATAGTTAATTAGTTGTTACTAGTGAAGATAGTTTTCTTAATCAAGATGCAAAGGGGATCTTCGTTATGTCAGAGCAGAAAGCATACGTCCATAAAGACAGCCGTATGCTGTTACAGGACAACATACACGCTAGTAGAGATTCCGAAGATCCCACCGCCTGGCTTAGGGAAACGGAAATAGTAACGCATGACTTCCCTTATCTAGCAAATCTGATTGCAGACAGTTTCAATGAATGGTTTGGTGGGCTCGATGTCCTCCCATTCTCCAGATCATGGGAATGGTGTGTACTGAATTTTGAAGGTAAATATTTAAATAATAATTTGGGTCAACAAGAACTATGGAGGCAGCACTGGGAACAGGCAGCGGCTTCCAGCTTAATTTCAGGATCAATCTCTGCCATTCCGTTAACCGTAGAAGGTAAGGATCTAAGTTTTTTTACTATACCGCTATTCACTCGCGTCGATAATGAAATTTTTGCATTTTTGGGCTGTTCTATGCCAACGCAACAATATGAAATGGGTGGAAGAGATACTGCAGAAGCTATGTCGCTGCATTACCGCACCTGTTTTTATCATAAGTTTGAACATATATTTGTAGCTGATCTTGCAAGTACCCATATTCATGCAGAACGTGAAAGCAATCGTCGTTCATTGTTATTTCAGATTGTCCAGCGGATGCATGACAATATTGATGTTGATGCTGTACTTTCGGAAGTTATTGATAGCATCTCTGCGATGTACCCTGGAGCCAGACTCGACCTGTATATGTCACAAGATCATCGCAGCACTAATCCGCAGGTCAAACCCTTACCTTTCCACATGTCCAGTGATGATGTCTGTGCCAGGGCGTTCAAGGATGGACGTGTTGCACTGAACACTAGTGATGAAGATCACCGAAATGTAGAAATAGGGCTTCCGTTAGGTGGTAAGCAGGGGGTTTATGGGGTATTCCATATGGTGATGGATAATCCAATCTTCCCTGACGTTGATTTAAGGTTTCTCACAATGGTAGCCGATACGGCTGGAACTGCTTTTGAGAATGCCAAGCTTTACGAGCGCTCCAATCAGCTGATCCGTGAGCTTCGTATGAGTAACGAGCTTACCCAGCGTTTGAATCAAAGCTTGCGATTAGGCGATATTTTTCAATTTGCGTTTGAAGAGCTACTTGAAATGTTTGGTGCAGATTACTGCTGTATCTTACATATGAATGAGGAAAAGGGTGGCCTAGAAGTTATTGCCTGCAACCATCCCTCATTGCAGAATGAAGTATTAGAAGTAGGGGCAGGTTTAGGTGGAAAGGTGTATTCCACAGGTGAATCACTGATCATGTCTGACTACATAGATAATCCTAAGACAACTTCCCGACTAATGAATGCTACCGGTTCACAGTCGCTGATTGCTACACCTCTTAGTGTGGGGGGAGAAGTGCGAGGTGCGATTATGCTGGCACATCGAGATTCACATTATTTTTCCTATGACAACTACAGGCTGTTGCAGGCGATGGCGGGACATATAGGTCTAGCAGTAGGTAACGCCAGGCTACATGCTGAAGTCAGACGTCTTGCGAACAGAGATAGCCTAACAGGTCTCTATGCTCGTCATTATTTGGACGAAGAGATAAAAGAAAGACAGTCTACGGACTTCTGCGGCTGTTTAATTGTTGTGGATATTGATCAGTTCAAAATCGTGAATGATACCTATGGTCATCAAAAAGGCGATAAGATTCTAAAAGAGGTTAGTGAAATTGTGAAATCTTCCATCCGTCAAGGGGACATTGCCGCGAGATGGGGTGGGGAGGAGCTCTCCGTTTATTTACCGTTGATGGGAATGCAGCAGGCGGGTTATGTAGCTGAGCGTATACGCAAACGCGTTATGGAAGAAACTGAACCTAGTGTAACGGTATCCTGCGGAATAGCGGAATGGAGCTGGATGGACGATCGAGTAAGTGTTGAGTCATTATTTTATCGAGCGGATATGGCGCTGTATAAAGCTAAGAATAACGGTCGGAACCAAGTTGTTTTTGATACCAAAGAAAATGATAGCAATATTAAGAACTCGTGAGGTAAGTCTCAGGGGTTCTTTTTTATATGCGCAGTTATTATGGCTCTAATTGCGGTATAAGGCTTGCAGGAAGGGAGAACCCTATACGCGTGGGTTGTACTTAAGTAAAATACTCCGAGAAAGGCCTGAGGTCCGTGAGAAAGCTATTATTACTTAAGGGAGGACTCCTCCCTATAGTTCTGACACTGTATTGCCTGTTATGTAGCGGCTGTAGCGTCATAAGAGACAAACCTGCGAAGGAAGATTTAAGTTTGGCGTTGGCAGGGATGGCTGGAAGTGATGAGGTTGTTTTTGAAGGGGCGAATATGCTGACACGAGGGGGAACAACGGTTCCTGAATCCTTATTGTTCTACGGAGGCACAGTGCAGGATCATAAAAAAGTAAAGCTGTACACCCTTCTTCCAGATAAATCCACGATCCAAAAAACAGCTGCTGGTGGCGTTAAAGACTTAAAGAGTAACGCATATGCTATGAAACCTTATTACAGTCAGTTAGAGAAAAAAGAGGGCAGATGGGAACTTCAGACCACTGAAAATTCCTCGGAGGAGGGAAATCCATTACCTGCGCTAAATCCGTTAAAGCAACTCGAGGAACTTGAGTCCATGGAGAAGAGTGTAACCGAAGAGGCAGGAGCTGGCAGAGGGACAAGTGTGCTGCGAATCGAATTGACGCCTTCAGAAGCTAGGAAGCAGCTGTCTGCTGAATTGGAGAAAGAAATGCAGAACCTTCGTCCTAAAGTTTCTGAATCCGCAGAGAACAACGCAGAGGCTGATCAGGCAGTGACGGAAGCTTTGGAGAAGCTGTGGCAGAAGAAAAATAATGAGCTACAGCAAAAGCTGAAACAGGCTAATGTAGAAACGGTCTACCACCTGACGGTTGATAAGAAGCATAATCTTCCCAGAAGGCTTACCTTGAATCGAAAAGTAAGCTATTCCGGTGAAATGATGAATAAATCTGAAAATGAAACTTATGTATCTAAAGTGGATTTCACAGGTTACCGTTAATCTTTACATTGTTTAGCAGGTCTTGCGCTCCATAAAGGGCGTGCTACAATAGAACAGCATGCTTATTTTTCAGACAGAGGAAGGAAGAGTACACAATGAAAGATCCCAGAATTCAAAAGCTGGCGGCAAATCTTGTAGGTTATTCCGTAGATGTTCAGCCAGGTGAGAACGTGCTTGTAGAAATGATTGGCAATGAAAGAGATTTAATCAAAGCTGTTGTTGAGGAAATCGGTAAAGCTGGCGGTCATGCTTTTGTACAGTTGACAGATCGTACCGTCCTACGCAGCATGCTTAAATATGCAACACGTGAGAGTCTTCAGACATGGGCTGACATTGACTTGAACCGGATGAAGCAAATGGATTGCTATATCGGCATCCGTGCAGGTGAGAATGTAAATGACCTGTCCGATGTTCCAGAAGAAAATATGAAATTGTATAATTCTTTGTATTCCCATCCAGTGCATAGTGAACAACGCGTGAAGCATACAAAGTGGGTAGTATTACGTTATCCCAATGCGAGTATGGCTCAGCTTGCAAATATTAGTACAGAAGCATTTGAGGACTTTTATTTCGAAGTGTGTAATTTGGATTACGCCAAAATGGACAAGGCTCAGGATGCATTGGCTGATCTCATGCGCAGAACAGATAAGGTACATATTTCAGGTCCTGGAACAGATCTTAAGTTCTCCATCAAAGGAATCGGTGCAGAGAAATGCTCTGGACAAAAGAATATTCCGGATGGCGAGGTTTACAGCGCTCCTGTTCGTGATTCTGTAAATGGAATGATCAGTTATAATGCACCGTCCGTTTATAACGGAGTAACTTTTGAAAATATCAAATTCAAATTCGAGAATGGTAAAATTGTTGAAGCAACAAGCAATGACTCCGCTCGCTTGAATGAAATCCTGAATTCAGATGACGGCGCACGTCACATTGGAGAATTTGCCATAGGCTTTAACCCTTATATTTTGCACCCAATGAATGACATTCTGTTTGATGAGAAAATTGCAGGCAGCCTGCACTTTACACCAGGACAAGCATATGATGTTACAGATAACGGAAACCGGTCCTCCATTCACTGGGATCTTGTATTAATCCAACGTCCAGACTATGGCGGCGGGGAGATTTATTTTGACGATGTATTAATCCGTAAAGATGGAATCTTCGTGTTACCAGAACTGGAAGGTCTGAATCCTGAAAACTTGAAATAAGCTGTAAAAGTAAGAAAACACCTTGCACAAGTAAGCGGATTCAAGGTATCATAAGAAATGGTTACAAATGACTTATGTTTCATAATCAAGTTGCGGAGGGATTTCTATGTCCAGTAACAATGCGGCAATCGTTGATATTGCTCAAACGGCAGGCCAGTTCAACTCTTCAATCGTTCTTCAAGCGGACAACAAGTACATTGATGTTAAGAGTATCCTTGGTTTGTTCACGACTTTGGTATCAAGCCAAAGCTACGAGCTTCATGTTCACGGAACAGATGCAGAAGAAGCTAAGAAGGCAATGAGTGAAGTTTTTGCTAAACACGGTTTGAACTTTACAGTTGTAGCTGAGTAATAGTTGTATGTAAAGACGTCCTACCGATTTACGGTGGGGCGTTTTTTCTAGAAATAGATGAGGAACTAATGCTATCCCTTATAAACAACATAGCTGCTTCTTTCAAATAAATGGTTAGTATAAACAGAATTGTTGTATTGATATCCGATTTCGACTAATATTAAGTAAAATAGTAAAAGCAGCTTAACTTTTGGACATGGGGGGGAAGAGGCATGACTTCGTCGGAATTACAGGAACAGTTTAATCTTAAAGCGATCAATCTTCTACAAGAAGATGCCGATAAAATTCAGCAACTTATTGAAGTGCAGATGGAAAATCTGGCAACACGCTACTGCCCTCTCTATGAGGAAGTGCTCGATACCCAAATGTACGGTTTCTCAAGAGAGGTCGATTTTGCGGTTAGAGCAGGTTTGG
Source organism: Paenibacillus sp. PastF-3 (assembly GCF_029893135.1). NCBI lineage: Bacteria > Bacillati > Bacillota > Bacilli > Caryophanales > Paenibacillaceae > Paenibacillus > Paenibacillus sp. PastF-3. The sequence goes on along the minus strand of NZ_JARXWM010000021.1, from coordinate 13,766 downwards.
TGCCAGAGATTACCGGTAAAATGGTGCTGAGTAAGCTGGAGCGGAATTTAGCAGTACTCTATGAGGCATTGAATAACAAAGCAAAAGAAGAATAAGTTTTGATTTATAGTATTCATAGAAACGCACATGAGGACAGATCGTCACTCATGTGCGTTTTTTTTTGAGAATTATAGAATGAATGGGGAGTTATTTATACTAGATAAAAGGAGACTCCGAGAATTAGATAAACCGTTAATAGCAAGAGACCCTCATACCAGTTGGTCGAACCATCCTGAGTGATTGATTTGGCAATAAAGACAGCGACGCCAATGGCGACAATTTCGATCGTTGTAAACACAATGTCCATAGTGTCACCCATAAAATAACTGGCGAAGATAAGTACAGGCGCTACAAATAGTGCAATTTGAAGACTACTCCCGACGGCGATTTCTACTGCTGCACCGATTTTATTCTTCATAGCCAGCATAATGGCCGCACTATGTTCTGCGGCATTACCGATGATTGCCACGAGGAAGGCGCCTACAAACAGTTCACTAAATCCAAAGCGCTCAGTTAGTGTCTCAAGCGTCCCTACCAGCCACTCACTCACAAAGGCTACCATTACGGTAGCAAGAAGCAGATAAAGGATGGATCGGTTTCTGGACCACTTAGGCGCATGCTCATGAGCCATTTCTTCCTTACCGTCTTCTGTAACGTCCTCTAGATGTTTCTTGTGCGTAATCATAGAGAAGATTAACCAGGCCATGTAGGAGGCGATGAGCAGCCCGGCAACGATTAAACTGAGCACGTCTGTATCTTTTTCAGTAATGGAATGGGTATTGAAGAACATAGCCGGTACAAATAAAGCGATCACCGCTACGATCATAAGGGAACCGTTCATACCAGCGAGGGTTACGTTAAAGTTCTGCACTTTGAACTTCATCCCACCAGCGAAAATACTTAAACCTAGGACAAGCAGCAGATTGCCAATAATGGAACCGGTAAGACTGGCTTTCACCATGTCGAACAGTCCTTCCTTCACTAGGAAAAAGGCAATGATTAGTTCTGCGGCATTACCGAAGGTAGCGTTTAGGAAGCCGCCTAACCGCTGTCCAGCATAATGTGCTACACTTTCTGTGGCGCGGCCCAGAAATCCAGCCACGAACACAACGGCTACTGCAGAGAGAACGAACTGAAGCGTGTGGTCCCAATCTGCATAATGGCCTATGGCACTAAGGATAAAGGTGATTGCCAGCAAAGCTGGTGAAATCCATTTTTTCAATGTAAAGTACACTCCAATCTATGTATTCAGGATCAATTCATAATCAATATACCCAAATTATTCCTAAGTGTAAACGAGAAAGCGAGAAACTGATTTGCTTTTTAGCCTGTTTAGGAATTACAATAATTGATAATGAGTTTAGGGGGGATATGGCATGGCAGAACAACTTCAATTGGAAATGGGAAATATTCGAATTTCAAATGACGTCGTCTCGAAAATTGCCGGATTGGCTGCCTTGGAGACTCCAGGAATTGCAGCCATGTCAGGTGGCCTATCAGAAGGCTGGGCGAAGCGTCTAAGTGGTAAGAACGTTCAAAAGGGCGTTACCGTTGAAGTGGGGCAGCTAGAAGCAGCTGTGGATCTGCGTATTATAGTTCTCTATGAAACACCGATACATGAAGTGTGCCGGATGCTTCAGCAGAACGTACGCGAGGCTGTGGAGAGCATGACTGGACTTCATATTGTTGAGGTGAATGTCAAAGTTGAAGGCGTAGCCTTTAAGAACGATGAAATTGCTTAATGCTAAAGAGCTTGTACATAAAAAAGCAGTCCAAGAAATTTCTTGGACTGCTTTTTTATATATGCCGTCATATCCGGATTTATGAATCTTACCGGGAACGAACTTGTCTAACTGTAGTTACAGATTTCGTGACTTCCTCTTTAGCCGGAAGATTGGTTTCTCTTGAAATGCTCAGCATTATTCCCATGGACAGCATACTCACAAGAAGTGAAGAGCCGCCATAGCTGATAAATGGCAAAGTTACACCGGTAAGCGGAATGGTCTTCGTTACACCACCAATATTGACAAAGGCTTGAATAGCAATAAGCCCCATAATACCAATGCCAACAAGCGTGCCAAAGGGATCCTTACACCTTAGTGCGATTAGAATACCTCGCCAGATAAAATACAGGTATATCATCAGAAATAATGCCGTTCCTATAAATCCAAATTCCTCACCAATCACAGGAAAAATAAAGTCCGTATACGGGTATTTAAGATAATCCAGCTTTTGAATGCTTTTGCCAAAGCCAGAGCCACTGACTCCACCTTGTCCGAGAGCGGTCAAAGACTGAATAATATTATACCCTTCACCTTCAGGATCCTGATAGGGGTCTATGAAAGCTTGAATTCGACCTTTTTTATAGTCTTGATTAGCGACTACTTTTTCGGAGGCAGGGGCAAGAGAATCAATCGCCGCTTTAGCCCCCATAACTATTCCTACACCTAACACCAAGAGAGCGATAGAACCTAGGATATGCTTCATACTGGCACCGCCTGCATAAATGACAAGTCCGCTGGTAGCCACGAGAATAAGGCAAGACCCCAAATCTGGCTGCATCATAATAAGCCCGGCAACTATACCTACGATAACCATTACAGGGATATATCCAGTACGGAAATCTCTAAACCTTTCACCTTTTTTGGTAATCAGTGCGGAGAGATACAGGATAATCGATATTTTGGCGAGCTCGGTAGGTTGGATTCCTAGCTTTCCGATACTTAACCAGCTTTTGGCGCCATTGATTCTTTCGGAGAAGGCTACAAATAGCAGAAGGATCACGGTGATGATAAAGATAGGTACATACCACTTCTTGAATTTACTGTAGTGAATGTTCATGGCTGTAAACATAACAACGATTCCAAGTACGATCCAGATCATTTGGCGTTTCATGAAATATAGAGGGTCATTACTGAACTTCGAGCTTGCTAAAGTCAAACTGGAGCTAGCACTGAAGACCATGACTAGACCGAAACCCACAAGTAGTAGTGTTAAGATAAGTAGTTGGAAATCGGGTGTTCCTCTTTTGGGCAGGCTGACATTTTGTTTCGTCTTTCCCTTTCTGTTACTCAAGCCTCCAACAGCTGCTTTAATTCGAGAATCCGAGTAGCAGCAGTGTCCAATACTGGTTTAGGTACCGGGGAGTCATAATCGAGGCCATGGGGGAATGTTGCTTTCCCTAAGTATACGGCTTCAATTGCAAGTACGGCATCAGCTTTCTCCAGCTTCCCCTCGACAGCGCGAGTGTTGATGCGTAGAAAGTATTCGCCGCCATCCTGTGGGTCTTCAATTTTGCAGTCGTAAGTGGCACGATAGTATTCCCATTGCCAGCGAATGAAGCCAGCCTTTGTCGCACTCTCGTCCAGATAGAGAAGATCACTCTTCAATCCTACGAGGCCCGTGTTCTCAAAAATCATAGCACGCACATCCCCCTTATGAAGTATAATGATGAATTCATGATCCGTTTGCTGATGTTCTACCTCATGATAGTATGTTTCTAAACGTTGTGCAAGAGTAGCCACCTCCTAACGATACCCAGTTTTTTGCGTTTCTGCTACAATAAAATAATTATAGCCGTGTACGGCTGGAACAAAGTGTCCAGGACTGCTGTCGCATGCTGTTGATGCGGGTTTATGAAGAAGGGGATGGAGAACGTATGAAGAGCTTAGCGGTTGATTCTCTCATGCCGGAGATCGTGGAATGGAGACGCCATTTACACCGTCATCCGGAGTTGTCTTTTCATGAAAAGGAAACGTCAGCATTTATAGCAGACAAGTTAGCAGAATTCGGCATTGAAGTTAGGAGAAGCACGTCTGGGTATGGTGTAACAGGTATATTGCGGGGACGTCAGCCGGGGAAAACGGTAGTCCTTCGCGCGGATATGGATGCACTACCTATTAAAGAGGAGAATAAGAATGACTACGTTTCGCAAAATGAAGGGGTTATGCATGCCTGTGGGCATGATGGACACACTTCAATACTGCTGGGTGTAGCCTCATACTATAGCAGCCGCCTTGAAGAGTTAGAAGGGGAGCTGCGTTTTCTTTTTCAGCCAGCGGAGGAGGTATGCCCGGGTGGTGCACAGGGGATGATTGCCGAGGGTATGCTGGAAGGCGCGGATGCGGTGTATGGTTTGCATTTGTGGACTCCGCTTCCAATGGGAACCGTGGGCAGTGCGCCAGGACCTCTTATGGCATCTGCTGATGAATTTTTCATTGATATTATCGGCCGGGGCGGACATGGTGGTATGCCGAATCGTACGATAGACAGTATTGTGGCCGGGGCGGCGCTTGTGACTCAGCTTCAGAGCATCGTAAGCCGCTCTGTGAACCCGCTGGAGCCCGCTGTTCTTAGTGTAGGAACCATTCAAGGGGGATTCGCCCAGAATGTCATTGCTGAGCATTGTCGCATTACTGGAACCGTACGGGCGTTCGACGAGGAGACCCGTTATCTGATCCGCAGCAGAATCGAAGAAATGACAGTTTCAATAGCTGGCGCATACGGTGCAGAAGCTAAGATAGACTATGTTATGGGATATCCGCCACTCGTAAATCACGAGGGGGAATACCAGCGTTTTTCCGAGGTGGCACCAGGAGCACTAGGAGAAGCTGTTCAAGTGATTCGGATGGAAAAGCTGATGCCAGCTGAGGATTTTGCCTACTATGTAAAAGAAATTCCTGGCTGTTTTATGTTCGTAGGGGCTGGGAATCCGGATAAAAATGCAGCTTACCCGCATCATCATAGCAAATTTGATTTTGACGAGGATGCTATGTTGCATGGGATGAAATTATTGATCGCTATGGCGAATTCCTGTTTGCAAGAGAAGACAATCGTATAATTTCGTTTCATAGAGGAGAACCTATTCCATAACATGGAGATTATGTTTAGGAGGGTTCGTTCTTGAAGACAGTGAAAGAGGTTATGACGAAGGAGCCTGTAACAGTCACACTAATGGATAATGTATATGAAGTCGCTGTTAAAATGAGAGATCATGACACTGGATTTATACCGGTCATTGATAATGAAGACGATAAGACATTACTCGGTGTAATTACAGATCGTGATCTAGTAATTAGAGGTTACGCGGCTAAACACCCTGGATCAACAGCTGTGGAAAAGGTAATGAGTAGAGAAATTCAGTCCGTCTCTGAGAATACATCTGTAGATGAGGCTGCAGAACGGATGTCGAGCTGGCAAATTCGCAGATTGGCTGTGACTAGTGGCCAGAAGCTGATGGGTGTAGTATCCATCGGTGATTTGGCTGTGCGCAACATTTTTGCGGACGAGGCTGGCGAAGCACTTCATGATATTTCGCAGCAGCATTTACATTAAATAGTTTAATAGGGAAGCTCATGACCGTTATGCGGGGATGAGCTTTTTCCTGTTCACATATCAGAAAATATAGATTTCGCACAATACATTATCCTTATATTTCTCGCATAAACGCTTTCCGTCCTTTTGGGGCGTCGAATGCGCTTTTGCTTGTATGAATGTAAGCAGATTACATAGCGCAAGCTTGAATAAAACGAATGATTGGGGAGGGAACGTTATGAATGAAACAGGGGCTTGCATTGTGCGAAGGGATCGGACGATTTTACTGGAATGTGCACATCCTGGTTTTGAGAAGGCAAGAAAAGAACTAGGGACCTTTGCAGAGCTCGTAAAGAGTCCCCCGGCTTATCACACCTATAGAATCACTCCATTATCATTATGGAATGCAGCAGCGCTTAATTATACAGCTGAAACGATTATTTCAAGTCTGCATCAACTCGCGCGCTGGGGTGTTCCTGCCGGGCTGGAGGATGAGATCGCAGCTCTTCTCTCTAGGTATGGGAAGCTTACCCTTCACGGTCAGGAGACTACGAATGAGATCATTACGCTTAAGGCTGAGACAGCTGAAATTCTGAATGGATTAGTTAATGAATCAGGTCTAAAGGCGTTAGGTTTGCAGAGAATAAATTCACTAGAAAGCTCATGCCGTGCGGAGAACAGAGGGCTTTTAAAGCAAGAACTGATAAGACTAGGCTATCCTGTACTGGATTATGCTGGTTATCATGTCGGACAAGCTCTAAGTTTGGCCTGGAAGGATTCTAAAGATCACGTAAAGGATGGAGCAAAAGGTGAAGCTTTTGGACTGCGTGAATATCAGCAGGAGGCTGTTCAGATGTTTCAAGGCATAGAAGGGCAGGGGGGCAGCGGGGTAGTTGTGTTGCCTTGTGGAGCAGGTAAGACGGTAGTGGGATTGGCCGTTCTTGAAAGTCTACAATGCGAAACACTGATCTTAACTTCAAATACAACTTCGGTAAGACAATGGGTAGACGAGCTGCTTGAGCGAACCGATTTGGATGATGAGTCTATTGGTGAATACTCCGGTGAAAAAAGAGAAGTGCGGCCTGTTACTATAGCTACCTATCAGATATTAACGCACCGTCAATCCAAAGGCGGTCCTTTTCTCCATATGAAGCTGTTCAATGAACGCAACTGGGGTTTGATTATTTATGACGAAGTTCATCTGCTTCCAGCTCCAGTCTTCCGGGCTACAGCAGATATTCAGGCAACTAGAAGACTAGGTCTCACTGCAACTCTGGTTAGAGAAGACGGGAAGGAAGGGGACGTATTCTCATTGATCGGGCCCAAGCGTTACGACATGCCTTGGAAGGAGCTGGAGCAGCAGGGCTGGATTGCAGAGGTAGAATGTGTCGAGATGATCGTACCGATGAGCTCTGAGCTGAGACAGAAGTATTTGTATGCTGAAGCGAAAGAGAAATTTCGTATGGCCTCATGCAATCCTGCAAAAGCTGAGGTTATAGTCGAGCTTCTAAAAGCTCATCAGGGATCATCGGTTCTGGTTATTGGACAGTATCTCGACCAATTAATTGAACTGGCAGAGAAGATCGGTGCACCTTTGATTACGGGTAAAACGAAGCAGCGGGAAAGAGATGAGTTGTATGCAGCTTTTAACGAGGGAATAATACAGGTGCTTGTTGTCTCTAAAGTAGCGAATTTTGCGGTGAATTTGCCAGACGCGACGATTGCTATTGAGGTTTCAGGAGCTTTTGGATCCAGGCAGGAGGAGGCCCAGCGTTTGGGACGAATCTTGCGTCCGAAGGCGGGTGAGAACAAGGCGTACTTCTATTCGCTGGTATCTGAAGATAGCCGGGAGCAGGATTTCGCTATGCGCCGCCGGATGTTTTTGACAGAACAGGGGTATGAATATGTCGTTAAAATGGTGCCGAACGGAAAGGGGCTAACGATCCATTGAACCAGCTATCAGCGGAAGCCGTAGAGGTCTTAAAGCGATTATGTGCTGCTCACGCGTCCCAGCCGTTTGACGAGGGAAAAGAAGAGCGTTTGCGTCCTGCGTCGCTCTGCCGGGCAGAGCAAAAGCTTGCAATGAATGAACTGCGGCGCGCCGGACTGTTAACTGCGAGGCATAAAATATTGGGGGAGAAGCTGTATCAGATTCCTGTTGAACAACTATCAGCTCTAGAGCAAGAATTCTTCCCATACCAACCTAAGTTTATTGAGGGTTATTCAGTGAATCTATCCATGGAGGCGGGTGCTGGACTGGCAGTAGATCTGTTTCGGGCTTTGCTGTTCACCGCTCGTGAAGGCTTACCTTTAACCGCTAAGGGAATTATTCATAAAAAGAATTTAAATCGTTTAGCGTCTCAGCTTTCTTTTCAGGAAAAGCATTTAGCGGGGCTCTCTATGGGCGCTCCATCGAATGAAATGGATGCTCTGTCAGCGGCTCTTGTAGTAGATATTATGTTGTGTCTTGGGCTTATTACCAGACTGAAAACCGGCTATAGACTTGACAAGGATATGCTGAGACGTTGGTTGCAACTTCCTGAGACAAGAATGACTGACATCCTGTATGGGATTGGTATTCATCGTTTTGGAAGCATTGGGCCTGCCGATCAGCATTTTCGCTATTTAATATCCAGCAATGCTTTTATATCAGAGAAATGGACAGCGTTGCCTGAGCTTCTGGACTGGATGGCAGAAATGAATTTAACTGGAACAGTTACCCGAAAAGAGCTGGAACAATCAAGCTTGAACTGGCTTCGTTGTCTAACAGGCTTTGGATGGTGTGAACTGGGGAGCACGCCTGAGGGTATCCAGTGTTTTCGCTGGACTGCTTCAAAACCGAAGCTGTTGTACAGTAGCGAGTCCTTCCCTGATTCTGTGTCAGAGCATTTGAATGACCAGTTTATTGTACAGCCCGATTTTGAAGTCCTGATTCCACCTGATGTTCTCTATACTGTGCGCTGGGTTTTAGCTGAATGCGCTGAACTTCTGCAAACAGATACGATGTGGAGCTTCCGGCTGACTCGTGAGATGCTAGTGCATGCATCAGAACGAGGGATGCCTCCAGAAGAAGCGATAGCTTGGATTAAAGAACATGCACTGGGTGGTCTGCCATCTGTGGTGGAGCTGTCTTTAGCGCAATGGGGAAAGAGCATTGGCAGAACATCACTCTCTGAAGTGATTCTGTTGACTTGCCAGACGGAGGAGGACGGAGCGGCTATTGCCGCCCATCCGCGACTGCAAGGTAGCCTTAAACGTATTGGACCGCTTCATTTCCTTGTAGCTCCGGAATCTGTTGAGCAGATGCGTAAGGAGCTGTTCTTAGCAGGATTGGCCCCTTCCAGGATGATTGGAGAACGTGAGGAAGAGGTGGACACTGATTGGTCTTCATTTCATCAAGCAACCGAAACCGAGCCAGAGCTGTATTCACTTCCAGTACTAAATGTTGAACTTAGGCTACTCGACAGAGGGAATCCCTTTTTAAACCTACCTGTAATTTCTCCTGAGCAGGAGGAAGATATCTTATTAGGTGGAGAAAATGTGCCCCAGATCTGGAGCAAGGAATGGCGCCATTATCATAGCTCAACCGCTCAGAAAGTAATGGAGCAAGGGCTGAAATGGGGAATTAAGGTGCGGTTTTCCTTAAAGGACCAAATGTTAGATTTCATTCCCTCCAGAATAAAAGGTAATCCTTGGAAAGTGGAAGGGTATCTGCTGTATAACGATGGTGAAACGGTTGAGGAAATAGAGCTGACTCCTGAAGATTGGAAGGAAATGAAGTTAGTAATTCCCAAAAGACGAAGAAATTCCTCTTCTGCTGAAGCGAGTGATTATGGTATGATAGAAAAGTCTACTGAAATCGGTAGAACATTAACGTAGAAAAGAGCTGAGTTCATGAGCGTAGCGGAATTAAATACGGTCGATATGACTGAAGTGCTGACATACGCCTATGAATTAGGCGATATGATTAATCAATCCGCTGAAGTGTCGGATTACTTATACTGGAAAGGACGGGTTGATTCGAACCCGGAAATTCAGGCCATGGTCAAACAACTTCAAGCCAAGAAGGAGCTGTTTGATGAAACACAGCGATTCGGACATTTTCATCCGAATTATCATTCAGCGAAGGATGAGGTTTCGGCAGTAGAAGCGGAATTGGAGAAGTTTGAAGAGGTTGCTCGTTTTAAGCTGGCAGAGAAGACTCTTGATGACATTCTGCATTCTATGTCGGAAGCGATTGCTTTTTCAGTATCGGATAGCATTAAAGTACCAAGCAATGATCCTTCCCCTAAAGGTGGGTGCGGTAGCGGGGGAAAATGCTCCTGCGGATAAGCTTCCCTTAGGATTTAGAGAGAGAAAGGCGGTTTAGCTTATGTTTGCGGAACGGACAGGATACATCATTTGGGTAAGTGACGTTAAAGCGGCACGTAACCTTGAGAAATACGGAACATTACATTATGTTTCTCGGAAAATGCATTATGCAGTGATGTATGTAAATGCAGAACGTGCCGAGGAAGTTATGAAGAATGTCCGCAGACTCTCCTACGTTCGTAAGATCGAAAGATCCTATCGTAACGAAATTAAGACAGAGTATACTAGTAATGGGCCGGACAAGTCCCGTAATTACGGTATGTAATTCTTGGAGATGAACAGGTGCTTAAGTAGCACCTGTTTTTTTATGCTCTGATCTGGAGCGAACACGGTTTCTACCGTGGTATGGAACTTGTACAACTTTCAGCAATGAGGTAAGATGACAACATTAAGTACATACAAAGACCCTTATGGTGGAGTGTGATGATGATGCGCAACAAAGGGACGGATTGGCCCAGCTCTTACGAGCCCTTCCACATCATGCTGAACGACTACAGGGTCGCTGACATCGTTATAACAAATCATGCGAAGAGTCGTTATTTGGACCGGATCAGTAAAGGTGTAAGCAATGACGAAGAGGTCGCCGCATGGATGTGGCAATGCCTGATGCAGAATCGGCTCAAGCCCTTTTCAGACAGTGATTTTAACGCGTATTTAATTGACGATGACTCTGTAGTAATTGCTGAGTTCACGGAATTGATAGGTGAAAAAGATATTTCAGGTCAGCCATTATATTCTATGATCATCGTTTCGTTTCTTGGGAGAATCTCTGCGACACCTCAGTTGAGAGATTTAAAAACTTACTTTTCGCTGCTGCGCAATTCCCGCCGCACTAAGCTAACGAAGAAGAAGCGTAAACGCAAATAGTGTATAAAGAACAGACAGGAGGCATGCGGCGTTGGCTGCATGTCCTTTTTGAAAATAAGCTTTTATAAGCTTCATATCGTACAGAATCCTTAAGATTCTTTTATAGATAGCACAAGGAGTTGCAGAGCATGAACTTTCATCAATTACATATTTTTTATACTGTCTTAGAGCGAGGGAGCTTCTCGGCAGCGGCACAGACATTACATATGACTCAACCGGCAGTGACCATGCAAGTACAGGCGCTGGAGGATTATTTTGGAACCAAACTCTTCAATCGTTCTACCAAAAAAATCGTGCTCTCCGAAGCAGGTCATACGTTAATGCCATACGCGCTGCGCAGTATTCAATTGATGCGTGAGACAGATCAAGCGATGTCGGCGTTTACGCATATGTTGGAAGGGCGCTTGCAGCTTGGGGCAAGCCTTACCATTGGGGAGTATGTGCTCCCACGGCTCTTAGGTCCTTTTGGAAAGCAATATCCGAACATTTCAATCATGATGAAAGTTATGAATACCTCGCAGATTATGGAGGAAATCCTAAAACATCAGTTGAATTTTGGTTTAATTGAAGCGTCGGTAACACATCCTGATATGGTGATTGAGCCGGTGATGGGGGATGAATTGAAGTTGATTGTGCCCCATGATCATCCGCTTGCAGAGCAGCAAGAGGTCACTTTGGAGGATGTGCTTCAGCATCCTTTCGTCCTGCGTGAGCAGGGCTCGGGAACGCGGCGTGTGATGGAAGAACAGCTGTTCTCGAAGGGGCTTGATCCGGGATCAATGAAAATAGTGATGGAGCTTGGTAGTACGGGGGCTGTGAAGTCGGCAGTGGAGGCGGGTCTTGGGGTTACTATTATCTCGACTTCTTCTGTTAAACATGAGGTTGCGCTTGGACTACTGAAAATCGTGAATATCTTGGATGCCTCATTTAAAAGACAATTCTACGCCATTCATCTAAAATCGACACTGCTGCCAATTTCTGCGGTGACGTTCTTGACTTTTCTGCGCGAGCATTCGAATGATAACTAAAGTTATATGACCAGAGGCAGGAAACTTAGAAACTAGCGGTAGAGGTGATAGAAATGGAGAATGAAACTAGAGTGGATGAACTGAAGGGCGACAGAATGGAGAATATTGACGCCTCACGATGTGATCTTCACACGCATACTCAAGCCTCTGATGGCATGCAGCCACCGGAGGAAAATGTACGTCTCGCTAAAGAGAAGGGACTAATCGCAGTTGCCATTACGGATCATGATACTGTGGCTGGTGTGAAGGAAGCTCTCGAAGCAGGAGAGAAGTACGGAATCACTGTTGTACCGGGTGTAGAGATCAGCACTCGTGCTGGAGGAAAAGATATTCACGTCCTTGGATACTACATAGATCCAGCAAATGAGTTGTTTCTTTCCCGTTTGGAAGGGCTAAGAGAAACCCGGGCACTAAGGAATGAGGCGATCATCTCTAAATTACGTGGACTTGGGATTGAAATTACGCTTGAGGCAGTTGTCGCTGGGATTGGACGGGAACTGAAGCCTGATGAGAGTATTGGTCGACCACATATTGCTGATGAGCTTGTTCGTCTTGGAGCAGCTACGGATATGAGAGATGCGTTCAATAAGTATTTAGCCGAAGGTGCAGCAGCTTACGTGTCGCCTCCACGAATCACGCCCGAGGAAGCCTGTGATTGGATTATAGAGGCGGGTGGGTCTCCAGTATTGGCACATCCAGGCTTATACGGTGAGGATCAGCTGGTACGAGAAATTGTGGAGCGGGGGACTTTTAAAGGGATTGAGGTCTATCATTCGGATCACGAACCCGCTGATTCAGAGCGTTACCTAACAATGGCTGAACAGTATGACCTGATTATAACTGGTGGTTCGGATTTTCACGGTGCCCGCCAAGGGGTTGTTTTTCACGGAGATATCGGTAGTGTTACGGTATCTGTTGAAGTGTTGGAGCAGTTGAAGAAGGTTGCTGGCATGTTACGTTAAAACTAAGTTCATTCAGTTGCACATAATACACTGAAAAAAGAAAACCGGTTGTCATCCATACCATGAAGTGCTCCCTGTCAAGTGTACAGTGTAAAAAACAAAAACTAGTTAGTTTAGATACCTCAGCTCGCATCATCAGAGCTGAGGTATCTTCGTTATGCAGCTCGTCGGTATTCGTTAGGTGACAAGCCACCCAAGCGTTCTGTGTAGCGGTAATTATTGTAGTAATGAATATATTTGCTAATCTCTATGAGGATATCTTCATAGGTGTCATACTTTGTAAGATAATAGCTTTCTGACTTGTAGGTACCCCAAAAACGCTCAATAGGTTGGTTGTCCAAACATCGGCTCACACGAGACATGCTTTTCTTAAATCCGTATTTTACATGAAGTCGGTTGTACTCATGAGACGTATACTGGAAGCCTCTGTCGCTTTGTAAAAGAGGGCTTACGCCAGGGTTCTTCGCGTAAGCCCTCTTCAACGTATCCATCACGAGTTTATTATTGTTGGAGGGGCTTAATACCCATGAGACAATGGAATTATCATATACATCAATAATGGCGCTCAAATAGGCTTTGCGCCCATTCCCGTACTTCAGTTCTGTCACATCTGTACACCACTTTGAATTAGGAGAATTGGCATCAAAGTTACGGTTCATTACATTTTCAGCTACATGAATCTCCGTAGCCTTCACATAACTTGCTCGTTTTCTACGAATGACCGCTTTAAGCCCAAGCGCACACATAATTCGGTAATAACGCTTTTTGTTGTACTGCTTTTTGAGCTTTCGGTTTAATTGCGTGCGCATTTGACGATAGCCAAGAATCCCTTTTCGCTTGTCATATCGTAGCTTTACTTCTTTCGCTAACGCACGAGTTTCAAGTTCTATGCTAGAGGGTTTCCATTTTAACCACTTGTAATAGGCAGATCGAGCAACCCCAGCTAACCCACACAATTTGGTAATTGCATGACCTTTTTCTTTGTTCAGCTCTTGAATCGCTTGATACAAGTTTGCTTGTCGAACGAGGGTTAGCGTGTATTTCGTCGCTTGATCTCCGCCAACTTTTTTGCGAAGTCATTCTCCATTTCCAGGTATTCATTTCGCGCTTCTAGCTCTTTAATCCGTAGCTTAAGACGTTCATGCTCATCTAGTTCTTCTGCAGGCTTTTTGCGACCGCGATTGTC
>NZ_JARXWM010000020.1:0-122597 GCF_029893135.1 Paenibacillus sp. PastF-3 | reverse complement strand
GCGATACTTCCCTGACCAGCTTCGGCAAAACTACTTCGAAAGCATACGCTTAGTTTTGTAAGCGATACTTCCCTGACCAGCTTCGGCAAAACTACCTCGAAAGCATACGCTTAAGTTTTGTGAGCGATACTTTTCCGAGCCATTGACCACAGCGCGTGGAGGTTAGAATGTCGCTATTGTTATTGGTTGCACAGTTTTTTATGCAACATGCGCAAATGATGAGGCAATCTTGCACATAACAAAGAGGCACAACCGCCGCGAAGTAGCTTGTCCGAGGTTGTACCTTTCATAAGTAACATTGCCTTTTAGTTATATAAAACAGGAGGCAGACAATAGATGCGTTGATTCATGTTGGAGTGCCTCTTAACGATTTGGATTATAGCATGGAATAAAAGGGCTTTCAATACTCTTGTTCAAACCATTGCACAAATTTTCACTTAAGTATATGCGCGTTTCTACGCTCAGATAATTGTAAATCTATAGGAAAAGTGAATTTGTGGGATATGAGGGGCAAATAAAATAACAATTCCATTTTTAAACACATGAATTATCGATTAATTAAAAGATATCATGTGAAAAATGGAGATAAATGCCTATAGTCTTTATCAATTAATGGAAAATGGTCAAATATGGTATGTGCAAACGTTTTTAAAAACAAACGATACTGTTGTATGATGTATTCATGAATGAAGCGCTTTCTTGCACTGTGAATTGCACCTCAAGAAGGAGCGAGCTAAAAGAATAACTTTTTTTTTAGCTTTTCTGAAATCGTTTGCGCAAGTTTCTGGTTCTACTATTTTACCATCTTATTCTTTTTTAAAATTGGGAGGGGTTAAAGTAATGAAGTTGAAAAAAGTGATGGTTATCACCGCTGCTGTCTCTATGGCACTGTCCGTTACAGCGTGTGGTTCGAACAACAATGGGAATGCCGGGGGAAACAATGCAGCAAAAGCTACTAATGCTGCTAATAACACTACAGAGACTGCAGCGCCAGAGGGCACAGATGCAGCAGCGACAGATGAGATTGTACCTGAAGACGGAGCGACTCTAGTTGTATGGGAAAGTAAGGAAGAAAGACCATTCGCAGACGAAATTGCTAAGCAGTTCACAGCAAAATATAACGTTCCAGTCAAGATTGAAGAGTTGGCACCACCAGATCAAGTAACAAAACTTACGCAAGATGGTCCTTCAGGATTAGCAGCAGACGTTATTCTTATTCCTCACGACAACTTAGGTAAAGCGGCAAGTGCGAGCTTGGTTCTTCCTAACGATGTCTTCGGTGAAGAAACAAAAGCTAGCAATACTGAAGCTTCAATTATCGGATCTTCGTACGATGGCGAATTGTATGGCTACCCAAGAGCGGCAGAAACTTATGCATTGTTCTACAATAAATCACTCGTTAAAGAAGCACCTAAGTCTTTCGACGATGTTCTTGCATTCAGCAAAACATTCACAGATAAATCCAAGAACAGATACGGAATTATGTGGGAAGTAGGAAACTTGTACTTCAACTACATGTTTATCGCTTCCGATGGTGGATATCTGTTTGGTAAGGACGGTACAGATAAAGACGATATCGGACTTGCTAATGACGGAGCTGTTGCAGGACTTAAAGAATTCGTGAAAATGAAAGAAGCATTGCCAATTAAGAGCGGAGATATCAACGCTGATATCAAACGCAGCTTGTTCACCTCAGGTGATGTAGCGATGGATATCACAGGTCCTTGGGAGCTTGGAGGATACAAAGCCGCTCTTGGAGATAACCTTGGTATCGCACCGATCCCTACAGTGAATGGCAAAACAGCTATCACATTCTCTGGTATCAAAATTTTCGCAGTTAACTCGTTTACTCAATATCCGAATGCTGCTAAATTGTACGCTCATTTTGCATCAAGCAAAGACGCTCAATTGCTATTGAACAAAACGATCGGTTCTGTTCCTACAAACAACGAAGCGCTTCTTGATCCACAAATTGTTAACGATCCATTCGTATCCGCTATTGCAGCACAAGCTAAGAGTTCCCAACCAATGCCTTCTATCCCTGAAATGGGTAACGTTTGGAGCCCTGTGAATGCAGCGCTTCCAGAAATTTGGGATAAAAATGTGGATCCAAAAGCAGCAATGGACAAAGCCGTTCAACAAATCAAGGATTTGAACAACAGTTCATCGCAATAAGGATCATAAATCACAGTCTTAACAGCATACAGTGAATCAAGCTGCCCGTCGCATGTTTAGCGGAGGGCAGCTTCTTATTTTCACTCGGAGAGGAGAACGGAAGCGAAATGCAGCGACATCGCACGAGGGCCGCAGTACTGTCGACGATTTTCATGGGATTGGGACAAATATATAACCGCCAATTCATCAAAGGAATCATGTTTTTAGTTGTAGAAGCCGCCGCTGTTTATTATTTTATTCAGAATCTTGCTACGGCTTTATGGGGTTTTGTCACACTAGGAGAGAACCCTAGCCGTTTGGTAAAAGTAAAAGGCATCGCTAAGATGGTAGCTGGGGATCACTCGATCTATATTTTGATTCAAAGTTTGATCACCATTCTAATGCTTATCATCATAATCCTCGCTTGGTATTTGAACATTAAAGATGCTTATAAGACTGGAGAGAAACGCGATAACGGTCTTCAGGCAAACACCTTTAAACAAAGTGTTCGCTATATACTAGATTATAAGTTCGCTCAGACGTTCCTGGTCTTGCCAGGTATTGGTGTTCTGTTCTTTACGATCATGCCAATCATCTTCATGATCCTGCTAGCGTTTACGAACTATTCCGCACCTGATCATCTTCCACCCGCTAAATTGGTGGACTGGGTTGGATTTCAGACCTTCCGTAATTTATTAGTTCTCAAAACCTGGAGTCACACTTTTTATGGCGTATTAACGTGGACGATTATATGGGCAGTTCTTTCAACGATTACTACATATTTCGGAGGACTATTGGTAGCCTTACTGGTGAGCCAAAAGGGTATTCGTTTCAAAGGAATGTGGAGAGTTATTCTGATTGTGCCTTACGCAGTACCGCAGTTAATCTCTTTGCTGCTCATGCGCAATTTATTTAACGGTCAATTCGGCCCTATCAACCAATACCTCGGATATTTTGGAATGGGTGGATTGCCATGGCTGACAGATCCATTCTGGGCTAAGGTTACCGTAATTATTGTTAACATGTGGGTTGGTATTCCAGTCTCGATGTTACTTATTATGGGCGTGCTGACTACAATTCCTCGGGATATGTATGAAGCAGCTGAGGTGGATGGAGCAACAGGTTATCAGAAGTTCCGTATTGTTACGTTACCGATGGTCTTGTTCTCCACCGCGCCTACTTTAATTACGCAGTTCGCAGGTAACATTAACAACTTTAATGCGATCTTCCTATTAACAGGTGGTAGTCCTGTAAATGGTGATTATCAATATGCCGGTTCCACGGACTTGCTAGTAACCTGGCTATACAAATTAACACTTGATCAGAATAAAAACAATATGGCTTCGGCAATAGGGATTATTATCTTTATCATTGTTGCATCATTCTCCCTGTACAATTACCGCCGGACGAAATCATTCAAAGAGGAGGATATGATCCAATGAGCAGAAAGATCGCGAACTTTATTCGCTTAAGTGGTAGCTACATCATCTTGATTGCTTTGTCGATAGCGGCCCTCTATCCGGCCCTCTGGATTTTATTTGCTTCCTTCCGACCTGGTAAATCACTGTACAGTAAAACGTTTATCCCTGAGCAATTCACCTTCGATCACTACAGAGAATTGTTCACATCCCCGAGCTATATGTTTGGAACTTGGTATGCGAATACATTGAAGATAGCCGTATTCTCCATGCTTATCGGTGTAGTTCTTACCTTGTTAACCAGTTACGCTGTATCCAGATTCCGGTTTAAAGCGCGTAAAACAGCGTTATCGACCGTTCTGATTCTTGGTATGTTCCCTGGTTTTATGAGTATGATTGCTATTTATATGCTCCTTAAGGAGTTTAATTTGCTGGATACACATATTGCCTTGATTATCGTTTATGCGGCTGGGGCGCCGCTCGGGGGAACATTTATCGCGAAAGGCTTCCTCGATACGATTCCTCGTTCTTTAGATGAGGCGGCTCGAATAGACGGGGCGAGCAATTTCGGGATATTTATGCGAGTCATTCTTCCCTTGTCACGCCCTATGATCACTTACATGGCGCTGACTCAATTTGTCGGTCCTTGGGTGGATTTTATTTTCGCCAGACTTATTTTACGGACGAAGGAGAACTGGACCGTCGCAGTCGGAATGTGGGATATGGTTAACTCGAACCAAAATACTAACTTTACTTTGTTCTCTGCCGGTGCTGTTCTGATCTCTATTCCAATTATGATTTTGTTTGTATTCTTGCAACGTCTGCTTGTTGATGGATTGACTGCAGGAGCTAGTAAGGGGTAAACGAATTCGCTTCTTTATACTAAAGAATGAACAGGGTACAGCCTTTGTACAGAAATGCAAGGCTGTACCCTTATTCCATCATAGGGAGTGAACATAATGAAAAAGCTATGGACTCTACAATTTAGATCCGTTGGAATAAAACTGTTCGTTATTCTATTTAGCTCCATAGTGCTCTTATCCTCTGTACTAGGATTGACTTCATATTATGCTGCCAAAGATATCATTACAGATGAGGTTGCCGCGGCCTCCTCGCAGTCTGTAGTTCAAGCAGCGGACAAGCTGGATATTGTTCTAAGTGAATATGAAGCACTTTCGAGACAATTTGCCCTCGACTCCGCATTAAAAGGTGATTTGGAAAACATAAATAGTGGAGAACTTACAACGGTAGCCAAAGTTTCCGCAGAAGATCGGATTCGTAGAAAGCTAGACTTAGTTAAAGGATCAGATGAGCGGATGTATGGCGTCAGACTGGTATCTAAGAGCTTGGAAGAAACGGAATCATATAAATCTACTGGCATTAGTGGCCTTCGTAGTGATGAAGGTATTGCTGAAAGACTGAAACAAATTGCAGATGCCAAAGGAGAGCCAGTTTGGTTTCCGGTTCGTGAGAAGGGCTTCTTTGATGCTTATACTGAGCCGTCTTTAACTATGGGGAGATTGCTTCGCAATCTTGTACATCCTGAAGCGGAGTATTACATGCTGATTGAAGTTAAAGGCAAGGCCATGACCGAAATGTTGTCTAATCTTCAGATTGGAATTACGGGTGAGATTCGAATTTTGAGCACAGAAGGTAACATAGTTTATGGTGCGGATCATGCTAAACTGGGTCAACCCTCTTACATAAAAGTAACAGATGAGCAAGATGTAGAGAAGAAACATTCATTTACAGCGGCCGATGAGAACGGAAGTCCGCAGCTTGTCGTGTATCAGCCTTTAAAGACTGCGAAGTGGACACTCATGGGATATGCACCGGTCAGTGATTTTACGAAGTCGGCGGACAAGCTTCTGTATATCACGTTCTCTGTGGTGCTGGCAGCTGCCGTGATAGCCCTGTTAATTGGTTATATTCTGGTTCGTTTGGTTGGACGTCCTCTGGGTAAGCTGGCGACTTTAATGGAAAGTGGCGAGCAAGGGAATCTTCGTGTACGAACGAATTTTAAGGGTAAGGATGAGATTGGCCGACTTGGGCATAGCTTCAACAAAATGATGGAGCAAATTTCTCTTCTGGCAAGCCAGAGTGAGATGTCAGCGGATGAAGTGCTGGGTACCTCGGAACAATTAGTTAAAGCATCAGGTACAACCTCACTTCATGCCAGAGAGGTCGCGTCCGCTACGGGTGAGATTGCACTTGGAGCCGCCAGCCTTGCTGCTGAAGCAGAAAGAAGCCATCATAATGTCGAAATCATTGGCAGTAAAATGAGCCAAGTAACTGAATTGAATACAGTAATGGACGCTTCTGCGGAGCGGGTTATCGAGGTTAGTGATCAGGGGACAGAGCTGATGAAGCTGCTAGTAGAGCAGAGTGAATCTACGGTGGAGATGTTCAATCGGATACAAGAAAACTCCAATAAGCTTAGAGAGAGTACACATTTAATTCGCAGTATTCTTAGTCCTATGATAGCCGTGAATAAGCAGACCAATATCTTGGCACTAAATGCCACTATAGAAGCGGTAAGAGCGGGTGCGGCAGGCAGAGGTTTTATAGTGATTGCGGATGAAATCAGACAGCTCGCTAACCAATCGAATGAGTCGATTCAATCGGTTTCCAAGATTACAGAAGAGATTGGTCTACACATTGAGAACACCGTTAAGGATATCAATGAGACCGCTCCAAAGTTTCGTGAACAGATTTCTTCCGTACGGGAGTCATCGACGATATTTTCCAGTGTGAAAGAGGAAATGGAACACTTCATGGGACATATTAATGAATCCTCATCTTCTATTCATGAACTGATAGCGTTTCAGCGTCAATTAGGCGAATCCATGGCGAGTGTCAGTGCCATAGTGCAGCAGACAACGGCTTCGACAGAGGAGGTAGCTTCGATGTCCTCACAGCAGTTTACTGTAAGTGAGGAGCTTGTTGCTTTATCTCAAAAGCTAGAGAGCTTAGCAGCAGATCTTAAGCAATCTATGGTTTCTTTTCAAGTATGAGAATTAAATCTTATTAGTAAAAACAATAAAACGAGCAACTCTCCTATGTATTGGAGTTTTGCTCGTTTTTTTAACTTAATGACTTTAAGGCGTTCTTCTTGTCTTAGAAGGAGTTTGGGAGATACACTTAGATTAACATTTTAATAGTAGAAAAGAGTGATCGATTGACAAATTTGCATCTAAGTCTTAGTGGGAGTCTTTTTCAGCAGGCATTAATTGAAGGGGATTATAGTCCTCATTTTTTTGCTTACTATTATAAACAATGGAACAATTACTATATGTCCTACCATCAGCATAATTCAACCGAAATTATGTATTTGATCTCAGGGAGCTGTGTCGTGGATGTTCACCCGAGAGCGGGGCAAGAAGAGAGATTTAGATTAAAGCGGGGAGAATTGATCATCCTTGATGCGAATGTTCCGCACAGACTGATTGTCGAGGATGGGGCACCCTGTAGAATGCTGAATGTGGAGTTTGGATTTACGGAATATACAGGGGTTGCTCCATCTATCGGCAAGCTCGCTCGGAAAGAAGCGGCACTTGCTGAATGGTTAAAGGTTCCCTTTTCCAGTCTAGTCATGCCTGATCCGGAGGAAATTTATCATGTTCTAAAAGGACTTGTACTGGAGCTTGATCAAAGTGGCGGGAAAGGTGGAAGTATGGTCGACTTATTGTTTTGTGAGCTTCTGCTTCGATTATCTAGCTTGCGACAGGATCAGCTTCATGCCAGTCAACAGCCGTCACAGCTCTATGTGCGGCGTAGTATCGAATTACTGCATCAGAATTACGACCAGAGTATTCAGGTTAAGGATATCGCTGCCGCGGTCAATCTGCATCCCGGATATCTGCATCGTATTTTTAAGTCACATACAGGTAGGACACTCAGTGATTATTTGAATATGCTGCGAATGGAGAAAGCGAAGATGCTGCTGGGGCAAAGTGATATTCCGATTGCTGAAATTGCCGATTATGTAGGAATTAGTAGCAGACAATATTTTCATCTCCTCTTCAAGAAATATACTCACTGCACACCCGTAGAATATCGTAATTCCATTGAGCGTCATGCTTGGAGTTATGAAGAGATGGATGTTCAATAGACAAGTTAGGATTTTTGACACCTTCCTTCAAAAGAGGTCATGATATTGGTTACGCTTTCCCTTGCGCCCCTGCTACAATGGACAGGAACAATCAATTCATTACCGGAGGATGATAAGGATGTCATTTAAAGTGTCTTTTATAGGGGCAGGCAGCATTGGATTTACCCGTGGATTGTTGCGGGACTTACTAACCGTGCCGGAATTTAATCATATTGAAGTCTCGTTTATGGATATTAATAGTCACAACCTGGAGATGGTTACCGAATTGTGCCAACGTGATATTAGAGAGAATGGATTAAATATTCAAATCCAGGCAACGACAGATCGAAGAGAAGCCCTGAAGGATGCCAAGTACGTATTTTGTACTATTCGTATGGGTGGGCTGGAAGCATTTGCTACAGATGTGGATATTCCTTTGAAATACGGCGTTGATCAGTGCGTAGGGGATACCCTTTGTGCAGGAGGCATTATGTATGGTCAGCGCGGGATTGCGGAAATGCTGAATATTTGCCGTGATATTAGGGAGATGGCTGCGCCGGATGTACTCCTGCTTAACTATTCGAATCCTATGGCTATGCTGACTTGGGCTTGCAACAAATACGGCGGTGTACGGACGATTGGTCTGTGTCATGGAGTGCAGCATGGGCATGGGCAAATTGCAGATGTGTATGGGCTGAAGAAGTCAGAAGTCGATATTATCTGTGCGGGTATCAATCACCAGACCTGGTATATTTCAGCGAGTCATCAGGGAAAGGATTTGACCGAAGGTCTTTTAGAAGCTTTTGAGAATCATCCAGAATTCAGTCGCACAGAAAAAGTTCGGATCGACATGCTGCGCCGGTTTGGATATTACAGTACTGAATCCAATGGTCACCTAAGTGAATATGTGCCATGGTACCGTAAACGGAGCGATGAAATTATGGATTGGATCGACCTAGGAAGCTGGATTAACGGAGAGACTGGCGGATATCTACGTGTCTGCACTGAAGGGCGGAATTGGTTCGAAACGGATTTTCCGAATTGGATGAAGGACCCGGCACTGGAGTATACGGTGGAGAATCGTGGAGAAGAGCATGGCTCTTTTATTATTGAAGGATTGGAAACGGGCAGAGTGTACAGAGGTCACTTTAACACTGTGAACAATGGTGTGATCTCTAATTTGCCGGATGATGCGATCATCGAAGCACCGGGGTATGTGGACCGGAACGGGATATCGATGCCGCTTGTGGGAGAATTACCGCTTGGTCTCGCAGCGGTGTGCAACGTTAGTATCTCAGTGCAGCGTCTAGCCGTCGAAGCCGCGGTGCATGGCGATGACAAGCTGCTGCGTCAAGCCTTTATGATGGATCCGCTCGTGGGTGCCGTATGTAACCCGAAAGAAATCTGGCAGATGGTCGATGAGATGCTCGTAGCTGGGGAGCAGTGGCTGCCACAATACAGCGAGGCCATTGCACAAGCGAAGGAGCGCTTAGCCACAGGAAATCTGATTCCAACGAAGACTAATAATGAAGGCGCTGCTCGCCTGAAGGTGAAAACGGTGGAAGAGATGATGCAGGACCGGGATACAGCGAATAGAAATGCCGGTGAGTCTGACAAAGGCAAGGATAGGGAAAAGGCTCATTAGATTGTAGTGGGTGCAGCACACTGAAGAAGCGATAACAAAGGTACTGTGAGACGGCTTCAGACAGTTGATTAGAGCTCCTTTATATAAACAACCTCCCCTCCCAAGCACTGGGATGTGGAGGCTGTTTATATGGGTTTCTATCCGATAGCTCCGAACCTTGGAGCCCCCAAGCTGGGTAGAGGAATCCCCCAAATATGAGTATCCCAAAAGTCATGAAATGACTGATGGGATACTCATGTATAGGTGATTATGAAGTTACAGTACCCTTTTGACTGAAGAAGGTCTTTAGCGCCTGGTACACTTCTTTTTTGTCTTTAATGACATAATGCATGAATTGCTCGTGCTTCAGATGACGATAAGCGGACATTAGTGTGCTGCTGCGGTTGTACTGATTCACTTCCCCGTAACCAAACATATTGCTTCGTTTTAGCAATTCTCCAATTAGCTTCACACAACGTTCGTTGTCGGAGGTGAGGTTATCGCCATCAGAGAAGTGAAACGGATAAATGTTGTACTGCGCTGGCGGGTATCGGCTATCGATAATCTCAATCGCTTTTTGATAGGCTGAGGAACAGATGGTTCCCCCACTCTCGCCACGAGTGAAGAAATCATGCTCGCTGACCTCTTTGGCCTCCGTATGGTGGGCGAGAAAGACAATCTCTACCTTCTCATGCTGGCGGCGCAGAAAACGGGTCATCCAGAAGAAGAAGCTGCGGGCGCAGTATTTTTCAAAAGATCCCATCGAACCTGACGTATCCATCATCGCAATAATGACCGCATTGGAGTGAGGCGTTCGAATGTCATCCCATGTTTTGTAGCGCAGATCATCAGGACTTATGCTGTGAATGCCGGGATTTCCTCTGCTTGCATTACGCCGAAGATTCTCCAGCAGGGTACGTTTCTTATCGATGTTGGACATCATGCCTTTTTTACGGATATCGTTGAAGATGATGGATTTAACCTCAATCTCTTCCTTATTCTTGGGCTTCAGATGTGGCAACTCCATATCCTGAAACAAGATGTCCTCCAGATCCTCCAGATTGACCTCTGCTTCCACGGTGTCTTGACCAGGTTGATCGCCTGCTTTTTCCCCCTTGCCGGGCTGTGCTGACTGTGAATCCCGCCCAAGTACATCGCCGACCTGACTTTCCCCGTCGCCCTGTCCTACATGCTTTTGCTTACGAAAGTTATAAATAATTCGGTACTCATCCAGACTGCGAATCGGAACCTTAACAATCTGCTTACCGCCTGACAAAATAATATTTTCTTCGGTCACGAGATCCGGCAAATTATCCTTAATAGCTTCTCTGACCTTTTGTTGATGACGCTCCTGATCCTGATGGCCTTTGCGATGAAGGGACCAGTCTTCTTTTGAGACTACAAAGGAAAAGGGACCAGATGAATGCGACAGGATGACCACCTCCCATGGAATATAAATGTTAATCGAGGGAACCTTTTGCAAAGCCTCACTTTGTGAGGATGTTTTGAAAATATAAGAAAGTATAGGTTTTACCCTATACATTATCCTTATATTTCTCGAGAAACGGTTATCGTCTTTAGAAGACGACAACGTCGTTTCTTCTTGGGTTGTAACTAAAGTATATTCATGGGGATGGGGGATATGTGATTTCTTATTCGCTGATCTCATCCACGGTCAATGTATAACTGTTCGACTGGCTCTTGCCAGCATATTCACGTCCATCCAAATTGAAAGAATATTGAGCGGTTACTAAGCCTTTAAGGAAACGCATCATTACATGTTCACTTACCCTGACAAAATAATGGATGTTTACAGTAGCAGCACCTTTGACTGTCCCTAGCGACAAGATACCGTTAAATGAAGATTGTGGATTTGGAATTCCGTCAATCACAATACTGCTAGGATCAATAAGACATTCCTCCGGTGATAGCCGATCAAGGGATATTTTTGCTGGCCAATTCCCACTATTCGTTAGGGAGACCCAGCACTGGACATGTTCTCCTTCTTCCACAAGGGTAGGCTTTGCATGAGTTTCGAGAGAAATCACAGGTGTGACGATTAAGGTAGTAACGGTATTGGAACGAGAGGTTTGTCTTACTGTTCGTCCGTCCGGGAGTACAAAAGTATACTGAACACTTCCATGGTTTTGTACAGCTCCGATGGCCTGAATGTTTATAGCTGCGGGGACGCTCACTTGAAAGACTACGACTGCTGAAGTTCCGCCTCTTAAAGTACCAAGCTGAATGCCGTCTGCGGGACGGGCTCCTTTTTGCATGACTCCATTTAACAGAACACTATCCCATACGAAAAGAGTGCCGGGAGGAATAGCATCCGTCAGGATTGCATTTACGGCCAAGTTCCCGCTGTTGCTTACAGTTAGTTCATATCTTAGGTTGTCACCTGGAGCTGCTGTAACATGATCTACTCTCTTGCTGATGGTGACACCTGCCAGAACAAGTGAGACAACGACGGTGTTACTCTCGGTTATATTGGGATCGTCATCGACGGTATAAGTGACAGCTGCCCGATTAGTCAGGTCCAAGGATGGAGGGATCTCAGTCACTCGAACACGAAAAGAAATATCAATACTTAGGTCTTTATCAAGCTGACCGATTCCTATTCCTTGCATAGGATCTGATTCTGGATAATAGACTCCACCTGCAATGACGCTCCCTGGAATGAACACAGCTCCGTTCGGAATAGATATCGTTGCGCTGATTTGATTTAATAGGCTGTTACCTTCGTTCGTGAGCCGTAATGTATAGGTAACTACATCGCCTATAAAAGAGGTCGGAGTGCTTGCGGTCAACGAGGTAGAGAGCTGATACGAAAGCAAAGAAACGAATACGGAATTAGAATATAAATCCCCGTTAATGATTCTTCCCTCCGGTGTAGCAAAAGAAAAACGGCCTAGTGCTTTATTTTGTAGCACAAGCGTAGAAGGCAGTGAGATGATAACGACTTGAAAGGCGATGTTCACCTGACTCTGTGGAGCGATGGAACCTAGCGTTATGCCTGAAGACGGTGTAGCCCCTGGGAGAGGCACACCGTCTCTAAGCACGCTGTTAGAAATAAAGGATACACCCTCTGGAAGAGTGTCGTACACAGTTACCACAGCTTCTGTGTTCCCATTGTTGGAAGCTGTAATGGTATACACTAGAGTGTCACCTAATGAGGCATGGGACTTGTCTGTACTCTTCAGCAATGAAAGCACGGGGCCCACGACCGGGGTGTTAACGGTATTGGAATAGACAATGCCGTCAACACCCGCTGCCGAGTTGAAGAGTACCATAGATTGATTGGTTACGACAGGCTGGGTACGTGAGCCGGGAATCATAACGCTACTACCTGAACCTGGAAGGTGATGGTTGAGGAAGCACCAGCAGCAATCGTTCCGATGGCAATACCGGAAGCCGGGCTGCCATTAGGTCGTGGGGTTCCGTCTACAGTGATGCTGCCTGTTACAAACTGGCTGCCTGCTGGGATAGGGTCAACCATGATGACGTTATTCACAGGTGAAATTCCCAAATTGGTAACAACAATTGTATAAGTGATGATGTCGCCGACCACAGCATCTACAGAGGCAGTGCTCTTAACGACACTTACATCCGGAGAAGAAACAGGGATAATTAAGACGTTCGAAACTGAAGTTCCAGTGAGTAGACGACCATCTGGTGGTGTGAACGAGAACGTTGATGAAGCTTGATTGACTAACTGCTGCGGTGACGGAAGAGAAGCTACTGTAACCTGAAGGGTTATGGTCACTGTTATTGTGCTTCCCGGAGCAACTGCTCCAATATTTAATCCAGTAGACGGGTCGGATCCTGGTTGCGGCACTCCGTTAACAAGTACGCTATTTGGAACAAAGATAGCTCCGCTAGGAATCGTATCAGTTACGACTACATTTGCTGTGAGATTACCAGTATTCGTTACATTCAGGGAGTACGTAATCGTATCTCCGACAGTTGCAGCAGTTCTATCCGCACCTTTGATAACAACGATGATAGGCTGATAAACAGGAATAACAAGCGTATTAGAGAATGAAGATCCTGAGAATGCCCCAGATGTGAAGCTTACGGAAGCTTGGTCGGTTAACGTAGCAGGATTAGGCAGCACATTGACGATAGTGTTGAACGAGATATTGACTGAAACGCCCGGTGCAATGGTGCCGAGTGAGATGCCATTCGCAGGATTGGCATTAAGATGTGGAATACCATCAACGAGCACACTCCCAGTGACAAATGTAGATCCAGCCGGTATTGGATCACTAATATTTACGTTGTTGATGTTGGCTATTCCACTATTGGTAACCGTCATGTTGTAGGTAATAGTATCGCCAACAACGGCATCTGTAGCTGGTGAAGACTTAGTTACGATGACATTTGGTGAAGATACGGAAATCGAAGTCGAATTGGAATTGATCGAACTGTTAAATGTCCGACCATCAGGCAAGGTGTAAGCAAAGGCTACGGAAGCTTGGTTTATCAGCTGCTGGCTTGCTGGCAGTGTTGTAATGAGTACTGAGAACATGACAGACAGTGTTGCACCTGCGGATATTACACCAAGTGGAATGCCAGCTGCAGGATCTGCTCCTGGAGCCGGAGCGCCTTGAATAAGTACGCTATTAGGCACAAAAGTCGTTCCGGAAGGGATGGTATCACTTAGAGTAGCTAAAGCCCCGTAATTCCCTGTATTGGTTACGTTAATTGTATAGGTTATGGTATCACCGACGGTCGCTTGAACTGTATTGGAGCTTTTTGCTGCGGCTAGAATCGGTAAATAAATAGGCGTTGATACAATGTTAGAAAAGGCTACATTAGAGAGTACTCCTGAGGTGAAGCTAACGGTTGACTGGTTATTTAGTAGACCTGAAGGCGGCAATGAGACTGTGTTCACCGTGAAGGCTACAGTTACGGTTACCCCTGGTGCGATACTGCCTAAGGTTACCCCCGTGGCAGGGCTGCCCCCCGCACGAGGCACACCATTAACAAGAACACTGCCGGATACAAATGTAGTACCCGCAGGAAGGGCATCCGTGAAGACGGCGTTATTCACCGTTTCAATTCCGTTATTGGTAATCGTAACCGTATAGGTAATCGTATCACCCACCGTTGTTGATGTGGTAGGTGTAGATTTTACTACAGCCAGATTTGGTGAAGAGACAGGGATAGTAATTGTATTGGATAGGACGGAACTACCAAGTGTGCGGCCGTCAGGCAATGTGAAGCTATAGGCTACGGTACCCTGATTGACCAACTGCTGAGGATTGGGCAGTGAGGTGATATCAACAGTGAATACTACTGCAGTAGTGGCACCGGGTGCAATAACTCCAGCTGGAATCCCCGTAGATGGATCCGCTTGCGCTAAGGGGAGTCCATTAATGAGTACACTATTCGGAACGAAGGTAGTACCCGCAGGAATATTGTCCGTAATGATTAAGCTTGCCGGATAGTTACCTGTGTTGCTCACGGTCAGGGTGTAGCTAACAGCGTCACCTGTTGTAGCGTTATTCGTACTTGCTGTTTTGACGACCGAGATGTTCGGCTGGTAAACAGGAATGGTAACTGTATTGGAGAAAGTCGAACCGGAAAAAACACCTGATGTAAAGGTTACAGATGCCTTATTGATAAGTGAAGCAGTAGGAGGAACAGAGGTCACGATAACACTGTATGCAACTAGAGTCGAAGCTCCAGGCGCTAGGGTACCAATTGATATCCCCGAAGAAGGGTTCAGGTTTGGAAAAGGCACTCCATTCACGGATACGCTACCTGTTACAAAAGCAGCACCGGTTGGTGTTGGATCATTAAGTATTACGCTATTGACAGCTTCTATACCGCTATTTGTAATATTTACGTTATAAGTGACCGTATCTCCGATCGCTACGGAAGTTGAGGTTGAGCTTTTGGCAACGATGATGTTAGGAGCTGAGACTTGTAGTGTGACTGTATTAGATACAGCAGTTCCGCTTAAAGGTCTACCGTCAGGAGGGGTAAAGGTAAAGCTTGCAGAAGCTTGATTGCTGATTTGTTGTGGTGATGGCAGCGTCACGATATTAACAGAGAAGCTAACAGGGATACTGGCCCCCGGCGCCACACTGCCTACAGCTATGCCGGTATCGGGCGCTGCACCTGGCTGCGGCATGCCTCCTACAATAACACTGTTAGGATTAAAGACAGTTCCAACAGGAATGTTATCGGTTAAAGTTACATTTGCAGCAAGATTACCTGTATTACTTACAACCACCGTGTAGATGACTGTATCACCTACAACCAGTGCATCGGCATCTCCATCTCCATCGACTGCACTTTTTAATAAGGAGATCTGTGGTTGAGTGACTGGTGTGCTAGTAATGTTAGATGAAGAAGAACCGGAGAATACACCGGATGTAAAACTGACGGATGACTGATTATTAATCTGTGATGGTATCGGCATCGTTATCCTCACCTCGAATGTTACGGTAGCTGTGGCGCCTGGACCCAGACTACCGATTGGAATGCCGGCGGACGGAACTGCTAGCGGCTGGGTAATGCCGCCTACAATTACGGTTCCGGGAATAAAAGCTGCATTCTCAGGCAGTGGATCGCTGAGAATGATGTTGCTAACTGTAGCAATACTGTTGTTCGTCAATACAGAGGTGAATGTAAGGATATCACCTGTAACGGCGTCAGTAGCATTCACGCTTTTAATGACACTGACGTTAGGTGCAGAAACAGGGACAGAGAGCGTATTCGACACTACATTTCCTCCAAGTTGACGCCCATCTGGGAGGGTGTAGCTATATGTTGCTGAAGCGGAGTTTAGCAACACCTGTGTAGGTGGTAATGCAGTTATCGTGACCAGAAAGCTTACGGACACACTGTCACCTGGTGCCAATGGGCCTACAGGAATGCCGGTTACAGGATTGTAGCCGGGTAAAGGTGTTCCACCTATGATTACACTATTAGCGTTAAATACAGCTTGGGGTGGAAGCGTATCAGTCAATAGTAGTGTGGTTGCAATATTTCCTGTATTGCTAATGAGGATCGAGTAAGACAAAGATCCCCCAACGGATGCCTGAGCTGTATTCGCGCTTTTGACCATACTAATGATCGGTTGATAAACAGGAGTTACTACTGTATTCGAGAGTGAGGAACCGGTAAAGGCACCGGAGGTGAAAGAAGCGCTGGCTCTGTTTGCAAACTGTGCTGGATTTGGTAAAGAAGAAACGTTCACTTTAAAAGAAAGTGTTGTAGAGTTGCCTGCAGCGATACTACTAATAGATATTCCTGTATTTGGATTTGCGGCTGGCACCGATGAGCCGCCAACAATAACGCTACCTGCTACAAAGGTGCCTCCAGTAGGAATGGGGTCAGAGACGACGATGTTACTCACAGCTACGCTACTTGTGTTGGACACTGTGATTGTGTAAGTCAGATTCTCTCCGACTGCGACATCTGCAACGCTTGCGGTTTTGCTTAGCGTAACATTAGGGGCAGAGACAGGGATGCTGACGGTGTTTGATTGGCTAGTTCCGGATAAGGATCTGCCGCTTGGTAATTGGTAGGTGTAACTGCTACTGGCTAGATTGTTCAGAACAGGTGGTGAAGGAAGAGATTGGACAGTGACTAGAAATGTTACGGGCACAACAGTTCCTAAGGCCACTGTACCTAGATTAATGCCTGTAAGTGGAGAATCTGTTGGTCGTGCGACTCCGTTTACAGTCACACTACCCGATACAAAGGTAGCCCCTGAGGGAATATTGTCGGTTAAGGTTACAGCAGCTCCAATATTTCCAGAATTTTGAACATTTAACGTATAAAGAACATTGCCACCTACGGTTGCACTAGCGGTGTTCGAGCTTTTAACAATTTGAATGCTGGGTTGATATACTGGAGTCGTAGTTGTGTTGGAAAGTGAAATACCAGTAAAGGCTCCTGAACTGTAGGATGCTGTAGACTTGTTTAATAGCTGTGCTGGACTAGGCAATGAGATAACATTGACCTGAAAGGTGACGGTAACCGAACTCCCTGCAGCGATTGAACCAACAGTAATACCTGTTCCTGGATTTGCAGAGGGTTGTGACGTCCCTGCAACTGTAACACTTCCCGAAACCAGTGAAGTCCCAGTGGGTATGGTGTCTGTAAGGATGACATTAGTAACTGCTTCGATCCCGTTGTTAGTGATAACGGAGGTATAAAGGAGTGTATCGCCAACAGCGACATCTGCAAATCCTGCGCTTTTGACCACGGCAACATTAGGGAGTCTCACTGGAATAGACAAAGTATTGGATGAGGCTGATCCAGCAATAATTCGCCCATCTGGAACCTGAAAGGTATAAGCAGCGCTTGCTTGGTCGACCAGTTGCGGTGGAGATGGAAGGCTGTTGACTAAGACACGAAATTGAACAGTAGAGCTGCCTCCAGCAGCGATCGTCCCAATAGCAATTCCTGTAGCTGGATTTCCAGCGACAGGAGATCCATTGACGGTAAAGCTACCTGCAACATAAGAGCTCCCCGTAGGAATATTATCCGTAACTGTTGTTAGCGCACCGATATTACCAGTGTTGGTGATTTGAAGTGTATAGGTAATTTGATCTCCGACGGTCGCATTTGCAGTATTTGCTGATTTTACAATGTTAAGGATGGGCGAATATACGGGTAAAGTTACCGTATTGGATGGAATGACCCCCGTCATGATAGAACCGCCAGCTACACTTTGAAATGTAAAAGCAGCATTTGCGGTGTTAGAGATATTCTGCGGACTTGGTGGTAATGAAGTGACTTTAGCTTGATATGTAACCGTTATTGAAGTGCTCAGAGCCAATGACCCCAAAGAGATTCCTGCTGTAATGTCAAAGGTGGGCCTTGCGACGCCGGCCACTACAACG
Organism: Paenibacillus sp. PastF-3; assembly: GCF_029893135.1. NCBI lineage: Bacteria > Bacillati > Bacillota > Bacilli > Caryophanales > Paenibacillaceae > Paenibacillus > Paenibacillus sp. PastF-3. The sequence continues at coordinate 104,444 of NZ_JARXWM010000020.1, read as the reverse complement.
CTTCCGGTGACAAAGGTCGATCCTGCTGGCAGCGCATCTGATAAAACGACGCTAGCCGCACTCGCTGTTCCAGTATTACTGACGATTACAGTGTAAGTTACCGTATCTCCGACAATCGGACCGGACACATTGGCACTTTTAGTAACGTTTATTTTAGGTGCATTAATATCTACTTGTATGGCATTTCCATTAAGTACATAAGCATCACCGGAGGTAGTTAATTGTAAAATCGCTGAAGACTGATTATTTGCAAGTCTGGCTGACACGTCGACATTAGTAATGTCCCAGCCTTGTCGGCCACCGATGATGTTGGTGCCGGGATTTCCGTTTGTTTGATTGCGATTTCCGAATGTTCCAGTGGTATCCAGTACACCTAGATCGTTGTTAATCTGTGAAGCGAAGAAGTTGTTGGCAAAGTTATTGGGTCCTGATAAAGCTACGAGCGTTGTTGATGTAGGCCCGAACAATGCCTGGTCTCCCGAACGGTTCGCATCACCCTCCTGTGCGCTAAATAGTGCCCTACCTCCAAGTGCACCTGTAATTGGAGTTGCAAAGCCTGTTATTGTAGTAGAGACTGGTGCTGAAGTTGCCTGTACAAGTATTGCACCTGCCCGTAAGGACATATTACGGAAGGGCAAGGATGTATTTTGATAGATTACACCAAGTGTCCAGCCCGCATGGTTAGCTGTGGAATCACTAGGAATAACGATCGTGCCAACTACACCACCAGTGGTGTAGGTTCCGGCACCGCCTTGTGAAATAATACTGGTGACATTAGCAGAACGAACATATGCAGATGCGCCATTTCCTAAATCAACAGTATTATTAGTTGCTGCATCGGGAGTTATGCTGAACGTACTCCCGGCAGGATTTATCAAAGAGACAGGGTTGTTTATTGCTGCACTGAGGTTTACGGTTCCATTGATATAGGTTCCGCCCCATATCAGCTCTGCATATAGCACAGTGCTGCCTGATGGCAGGACCAGTATAGCGGATGAACTGTTGCTCGTATAAAGACTTGTAGTTCCATTGGGATAGGTGCCAAAAATAGATGTAGTGTTAACAGTAGTGAAACCGCCGATGCTGTCTAGTGTCCCTGGCACTCCGACCGTATCGGAGCGACTAAGTCCAAGTGTGTTGCCCGTAAATGTGATAGCACCGGTCGCATTGATCGTTGCCCGTACGACTAGTGGAATGATTCTCACCTCCTTCGAGGTTAATTTGCTTTTAAAAAAGTGTACCGTCCCATAATCAGGACGGCACAGTTAATACCTGTATGTTAGCCTATGATGTAATTCGGGTATAATTGTATGTCCCATCAATAAATTATAGGAAATTTTGTCTATCGTGTGATTTTAGCCTGCGTTTCATAAGAACACGGGGTTCAGCGTAATGCCCTCTACTCATCATTTCCAGCTCATGAATAGAAATTTCTGCCTTGATTACGGTGAAATGGTACATGATCTCATGCACAACATTGGCTTGAAGCGTCTTTAGTATTTCTAGTTCTTCTGTTTCATAAAGTGGATCTTCATAAGGGTATTGATAGAAAAGCTCCATCCGCATTAACCGAAAATCGAACGGCGGCACAGGGATTGGATAGTCAGGAATCGATGGGCATACTGGACCGGACGGGGGCTGAAAAAAGGATCCTGTGAAATACCTCGGAGTATATTCATCAAACTTCTGCTTAAAGGAAGGATTGGACATATGAACAAAACTGTGGGCATACGGGGCCAGAATACAAACAATGGCTTTGTGGATGCAAATTCTGTGAATTTCCGACATAGCCGCGGATAAATCGTCGATATAGGGTAGTACACGACTAGCCATTACAAACTCAGCGGTATTGTCCGGTAAAGGGATGCCTTGGCTAATGTCACAGACAATATCCACCTCGGGACCCGCGATACGATCGATCCCGAGATAACCTGCTTCTTTACTGGATCCGCAGCCGATATCGATTCTCAAGGGGACCACTCCTTAGGGATAAATCAGGCTCAACACTATTGTATTAATCTCGCTTCAGCCTGCATCCGGCGGATGCCTATTAAAAAATGGAAGTTATTAAAAAGTAATGTATTATGAAACCTTAGCAGAGTTGAAAACGTTTATAGAGTAGGCTTGTCAAAATGACTTTGAAAATAACCGCTAAACATAGAGGAGGCAATCACCATGAAAAAACAACGTTCCTTACCCGCCATAGCTGCAATAGCAGCATTAACACTAGCCCTAACCGCTTGCGGCGCTACTAATAATTCGGCACAGCCGTCTGCAGAACCAACTGCAACAGCTTCTCCAGTACCAACAGAGGAGAGCACAAGCACACCCGTACCTACAGAAAGTACGAGTACAACTGCACCCACAGAGAATCCTAGTACTCCAGCGCCCAAACCTACTACAAATCCAGAAGCCAAAATTCTTAAAGGAACAGGCGTTTACGTCGGACAAATAGATAGTCATTCTGTTGAGATTGAGACCAAAGAAGGTCCTACGGCTTTTGAGATCACAGCTGGTATGGAGAGCGTTCTTGAGAAGTTAAATACGGATGATGCTGTAGTTTTTGAATATGTAGAAAAAGCAGTGGATGGCGATGCTACAGTTAAACAGCGGATCCTTTCGAAACTATCCCTTGCAAAATAAAGAACTTTATCATTATAGGAATAATAAAAGGGCTGCCCTGATTAAATTCAGGAACAGCCCTTTTATTATGGAATCTGATAGAAACGTTATAACGTCCCGGCATTGACTAAGAAAATAGTAATAAGCAACATAAAGAGTAAGAGAATCACACCATTAATGATTGTGCCTATGATACCGAACACTTTACGTCTCTTCCGGATGGAAAGTCCAATAATGCCGATGACAACACCAATTACATTAAGAGCTGAAAGAATAATAACAGTCATTCCAAGAAGCATGATGGACTGCGAGGATTCGGCTAGTAGATTCGAGTTCTCGTTAACCATGGAAGAAGCCTTCATAATAATGAAGATGAAGAGAGCTGCATAACCCATTATGGTCACGAGGCTGATGATGAAAGAAGCAATACCAGGTCCAGAGTGTTGTAGATCATGATCTGCTTTCTGGTACGAAGACGACGAACCAGCACTTGGTTGGCTCAGATCAGGTTGGGTATTTCCTACCTCTGCTGTAGGCGCGTCAGATTTTGAGAGAGAATTAAGGTTCATAGGTTGCACTCCTTGAGAGATAAGAATGAAATGTTGTTTATATCCACTTTTTCATATTGATGCTAAAAAAGCAACCCCTGATTGTGGCTAATTCGTAAATGGCTGCTGGAAAAAGCAATCGGTAATCGTTTATGATAGAAGAAGTCTAATATTAAGGAGTTGTAATCGCATGCAACGGAAACTTATGGCCTGGGGGGCTGTGCTAGCAATGCTGGCAGTAGGAATAGGCGCTTTTGGCGCTCATTTATTAAAACCTGTTATTAGCGAAGAATATATGAAGGTATATGAGACGGGTGTACAGTATCATTTGGTACATGCGCTGGGTGTAATTCTGATAGCGCTGGCTGTGGGTCAATGGGGAGAAAGCACCCGGTTACGCTGGGCAGGAAGGCTATTAATAGCAGGCACGATTTTGTTCTCGGGCAGCTTGTATGTACTAAGTATTTCCGGGATTAAGGTGCTTGGAGCGATTACACCTATTGGTGGTGTATGCTTCATAGCAGGCTGGTTGTGTTTGGCTGTGGAAGCATTCTCACGCAGCAAAGAGGCATCCTAAGCGATCAAATTAAAGAAGTTGATAAATAAGCATCCGTTCCTTTTAGGGGCGGATGCTTATTTATGTAACGTATACGTTTACAGGAATTCGTCGATCTCATTTAAATTAAAGCTGTATACCTGTTTCTCATCCACGTGATAGACACTAATTGAGTTGGCCGCTTCATCAAAATTTAAAATACGACAGGGCATGGACACTTGTTTTCCGTACCGATTCGCTCGTAAGCGTACTAATTGGTTGTTCTGAATATACTGTCGAATTTTCCCGTATGCATCAGCTGGCGTCTCAATAGCTGACTGCTGTGCAGGCAATTCTGCCTGTTTATCTATCGGTTTATTGAGCTGCTTTTTAGCGGTCTTTGGAGGCAGCTTAAATGAAGTGGGAGGAGCAGAGCTTTGATTCAAGGCTAGTTTGGCAGAACGAAGCAAGCTGTCAATGGTTCTCCCTAATTCAAGACCGGAGTTAATGTTGAAATCTGTGATTTTGTCATTATTGTTCAACATTTCAAGCAGATATTGCAATGCAAGCGGGTTGGTACGGGCATTAATCAGGATGTCGACATTAAATAAATAGTTGCCGTCTGTGTGTTGTAGTTTCTCGTCCATAGATCCCCCAGCTTTTCGTTTGAACATTTCTTTACAATTATAAGAATGTAAATAAACTATAACATTAAACAAGTAATAATCATATACCTGACATTAGAGAAAATGGGACCAAGGTACTGTGTTTTTTACGAAAAGCCTAGGACTACCAACTGCACATCAGCAGGGAGTGAAGCATACATATACATCGTGGTTGGTGAATAAAGGAGGTGCTGCTATTGGTTACTATGGAGCCCATTATCGTAGGTGAACATACGCTGATCGGGGTAGAGGTTAAGCTTCCGAAAACAACGCTGCTCTCAATCAACACAAGCCGAGGGTATATAATGTGTGGTGCGCTGGATGTTGGTTTGCTCAATGAAAAGCTCAGTGATCGGAATATTATCGCAGCCAGGGCGGTTGGTGTACGTACGCTGTCCCAGCTGTTAGCTGCCCCATTGGAGTCGGTTACCATTGAAGCGGAGCGTCTAGGTATCGTACCCGGCATGACGGGTGCGGATGCCTTACTTCTTATGGTCTGACTGAACCATCTTACAAAATCCAAAACACAAGAGGCCAATGGCCTCTTGTGTTTTTTTGGCAAGAATCACAAATTGAACATTATAGAGAGCGTCTCTAGTGTGAATAATTGAAACAGAGATTTTATGGAAGGGTACTTCTTGTTTCGTCTTACATGCTAAGGGGTAAATTAAGAATAGACAAGTTGCTGCCGGACGAAGGATTAAGCAGCCCGGTAAATATAAAGGATAAGGATGGGATCATCTCATGGCTAAAGCATCTAATAAAGTAAATACAACTTCATTGGAACAAATTATGAATCGTCAGGTTGCTAACTTGAATGTACTGTACGTTAAAATCCATAATTTTCATTGGTACGTAAAAGGAGAACAATTCTTCTCTCTTCACGTGAAATTTGAGGATCTATATAATGAAGTGACGCTGCAAATGGATGAAGTTGCAGAGCGTCTGCTAAGCATCAAGGGAAGTCCCGCTGCGACGATGAAAGAATATCTGGAATTGGCAACGATTCAAGAAGCTACGGGTAAAGAGGATACACGTGGAATGGTCCAGTCTCTGATTGAAGACTTCGCTACTATTTCTGAAGAGTTGACAGAAGGCATTGAGCTTGCTGAGGAAATTAAGGATCAGCCAACCTCCGACATGTTTATTAAAATTCGTGGTGATCTTGAGAAACATCAATGGATGCTGCGTTCCTTTCTTAGCTAAACGATAAAGCGCATGAAATAAGGCTTCCTGCGGGAGGTCTTATTTTTTGCGTTAACCTGATCATCATTGTGTTGTACTTGGAGTCAACGCTAAAAATAGCGAAATTATGCGGTATATCATAGGCAAAATAAAAAGAGATATTTGTAAAAAAACAGGCTTTGTTATAAAATTGTTGAGAATCATTGATAATCATTGTGATTCAATTTATAATAATTATAATGTGATATAGAATCTAATTGTGCTGGGAATCAGGATCATCCTGTTTCAATACAACTTTTGATTTCGCAAATCGATCAATGGAGGGAATAATATTATGGCAGCAGATTTTGTCATTGAGGGACTTAAAGCGACGATTGAGGGAAAAGAGATTTTGAAGGGGATTAACCTTCAAATGAAAGGTGGCGAAATTCACGCCATTATGGGACCAAACGGTACAGGTAAAAGTACCTTGGCGTCAGCTCTTATGGGTCACCCTAAATATGAAGTGACTGAAGGAACAGCAACACTTGAAGGTGAAGATCTTCTGGAGATGGCGGTTGATGAACGCGCACGTGCAGGTCTTTTCCTTGCTATGCAATACCCAAGTGAAATTTCTGGAGTAACAAACTCCGATTTCTTGCGCTCTGCCATTAATGCCCGTCGTGAAGAGGGAAGCGAAATTTCTTTGATTCGTTTTATCCGTCTTATGGAAGCGAAGATGAAAGAACTGGACATGAATCCTGAGTTCCTACACCGTTACCTGAACGAAGGCTTCTCCGGTGGTGAGAAGAAACGTAACGAAATTCTACAAATGATGATGCTAGATCCAAAAATCGTGATTCTGGACGAAATTGACTCTGGTCTTGATATTGATGCTTTGAAAATTGTTGCCGAAGGCGTAAACTCCATGCGGAGTGAAGATCGCGGCTTCCTGGTTATTACCCACTATCAACGTCTCTTGAACTACATCAAACCTGATTTTGTACATGTTATGATGCAAGGTAGAATTGTCAAATCCGGTGGTCCTGAGCTTGCACAACGTCTGGAAGCTGAAGGCTACGAGTGGATTAAAGAAGAACTCGGAATCGAAGACGAAACAGTAGGGCAAGACGCGTAAGAAACGCCAGGAAGGAGGAGAACACTTATGACGACACAGACCATTCTTCCGGTGGATGCCGAGCGCTTGAGCGAATTATCGCATAGTAGCGGCGAACCGGGTTGGCTGAAAGAAAGCCGCTTGAAAGCACTTGAACTGGCAGCTACTCTGACACTGCCTAAATTAGAGAAGACACGGATCGATCGTTGGAATGTGAACAATTATGGTAGCTTCAAAGCAAGCGAAACCATTGCTTCACTGAAGGATGCACCTGCTTCCATTTCCTCCTTGATCAAGGATCAGGAAGAAGGCAGTCTGATTATTCAACGTAACTCTGGTGCAGTATATACACGACTAGCGCCTGAACTTGCAGCACAGGGTGTTATTTTTACCGATCTGCAAACAGCTGTTAAAGAGCATGGAGATTTGGTACAACGGTACCTGCATAAGGCAATTCAACCTGACGAGCATTCAATCGCTGCGCTTCATGCAGCATTATGGAACGGTGGAGTATTCCTCTATGTTCCTAAGAATGTAGTGGTTGAAACTCCACTTCAGGCGGTGCTGTTAACAGATGATGCGGAAGCTTCGTTTGTTCCTCACATTCTTGTTGTAGCGGATACTAATAGTTCCCTGACATACGTAGACAACTATGTGTCGGATAAAGAGGAAGCTGGCTTGCACAATGGTGCTGTAGAAGTATTCGTGGGTGCAGGCGCTAAAGTACGTTATGCTACAGTGCATCAGCTGGGCGTGGATACAACAGATGTGACTTACCGCCGCGCTGTTGTTGAGAATGACGGAACGATCGAATGGATTGTTGGAGAGATGAACTATGGTGATACAGCAAGTGATACCAAGTCTGTGCTTAAAGGTAATGGCTCTAGCTCGGATGCTAAAGTAATTGCTGTGGGTACGGGATCACAGAAACTGAATTACACTACTCAAGCTCAGCATTTCGGCAAAAATACCCCAAGTGACATGATCACTCGTGCGGTTATGCGTGATAATGCGACTTCTATCATCAACGGAATTACCAAGATCGAGAAAGGTGCTACAAGAGCCGACGGTCAGCAAACGGAGAAAGTATTGATGCTGAGTCCAAAAGCCCGTGGTGACGCCAATCCGATCCTGCTGATTGATGAAGATGATGTTACAGCAGGCCATGCCGCTTCCGTAGGACAGGTCAATCACGAGCAAGTCTTTTACCTGATGTCCCGCGGAATTACACGGCATGATGCAGAAACTCTGATCATCTATGGCTTCTTGGCTCCTGTTGTGTCGCAAATTCCACTAGAGGGACTGCGCAATCAGCTCCAATCTCTTGTGGAAAGGAAGTTAGGTCAATGATTAGCAATGCCATCCGGGAGCAATTTCCCATACTGAACCAGAATGTGAACGGACATCCACTGGTCTATCTGGACAGTGCTGCTACTTCACAGAAGCCTCGTCAAGTGATTGAGGCGGTCAAGTCGTATTATGAGTGGGATAACGCCAACGTACACCGTGGCGTCCATACTCTAGGCAGCCGTGCAACAGATGCCTACGAGGGAGCCCGGGAGAAGCTAGCTAAGTTTATTAACGCCCGCAGCACTAAAGAAATCATCTTTACGCGCGGCACAACCACTGCCCTAAATCTTGTTGCCTCTTCTTACGGGCCATCTGCAGTGGGTGAAGGCGATGAAATTGTCATCACCCTGATGGAGCATCATAGTAATTTGATCCCTTGGCAGCAGCTAGCTAAGAAGACAGGTGCTACTTTAAAATATATACCGTTGCAACCTGACGGAACGATTACGCTTCAAGATGCTGAGAAGACGATTACGGATAAAACTAAGATCGTTGCTATCGCTTATGTATCTAATGTTATGGGAGTAACTCATCCGATTAAAGAGCTTGCGGCAATTGCTCATCGTAACGGTGCGGTAATTGTCGTAGACGGCGCACAGAGCACACCTCATATGAAGGTTGATATGCAGGATCTGGATTGTGATTTCTATGCACTTTCCGGACATAAAATGCTAGCACCGACTGGAATTGGAGCTTTGTACGGCAAAAGAGCACTTTTGGAAGCTATGGAGCCTGTTGAGTTCGGTGGCGAAATGATTGATGATGTCGGTCTCTACGAATCGACATGGAAGGAACTCCCTTGGAAGTTCGAGGGAGGCACACCGATCATTGCGGGTGCTGTTGGATTAGGTGCGGCAGTAGATTTCTTGCAAGAAATCGGCATGGATGCGATTCACAGCCATGAGAAGCAGCTTGCAGCATACGCAGAGCAACGTCTATCTGAAATAGATGGTTTAACTATTTATGGTCCTCACAATCGTGAGGTTGGCGTTGTCACCTTTAATCTGGGTGACGTTCACCCGCATGATGTCGCTACAGTACTAGATGCGGAGGGTATTGCCATCCGTGCTGGTCATCACTGCTGTCAGCCGCTGATGCGCTGGCTGGAAGCCAGTTCAACAGCACGTGCAAGCTTTTACCTGTATAACACCGAGCAGGATGTAGATCGACTGGTGGACGCTTTAATCAAGACAAAGGAGTACTTCGGCTATGAACTTGGATGACTTGTACAGACGCGTAATTATGGATCATTATAAAAGTCCTCGGAATCGTGGTTCATTTGAAGATGATGCTCTGAAAATTGAACTGAATAACCCAACTTGTGGTGACCGTATTACACTTCAGCTTAAGGTAGAGGATGGAATCGTAAAAGATGCCCGTTATAACGGTGAAGGTTGTTCGATCAGTATGTCATCGGCTTCGATGATGACTGAGGCGATCAAAGGACAAACGGTTGAACGTGCGCTTGAACTAGCTGATAACTTCTCCTTACTGATGAAGGGTGAAGATGTGGATTTTGGAGAGTATGAAGATATCGAAGCCCTATCGGGTGTGAATAAATTTCCTGCGCGGATCAAATGCGCAACACTGGCTTGGAACGCACTTCGTAAAGGAATTGACGAAGAAGAGCAACATAAATAATAGTAGAACAAGGAGGCTGACACCATGGCTAAGAAAGCGCCTGATATGGAAGAATACCAGTACGGGTTCCGTGATGAGCATAAGTCGATATTCCAGTCTGGTAAAGGTTTGACGGCCGAAATTGTTAAAGAAATTTCAGCAATCAAAAATGAACCACAGTGGATGCTTGATTTCCGCTTAAAATCACTTGAACAGTTCCGTAAAATGCCAATGCCTACATGGGGCGGCAATATGGACGATTTAGATTTTGAGGATATTCAATATTATGTAAGACCTTCCGAGAAACAAGGGAAGACCTGGGAAGAAGTTCCTTCCGAAATCAAGGAAACCTTTGATAAGCTGGGTATTCCTGAAGCGGAACAGAAGTTCCTCGCCGGCGTCTCGGCACAATATGAATCTGAGGTTGTATACCACAGCATGCAGAAGAGCCTTGAAGATCAAGGGGTTATTTTTACAGATACCGATACTGCACTGCGTGAACATCCAGAACTTCTTAAGAAGTTCTTCGGGACGATCATCCCTCCAACCGATAATAAATTTGCAGCACTTAACAGTGCAGTTTGGTCAGGCGGAAGCTTCATCTACGTTCCTAAAGGTGTGAAATGTGAAGTTCCTTTGCAGGCTTACTTCCGTATTAACTCCGAGAACATGGGACAATTTGAGCGTACCTTGATCCTCGCTGACGAAGACAGCTTCGTGCATTATGTAGAAGGTTGTACAGCGCCAATCTATAGCACGAATTCTCTGCATAGTGCGGTTGTTGAAATCTTGTGTATGAAGAACTCACGCGTTCGTTATACTACGATTCAGAACTGGGCTCCAAACATCTACAACCTCGTTACTAAACGTGCGGTTGCAGAAGAGAATGCAACGATGGAATGGGTCGATGGCAACATCGGTTCCAAGCTGACTATGAAATACCCTGCGGTTGTTCTTAAAGGCCGTGGAGCTAAAGGTTCAGTGCTGTCCATCGCGGTAGCGGGTAAAGGCCAGCATCAGGATGCAGGCGCCAAGATGATCCATTTGGCTCCAGACACAACTTCCACCATTGTATCGAAATCAATTAGTAAGCACGGCGGTAAAGTGACTTATCGTGGTCTTGCTTCCTTCGGCCGTCAGGCAGAAGGTGCGAAATCGAACATCAAATGTGATACACTCATTTTGGATAACGAATCCACTTCGGATACGATTCCTTACAATGAAATCATGAACGATAACATCGTTCTTGAGCACGAAGCAACGGTATCCAAAGTTTCTGAGGAGCAGCTGTTCTATCTAATGAGCCGCGGCCTAACAGAAGCTGAGGCAACTCAAATGATCGTTATGGGCTTCATCGAACCGTTCACCAAAGAACTGCCGATGGAATATGCAGTCGAAATGAACCGTTTGATCAAATTCGAAATGGAGGGAAGTATCGGTTAACCTTGATTTATCAAGGTTCCGGCTTCACTCTAATAAGTAATACAAAATACGTATTCGCAGTGATCTTGATGCTTTTATGCTCAAGTCACTCGTATACGTATTTTTTTATTGGAAATTGAAGTGAGGTTTTCATTTGAGAGGCCTAAAATCCAAATTTTATGCAAAAAAGCATGATAAAAGTTTTTTTTGGAGGGGGCGGTCACATTAAGGATTATGATGTTTCTTAATTCAACAGCATTAAGGAGGAAACTCGAGTATTTTAAGACAATGATGGTCGTTTATCACCTATATATGGGTCTTTTTTCCGAAATAACAGGATAAACGCTCAATTCTACCCTTTGCCGCTTTAAATTAGGGATGATACACTGCTTAAAGTCACTAAATTGAAAGCGCTAAAAAATAGCTTTACGAAGTAAAGCTAAGTCTATGCTTACGAAGGTCAGATTTACTTCGTAAAGCTTTAAGGAGGAGAGATATGGATGTTCTCAGGCAACTGCGAGGCTATTACCGAGAGAAGCTGCATTATTTAATTCTTTCGATTGTATGCTTGGCCGCCGCAACTGCAGTGGGGCTAATAACCCCCAATTTGTTAAGGAAGCTGATCGATGAAGTAATTGTTCCACTCAAGTTTAAAGAGGTGCCTGTGTTGGCTCTCAGTGTGTTAGCTGTAGTAATCGTAAAAGCATGCCTGCAATTTGCACATGGTTTTTACGGAGGGCGGTTAGGTAATTTTCTAGCATATCGGCTACGTAACGCTTGTTATGAGAAATTGCAATTTCTATCTTTCCGTTATTATGATACCGCGAAAACAGGAGATCTGATGTCCCGGCTGACCGGGGATTTGGAAGCGATTCGGAACTTTATCGGTTTTGGTTTTGCTCAGTTGCTAAATGTGTTTTTTATGGTGTTCTTTGGTTCTATTATGATGTTCACCATTAATTGGCAGCTAACATTGGTTACTTTGATTACTATGCCATTTCTGGCAGCAGTAGCTTTAAGATTTGAGTCCAAGATTCATCCGGCCTTCCAAGAGATGCGCCTTGCGCTGAGTTCTCTGACAACGGCTGTACAGGAGAATATCACGGGTGTGCGAACTGTCAAATCGTTTGCTAGAGAGGCTCACGAAGTTGAGAAATTCTCACACCGTAATGAACGTTATAAGAATAATCAGATTTTTGCCGCAGAGCTCTGGAGTAAGTTCTTTCCTGTCATGGAGCTTTTAGCATCGGTGAGTATAGCTATCCTGTTAGGCGTAGGTGGTACACTTGTCATTAACGGGAAAATGTCACTAGGGGAATTGGTTGCCTTCTTCAGTTTGATTTGGTACATCATTGGACCGGTATGGGGGCTAGGCTTTCATATTAATAACTATACACAGTCCAAAGCTTCGGGAGAACGTGTACTTGAAGTACTTAATCAAAAAATTGATGTGAAGGATAAAGAGGATGCCCGTGAACTGGTGCCTTCCGAGGTTAAAGGGGACGTTGCCTTTAATCATGTCACCTTTGCGTACGGGAACAAAATGCCTGCTGTTACTGACATCCATTTTGAAGCCAAATCAGGTGAAATTATCGGATTTCTTGGAGGCACAGGTTCAGGTAAATCCACTATTACTCAACTGATGATGCGTGCTTATGATGTCAATGAAGGGAGTATTACGCTGGATGGCATTGATATTAGAGAATATAGTGTGCGCAGTCTGCGGTCACAGATTGCCACCGTATTCCAGGAAACATTCCTGTTCTCCTCATCCATCCGCAACAATATCTCATATGGTTTGAAAAATGTAAGCATGGAGGAGATTATCCGTGCTGCACAGCTGGCAAAGGCGCATGATTTCATCATGGAGATGGCAGACGGCTATGACACTGTAGTGGGTGAACGCGGGATGGGGCTCTCTGGCGGACAAAAGCAGCGGATTGCGATCGCAAGAGCCCTGCTTAAGAATCCGCGTATTCTCATCCTCGACGATGCGACTAGTGCGGTCGATATGGAAACGGAACATGAGATTCAAGCGGGATTCCAGGAGGTCATGAATGGGCGTACAACACTTATAATTGCCCATCGGATATCCTCCTTGCGACATGCGGATCAGATCATTGTCATGAACGAAGGTCATGTTCAGCAGCGTGGTACTCATCAGGAGCTAATTGAGGTTCCGGGCCCATACCAAGATGTATACCGGATACAATATGCTGACTATCTGGCCAGAGCTACCGGAAGAGGGGAGGAGTGAGGCATATGAAACTTGAAGCCAAACAGAACACCGCTACGGTAGCAAAGCGTAAAGCAGCCGAGCAGAAGACACTTGATGAACGTTTCGTGTACAAAGACGATGATGTTATCGACAAAGCGTTTGACTGGAAGCAGTTCACCAGATTATTCAGCTATATGAAGCCTTACGCCAAACAGATGCTTCCACTGGTATCTATCATGATGATTCTGGGAACCATTACGAAGCTGACCGTTCCTTTCTTGACAAGTTTAGCTATCGACCGTGCTATAGCACCTAAGGTTGGGAATCCAAGCTTAACACTTCTTTATTCGCTTACGGCAGGTGTCATTGTCTTATATCTCATTCAATGGATTGCAGGTGTGTACCGGATTAAGTACACGAACATCATTGGACAAAGAGTCATTTATGACTTGCGTTCTGACTTGTTCAAGCATATTCAGAAGCTCTCTTTTAACTTCTTCGATAAACGCCCGGCAGGCTCGGTATTAGTACGTGTAACGAATGATATCAACTCACTGCAGGATTTGTTCACGAACGGAGTAGTCAATCTGATGATTGACTGTGTACAGCTTTTGGGGATTACCATTATTCTGTTATTGATCAACTGGAAACTTGGTCTTGCAGTAATGGTTACGGTTCCGATCATGTTCTTTATTTCTACTAAGCTGCGTCAGAAGATTCGGATCGCTTGGCAGGATGTGCGGATGAAGAACTCTAGAATTAATTCTCACTTAAACGAATCGATTCAGGGGATCAGAGTCACACAGGCCTATACACAAGAACGTGAAAACATGAATTATTTCGATTTTATGAATACAGACAGCAAAAAGTCCTGGAATAAAGCATCTGCGATGAACCAAGCTTTCGGGCCGATGATCGAGATCACTGGTGGTTTTGGAACGATGATCCTCTTTTGGCTAGGAGCGTATCTCATCCAATCTGGCGAGCTTACTGTCGGTTTGCTGGTAGCGTTCAGTTCTTATGTCAGCAACTTCTGGGACCCGATCAACCGTCTGGGGCAGATGTATAACCAGCTCCTGGTAGCGATGGCTTCCTCAGAACGGATCTTTGAATATTTGGATGAGCAGCCTTCGGTTCAAGATAATCCAGGGGCTAAACCACTAGGGATGATTCGTGGAGATATTACCTTTAATAAAGTTGTTTTTGAATATGAAAAAGGTCGGGCGGCTTTAAAAGGCATCGATCTGGATGTAAAAGCTGGGCAATCGATCGCGCTGGTGGGTCATACTGGCTCAGGGAAAAGTACAATTATTAATCTGATTGGCCGGTTCTATGATATTAAGAGCGGAAGAATTACGATTGACGGTGAAGATATCCGTGAAGTTACACTAGATAGTCTGAGAAGGCAGATCGGAATCGTGCTGCAGGACACCTTCATCTTCTCAGGAACGATTCGCGATAATATCCGATTTGGCCGACTGGATGCTACCGATGAAGAAGTGGAAAATGCTGCGAAAGCAGTAGACGCCCATGACTTTATTATGAAGCTTCCTGGCGGGTATGAGACAGAGGTAGAAGAGCGTGGTAGTGCCTTGTCCATGGGACAGCGTCAGCTGCTCTCCTTTGCCCGTGCATTATTGGCGAATCCACGGATTCTGATCCTTGATGAAGCTACGGCAAGTATTGATACAGAAACGGAGCTGAAGATTCAAGAGGCACTCAAAATCTTACTTCAGGGCCGGACCTCCTTTATCGTCGCTCATAGACTATCTACCATTCGCCATGCGGATAAAATAGTCGTTCTGGACCATGGTGAGATTAAAGAAGAAGGAACCCACCGGGAACTGACATCACGTGATGGTGTGTATAACGGATTAATAGAAGCGCAGTTCCGCTTTCTATAGCAAAGAACAACAGCCCATTCCCCTTGCGAAAGCAAATGAGGAGTGGGCTGTTTTATATCGTACATCCAATTATTTCGGGCGTTTAGGTAATCTACCCGTTATACGTAGCTCAAACATTTGGGCACAAATATCCTGATGCCACTGTGTATCCGTTGTTTGTTCCGCTAACAGTATTTCATTCTGTAGTCGTGCCATCTCGAAGCAGTAAGTAGCATTCACCTGAAGGCATTGCTGTTGTTCCGTTTCTTCGGAGGCTGTAAGCTGACGTAGACGACTTAGAGTGTATAGCTCGGCAAGACGTTCATGGACTGGAAGCATACATTTTACCTCCTGGAAATAGTTAAGCCACATATTAGTCTCGCCAAGAAAATTGTAATTCAATCATCATGAGAATACATTTGTAACCTTCCTATCATGATCAAGGATTTCGAGCAATGGGAGAACCTGTGGGATATTTAAAGGAAGGTTTGATAAAGGAAGGTACGGAATTAGCATTCTGGATTCGGAGCTTTCTATTGCAGTAATCTACAATAGAAAGCTCCTTTACCGCTCACCAAATAACATCTATTGCACTCTGTGCAACTGTTATTCAAAAAATGTGCTATTAAAGGGCATTTTACTATTATTGATTGCACAAAATACAACAGAACTACATTCCAGCTCAATATACATAAATTCTGTTGCACAAAATGCAACAGAAAAGATCCCCCCTAAAGAAAACGGGGGATCAAAGCGCCCTAGTCCATATAAATTTCTACAATGGCAACGTTCCGTTCGCGGGAAAGATCCACGAACATTCCGTCAATCTTTACCAGTGGACGGAAAATATCGACCATATTGTTCATAATAATCACGCCAATATCACCTGTGTCCAGCAACACACGCTTGCCGATGAAATTGGGCATTAAATGCTGGATAAACGCTTGAACCGTTCTAGCATTCAGTTTACCGAAGCTTAGATTGTTTATTTCACGCAGGACGGAAATAAGCTCTTGCTTCGACTGATAGACTCGTTTAGAAGTCATCGCACTATAGATGTCAGCTACAGCTGCGATTTGTGCATAAGGATGAATATCGGCTTTGGTTAGACCGCTCGGATAGCCAGAGCCGTCCTCACGTTCATGATGTTGGAGAGCAGCCAAAGCTGTGTAAGAATCGTCCATGGAATTCCGTATAATTTCGTAGCCGTACTTTGTATGTAGTTTGATTTCCTCGAACTCATCTGGCGTTAGCTTGCCTGGTTTATTCAAGAGAGAGGGTGAAATCCGACATTTTCCAATATCAATCAAATATCCTGCACGACCAATTTCATAGCATTCTTGTTTGGAATAACCAAGCCATATCGCAATATAATAAGAGAGCATGCCTACCTGAAGGGAGTGATTGTAGGTATAGTTATCTTCCCGATCTAGCAAAAGCAGGAGGGACACTACATCTTTATGCTTGTCCAAAGTTTGAAGCGAAGGCTGAAGAATGTCGTTTACCACGGATTGGTTGAAGCTTCCTTTTAATAACGCTTCCATATAAAGAGACTCGAAGCCGTCAATCATGGTATCAAAACTAGTGGTCACCGTTTGAATAATTGAAGGTCTGCTGAGGGGTGATACCTCTTCCTCTAACGTCTCGATATCAACATAATCAACTCCGAGCTGCATCAGCTTGGCAATATCATTTATTTGGAGCAGCGATCCTTTTGGTAATACATGTAAACCCCTAGAACTATACGCGTCCGCGTTAAGGTGATTACCAGGTTTTAGATCCGAGACGTGTACTCTCAATGCCTATGCCACCTTTTATCCGATTTTATCCAGAATATCAACAAAGTTCAGATTTTTCAATCAAAAAGGAGAAAAGATTATTTGGAGGTTATATCGATAGCTTTTTGATCAGCGTTCACCCAATGTTGGCCCGATTCATTAATGTCTTTTTTCCAAACGGGAACCGTCTGTTTCAATCGTTCAATGGCAAAGCGGCTGGCTTCGTAACAGGTATCGCGATGGGGTGTGGAGATGGCAATGATAACACTTGCTTCCTTTAAACCTACATGCCCAATGCGGTGAGATATGGCGCAGTTTGCGCTCCAGCGGTTCTTGACCTCTTTACCAATCTCCTCTAGTTTACTTAAGGCCATAGGAATATAGGCTTCATAATGAAGTGCGGTTGTACGTTGTTCACCGGTCATTTCACGTGTAGTGCCGATAAATACTAAGGATGCTCCGTGATCGACGTCAAGAACAGCATTTAGAAGCTTCTCTGCATTTAAAGGCTGGTCCGATATACTGTAGAGACCATTAGTAGAAGTTTCATATATAGTGCCATTCTCCCCCCCGGAAACTGGAGGAATAAGTGCGACTTCGGAAGACGCTGTGATGATAGAATCATCAGGAGCATATTCTTGGTCAATGGCAATTAAAGAAGCCCCAATTTGGGATGCTGCGTTCGGATAAGAGGCAGATAGAAGCTCCTTCAGCTTGCTAGCTGTTAAGGGAATCTCAGTCGCTTGGAAGGACAGAGAAGAAGAGCCGATTGTCTCAGCCAGACCCGCGAATAGTCGGATAGTAATATGCATTTTTATTCTCCTCTGATGTATGATCTGATGTCTTCAATATACCATAATGTGTCTGAAAATGTTATGCTAGGCTCTATAAGATCACGCACCGACTGCTTCATTAAAGAGCAGCTCAAGGGTAGGAGGAATGTTGCTTATGGGGCATGTGCCGCAAAGACTGACCATACTTCATACCAATGATATACATAGCCATTTTGAAATGGTAAGTCCGATGGCAGCGGAAATATTCGCACAAAGGGCTGCAGCGGGAGAAGAGCCTGTACTGCTGCTGGATATTGGTGATCATATGGATCGTGCAGCTGTTGAAACAGAAGGCACTATGGGTCAGGCTAACATCGACGTATTAAACTTAACAGGATATGATGCTGTAACCATTGGCAATAATGAGGGACTTACGTTCTCACAGGAAATGTTGTCATCTATTTTTGCTGGGTTACAGTGTCCGGTAGTTTGTTGTAATTTTGTAGAGTCTTCGACAGGAAAGCCACCAAGCTGGATGAAGTGTCATGCGATCTTGGAGAAGGATGGAATTAGAATTGGAGTGACCGGAGCAACAGCGGCATTTACTTCGTTCTATTCCCTTTTGGGCTGGGATGCTTTAGATCCTGAGACTGCGCTCCGGGAACAATGCCAACTTTTAGCGCCACAGGTGGATATTTTAATCGTTCTATCTCATCTCGGACTTCCTACGGATAAAATTCTGGCAGAACGGTTAGAGGGCGTACATGCCATTCTTGGTGGACATACGCATCATTTGCTGGAAGAGCCGCTCATGATTAACGGAACAGCGGTATGCGGAGCGGGGAAATTCGGGCGATATCTTGGGAAGTTGCAATTTGAGCGGAGAGATGAACAAGCTGAATTCTACCTGGTTACAGGTGGTTGTATTTCAATTGACCCCTTACTTAAGGAAGGGATTGTAGGTCCTGCCGTCGCAATTCATTTGGAGCATGGTCGTGAATCTCTTCAGACAGTAGTAGCGATTACAGATCGTGAGCTTCCTTTGGATTTGCAGGGAGAGTCTCCTTTTGGCAATCTTCTGGCACAAGCAGTACGTAGATTTACAGGAACTAGTTTGTCATTAGTTAACACGGGTCAACTGCTAGGACCATTGCCGGAAGGCGAGGTTACGACAGGGATGCTACACGCACTTTGTCCTTCTCCCATCAATACTTGCATAATTAAGCTAAAGGGTAAAGATATTCGCACAGCTTTGGAACAGAGCCTTACAGAGGAATTTTATAATAAGGTCATCTACGGGTACGGTTTCCGCGGGATTCATCTGGGCAGTTTGGCAGTAGATGGATTAAAAATCTTGTACGACCCACTAAAGATACCGTATGATAAGAGTGTTGCAGTTTTTGTCGAAGGAAACCCACTGGAGGATGAAAGAGAGTATAATGTTGGTACGCTGGACATGTTTACTTTCAGGGCTGGCTATGAGACGATCGCGAATGGGAAGGATGCTTTGTTTCTATTACCACATTTTTTGCGCGATCTCTTGCGGATGGAGTTACAGCGTCCAAACAGCCTCGATGAATGCTTGCTTACTCGCTGGGAGGCTAAGTCTGAATAAGGCCAACAGCTCATAATCTACACTTATAGGCTCGATTTAACAGTGCTAGATTTCCAAAAATAGGAGGACAGTTATGGACACGATTACCGCTATTATTCTAGCAATTGTCGAAGGGATCACTGAATTTATTCCTGTATCTTCGACCGGGCACATGATCTTGACTACGAAGCTATTGGGTTTCGCTGAGCAAGATTCGATTATGAAGACTTATGAAATTGTAATTCAACTAGGGGCGATTTTGGCGATTGCACTTGTTTACCGCAAGCGTGTGCTTAATTTGCTAGGGATAGGACGTAGTAGTTCGGGCAGTGGAGGCGTTATGCCGGCATCCCGTCTGAATTTAATTCATGTGATTCTTGGGATTGCCCCAGCGCTTGCTGTGGCATTTTTTGCCCGTGATTTTATCAAAAGTCTCTTTGGTGCTTCCACTGTGCTCTGGGCGCTTGTGGCCGGAGGGATTCTAATGATTGTAGCAGAATGGGTGAACAGACGCAAAATACGGATTACTGCTCACGAACTGGATGATTTGTCTTACGGACAGGCGCTGGCGATTGGATTGTATCAGATTATTTCGGTCCTCTGGCCTGGATTCTCCCGCTCCGGGTCTACGATTTCTGGAGGGATGTTAAGCGGGGTCAGCTATAAGGCCTCTGCGGATTTTTCCTTCCTCATAGCGATTCCTATCATGTGTGCGGCTTCCGGATATGAACTGCTGGATTCGTATAAAGATTTCACAAGTGAGTCGATTGGTTATTTTGTAATTGGATTTTTGATTTCTTTTGTAGTGGCGTATATAGTAGTCATTTTGTTTATGAAATTGATTCAGAAAATTAGATTAACGCATTTTGCGATCTATCGATTCATACTTGCTGCTGTATTCTGGTTGTTTATTATGCGTTAATGTCCATTGGCATATACCTAGACACATCTGATTTTCTTAAAGGTACACCTGTCTGAATGTCCATCAAAACGGTATAGACAAAGCGTGTTGCCCAAGGATTTCAATACAGAATAGTATTTTACCGTTAAAGGCAGGAGTGAGTTTAGTGCGTTTAGTATCCGTGAATCAGCTTCAAGCAGGCATGAAATTAGGTAAAAAAATATATAATGATGAAGGTCTAACTCTACTCGCGGATGGGGTGGAGCTTACGGATGCATTGATCAAGCGTCTTGCAAGGATTGACATCGGCTATATCTACATAGAGGATTCTGTCACAGACGATATTGTGATTACTAGTATTCTACAGGATGAGACGCGCAATCAGGCCCTAAAGGTGATTCGTAATCAATTTCAGCATATGTCTGGGGCTTCAGGAATTACCAAGGGTCTGTATCATCTGGACAAAAAATTTTCTAAGATCATGGATAATATTTTAGATGATATGTCTTTGCAAGAAGATCCGATGATCATGCTGATGGATATGCACACTGCTGATAACTATTTATATGTCCATTCCCTGAATGTCTGCTTGTACACTTTAGTGCTTGGTATAGCTCACGGGTATAGCAAAGAGGAACTTCGAGTGATTGGGC
Source organism: Paenibacillus sp. PastF-3 (assembly GCF_029893135.1). Taxonomy (NCBI): domain Bacteria; kingdom Bacillati; phylum Bacillota; class Bacilli; order Caryophanales; family Paenibacillaceae; genus Paenibacillus; species Paenibacillus sp. PastF-3. Next base: position 83,601 of record NZ_JARXWM010000020.1, on the reverse strand, counting down.
TTGGCGCGCTGCTGCATGATATTGGGAAGACACAAATTCCGATAAAAATCGTACAGAAACCCGGCAGGCTCAGTGATGAAGAATTCCGCCACATGCAGGCTCATACCGAAATCGGGTTTCAGATTCTAAAGGAGGAACCGAATATCCCACTGCTCGCAGCACATTGTGCCTTGCAGCATCATGAACGCATCGACGGTTCCGGATATCCTCGGGGATTAACAGGACCCCAAATCCATGAATATGCCAAGTGGCTGGGTATAGCGGACTCCTACGATGCCATGACCTCCAATAGAGTCTACAAAAAGGCTATGCTGCCACATCAAGCCGTTGAGGCCCTCTATGTTGGTTCCGGTACTTTGTATGAGCAGAAGCATTTAGAGTTGTTTAGAGATCGTGTAGCTATCTATCCGCTGGGACTTACGGTGAAGCTTAGTACGGGTGAGAGCGGGGTTGTGGTCAAAATAGATCCAAGTACGCCTCACAGGCCCACCATACGTGTGCTTACGGGTGCTGAAGGAGAGAAAGTCGTACCATTTGAACGAGATCTTAGTAAAGCCCTCTCCGTTGTTATTATTGACGTCGCAGAACAAGGCGGTTCTTTGGAAACGCAAAATTGATTATTTATAGCAGCGTGGAGAGAAGATTAGGCTTGTCCGAAGAGATGTCGGAAGCCTATTTTTCGTCTCGCTGCTTTTATTTTTTTGAAATGTAAGGTAAGTAAAGACGGCCAGAAAGACATCCAAAGTGCAGTTTTTTTGACTAACGTGGTATGATATAGGGTAAGTCATCGTTCTTTCTTCATGATTTTGGGTTAATAATAGGAATAAGATTTAAAGGAGCTAGTACAAATGAATGTTTTAAGACCATTAATATCTTCACCGAGGGAGCTGTCGCCAAGTTACGATCCATGGGATCCAATCACTTCTCTACGTAAGCATGGCCGCCATGTGCTAACGAGTGTGGAATTCACTGTAACCAATTTATGCAATATGCGATGCGAGCACTGTGCTGTAGGTGATAGTCTAACCTCTAGAGAAGGGGATATGCTACCCCTTAAGAATATGCTAGACCGTTTAGAGGAAGTTGAACATCTGGAGACCATTAGTATTACAGGCGGAGAGCCTATGTTCCGCGCCGGAACAGTAGATAATATCATTGTGCCATTGTTGAAGTACGCCAAGGAGCGGGGAATCAGATCACAAATTAATTCTAATCTGACAATGCCATATTCCCGATATGAGAAGCTGCTTCCTTATCTGGACGTTATGCATATTTCATTTAATTATGTGAACGGTGATGATTTTCATGAAGTCGGTTTTGCGAACAGTGGTCATGCGGTTGCCAAGGAAGCCGCTTACCGGTTATATAATACAATGATTGAGAACTCTCGTCAGTTAAGTGAGGATGGTATGTTAATTTCTGCGGAAACTATGATTAATTACCGTACCCACACTAAGCTGCCTGAAATTCATAAGCTGATTCTTGACATGGGAGCAAAACGACATGAGGTTCATCCGATGTACAATTCAAGCTTTGCTTCCGCACTGCCAGTGTTGTCCTTAAATGAAATGCGGACTGCGATCCATTCGTTACTGGACCAGCGTGATCCAGAGGTATGGATGCTGTTCGGCACGCTTCCGTTTTTTGCATGTAGCTTCCTGGAAGAAGATCAGAAGTTGCTAAGTAGAATGCGTGCAGAGAAGAATGTTACGCTTCGTAATGATCCGGATGGTCGGAATCGTGTGAACGTAAATATGTTTACTGGAGATGTTTTTGTTACAGATTTCGCGGATATCGCAGCCTTTGGCAACATAGATAACCAAAAATTGGATGATATATTTATCGATTGGCAGACGAAGCATCCGCTGAACCAGAAGGTAAACTGTTACTGTGATGCAGCTGGTTGTTGCGGACCTAACCTGTTAGTAGCGGATATGTATTATCCGGAAGTGGACTTCAAAACTAGAAAAGCGATCAATCTGTAGAAATGAGGCGTTGTTAACGTGGTGCATACGGAATTTGAAGTTGGGAGATTAATGCTTAATCTTTTGCTTGTTCTGGTGCTCGTATTATTGAACGGTATTTTTGTAGCAGCGGAGTTCTCATTAGTTAAGGTCAGACAGTCTCGTCTGACCCAACTTGTCAGTGAAGGTAATAAAATGGCTGGATATGCACTCAAGGTCAATAAGAAACTGGATTCGTACTTATCTGCCACCCAATTCGGGATAACACTTGCCTCACTGGGGTTAGGTTGGGTCGGTGAGCCGGCCATTTCTGAGCTGCTCGTCGAACCGTTAATGTATAAGATGGGAATTACCGATGGTACTCTGATTTCTACCGTTTCTGTTGTTATTGGATTTTCAATTATTACATTTTTACATATTGTACTTGGGGAGCTTGCACCGAAATCCCTTGCAATTCAAAGAACAGAAGGGTCTGCGCTATTGCTCTCGGCACCTCTGATGTTCTTCTATAATCTGTTCATGCCTTTTATCTGGGTACTAAATGCATCGGCGAACGCATTGCTTCGCTTAGTGGGTGTTGAGCCTGCGAATGAGGGAGAAGCCGCCCACTCAGAAGAGGAAATTCGTATCCTGATGAATCAGAGTGCTAAGAGTGGTGTCATTGATAAAGATGAGATGAAGCTGATGGATAATATCTTTGAATTCTCTGATCTGCTCGCACGTGAAGTTATGATGCCGCGTACGGACATGGATGTGCTGTACAGTAATCTTTCGCTCGAAGAAAACATGAAGATCATTACCGAAACGAGACATTCACGTTATCCGGTTGCCTTTGAAGATAAGGACCGTATTATCGGTTTTATTCATATTACCGACCTGTTGTTTGCTCCACCTGAGCAGCAGAATGATCTTACGACTTTGGTTCGACCGATCCTTAACGTACCGGAATCGATGGAGATTAGCCACACACTGCGATTTATGCAGAAGAATAAAGCTCAGCTAACGCTAGTTGTTGATGAATACGGCGGTACAGCCGGACTACTGACAGCAGAAGAAATTCTGGAAGAAATCGTAGGCGATCTTCATGACGAGTTCGAAGATGAGCGTCCAAGTGTGGAACGTAATGGAGAGTATATTTCCGTTGAGGGCCGGATGTTGATTGAAGATGTCAACGATCTTACAGGTGTAGTGATCGAAGATGATGAAGTGGATTCCATAGGTGGCTGGTTGTTTAAGGAGCTGGAAGGTAATCCAAGTAAGGGTAAACGAGTTAAAGTTGAAGATGTTGTTTTTGAAGTAGAGGAATCGACAAGACTACGGATTACTAGAATTAATATTCATCACGAACCGCGTGTGGAGGATGAAGAAACCTCTTCAGAACAAGACGAGGATAAAGATTAACCTATTGAAAATAGTACGTATTGTTCCGGGTGATCAGGGATGAAATGAACTCCTCCTGCTAGAGCTGCATGGCTCATGACAGGGGGAGTTTTTTGTGGACACATAAAGGACATAGCGTTCGACTATGCTAATATTTATAAATGATTTGAAAGCGGGGTCTAGATTGAAAAAGAAGCTTCTTCTCGTTGAGGATGAAATTCGTATTCGTGAACTGGTGTCTGATTATTTCATACAGAATGATTGGGAAGTGCTCGAAGCGGATAATGGAAAAGATGCATTGATTTGGTTTGACTCACTGCTGCCGGATCTGCTGATTTTGGATATCATGATGCCTGCCATGAATGGCTTTGAAGTGTGCCGAGAAGTTCGTGAGAAATCAGCGATACCAATCATATTGTTAACTGCCAAGTCCACAGATGAAGACAAGATCTATGGATTTGAATTAGGTGCGGATGATTATGTTACAAAGCCATTTAGTCCAAAGGTGTTGGTAGCCCGGGCAAATGCACTTATGAAGCGTGTTGAAGGCACCCATCAGCCTGAATCCAGTATAATAAAATTTGGTTCTGCGATGTTTAACACCTTAGCTCATCGGTTAGAGGTAGAAGATGCGGAAGTGGAGCTTAGCCCTAAGGAATACGATCTTTTATGGCTTTTAATACGAAATAAAGGGATTGTCATTTCAAGGGATACGATCCTTAGTCGGATTTGGGGAATTGAATTTGAAGGAGACTCCAGAGTTGTGGACAGTCATATTAAAAAGCTTAGAAGTAAATTGGGGTATGAATCTCGGTTTATTCGTACGGTGATTGGTACAGGGTACATGTTTGAGGAAGAGGCATGAGAAGACGCGGAATTACCTTTAAACTGTTTGTGATGACTGTTATCTTTTTCCTCTGCTTTTATGGGATGGTCATTCTAAGCCAAACGCTATTGTTTGATAATTTCTACCAAAAACAAAAAGAGAACCGCGTGGAGAAACATCTTAAGAGCTTTGCTGCAAGATATATAAGCGAGCCGTGGGGAAGCACTCGAACCTCCCAGGAGCTTGTTCGGTTTATGCTGCGGAATAAAACACAAATGGTTATTTTGAAGCTGGATGGAAAAATGAATTCGGAAGATCCATTTCATATAAAGTTAATTGATGATGATGGAAAGAGTATGGTTGTTTCTTTATCCCTATTCATGAATCAGTACGGGGATGCGCTTAGAGCAGCAAACATAAAAGTAGATGATCAGTTGAGCGTTGAAGGTGAACTTCTGGATGAAGACAGTTCTTCACCCGTTATACTCTACCCTATAAGTATTACAAAAAAAGGGAGCGGGACAATAGGGGAGACGGAAGAAACCGGGATGATTCATGCATCTGGTACAGTTGCAGAAATTGTACTGCCTGATATGAAAATATGGAATCCACGCCAAGGCATACTGTTTGAGGCTCTAGAGGAATGGTTTCCTTTGACGCCGGCGCAGATAGACGACTTCAAAAATTTGAAATTGCAGAAGCAAGACTGGATTGCTCCCTGGAGTGGGAGTCGTAATTCTGTGATTATCATGCCCCTTAAGCAAAGTAACGGAGAAATTGAACTACTATTCACAGTTACCTCATTACAGGAAGTCAAGGATTCGAACGAGGCGTTGCGTTGGTTCTTTTTATATCTGGGAATAGGCGGTATTGTTCTGATTTTGGTTCTTTCTCTCTTTTTTTCGAAAATGGTCACGCGTCCGCTAATTAAGTTAAACAACATAGCCAAACGGATGGTTTCTCTGGACTTTACAGGGGATACATCGATTCGGCAGAAGGATGAGCTAGGCAGTCTTTCTAATAGCATGTTTACCTTATCACTAAGTCTGGATTCTGCTTTACGAGAGTTAAGAGAGGCCAACCAGCAGCTGGTTGAGGATATGGAGCAGAAACAAAGAATGGAGATCATGCAGCAGGACTTTTTTGCTAATGCCTCCCATGAATTGAAGACACCGCTCAGTATTATCAAAGGTTTTGCGGAGGGATTAGAAGACGGTGTTAGCGCCGGAAAGCAGGATCACTACATTAAGGTGATTATTGAGGAAGCAGATAAAATGGAGTTTCTTGTTAAAAACATGCTAGATTTAGCTCGGTTGGAGTCGGGCACGATTAAACTTCGGAAAACTTCCTTCATGTTAAGTGAACTGACGGAAAAGGTGACGGACAAGCTGGTTCACTTGCTGAGTGAAAAACATTTGGAGGTCATCATTATTCCTGCGAACGAATTACCAATATATGCTGATATGAACTGGATCGAACAAGTTGTGCTGAATTTTATGACCAATGCTATCAGACATGCGGAAGAAAGAAGTTCTATCACTGTCAATATTGAGAGTCATGCCCAGACTATTGTATTCACAGTTCAAAATATAGGAGAATCCATCCCCGAAGATCAGCTGGAGCAAATTTGGGAACGGTTCTATCGGTCTGAGCCGTCTCGCAGTCGAATGACGGGTGGTACAGGTCTGGGGCTTTCCATTGCGAAGCGAATACTAGATATGCACGCTTGTCTTTATACAGTGAAAAATACGGAGAACGGCGTCAGCTTTACTGTGACCTTTGAAGGTTAAACGGATCTACAAAAAATACTACAATGAAAGGGGTGAAACCGTATGAAATTGAATTGGTTGCCTTCAATGTGCACACTTGGAAACTTGGGGCTTGGATCACTATCTTTGTATTTCACGGTTCAAGAACGATACAGCCTGGCTTTATTAATGATATTGTTTGCGGCAATATGCGATGTACTCGATGGGTTGCTGGCAAGAATACTGCAATGTACCAGTGAATTCGGTAAACAATTGGACTCATTGGCGGATATTATATCATTTGGTTTAGCGCCAACCTTCCTTATCTTATTGTATAGGTTAGAAGATGCTCACTGGATTGGACCTGCAGCTTCAGTTTTCTTTTTGATCTGTGGTGCACTTCGTTTGGCCAGATTTAATCTGTCGGCGCCTTCCAAAGGGTTCGTGGGGATGCCCATTACTGCTGCTGGAGTCATTCTGTCGATGATTTCTTTACTAGATGAACGCATGAAACCAGGACTAGTCATCGTATTAATGGCAATACTGTCCGTAATGATGGTCAGTCGTATCCCATTTCCGTCACTTAAAAAATCCTTCAACAGGAAGTGATACACCCATGCCTTGGATTATTGAGATCATTTCGCAGTACGGATATTTAGCCATATTTGCCCTTATGGCACTTGGGATTATCGGACTTCCTGTACCGGATGAGGTGTTAATGCTGTTTGTAGGCTATTTATCCTCCGTTATGGTTTTGGACTTTTCACTTTCTGTATTGGTTTGTTTCATGGGATCTATCACAGGAATGCTTATCAGCTATACCATTGGTTTAAGACTAGGGCAACCTGTGGTAGAAAAATTCGGCAAGTGGGTTGGACTTACACCCAAGCGTTTTGCCAGTATGAAAAGATGGTTTTTGCGGTTCGGCAACTGGGCGATTTTCATTGCCTATTTCATTCCCGGTCTGAGGCATGTATCAAGCTATATCTCAGGAATCAGTGCGATGTCTTTCAAAAAATATATACTCATAACGACTGCAGGAGCCCTAACCTGGTCACTCCTTTTTGTTTCCATCGGCTTTTTTGTGGGGGCAAGGTTTTCCTTTTTATAGCCAATGGATGATCAGCAATATTAATCGCAATTGAATGGAGCAAGATCTATGAATGTATTGAAGCGATTCTACGCGAATATAACCACCAGGCGTTTTTTTATTCTCGCACTTATCGGGTTGCTGCTGTTCAGTATTCGAGGGATGCTTAATCTGGTGTTGCTGACGTTTTTGATTGCTTTTGTCATGAACAGCTTTCAGACATTGCTTAGTAAACAAATCGGTAAATTTATGAAGGTCAACAGTAAGGTGATTATTGTCATTTTATACCTCGCTTTAATCGCAGTGATTGTACTGGCCCTTGCTAAATATCTCCCTAAAGTATTGGAACAGATTAAGCAATTAACCATCTTCCTTACCAATCTCAAATCAGAAGATCTTCCGCAGAACAAGATTACATTGTATTTGTATGATATGTTCAGGGACCTTAACTATCAGTCCTACATCAAAAGAGGTATCGATTATGTGCTGAAGGTTAGCAACTGGGGTGCGACATTTGTTATATCGACCATTCTAAGTTTTGTGTTTATTCTGGAGAAGAACCGGGTCGTCAGTTTCACTTCTAGGATGAGAGAGAGCCGGATTGCCTGGTTTTATATAGATTTGGAGTATTTCAGCCGAAAATTCATCGTTTCCTTTGGGAAAGTAATTGAAGCACAAATTCTCATTGCCATGTTCAACACCTGTCTTACTGTAATTGGCTTGTGGCTGCTTAACTTCCCATATTTATTTGCCCTTTCGATCTTGATTTTTCTGCTCAGTCTCATTCCGGTGGTTGGTTTTTTGATTTCGCTCATTCCGCTCTTAATCATCGGCTACAACATCGGTGGTCTGACAACAGTCACTTATGTGCTGGGGATTATTGCGGTATTGCATTTTATCGAAGGCTATTTCTTGAATCCTAAGTTGATGTCTACAAAAATGAATTTGCCGATGTTCTACACCTTTATCGTGTTGTTGTTTTCTGAGCATTATATAGGTGTGTGGGGACTTCTTCTTGGTATTCCCATCTTTGTATTTATGTTGGATATCCTTGAGATTACCTACGAAGAGTCGTCCGAAAAAGTGAAGTCTTGATCTTAATACTCAATATGATCCAAGTTACAAGCTGTTTTCGGTACTTTTCCGAAGGCAGCTTATTTGTCGTGTAATTACATGAAAAGTACAAGCCTGAGAGATTTTTTTGTAAATAACGTTTTATATTGTGTTCTGCTGTCATAAGTTAGCTAAGGAAGCTATGTTCAGATTCTTCAAAAAAGGAACAGGAACAAAGGAGGTACGAAAAGATGGAATCACAGGTACGGAGGTACACCCCCTTTAGGGGCCCATTTGATCCTTGCCCGCCGGTGCCGTTTAAGACTTATGTAGTTCCACCCAATCAATTCGTTAATTTTCAGCCGCCAGATTTACCTCAGTTTAGTTTGCAGGAGGCTCTAAGGTATGGCACGTTATGGCCAGCATTTTACAGTCCGTATGAGTCCAAGTGCAAAGGAGGAGGGAAATAGACTATGGAGGCAAATCCTTGCGACCAACGTTATTACGAATTGCTTGAGCAGCTGCAGACACTTGACTTTGCCTTAGTGGAGTTGAACTTATATCTAAATACTCATCCTGATGATTTGAGAAGTATTGAACAATTTAATCAGCTGACTCAGGAACGTACCAAGCTAGCGAATCAATTTCAGGAATTATATGGTCCGCTGCAGAATTTTGGCCGCGCTTATTCGAAATGTCCGTGGGAATGGAATCAGACGCCTTGGCCTTGGCAGGTATAAGAAGTGTGTACTGTAAAGAACTAAGTTTCTAGAGGAGGGGAAGTTCCCGAATGTGGATATATGAGAAGAAGCTGCAATATCCGGTACGGGTCGGCAAATGTGATATCCGGATGGCGCGTTATTTAAGTGAGCAATACGGAGGAGCAGACGGCGAGCTGGCCGCAGCCCTGCGCTATATGAATCAAAGATACACGATACCGGATAAAGTTATTGGCGTTTTGAACGATATTTCTACAGAAGAATTCGCCCACCTCGAAATGATTGCTACCATGATCTACAAGCTGACAAAGGACGCGTCGGTATGCGAATTAGAGGAGGCTGGATTAGGTCCTCATTTTGCCGCGCATGATCATGCCCTGTTCTATAATAATGCCTCAGGCGTACCGTTTACGACGGCTTATATTCAAGCTAAGGGTGACCCACTGGCAGATTTGTATGAGGACATTGCAGCGGAAGAAAAGGCCCGGGCTACATATCAGTGGCTGATTGACATGACAGATGATGTGGATCTGCAGGATAGCCTCAAGTTCCTGCGGGAGCGGGAGATTATCCATGCGATTCGGTTTAAAGAAGCCGTGCAGATTATAATTGATGACCGGGATCAGAAGCGGATATTCTGAGTGATACTAAAGAGTAAAGCGACCAATAGGTCACTTTACTCTTTTTAAATGTATTCAGGTCTCAATCCCTTTGCATTATATAGAATAAAAAAAGTCTGCATGTAGTTAAGAGTATAAGGACAGCCTATTGGAGTGTGTAAAATCCAGAAGGTGAACTTATATCTTCTTTACGAAAAGGACTGAATTCTTTGAACCAAGCTTCTACTAATTCAAAAAATGAAAATAAATTGAAATGGTGGCAGTTAAGTTTATTAGGCGTTGCAGGTACAATTGGAACCGGGTATTTCTTAGGTTCAGGCTTAGCGATTTCTATAGGCGGGCCTGCAGTACTGATCGCTTATATCTTGGCTGCTATTGGAACGTACATAGTATTTGATGCTCTTTCACGTATGACGGCAGAACAACCAGAGCAAGGTTCTTTTCGTTCCTATGCAAAAAAAGCGTTTGGCAGCTGGGCGGGTTTTTGCAGTGGCTGGGTTTATTGGTTCTCGGAGTTGTTAATCATGGGTAGTCAACTAACTGCTTTATCTATTTTTTCGCGCTTTTGGTTCCCAGCGGTACCTATGTGGATTTTTGCTGCTGGGTTTGCTTTATTGGGCCTTGTCATTGTCTTTTTTGGGAATAAGGGGTTTGACCGGGTTGAAAATGTATTGGCTGTAATAAAAATAGCTGCTATTCTCATGTTCTTAATCATTGCGGCTGCTCTATTGGCTGGTTGGATAGGCGGAGGGAAGTATACACCGAAGGTTCCATTAAACTACTCCGGACTGTTTCCTAAAGGAGGAATGGGGTTGTGGTCTGCCTTTCTGTTCGCTTTTTATGCTTACGGAGGGATTGAGGTACTCGGAATTATGTCCAATAGACTTCAAAAGCCGGAGGATGCACCAAAAGCGGGAAAGGTTATGCTGATCGCTCTAGTTATTGTATACATCTTGTCTATTGGTCTAGCTGTAATCATGGTGCCGTTTAGTGCGTTTAACTCGAAAGAAAGTCCGTTTGTTCTAGCACTAAGTAGTGATCATTTGGCTTTCGTGCCTCATTTATTTAACGGGGTGTTGATTGTCGCTGGCTTCTCTACAATGACTGCGTCACTCTACGCTGTAACTTCAATGATGATTACCCTGGCTCAAGAAGGAGATGCGCCGAAGTTATTTTCTCGGAAGTGGAAGGATAAATATCCTTTTTATGCCCTTACTTTGATCACCGTTGGGATTACGGCGGCAGTGGTGATGTCACTATTGTTACCAGGAAAAGTGTATGAGTATATCACTACTGCGGCTGGGTTAATGTTGCTGTATAATTGGTCGTTTATTCTGCTGTCTTCTGGAAAACTGTTAAAAGGAAGCCGGTTTAGCACGATTAAACGTTGGCTAGGATTACTGCTCATTGGGCTCGCGGTCACCGGTACTCTTTTTCATTCCCTCAGTCGTCCAGGGTTATATATTAGTCTGATGCTTGTCACACTGATCGCCGTTTGTGATTGGATCGTGACACGTGTTCGTAAGAAACGTACCGTTGATACGGATAAGGAACCGAGTAAAGGGAATCTATTGTTAGAAATTCAGGGAATAATCGATTATTCAAAGGATCCAATAAAAATCATTCGGCCGAAAAAAAACAGAACTTAATGAAAAAACAATAGCCTAGCGGCTTGTACACCAAAATAAAGCCCAAAACCAACAAGCGAAAGGCCTGACAGCACGGAGATCGATTTTAAAACACCGGTTGTGAGGACTTTACGGAACATGCTTGAAGCGGCCGCCATAGATACATCCCAGATCAAAATTCCAAGTACAATAGCTCCGCTATAAATCAACAACTGCTGCATTGGATACTCCATGGCCGCTTTGGCCAAAATGGACCCGTATATCCCTAGCCAAAATAATATGGAAAGCGGATTGAATAAAGACATCAGTAAACCGGACCAATAAGACTTCGTTAAGGATGAATCATTGCTTCTCATACCGGGTTCAGAAATCACACCAGCATGTTTAATGCTCTCTATGCCCGTATACACCAGCACAAAGAAACCGAATAACCACAAGAATGCTTTAATAAAAGGGGATTCGAGCAGATGGATTACCCCAAAGTAAACTAGTAACATAAATATGATATCTGCACTTATGGCTCCAAGCCCTACCACCCAAGCATGCCAGAAGCCCTTACGAATTCCTTTGTCCAGTTGAGCAGCATTAATAGGACCAATAGGTGCGGATAGCGAAAGACCAAGAAAAATATATCCAATAAAAGTATTGATAGCATTCCCTCCTCTCTAATATTTGTGTGTAATACTAGCCTATTCAAAAGAAACAATTTGTAGGACAACCAAAAAGGCCTCCGATTTATCGAAGACCTTTTCAGAGTACAATCTTATTCAGACTCTGGTCTTTTTACCTGAAGTGGTGGAGGAATTAGCCACCCTTTTTTCTTGCTCAAATTGAGGATTTTAACGCCTATCGCTGCTTTTGTCAGGTGATATTTTGCAAATAATGCACCAATATCTTCTCTGATAGAAAGACCCATAACCTGGCTACAAGCTACCAATCCTGTAGCAGTATCGGCAGCAATTTTAGCAGCAATCTCGGGATCTGTGAATCGTGCACCTATAGGAATATCTTCAAGCTTAACTTCGGGTCTATTCGGCATCGCTGGTACTGAAGCAATCCCGTTATCTGCCAGCAGCGTATCACACTCACTAATTTCAAGCTCAGCTTGATCAATTAATGCGCTTAATACTTTTTTGAGATCATTGTCGCCGGCATGATATAAGTAAGCTCGGTAACACGAAAGGGCGCCCTTTGCTACCATCGAAGCTTGCCATACACTAAAGATCTCTCCATAATGCATCGGTTCATCCTTGGGGTTGCCACCTAAAATTCCTGTCATAAGAAAGCTCCTTTATATTTAAATTTACACGTAGGTAGTATGCCCATAAAGGTTCAAATGTTGCATTTTTCGTCTGCTCCAAAAATATGAGTTATCCCAAAGCTAAAAAAATTATACAGAAACTGCTCAGCTGAATAAAATGATATAATTAAGAAACATGTTTAAGGGCAGAGATGATCATATTGTTGATCAGCGAAGGAGAGAGAGATTTGAAGAATAATATCATCGAATACTGTTTGAAAAAAAAAGGAGCGACTCAAGAGCATCCGTTTGGCCCCACTCCATTGGTCATCAAAGTAGCTGATAAAATGTTCGCGCTTATTTTTGAGGAAACAGGGAAGGTCGTTCGCTTAAATCTAAAATGTGACCCGATCATTGCGGAAAACCTTAGAGAGCAACATGAGAGCGTTCAACCGGGATTTCATATGAACAAAAAACACTGGAATTCAATCATGATCGATGGTTCCTTGTCAGAGTCGGATGTCTTTGACATGATAGACCATTCCTACGATATGGTTGTCAAAAAGCTTCCTAAAAGCCTGCGAGAAGCTATAGTGGAATTGAATTAAATGAATAATCAAATGAAGGATCGTTTTGCCAAGCAAAGTATTCCCAAGCTGATTTTCTTGTTGGCTATTCCTGCCGTTATCGCTCAGTTAATCAATGCCATGTACAGCGTAGTTGACCGGATGTTCCTTGGAAGAATGGAGGAGGGGGGAACGTTAGCCTTATCCGCTATAGGGATATCTTTTCCGATCATTATGTTGATTTCAGCATTTGCAGCTCTAATCGGAGCTGGTGGGGCACCCCTAGCTTCCATAAAGATGGGCGAAGGAGAACATAAAAAAGCAGAAGAATTACTGGGAAGTTGTTTTACTATGCTGCTGATGGCGTCCATAATCCTAACCGCTTTGTTTCTTATCTTTAAGTCGCCATTCTTAACGTTATTCGGGGCGAGTCACGATACATTGCCGCTAGCCGACGATTTTTTAAGCATTTACCTTCTAGGAACTGTGGCGGTGCTCATTTCTTTAGGATTGAATCCATTCATTGCAGCACAAGGATATGCCAAAACAGCCATGCTCACGGTATGCATTGGAGCGGTTGTGAATATCGTCCTTGACGCCATTTTTATTTTTGAGATGAATATGGGCATTAAGGGTGCAGCGTTGGCAACTGTAATTGCCCAATTTATTTCGGCGATTTGGGTATTGGGGTTCTTAATCTCTAAACGTGCGCATCTGCGCTTGCGTCTATCGAATATGCGCATTAAACCTAGAGAGGCTGCAAGTGTACTTGCATTGGGGCTTTCTCCGTTTATTATGATGTCGACCGAAAGTTTAATTCAAATTGTATTTAACACGTCCTTAGCTAAATTTGGAGGCGATCTGTACGTTGCTGCCATGGGGATTATGGGCACGCTGATGCAAATCTTTGGAACATTGTTATCTGGTTTTGCGCAGGGGGCACAGCCTATTATTAGCTATAATTATGGAGCTCGCGATTTCGAACGTGTAAAATCCACCATTTTATATTGCAGTGTTTTTTGCGCAGCTTTCGGATTGTCGATGTGTGGCGTAGCCATTTTTGTTCCGAAGCTGCCCATTATCATTTTTACCAATAATCCTGAGCTTGTGGCTCTGACGGCTAGATTAATGAAGATATTTTTCCTTGGCACTTGTATTTTTGGTATTCAATTAGCGTTTCAACAAGTATTTATTGCTTTAGGACAAGCCCGGGTTTCTATTTTTATCGCAATCTTGCGTAAGATTATCTTGCTTATTCCATTAGTACTTTTGCTCCCGACATTTATTAGCCCGAAAACAGATGCGGTGATTATAGCTGAGCCTATTGCTGATTTTTGTGCGGCACTGACTTGCTGTGTTTTATTTGGACTCACGATAAAGAAGCTCTTTAAAGATAGATCTGATAAAGCTGGAATACTGTGAGGATGCCTGCAATGGCGATTAGAAGTCGGTGTTCTGAGGATGAAACTAAAGATTAAGGTTCTTGCTAGCTTCGGCTATCAAGAACCTTTTTATTTGTGATGCATGAATTCACCCGTTAATCCACCTAAAATAATACTGTTTATACTAATTTATTCATACTGTTTCCAAATAATAGTATTGATAAAATGTATTCAAGAAACATTTTAAATACTAAGGGGAACTTTATGTAATGAGATCAAAATCCTTAACCTCCACTTGGACCAGCATCCGCTATGTCCTCTCCACATCCTGGATTAACAGTAGACGTTCCATTATTTATTACTCTACTGTAACGCTTCTTTTAGCTATGCAGCCCTTCCTTTTAATCCTATTCCCAAAATTTATTATAGATGAACTGACGGGACAGCAAAGACCTCAACAGTTTATCTTCCTAATTTCACTGATGTTTTTAATACTGACTATCACTAGCTATTTTACAGGATATCTACAAAATTTGGGTTTAACTCAATTAATGAAAGTTGTATTTAAACAGATCCACGCCCACACTGCGCAAAATATGAATGTTGATTTCAAAAATACAGAAGATCCCGGTTATCTTAATCAGATGGAGCAGGCCAAGCGTTCTCTACAAAGTGTGCAGAATGGGTTTCAGGGACTTTTTCATACATTTTTTTCATGTCTGGCTGGATTTCTTGCTTTTGCGGGCTATATAACTGTAATTGGAGGATTAAATATTGCTGTTATTGTTTTTCTAATTGTAAGTATTGGGTGTTCTTATGTGTTTTCCCTGCGTGCTAAACGTTATGAGTATGAACATGAACAACAGCTTTCGGAATTGGAGAGGAAGAGAAAGTATTATTCGGATATTATGCAAGACTTTACTTTTGGTAAGGAAATTCGGATTAATTCCTTTAACAATACATTGGTCTCCCTATACCATTCAAGTGTTCAAAATAGACAGAAAATTCAGTCCTCAATCAGCAGCTCTTATTTTCAAAGTGAAATATTAGATATTTTGATCCGGTTATTCCGTGAGGGGATTGTATATGGTTATTTGGCGTATCTTTACCTTCATCAGAGGATAACTATAGGTGATTTTGTGATGTACACAACTGCTGTCGCTGGATTTTCTGGCGTTCTTCAGGGATTTATGAAAGATTTAGCCCATCTGCGCACACAGAATTTATACATAGAGGAACTCCGTAACTTTTTAGAGATACCGCAAGATAAGCAGGGGGAAGGAGCTATGCATACACTCCCAACAGGCCCTTATTCGATAGAATTTAAAGAAGTTTCCTTTACTTATCCTGGTACTAGCCAGCCTGTGTTTAATAAAATATCCTTCATCATCCCTCCGCATCAACGACTTGCTATTGTGGGTCATAATGGTGCTGGCAAGACAACGCTTATCAAATTGTTATGCAGGTTGTATGAACCCGATAGTGGAGAGATAACGCTGAATGGAATCAATATCAAACATTTTGCTAAAACGGATTACTGGAGATTATTTTCTACGGTATTTCAAGAAATTCGCGTACTCGCTTTCTCATTAGCAGAGAATATTTCTCTAAAAGAACATAGAGAGTCTGACGCTTTAAGAATTCATGACAGTCTTGAAAAAGCGGGACTAAGCGAAAAAGTCGCCTCATTGAAATCAGGTATTCTCACCCCAATGCAAAAGTTTTTGGATGATCAAGGCGTTGAGTTCTCTGGAGGGGAAAACCAAAGAATGATGTTGGCAAGGGCGCTATATAAGAATGGAGAATTGATTATTTTGGATGAGCCGACTGCAGCAGTTGATGCAATTGCCGAATTCAACCTGTATACAAGATTTAATGAAATGATCGGAGAGAGAACAGCATTATATATTTCCCATCGGTTGTCCAGCACACGGTTCTGTGACCAGATATTGTATATGGAGCAAGGAGAGATTTCCGAAGCCGGTTCTCACAGCGAATTGATGGAACGCAGAGGAAAATACAATCAAATGTATCAGATTCAAGCACAATATTATAAGGGGAGTGATACCTAGCTTATGAATCCATTCCCTGCTCTGAAAAAGGATTGGCATGTGACCCTTTACTTTTTGAAGCTGGTACATTCCATGTCAAAATCTTATGTTCCGTTAATGGTAGTTTCTTCACTATGTAGCGCAATCTTTCCGTTTATAAACATTATCCTTCCCAAATATTTAATTGATGAATTGATGGGAGCTGGCCGCGAAATGAATATTATCCTTTGGATAGGAATTTTGGTGGCAGGTAATGCTGTCTTGGGGTTACTTCAGAGTTATCTTACTAAACAAATTGAACTGTCCAATTTATTGGTCATGGATAGTTTAGAGCTACATATTGGAAATCATATTATGAACCTGGATTATGAGAATTTAGAGAATTCCAAAGTGCTAGATCTTAAAGAACAGGCGCTTACTCCCATTAGGCAGCAGGATGTTATACGTAAAATGCTAGATAGTATGAAGATTTTGCTGCAAACAATGCTCTCCCTATTGGGACTAACGGCCTTAATCTCTACGTTAAACATTGGAATCATCGTGCTGATTATTGGGATGATTGTACTTAATACCTTTATCTTTAAAAAGTCGCAACAAGCTCAATTCAATTTTCATAAATTATTAGCTCCTCTAAATCGGAAATTTGGTTATTATTCCAAACTGGCCGTTGATTTTTCCATGGCTAAAGATGTCCGTTTGTTTGGGATGGCTCCTTATTTGCTGAATAAAGTGGATGTATATCATAATGAAAGCGTTTGTGGTTTTGGAGGGCTTTACGAAAAAGTGGGGAGATATAAGGGCCTGACCAGTGTTAATCTTCAATTGCAAATGGTCATTATCTACGCCTACATGGTTGTGAAAGTAGTTACGAGGAAAATTCAAATTGGTGGTTTTGTTATGTATATCTCCGCAGCCAATAGCTTTTCTACGCAAGTGTCTCTGGGAATGAATGCTTATGTTGATTTTCGCCAAATGTGTAAGTACATTGAGGTGTTTAGAGAATTTGAAAGTCTAAGTCCAACAATGAAAAGCGGAGAAGAACGTCTTGAAAAACTCATGAATGTTGAGATTGAATTTTGCAATGTGTCTTTTAAATATGCGGGAAACGAGAGCTATTCAATAAAAAATGTATCAATGACGATAAAAAATGGAGAGAAGTTAGCTATAGTAGGTCAAAATGGCGCAGGTAAAACGACTTTTATTAAACTGCTTTGCCGATTGTATGAACCTGATCAAGGAGAGATTCTTCTGAATGGAAGATCTATTCAAGATTATCAATACGATGAATATATGAAAATCTTAGGTGTTGTGTTTCAGGATTATAAATTATTTTCATTTTCTATCAAAGACAACTTATGCGCGAAGGATAGCGAAACATCGGATAAGGAAATGGAAGAAGTGCTTAATCAAGTAGGATTGGAAGCAAAAATGAAATATTTAGAAAGAGGACTAGATACACAGGTATTTAAAATCTTTGATGATAGAGGCACAGACTTTTCGGGTGGTGAAAGTCAGAAGATAGCTATTGCTAGAGCTTTACTCAAAAAGTCACCTATTCTTATTCTGGACGAGCCTACAGCTGCGCTAGACCCTTATGCGGAGTTTGAGATGTACAACAACTTCAATCTCTTGGCAGCAAATAAAACCGTTATTTATATCTCGCATCGGTTATCTGCTTGTAAATTCTGCGATAAAATCGCACTTTTTAACAATGGTGAATTGCGTGAATACGGTCCACATGATCAATTGTTGAAAGATCAGCAGGAGTACAGCACGATGTGGAAAGCACAAGCGAAATATTATCAATAGGTTATTGACAATCGAAATCAGAAGCGGATGTTCTGAAAAGCATATTTCAAACAAAAGCCGGCAAGCTTCCCTTATGAGCTTGCCGGCTTAGTTCGTAACTTACATATATTTAGACTGGGATACCCAATTATTTAGCTTACTCTATTCTTATTAGAGAATTGCTGGTTTAGCTCGGAGTAGTTAAGTTCAGCAGTGTTGTTCAAGTTCATATCAGCGATGGACAAGCTCTCCTGTAAGGAGATATATACCGCGAACATACCTGCCGCTTTGATCGCTTCTACCCCGGCGACTGCGTCTTC
Source organism: Paenibacillus sp. PastF-3 (assembly GCF_029893135.1). Lineage (NCBI taxonomy): Bacteria > Bacillati > Bacillota > Bacilli > Caryophanales > Paenibacillaceae > Paenibacillus > Paenibacillus sp. PastF-3. The sequence continues at coordinate 65,226 of NZ_JARXWM010000020.1, read as the reverse complement.
GACCCCGACGCAAAATTGCGGATCTACATCAAGCGCATCGGCGGCGGTCAGGAACACTTCCGGGTCTGGTTTGTTGCGGGCAAGCTTGGCTGCATCTACAATAACTCCGAAGTCTTTCTCCATACCTAGAAGGCGGATAACAGTAAAGGCATTTTTGCTAGCGGAGGCAATGCCAGTCTTCACTCCGTGGTTCTTCAGCTCGGCGAGCAATTCAGAAATACCAGGCAGCACATCGGCCGGGGTTAACTGCTTAATGAGTTGCTGATAAAACTCATTTTTGCGGTTCGCCATCTCCTCCATCTCTTCGGGAGAGTAGGTGTGCAGAGTTGTCGCTTGTCCAAGTAGCAACTCCAGAGAGGCTATGCGCGATACACCTTTGAGGTTCTCATTGAACTCTCGGGTGAACGGGAGGCTCAGCTCTTTCGCAATCATACCCCAAGCCTGATAATGATATTCTGCGGTATCGGTAATAACGCCGTCCAGATCAAAGATTACGGCTTGAATTTGAGAGGTTGCATTCATTGTATTGTGCTCCTTATGAATTAGACTTGTAGTGCTTGAGTTACTGGCTTGTCGTTGCCCAGAGTCACCGATTGTCCGTAGAGAATTAGATCCAGGGCTTCACCCTCTAGCAATTCAAGCTCCACACCTTCCTCTCGAATGGTTACAGCAATGAGGCGGCCGCGGAAGGTGAGGCGGAAGTTATACTTCTGCCAGCCCGCAGGTAGGGACGGAGCGAGCGACAGGCCATTTTCCTTGAGACGTGTTCCGGCAAAACCGTACACAATGGCCATCCACGTTCCACCCATATTGGCGAGATGTAATCCGTCTTTAGTGTTTCCGTGCGTATTGTCGAGATCGAGCCGCGCCGTCTCGATAAAATAGTTATACGCTTTGTCCTTATACCCGATCTTCGAGGCCATAATGCTGAATATGCAAGAGGACAAGGAGGAATCATGGGTAGTGATTTGCTCATAATAATCGTACGATTTGCGAATAGTTTCTTGTGACTGCTCGTCTTCCAACAAGTAATGAGCCAGTACAGTATCGGCTTGCTTGCAGACCTGATAACGGTACAGCGTGAGTGGATGGTAATGCAGCAACAACGGATGTTTCTCCGGTGGTGTATTGTCGAAATCCCAGACCGCTTTGCGTAAAAAAGTATCATCCTGCGGATTAATGCCCAGCTTCTCGTCGTAAGGAAGCAGCATGGCATTCGCCGCTTTCAGCCAGCTATCCGCTTCCTGTTCAGTAACATGCAGACGGATACACAGTGCTTGAAATGCAACCTTGTCATACTCCTGAAGTCGAGCGAAACTGCGCGCTGCCCATTTTAAATTATGTTTAGCCATTACATTAGTGTAATAGTTATTGTTCACCAGGCAAGTGTACTCATCTGGTCCGGTTACTTCGTCAATGTGGAAATTACCTTCGTAAAAATGACCGATTTCCATCCACAACCGCGCCGTCTCAAATAGCACCTCTGCGCCGTATTGGAGCAAGAAGGCATCATCTTCTTCCGCGAGATGATATTGGATATAGCTGTAGGCTACATCGGCACTGATATGATATTGGGCTGTGCCGGATGGGAAGAAGGAGGAACATTCCGTACCCGAAATCGTCCGCCATGGGAACAATGCACCTTGGGCATGGCCCATCTCTTTAGCACGATCCCTTGCTTCCTCCAACTTGGAGTACCGGTACAATAGAAGCTGCCGGGCCAAGTCAGGAGAAGTCATCAGGAACACAGGGAACATGTAAATTTCCGTATCCCAGAAATAATGACCTTCGTATCCTTCTCCGGATAAACCTTTGGCAGAGATATTGCTGTGTGCGTCGCGTCCGGCTGATTGCAGCAGCTGATAAAGGTTGAAACGTATGCCCTCCTGAAGTGATGAGTCGTTCTCAATCCCTACATCGGAGCGCTTCCAGAAGTCAGCTAAATATTGCTCCTGCTGTTCCAGCATGTCTTCAAAGGAACGGTTCTGGAGTGATTCCTGTACCTGAATTCCTCTATCTACAAGACCTTGTTCATGGCGCAGAGTATCCGTATAAACATTCCATTTGGTCAGCGACATCGGACCAACTAAGGAAGCGGTTGCCGTCACTGTTGCATCGGTTTCTCCAGCTAGAGTTTCAACCAGCCAATCACCGTCCCATTCATGACGGGTGACACAGGAGGTCCGCAGACCGGAAGCCATCGTCTCATTCTCCAGGCATACATATTCACCGCGAACATCAGACGCTACTACACTTAGGCGTTTGGCATGGCCAGCTGCTACACGTGGATCATTCGGATTCGTATAATTGCTAACATCGCCGTTTACACGGGATACAACTTGAATTGGACCACTGAAATTAACAGGCTCAAGCGTAAGATGAATAGCAAATAGCTCCCGGGTAGTAAAAGAAACGAGCCTCCGGAAATGCAGCTTGAGTTCTTTACCGGAGGGCGATTTCCAGTGAATTTTACGCTCCGAATAGCCCTTGTCCATATGGAGATTACGCTCATAAGCAAGCACACTCTCTTCAGTAAGTGCAAAGGGCTCCTTATCTTCGCCTATATAAATATTTATATCTTGGGAATCAATAATATTAACTAGTTTTTGCTGGGTCCCTGGAAAGGCGAACAGCTTCTCCCCATAGGGAATGTCAATCACATCGTGAAAAGCGTTCAAATACGTACCGCGGATACTGCGGATTTCATTATCGGAATACCCTTCTTCAAAATTGCCACGCACGCCCAAATATCCATTCCCCAGCGCAAAAATACTTTCCAAATTCAGTAGGGTATCTGCCGACAATCCCTGATTGGCAATGCTCCAGCTCATGCTTATGTTTCCTCCCTTGATGGTTATGAATTGAATTTTAAGTCCGAAAGAGCTAAGATTATACTAAATTATTTAGCATATTATCAAAATTTTTAGGTGAGGTTAATAAGTATGGATCAACTTAAAGGGAAACATAAACTGCCGGAATATTGGTCCACACGTTCTGTGGATCTGTCAGAGGGGTTTGTCCATCCTCCGCTGGATTATGAACATGAGCTTTTGGAAGCTATCCGACTGGGTGACGAGAACCGGGCACTCGAAGCACTGCATAGAATTAACGCAATGGAAGCCGCTACGCTAGCCCGATATCCGCTGCGCTCCAAGAAAAACGCTATGATTGCATCCTGCACCTTGTTTACACGTGCGATTATCCGCGGTGGTGTTGACCCTGAGACAGCATTTCAGCTGAGTGATACGTTCATCCGTGCAGTGGAAGCTTCGACGGAGCTTGATGCACTTCATCGATATGAATATGAAATGGTCCTGCAATTCATCACAGTGATGCGGCAGCAGAAGGAGAACCTTCACTATTCACATATTGTCAATCTATCCATATATTTTATACGCGAGCATCTGTTTCAAGATTTGAACCTTAGCTTGATTTCCGGACATGTCGGTGTGCATCCCAGTTATTTGTCCGACCGCTTCAAGCGTGAAACGGGTATGCCGCTCACGGAATTTATCAACCGGCGTAGAATTGAGGAATCGCAGTCGATCCTCATTCACACGAATCAGTCTATTTCCGAAATCGCTTTGATGTTTAAATTTTGCAGCCAAAGTTACTATACACAGTTATTTAAAAAATACACTGGCTTGACCCCAAAGCAGTTTCGTCGGGACGGTGGAGCGATTACGAAATGAGAGAAGTTGAATCATTAACGATCCCTAAAATTTGCTGTCCATGCTTCCCTGGTTGGGTACTGGATAGCTCTTTTTACGTCCAAAGTCACATGTGTTAATTGAATAATATAAAGCATCAGATACAAGAATCAATCCTATGCGTTCTGTTAAACAGGTTGATTATAGGGAGCTATCACTATAATCAACCTGTTTTTTTGCTGTCTACTTATTCTTACAGCAGTAATTAGAATTAAAAAAATTAAAAGAAAGGATTTAAAGTAAAATAATGGGAAGCTAAGCCGATATATAGGTTAGGTGTGCGCTCCAAATACTTAAGTTTTTAAAGATGATGTAGTACATAAAGAGCTGTGGGGTCGAAGAAAGGTGCATTGGATGGTCTAAGTGTAAGAACTGGAGGTCATAAATGGCATTGGACAAAATGGTATTTAAAGAAGATGAAGTCGAACGCCTGCAGACAAAAATCAGACTGGTAAGCCAAGATACCAACCGGCTGTACTTGCAGCTGAGAGGTCAGACCAATAACTGGGGTGGTATTCCGCTGGGTTCAGATTTGATACGAGCTCAGACGCTTATCAATGAACTGACGGTAGAAGCTGAAAAGCTTGAAGATATTATTCGTCTTGCAGTAAAAGGAGTTCAAGGTGCACAGGATGAGAACAAGAGGCAGGCTAATCAACTTTTTCAGCAATTTGGTACTCTTGGAGGGATGTTCGGAAAACTTGGGGGAGGCAATGCAAATGGACAGTTTCCGATCCCGACGTATGCCCAGAAGATGGTCACGAAACTGATCACCTCGATTGCTGCTTTAATGGGACGGGATGAGTTGAATACCGATCCTTTGGTGCAGAAACTACAAACAATGGTTAAGAATTCCGGATTGGGAACGATCGACTCCATTACAGCCCAAAGTAAGCTGAAGGATATCTACCAGGCACGGGATCAAATCGCAAAAGCGCAGACCGCATATAAAGTATATCAAGCGTTTGGAAACAAAGCTCAAATGGACGCAATGCATAAGCTGGCGGAAGACGCACGCCAAAAGCTGAAATATCTAGGCATAGACGAAGTCCATTACCAAGCAGATAAGGATCTAAGTGGTTATTTCAAGAAACCAGTGGTTAAGGCGTGTGATTATGATCCGTCAATTACTACCAGCAGCGTACCATTAGTTCAGAATGAATCGTATCTGCTGATGCTCCGAATGGCGATGGAACCAGGAGATCAGGGAGCCTGGGCTAAGCGCCAACTCGTAGGGGAACGACTGAATATTCCGCCGATGGAGCTTCCAGATGGGACACCGATTACCGCATATAACAATAAGAATGAGATAACACTCAACTATTTTAATGCGCATGTATTAAAACCTAACGAGACCAATTCGTTATCGGCATATTATTCGTGGTTGGAATCAACCTACGGAATGACAGAATGGCGGAAAAAAGTGGTACAAGCGGATGCGGTTACGCGGGCATTTGTAGGATCTCTTATCGAGGAAACCGTTATGGGTGTTGTGGATACAGTGACGTTTACATTCCATTTTGTCATAGACCCGGAGAAGACGACACAGGAAATGGCAGATACAGCATCTTATATCATGCAACATCCAGAAGTCTTGGCAGAAGCAGCGAAGAAGATGTATCATAACTTTAATGAGGGAACGCCGGAGGAAAAGGCTTCCATGCTGGGTGCAGCTGCTTCTGTATTGGTACCGGGGCTATCTGTGACTAAGGGTACAAAGGTAGGAAAAGTGGCCGATGGGGTACAAGATTTTGCCACTAAAGCGATGGAAGGCGTGAAAGACCTTAATAAAGTCCTTCAGAATTCCGGTCACTTGGCTGAACTCCCGAGATTCAAGCCATTTTTAAGCACGCCAGAAGGTGTGCCTTTCAGTGTAGGAAAGATCCCCATGGATTCGAATCCACTGCCCAAAACATTTGTGCAGGAGCATTATATAAATGAGATGAATGGGTTTGGGGATGTGAAAGGTGGTAAGATTGAGGGGACGGGTAAAAAGACAGGGAAGTTAGAACTGTCAGATTTTACAGATGAAATAATGAATACCAAGCCTATGAACTCACCTGTTCCTAAAAAGTGGTATGATAAAGGCGGTACTATTTTGTTAGATAAGAGTGGGACTTGGACTTATACTAATAAAGAAGGGATATCGGTTAGTTATCCTAATGGGTATCCTGACTTTTCAGCATATTACCACCCTACTGTTAAACCAGTACCAATTGAAGTTACTGTACCTAAGAACCCTCAAGAAGACTTCAAAAAAGCTAATTTAGAAGCAGGGCTTAATAAGGATTCTGATCCGCCTGTGCCAGCAAGTAATAAACCTCCTGAAGGTTATTCGTGGCATCATCATGAAGATGGAAAGACAATGATTCTTGTTGATGAAGATATTCATAGAGAGTTTAGACATATCGGTGGTCAGTCTACAGTAAATGGAAAAAATAAAAAAGGAGAATAACCATGGCGAATATGGATCGAGCAAATGAGAAAATAACTATAAATGAAATTCGTGAATTTGAAGGTAAATATGTTCTTAAGCTTCCTGAACAGTATATTGATTTTTTGCTTAAATATAATGGAGGCTATCCTGAAACATCTACATTTAAGATTTCTGATGAAGAGGGTGAAAGTGTCGTAAATAAATTTTACGGGATCGGTGATATGAAGGGGAATTTGGCTAAGGTGTTTGAGGTTTTAGATGGTGAGCTACCTGAGGGATTTATTTCGATTGCTAGTGATCCAGGAGGAAACGAGATTTGTATTGGAATTAGTGAGAAATACTTTGGAAAAATATATTTTTGGATGCATGACATGGAGTCAGATGAAGAGATGGAAAATATGTTTTTTTTGAAAAACAGTTTTAACGATTTTTTTGAAAATTTATATTAAGGATTGTTAATACGAGAAATACCGCCCTTACTGTGGTCTTTTATCCTATTTAGGTTGTTGATGAATAGATCCTACCCAGTGCCGAATAAGTCGGGCGGCTGAGCCTAAGCAGACTTAACCCATGTAATACCCGTATAAAGATTTGGTCATTTTGATTGTACGAACATTAAAGGCTTTATTTTTATAACCCAAATAGCGGATTCCGTTACATTGAACAGGTCGATTATGGTCAGATACCACCATGATTGACCTGTTTTTTGTTACCTTTGTTATCTGCGGTTTTTTCGAAATTACTAGCAACTGCAAAATACCATATAACGATAGTAATACTGAGAAATAAAAAAACGAAACTTTCAAGATGGATAGAACGACAACTATAGTAATGTTGTTATGCAAAGAGTAGCACTTTGTCCGTAACATAACTGACACTTGCAAAGATGATGACGGTGCAGGAAAGAAATCTGATGGCGACCAGTCAACATATAAAGGTAAGTTAACTAATTAGAATTCCGAGCACTTAGCTGAACTCCCGAAATTCAAGCCATTTTTAAACGCACCAGAAGGTGTGCCTTTCAATGTTGGGAAGATCCCGATGGAGTTGGGAGGTTTATGAATGAGAATAAGCGTAACTTGATAATGCTGTTATTGTTTGCTTTGACGATTTATACATTCAGCCTGTGGTGATAAAAAAGCTACGATATTATCCATGGATGAAGTACGGGATCTAGTTCAGCAAGGCCAGGCGTTGTCGTGGAAGGATTTTGAAGGTTATCCCTTTGAAGACGTCGGTTCAGGCTTGTACATCCGCAAATATGAAATCAATGAAAACTACCATGTGTTGGTTGGTGGCGGAAGTGTTGATACAGCTCCTCTGTATATAAATCTTGTCAAAAGAAACGGAGAAAAGATCGATATCCGTTATGATGACATCGATCATTTTATCCTCAATTAAATGACTCCCGTTGGAGCTGTATCGTTAATAAATAACTTGCAAGTCGTTCCTCGACAGCGCCTAGTAAGTTCGTTCGTGATGCGGATGTGTAGGTTAGAAGCTTGTAAGAAAGATGTTTCTGCAATAAATCTTTAAAGCAATGGTTATCCATTTGGTCAGATCCAACCTTTTGTTTCGGGATAAATAAGAGAGAGGTTTGTTGTACCGCTTCCACTTGTGATTGAGCCACAACCTCCTGCACGTATTTAATGTCCCCGAACAATGACAAGGGTGAGCAGAACCGTAATAACAAGGATTTTGCCGTTCCCACACTAGAAAAGACCTTAGTACGCCCCTCCACTTGAAAATAAATTCCGTCCAGCTCATCGCCCTCATGCAAAATGATTTCATTCTGCTCGTAAACACGTATTTGGATTAAAGAATACATCAGGCAGCCTCATACGAGGTTGTCTGTTTGCATTTGCTTAAACATATATGAGATTTAATACCGGGAAATAGTTCGAGTTAGCAGGGATTTCCTAGTTTTTTCACGGGTTGATTCCATCCAGAAGTATGAATTCTCTCCAGTTTGGTAGAATTGGTCTGATACATAGGATCTAAAATGGAATACCTGATACAAAAAACTCGTAATTTTACTCCTGAGAAGTAAGATGAACAACAAGAAATGAAGAAAACATAAAAAAGTAAATGTGCCAAATGTCTTAAATTATATCAAAAAGAAAGTGCGATTAGGTGACCTTAGAACTGGATCTATATGCACTAGTAATTTTACTTTTATGAAAATAATGGTAATTTATTGGGGATCTTTGAACCATTTTAGCAAAAAATGTTATGGAAAATATAAACTATTTAGTCGTCGAACCGATAATGCAGTATGTATCTCCTAAATTGGAAAATAATTTATTTTTTATTTAAAATTTACACTATTTATTCTTGTTAATCCAAAATTCCTATCCAGTGGTGATGAAAAAGATGAGTACTCAAGAAATGCTAACTAATCAGGTACAAAGAACCCCTCGAATTAAACCGAATTACCCGGAAGGCGAATTGGTTTTGGAGGATCCTGCCCGACCATCGGGAAAACCAACCTTCTCATGGTTGACGATTATAGTCCCTCCCATCGGGATGTTAGTCATCTCTATATTTATGTCAACATTGACCAGGTCGTTTACCATGCTGATTTCAACCATGGGTATGACTGTTCTGACGGTCATGGTTTCAATTTTGAATTATAAATCCAGTGTGAAAAAACATCATGAACAGAACAAAAAACTTGAAAAGAAATATCTCAACTACTTATTCCAGGTTCGTAATGATTTACAAAGTGCCGCCAGTACGCAAAGAGAAGCCTATACATATATCCATCCAAGTATTCAATCTTGTGTTGAAATCGTACGGGTGAGAAGCAAGCAGCTGTGGGAAAAAACCGGAATTGAAGATGACTTTTTGAATCTCAGGGTTGGTGTTGGTATCCAGCCGATTGCTCTGGTGCCAATATATAGCTCGAAAGCGAAAGCGATTGACGATGACAACCCACTTGAAGAAATCGCCAGTAAAATATGCGAAGAGATGTATTTTGTGCGAGATATTCCGGTCTACATACCGCTAAGGAATATTAATACGCTCGGAATTTACGGCAAACAGCAGGAGGTTCGTGATTTCCTCAATGGTGTTCTAGTTCATTTAACAACACACCAAGGCTACGATGATGTAAGGGTAATATGCGTGATGCAGCCTGATGATCTGGAACACTGGGAATGGTTGAAATGGTTGCCCCATACATGGAATAAAAATCGAAGCCAGAGAAGTTTGGCTACAACATCCTTTGATGCCTCCAATATTGCGGATGAATTACTTCCAGAGCTTAGAAAAAGAGAAGAAAACAGCACGAATGGTTATGGACTACAGCCAATGCAGACCCCGCATTATGTTTTTCTGGTTTTTGCTCCTGAACTGTGGGACAGCACGGATATGATGAAGTATTTGCTCTCGGCCAATGCTTCACTTGGGGTGACCAGCATTTTTACATCGGAAAAGATTGATGTTGCGCTGCCGCTGAATTCCCAGGCTATTCTGGAAATCAAGGATGGTAAGGGGATGGTTCGAAAAGATACTAATCAGCTGTTAAGTCATTTAGCGGATTATTTTTCTGCCGATTCTCTGGATAAAAAAAATTCAGAGTTTTTTGCCCGTTCTTTGTCTCCGCTCAGAATTAAGGAAGGTCAAAATAACAGCTATATCCCACCAATGGTAACTTTTCTGGAGAGCTTTGAGGTTGAGCAGGTAGAGGCTCTAAAGGTATTGGAGCGCTGGTCAAAAAACCAGGCTAACCGTACATTGTCCATTCCTCTGGGGCTCGGGGCAGGCGGGAAATTTCTTTTGTTCGATATGCACGAAAAAAGCTATGGTCCACATGGTCTAGTAGCCGGCACTACCGGATCGGGGAAAAGTGAGCTGCTTCAGTCTCTACTTTTGGGTCTGGCAGTGAACTTTCATCCGCATGAGATTGCTTTTGTACTGATCGACTATAAGGGTGGAGGAATGGCTAATGCTTTTCTTGGACTTCCACATCTGGTGGGGACAATCACCAATCTTGGCGGTAATCAGATCAATCGGGCCCTTGCCTCCATCAAAAGTGAGCTTTTGCGGAGACAGCGACTGTTCAGTGAAGCCGGAGTGACCAGCATTGATAATTACATCGTTCTTTACCGCAATAAAGAAGTTAACCTTCCCTTGCCGCATTTGATCATAGTGGTAGATGAGTTCGCAGAACTTAAATCAGATCAACCGGAATTTATGAAAGAGCTAGTCAGTGCGGCACGGGTCGGAAGAAGCTTGGGGATTCACTTAATATTGGCAACACAAAAACCTTCTGGCGTAGTCGATGACCAGATCTGGAGTAACTCCAGATTTAAGCTATGTCTGAAGGTGCAGACACCTTCGGATAGTCAGGAGATGCTGAAACGCACGGAGGCAGCAGAGATCAAAGAAAAAGGCCGTGGGTATTTGCAAGTTGGTAATAATGAAGTGTTCACTTTGTTCCAATCCTCCTGGAGCGGAGCGCCTTATCAAGCAGGGGAGACAGATCAGGATGGAAGTCCAAAGATGGATATCGTTTCACTAAGTGGTGAACGCAGAGCTCTGATTCCTAAGGTGAAAAACAGTGATCATGCCTCGCAACTAAGTGAGCTGCAGGCTGTGGTTAATCATATAGCTGCCATTTCTGCTGAGCAATCGATCGGAGAGGCCTTTCAGCTATGGCTGCCTCCACTTCCGGAGACTATGACTTTAGTGGATGTTATGGATCAGAATCAGATCTGGGATGGGCAATCATGGAAGCAGCCAGATCAGAATCTTATTGCCACCGTTGGACGAATTGATAATCCGTCAGATCAGGAGCAATACAATCTGGATATTAATTTTAATCAGGATGGACATTTACTGGTTTATGGAGCACCGAGCAGCGGTAAGACTACGCTGTTAAAGACAATTATCATGTCCCTCGCCTTGAAATATGAACCTGATTACGTTCATTTCTATATATTGGATTTTGGTACACGCACCTTGGGAGTATTCCACGAGCTTCCACATGTAGGGGATATTATTTTTCCAGAGGACGAACAAAAGCTTGGAAAACTGATCAGTTGGTTGTTGTCCCAATTGGATGAACGCAAACGTAAGTTTTCTCAGCTTGGAATCAGCAATTTGGTCTCGTACAGTGCGGCCACTGGAGAGAAGGTTCCTTACATTGTTATTCTACTCGATAATTACACAGGATTCTCAGAAGCCTATGATGACTTTATCTTAGAGCTTTCCAAGTTGGTGCGTGAAGGCGGTAATTACGGGATATACTTCGTGTTCGCTGCCAATGCTGTAAACTCTTATCCTTACCGAATCAGCCAGAATATTAAGCAGGCTCTAGTATACCAAATGTCTGATAGATTGGATTATTCCAGTATTCTGGGCAGAACAGAAGGGATGGAGCCAACGAATACAGTAGGCCGCGGACTGCTCAAAGATAACCGGATTCTGGAATTTCATACCGCGCTTCCTGTGGATGGCAGCTCGGATGATCAGATTGCTGCCTCTCTCCGCCGGATTAGTTCGGAGATGAAAGCAGTGGCAGGTGTGAATAACCCTGTGGGGATTTCAGTGATCCCGGACAAGCTTTCACTGGCAGAGCTTCTGGAACGTGTGCCGAAGGAACAACCGCAGGGGAATTATCAGGTACCGCTCGGGCTGGATTGGGATACTACACTTCCGGTAGAGATCAATGTAAAGCAGGTTAGCAATTTTGTAGTGTCTTATACTACTCAAAAGCATGTGGATTTTAGATTTAACGCCTTAATACAAGTTCTTGATAAATCAGCAGGTGAAGTAACTATGGAATTCCATCTGTTTGATAGTGGTGTTGTCAGTATACCGAGCTTGAAAGCTAGTTCAACGATTACCCGCTATATGTGCACAGCTGAAGAGTTTTTACAGCTCACACAATCTTTAGTGGATCAGCTGCAACTAAGGAAAAATGATGCACGGCAAGCTTTTGCAGATGCCCAAAACCGTGAAGAGTTTGACGAGGCAGAGTATATTCTGTCTAAGTATCCGCTTCTCGTCATTGTAATGCCTCATCTTAAGTCCGCTTTTGATCTGATGGAGAATGATTCACTGGATCATTTGGAGCGGGTAGCGAGGTTTGGCGGTGGACTTGGTGTAATGCTGCTGGTCGGCAGCGATTCGTTTGAACTGAATCAAATGCAATTGGTCACTGATTTTGCGGGTGAACTGATTAACAGTGGACATGCGTTGTTGTCCGATGGAAGACCCAATGATCATTTGTCTTATGCTCCACTACTCGAGAGTATGGAATACCATGAGCTGAACGAGGTATTGGATAATACTGAAGCGATACTGCTAACTGAGGGGACCATTTCACGCCTCAAAATGATTACAGAACTATAGATAAGCAGGTGAAAAAAGCGATGAAGCCGGCTCGTGAAATGTTTGAATTGCATCCTTTAGAAATTATCTATTTGACTGCATTGATAGGAGGAACTAGTTTTCCAGGTCTGGAAATCGATCTCAAAGACGAGTCGGAGCGTAATTTACGCTCCTTAATGGATGCTCAGATGAGGTCGCTGGAAGTGAAGGGATATTTAGAGGTTGATTTTGCGGGGCTCGCCAAAGTGAATGAAGTGCTTCATAGAGGTATCGCTGTTGCATCCAGCTGCAAATCTTATTTTTGCCAGCTTATGCATACGAATCGACAGACTTGCAAGGTCTTCTATTTTGTTCAGGATGAAGTTTGGTTTGAACTTGAGCATCAGCCGGAAAGTAACACCTATAAGCTTCAGGAGATTTATGCATTACATGAGCTGATGTATCAGGTCATTGAGAGAATCCCTTTAGTGTGGGAATTGAGCGATAAAGATAAATTACAAAAAGCGATAAATAAAGAAGTGGATTTTGAAACGTGGGTGGGAAAGTCTCTACTAGCAGGTGCATTCATAACTTCCTTGGCAGAAATCCAATGCATTACCGAGGAGGCACAGGTGATTCGCGAACTGAACCTGTTGATTCATGAAGATCAAATGTGGCTGCTGAGCGGGGGGGAAGAAGACGCCAGTCAAACCACGCAATCCTTGTCTACAGTAGTAAATGAATTATGTAATTGGCTGCAAGAAGCTTAACAAATCTGGGGGATCAGACTATGTCAACTGCACTGACTACTTTTGTATTTAAAGGTGAAAGAGAGAAGTATTTGGATTTGGAAGTCTCTCTTTCTATTTCTACAGGGCAATGTATCGAGCTACTTAAGCAAGCCAACTGGCTTCCGGATCACTGGGAATTTAAATGTGAAGCCAGCCGTACGGGCGAAGAATGGATGGAGTTGGGGCCGCATGCTGTTCTCGCAGAGATTATACAAGGGGACGGAGCCATAGTTCGTATTTTGCCCTATTGAGCTGGGAGATCGTAAAGGAGGATTCCTATGAAAAGCGTACACTTAGTCTGCTCACCTGAACTTATAATGCTGCTATCCAGGTCGCTGGAGCATGAGGGTTATGTAATTTCCGGTAAACATTCTACATTACATAGTTTTATAAGTGGTTTCAGTAGTAAGGAAGTCGATCCTTCATCCATTGTAATTATGGAGGGCGGCGCGGGTCTGGGCACACCGGTCAAGGCTGCGGATATTATCAGTTTCATGACACTGATCCGCAAATATCTTAAACATACTCGGCTGATCGTTCAGTTAGACCCGGCGCTGCAAACGGATATTGAATTTATACGGACCCTGGTAAATATGAACATACATGATCTTCAGTTCACTACGGAATTCCAGGGCGATGATCTTCTGAATTGGATCAAAGAGAAAAAAACTACAAGGGATTATTATCATATCCTGGGTAAAAAGAAAGGCCTTTTTTCTTCGTTTAAAGGCTCATCATCAAGAGTAGCTTTTGACGCGGCAGTGGAAGAGGCACCGTCTGCTCCTCCGAGACCGGTGGAGTCGCTTACCCGTCCACAGCCAGTGGCGGCCGGTTCCAGAACTGTAGCAGATGCCGCCAACAGGAGACCATCCGTTGCTCCTCGCTCTTCAGCAGGATCAACTCCGTCAAGACCGGGGCCTCCGGCCAGAAAGGAGACCCCGTCATTAACCGAAGCGGAAACGCTGGAGAGTCTGGAACAATCTATTCCGGTAGAAGAAAAATCTACGCCAGCAGTTAGTGCGAGAATTCTGGGCAGTAATGTACCACTTGTCATCGGAGTTTGTGGTGTCGGAGGGGAAGAAGACGTAGGTGCAGCGGCGTTTCTACTGGCCGCGGGTCTGGCAGAACTGGGCTGGAAGCCCCTGGTATGCGGAGATGACAGGCCCGAAATCAGTTCGCTTGAACAGATTGTTTTTAAGGGTGAGAAAGAAGATTCGGTTTCTACCATGTTCGAATATGAAGGAGTCACTTTCTATCGCAGAGGGTATTCGTGGGATATTTCGGAGCTTTTGGCCAGTGAGTTCACGCATATCATTCTATGGGTGGATATCCATCGGGAGCGGAAGGGCACCAGCGGACTCGAGCTGTGGTGGAACTCGCAAATTCCTATTTTGGTAGGCAACGGGGCTATGTGGAAGTATGAACTGCTGAAAGAGAAGCTGAACACCCTTAATCCTTATGAGCGCAAGCGGTGCAGGCTACTGCTGGAAAATGGACATCAGGAAGTATTACAAATGTTGAAAAAGGATTTTGCAGAAATTCAAACGACTCTGATGCCTGCACATCAAGATCCTTTGTATCCAGATAAAGCGGCTGTTGAATGGGTAATGAAGCTGCTGACCGTTCAGAAAAAGCTCTTTCGCAAGCAAACGCTGCTCTGGGGAATTGTTGGGACGGTTTTGTTTGTGACCTTGTTATTAATAGGCATTGGATTTTCATTTGTTCCGGAGAGCCGGTAATTATCAATCAGGAGGCTGGGTATGAATTCAGGTATGGTAAGGGGCATTGCTTTTGATTGCCATCGACTTCTCTCCCCTGCCCAGGAGTGCAGCGATAAGATGAGAGCAGCAATCACAGGAGTGTCTGGTTATTGGGTAGATTTGGGTGGAGAAGAGTTTAAGCAGCATTGTGAGGAATGGATAAAGAAAATGAACGAATTTAAAGCCGCCATAGCCCAAATTGAATCAAATATGATGAAATATGCAGATAAATTACAGGTGGAGGAAGAGAGAGCAGAGGCAGCCAGAATTAAGGAAGCTGAAAGACAAGCCACCGAACGGGCAGCAGCGGCAGCGGCGGCCGCAAAATCGAAAGGGAAAATCAAATAGGGATGGAAATGAGGTCTTGAAGTGGCAATACGTAAGCGGAAAAAAATACTGAGATATACGATCCTATCAGGTTGTCTTGTTGCCGTTGCCACATCCGGGGTATGGTTTGCAACTTATCGCCATTATAACGCTAAGTTGATCGACGAGCGGGCAGCTTACGAAGAACAGCTGAATGATAAAGATGAAGTCTTGCAGCGCTATATGGATCAATCCCAGACAGCGTATGTTCTGATATCTCCAAAGCTAGCTGGAGAGGTGATTACCGCTGAGGATGTAATGGAAGAGAAGCTACCCAAATTCTCCTCACCGGATAATCTGATCAGTGAGTCTAAAGCGATTGTAGGCAAGTACTTGAAGATTGATGCATTGTCAGGCACAGCGGTAACTACTGAAATGGTACGTGATGAAGCGAGATTGGAGCCATCAGAACGAAAAGAAGAGACTGAATATATTAAACTGCCGCTTCGGTTAACGAAAAAAGATGTCGTAGATATTCGGATCGTTTTCCCGAATGGCGAGGATTACATAGTCGTAGGAAAGAAGTCGCTGAAGGACGTAGATTTAGCGAATCAATATACATTTTTTAATGACAATGAAGAAGAAGCACAGCTCCTGCAAGCTGCCCTGGTGGATGCATACATAAATAACGCGGAGCTGTATATGAAACAGTACGTAGAACCGGAGCTTCAGCCTGAACCTGTAGTCAATTATGTCCCTAATCTGGATGTACTTGGAGTAATTAAGGATAATCCTTTCATTATAGATCAGGCCAAGTGGAGTCTTGCTGCCAATCTTCGTAAGGAACTGGAGAAACGGCTCGAAGTTATGGAGGATGAAGATAGAATTCGTGTGGGAGCACAGGCACCAAGCGGCAGTGGTGTGATCCAGAGAAAGGCTGTGCAGGGAGCGGCGGCAGCAGAGGAAGCTGCGAAAGTTGATGACAGCCAATCCGTGAACGGAGTGATAGATCGGACCAATCAAGCGCCGATCGATTCAAGTGCAGACCAGAGTTCAACGGGTGTGACGAATAAAGAAGCAGCCACAGATGACAGTCTGCTGGAAGGAGAGTGACCGATTTGCACATTGTTGTCGCAGGGGATTGCGAGAAGCACGATTTCATACTGGCAGCGGCTATTCTGTTGAAAAGTTATTTCAACAACGATGTCATGATTATTTCGGATAACAGCAGGAATTATCAGTATTTTGAAGGCGAAGTGTCTGGTATAAAGATTGCTGATTCAAGCGTAGCTGACAAACCGGATATCGTTCTGTATGACTGGCATCATGGGTATCCTGAGGGTCTTGAGGAGGAGATTATTGTCTTCGCAACCACCTATGAACGTCAGGCTATGGAGAACGTAGATATGTTGCTGGATCAGAAACGGATGCCTACTGTACTGCTTATCATAGAAGAAGAATGCGGACTTGGACTGAAGTATGTGGATAAATATTATCCAGTGATTACTTCAAAAATCAGTTACATCAGTAGTCCGGAGCGAAGAATTGATTGGGTCCATGATGGAAGGGTGGATCTTAAGGTAGATAAGGATTTTGCTGAAGCTGTAAATGACTTTTTGATTGAAATTTGCGATGTTCCAAAGCAAGACATCAAGAAGCTATGGCAGTATGCAAGGAAACGGGGGTAGGTAATTGTGCTAGTGGCTTTCTGGGGACCTGCTCAAGGGCAGGGGAGAACAACTTCGAATATGGCAGCTGTTGCGGCTACCATAGCGCTAGATCATCATATCCGCGTGTTAATGACACATACGCATTTGGAGCAAGGGGTGCTTGAGCATTTATTCTCACAGACAAGAACAACGCTTCAGTCTGCACAGACAACCGGCGGAATGGATGCGATTGAGAGATTAGTGCAGTGTGGAATGCTGACACCTGAAGGAATTAGAGATCATGCGGAGTCCATTCTTAAGGATCGGTTGGAACTGCTTAGGGGATCTATGAGTACTGAGAAACATGAGACAAAGCTCTTGCTTCCGCATATCTACAAGGATTATCGCAGGTTTTATGATTTGTTATTTGTGGACCTTTCCTCTGAAGATGATCCGGATGTTGTGTCTCTGGTTATGGAGCAGGCAGATTTGATTGTGGTTAACCTAAATCAGAATCAGGTCAGTCTGGATTCCTATTTTTTGAATAAAAACAAAGCTCCTGTGCCGAGTCATAAGCCAGTCCTCTATTGTATTGGGGCTTATGAGCGCAGCTCCAGGTTCAATAAAGAGAGAATTATTAAGCTGTATGAATTGAAGAAAAAAGCAGTAGGTGTTATCCCACATCATATTGGTTATATGGATGCTCAAAATGAACGGCGTTTTGTTCAGTTTCTATTGAAGGCAAGAGAAGCTAAATCCCGTTTTCTGGAGTTTAGTGAGGACGGAAGCTTCACTGAGGCGGTACGACATATGGGACAGCTTATTCTCCGGATGCTGGAGATTTCTCCAGTATCGGAATTGGATGCTGCGAATGATTAATCTGATTCTGATCTTTGTAGTCCTGATAGCTATTGGAGTGTTCCTGTACTTATGGCTGGGCAGACGTAAGGATGCTGCTCCACCTTCCGTCCAACTGAAATATGATATGAATGAAATCGTGCTGTTTCTGAGAAGGGCTTTTGAGGAGATTATAGCTGCGTCTCTTTATGAAGGAAGCCCAAGTGAGGAAGAATACAACCGTCGGAAGGCGCGGCGAAGGGAATTGCAGA
The DNA here is from genome assembly GCF_029893135.1 of Paenibacillus sp. PastF-3. Lineage (NCBI taxonomy): Bacteria > Bacillati > Bacillota > Bacilli > Caryophanales > Paenibacillaceae > Paenibacillus > Paenibacillus sp. PastF-3. Next base: position 47,146 of record NZ_JARXWM010000020.1, on the reverse strand, counting down.
AAGCGCTCCGAAGTTGCATGCATGGCGATCTATCCGCTAAGAAATACGTGAAGCTTTATATGAAGGATCTATTAGTTCAGACCTACGGTCTGGATGAAGGAAATGTAGATAAGATTATCAGCTTCGGCCATACGAATCGCTTGACTTCACAGGATTGCTTCGATATCTTGCTTTATGTTTTCAAAAAAGATCATGGTCAGAATGCATTTAATGTAATAGTAAGCAAATATAGCCTGGATACACTGCAAAAGCTGCCTGATGGATCTAAGGGGTATAAGATCACCGAAGAGCAGATTCGCCATATCTATCAGTCCGAGCAGCCGGGATTGTCCATCCAGGACAAGATTGAAATTATTGTCCAGAGAGCTTATCAAATTTATAAGGGGCTCGGCGTTATTGATGAGCTTCGAGATCAGAACATCGACGGAGTCAATGGAGGAACAAGTGGCATGCCTCCTGATGTCGTTCAGACTACAGATTTTCTGGAATATACGAAGCAGCAGCATTTCATACCACAATCCTATGATGCGGTGTGGACGTTCTATCGCGGAAAGTCGCTTCACCTGGAATTCTTAAGTTTTGGTTCTGAGAAGGAGCTTAAGCGGGTTTGCCAAAATATCTATGGGTTTGGTAACCCTGGACAATTAAATGAATCCAAGGGTTATATCATCAACGATATGGCTGATGGCAGCCGGGTCGTGGTTGTGCGGCCCAAAATGGCTGAAAGCTGGGCTTTTTTTGTCCGCAAATTTAACGATTCGCTCGTGGAATTGGATCAGCAGATTCAAGATCAAGGGGCACAGCTTGCGATTGATATGCTTGTTTTTCTCATCCTGGGCCATCAGGTCACTGCTATCACTGGCAGACAGGGCTCGGGGAAAACAACGCTGCTTAAGGCACTGATCAAATATATTGATGCGAAGAATATCCGGATTCAGGAGACTTCCTTCGAGATCTGGGCAAGAAAAATGTATCCGGGTAAAAATATTTTATCCTTTAGAGAAACCCCCTCCGTTAGTGGGCAGGATGGGCTGGATGTGCAGAAAAAAACGGATGGCGCTGTGAATATCGTCGGTGAGGCGGCTACTCATAGTGTGGTCAGTTATGTGATTCAGGCAGCCCAGGTAGCTTCTGAATATACATTGTTTACACACCACGGCAAAACACTGCCCAATTTGGTCAGCGCTTTGCGCAACAGTCTTATCGCATCGGGAGCCTTCAGTAACGAGAAAATTGCTGAGGTTCAGGTTGTTGAGGCGCTAGGCTTCAACGTCCATCTGGTCCTGCGTGCTGGGAAAAGATATATCGAACGGATTACAGAGATTATCCCGGCTGATCCCCAGTTCGAATATCCTCAGAACTACAAGGATCCTGAGAATATTACGGACAAGCTGGATGCTTTTATGGATACCGTGACCGAATATTTTGGCCGGATGACAGATCGGCGTTCCTATGACTATAAGGATGTCATTGTGTGGGAAGCCGGAGAATACGTGACCAAGCATCCGATCAGCAGCCGTAAAATCGATGAAATGCGCAAAAATATGGATGAAGAGGATGCACTAGGATTCGCTGCATTTCTTGAGAAGTATTGGGGGCAATCCGCATGAATCTGCAAAACCTATTGTTGATTATTTTAGGAACCTCGGGAGTGCTACTGGTTGTCCTGCTTGTGCTGCTTAACATAGTGCAGCGTAAATTGAAGGGAACACAATATCAAGAGCAAAGGCGACTAAAGGCTCTCCTGCCAACGAGAACAAAGGAAAAAAGATGGTTGGAGCAGGCCCATAAAACTTATCCGGTACTTGATGAACTGCCATTAGTGAAGAAACTTCTTCACCGGATGCGCTCGCGTCTGACCTTGGTTCATGCAGGCAATGAAATCATGATCAGAAGTCGCGCGGCTGCGCTGACGCTAATGATTGTTGCTTGTATTCTGATCATTTCGTTGAGTTCATTCCTCTGGACTTCATCCTGGGTAAGCCGTGCGACTATTATGCTAGTCTCAGTTTATCTTGGAGGTGTCCTTAGTGATCTCTTCATTGGGCGTTTAGTAAAGCAGATGTTATATGACCAATCGTCCATGATTCTGGATATTCGCCATGAATATCATCAGACACATATGGTGCAAGTCAGCTTGGAGAATTCTGCGGAACGTTCGAAACCAATGGTAGCCGTGCATGCCCGGCAGATTGCCGGGATTCTGGCAGCGGTGGACCCGGAAGATGAACTGCAGAAATATTATGAGATTGCACCTAACCGTTATATGAAGCAACTGGCTGGGGTGAGTTACAAAATAGGTGAATATGGTGATGCGGATATCCATAAAGGGGAGCGTTCGATTTATCTATCGATGCTTGGCAATATCAGAGAAGAGATTCATATGGATATTAATCGCCGTGAACGAATCGATCGTTTGTTATACGGTATCGTTTTTGTAGCCATTTCACCGGTATTCATGCTGGATCCAATCCGCAATTGGGCGGAGGGGATGTTTCCTATTGTATCTAATTACTACAATTCGGCCTGGGGGTTATATTCTTTAATCTTACTGTATATCACGTTCATAATATCGTTTATTGCCTTGCGGATTCTCAAGGGTGTGGATGAAGACACGCAATCTATCAAAGATGAGGGTAAGTGGTTAAATCGGATCCTGAAGAAAAAATGGATTTTCAAACTGGTGGATCGGATCACGCCGGCAGAACATGAGCCTCTTCATTTCAAGGTAGCCGGCAAACTGAAGGATGCTAACTCTGGGTTGTCGCAACATGCCTTCTTTTTGCAGAAAACACTAGCGGCAGTCGTTATCTTTACGTTGATCGTATCGCTTCAATTCTCGATCCATGCCAATATCAAGCATAACATCCTGTACCCCAATAAGCAGATCACCACAGGCGGCAATCAGACAGAATCTCAGAAGATGCTTAGCGAGGAACGGTACGCTTTTGAGCAGACTTTAATTGGAGAACTGGTAGCGAAGGATATTACACCGGATCAGATGTTGCCCTACATTCAGGAGAAAGCGGAGAATAAGTCTTTCCTTCAGAACAATCTGAACCAGAATGCCTATGCTGCACAGTTAATGAACAGGGTAGAGCAATATCATGAGGAGTATTACAAATGGTATGAGCTTTTGCTGGCTTTTGGGCTGGCGTTGGCAGGGTTTTATCTTCCGGATGCTTACTTAATCATTCGTACTCAGCTGCGAAAGTGGGAAATGCAGAATGAGGTGGATGGCTTCAATACACTTTCCATGATGCTGTCTCAATTTCCGAATATCAGCGTGTACGAAATGATAGAGTGGCTGCATCGTTACAGCTATATTTTTGAGCGGCAACTGCTGCGCTGCATGCTGGATTATGAGGCTGGAGGCTGGAGTGCTATTGAGAATCTGAAGGAGGACGCACGTTTCGTTCCCCTCGAACGGCTCGCAGACCGCTTGCAGGTGGCAGCCGATCTGATCCCGGTGAAGAAGGCGTTTGATGATATGGATGCGGAAAGAGCATTCGCGATGGATCAGCGCAAGGAGCACTATGAGAAGGTCATCAGCAGGAAAAGTACACTGGGTAAAATGTTTGGGTTCTTGCCGATGCAGGCAACGTTCACCTTATATTTACTGCTTCCCTTCGTCTATATGGCCTTCCAGCAGCTGGGTGACCTGACTGTTGTAACTGGCAAAATGTGAAGGAGATACAGGCATGGAGAATATAGCAAGCTTTTTGAAAACAACGATATCGATTCTGATTACGCTGGCCATTATATCATCCGGTCTGTTCTTGTGGGGGAAGACACAGCCAGTTGTCGAATTGGCGAATAGCCAGGCGGCGGCACAGGCCAGGGAGCTTTCGGAGCAGCAATATTCCGCATTTGACAATCAGATCGTCAGCGGCTCCCAGATTCTTACGGCTTATCGGAGGTACGAATCGCAGCAGGGCTTCTGCTTATACATTGAAAAACCATATGCGAATGGTCAGAATGAGGCAGAAAGAAGATTTAGCATGAATCCAAACGGAGAAGGTTATTGCCGTGCGTTTGATTATTCCAGTGGGAGTTTCAAAGAGGGACCTGATACTAGAGGTGTAGATGTAGAAAAAATCTCGGAGGCTTCAGGAAGATATTATATTAGTCCGCAAGCCAGATTTAAGGCTAAGCTGATAAAAGATAAAAATGAGCGGATTGCAGCTATTTATTTCATTGCGGAGTAGATGCGTAAAGAGCAAAAAAATAAAACTAGCTTCAAATAAGGTGAGGAGGAAACATCATGGAGAATATCTCGACCGGACTTAAATGGGTTATCGGCATTATTGTTACCATTCTTATTATTGCCGCAGGCGTAAGTATATATCTGGTTATCAACAACTACTTCATCCGCGCACAGGAACAGACTCTGGCCCAAACCCAAATGATTAATCAAGCGGAGTTCAACAGCTATGATAACAAGGATGTATCCGGCCAGGATGTGATTAATGCGGCAATGCGGTATAAGGGACGTCCGCAGTTCGCGATTTTGATTAAAACAGGGGAAAATACGACTGGGTTCTATGCGGAGAATACTTATAAATCTAGTTACGAAGAACCTAAAGATACGTCTAATCCGGTAGTTGATTTATCTAAGAATAACAAATATACAAAGGGTGTCAGTGTTTCGACAATGCTTGATCAAACAAATACAGATTCATATAACAGAGATAATTATTTGGTGAATACACTCTCTGTCTTTAAAGCGGTTGTTTATAAGGACAGCAATGAGGAAGTTCGTTTAATTGTTTTTAAACAGAAATAAAAACGATATCGAAAAGGGTGGGTATAGATGGAGAATATTTCTACGGGACTTAAATGGGTGATTGGCATTATTGTTACAATTCTGATTATTGCCGCAGGTGTCAGTATATATCTTGTCATTAATAATTATTTTATTCGTGCCCAGGAGCAGACATTGGCCCAGACTCAGATGATCAATCAAGCGGAGTTCAATTCTTATGATAATAAGGATGTATCTGGCCAGGATGTGATTAATGCGGCAATGAGATATAAGGGGCGTCCGCAATTTTCCATTCTGATAAAGACTGGCGTAAATAAAACAGGTTTTTATGCGAAAAACACATATAAAACTTATTATGCGCCAGCGAAAGCGGCCAGTGGTGAAGACCCGGCATCAGAGCTTGATCTTGGAGACAAGAACAGTGGTGCCGATAACTTTAGTGTATCAGCAATGCTTGACCAGAGCTCAGACCAAGATAACAGTAAAAACTGTAATGTCAATACGCTTTCTATTTTTAGAGCTACCTTACATAAGGACAAAAATGATGAGGTTCGAATTATTGAATTTAATCAGAACCCGGATCATAAATGAAAAATAGCACCCAATTCCTACTAACCCTCTTTGCTTGGATCTTGTTCGCCGTAGGCGGATTTACGTTTTTGCGGCTGGAGATGGAGAGTGCTGTTCCAAACAGGCACTATGAGCTGCCGACAGTTGCATCGGCACCTTACAAAGGGACAGGTGATTTGAACAAAATTAGCGGTGAGCAGGTCATCGGTATGATCCCTCCAGCACTGGAGGGGGAATATATTTTATATATCGATGGCATTGCAATTAATGAGGAATCGGACCTTACAGCAGTGGATTTGCGTGGAGTGCCTGATGCTGCTTATCAGTTAAGAGTCACGCGAACCGATGAGATGATTACGGAAATCTCCGCCACCCGCTAGAAAGGAGGAGCCGCATGGCAGACGCGCTGAAAGGTGTAATTATAATTATTTTGCTGGCATTTGTGTTCGGAGTCTATCCGGCATTCCGTCAATCCGAAGTTGTAGAAAGGAATACTAAGCTCGCCGCCAATGCGGCTGTGGTGGAATTTGTGGATACCGTTCGTGCTAAAGGGTACGTGGATACTTCCGATTATGAGCTGTTTCTTCATTCGTTGGATGCTTCATATGGTGTTTTCAAAGTGCAAATGGAGTATTACAAAAAGAATTTACAGCCCTTATATACGAATCCTGATGATTATTCTACATTCCAGAACAGCTTTAGTGTCCGATATGACGGATATTTCAGCAAGGATATTTTGGAAATCTTATATCCGCATTCAGGACCTTTACTGGCTGCAGATGATCCAGCTAGAAGGTTTACCATGCATGTAGGCGATCTGTTCAATGTCCGGCTGGAATCTGAAGGGACGACACTTGCCTCACGGATGCGATCGCTCTTGTTTCATAGTGAAATGATTCCGGTCAATTTGAAGTATGGGGGGATGGTACGAAGTGAAGCCCCTTAGTGTTGTGCTTATTTTTCTAATTCTGGTCATTCCTCTTGTTCTTATGGGTGACACTCGAGAAGATCTTCAGGTCTTTAATCAGGACATGTATAAACGCTATTCGGATGATTTTCAAGCCGCAGTGGATGATGCTGGTGATTATCTGTCACGACTGGAACAGCAGCCTACTACCACAGCAGTGCACTATGGGCGGGAACGCCAGCTGCAACTGGATCAGGATGTGCTAAGTGTTTTTTACAGTAATTTAGCTTTGAAATTTGGGCTGGAGAACAACCAGACTGAAATGAACAATTTAAAAATGCATATACCCGCACTGGTGATGTTTGGATATAGCGGCTATACGTTGGTTACTCTGGACGACACGGCTAGTGATAGCGGGAAGGACGAACTTATGCCTGTGAGTTGGCCTGAGCGTCCCTACTACTACAAGCTTCAGAACGGCAATTTGCTTTATTTCACTTTGGATGACAATGCGCGGGTGTATGATACTAGCTCTAATGAATTCTATGAGGGGGACTATACAGCCCTGGCGGCTGAGACCAATCTTAATCCTCTGACCTCAATAGAACTATTTCACGAAATCCGGCAGAGTACGATCACATCACTCGTTGAAAAAGACTTGGCAACAGCCATTAACAGACATTTGGAGCTGGTGAAACGAATGGGCTTGTCGATTCAGTTCACCCTTCCCCGCGGCTTGCAGGAGCAATCCATACAGGATGTAGGGATCATGGCTTTTATTCAAGGTTATCCGCTTCCTGGTGGAGAACTGTTGGATGCATATTCCTTAGGTCGTGGGGCAGTAATGCGACGAAAGGTTCTGGTAGGTACCCGAAATTCAGCTGGGCGACATATTGCTTACGGAGAAAGTTGTGTACCCCCGGGGGTTACTGTTATAGAAAGTCTATTCGATCCAGAGGAGGCCGTGCGAAAAGGGTATTTTATTGAGGGTTGTGCGGTTAGGTGATAGATGTGGGATTAAAGATTTGGTATGGAGAATAGGATCATCGGATTAAAAAAAGTTTCATTGTGGAGGAGTGAGAACATGAGGGATTTTAAGTTTAATAGTCTATCAGCAATTATTAGATCAAAGAAGGCAAGAAGAGGCATGACTATAGTCATGTGTGTGTTCGCAAGCTTAGTGTTGTTAATTACTACAGCGGGAGCGGCAGGAACAGCTGCCAAAGCAGTGAACGTCATCATGGATGGGGAGAAATATCCACTGACAACCGGCCATCCCTATACAGAGAACGGGACGACGATGATTCCGTTCCGCATGATTTCGGGCAAACTTGGTACACAATCCAACTGGAACGCAGCTGCCAAGACGTTAACCCTGCAGCGAAAAGAAAACAAAATTGTGCTGACAGTAGGTTCTTCTTTTGCGAAAGTGAACGGGCAACCAGTAGCGCTTGGCGCCATGGTTGTACAAAAAGATGGAATGACGATGATTCCATTAACCGTTGTCTCTGATCTGTTATCCGCAGAAGTAGAGGTGGACGAGTTTACTCAAAGTGTACATATTCACATGCCGGGTAAAGATTTAGGGGAGCTTGATTATTTTGGAAGGAAGATACGTACGACTATCCTACCTAAGAACTATAAAAATTATCCATACATTCTGGAAGACATCCCAAATGAAATGTACGAAATGAAAAATTCCATAACATTCTATGATCCCAAGTATGCAATGACCGGATCGCTAATGTATAGTAGCAAAAAGATAACAAGTGAAGATATGGCCAAGATCATCAACCGTATGAAGATTGGGTATGATTTACGGTTGAACGTGGATTACAAAACGATTGATCCGGCAAGTTATGCAAAAGAATCTTTTAAGTACGAGAATCAGGCGATTTCTTACCGTGAGCAGAATATTAAAGAGTATGCCGAATGGGTGAAAAAGAACAAGATTCAAATAGAGGGATCAATCGATCCAGAGCCTTCAATGGTATATGACTCCGGTTTTGGTTGGTTCGTTCGATCCAAGTTCCGGTTCAGAATAAATAATTATACAGAGTATAAAGAATTGTTAAATGATACTTATCTCAAACTTGCTGATATCAGACTCTCTGGAAAATTAAAGAAGGGTGTCTGGTATGAAGGTTATGCTGATATAGCTATTTCTTCGAACTATTATGATGGTGCTGGCTATGATGGTGCTTACGGTGAAACTAAGAATTTAGATGGACTCTCCAGTTTGTTTGAAAATACTACCCTGCATGAAGTGAAGTGATGAAAGATGCGACGTAAATGTCTCCATTGCCTACTGTTTATTCTACTAATTTCTTTGTTGCTTTCGCCTTTGACTAGTCTTGTTGAGGCTGTCCCATATGCCAAGTTTGAAAATGGGTTTTTTTTATATACAACTACTTCCAATGAAGCCACCTCAAGTATAAGGTTCCAAACAGTAGGCTGGTATATTCATACCGAGCCAACGTGTGCGTCCTCTGAAGCTTATGGAGGTGAAGTACAATGTGATCCTACCAAATTAGCAGCTAATAAACATTTTAAATTACAGGATAATGGTGGAGGACATGTGACTTCAGAAACTATTGCAGGAGGGATAGTGACTACAAATTTCATGTGGACTGAAACCGAAGTGCTCCAGGCTATTAAACAAGCTAAAGCGGAACAAAATATTTCTGAAGGCACCCCGTTATACGCTAGCGCCATTATGCGGGTAGTGACGGGTCCCAGAAATAACCCCACCCAGGTTTCGGGACCCTTCCATACGCTATATCAAATAAAACATGCAGAGAGTTGGGCTCACCCCGAAGATTTTAGGCAATATTTCGATGTCGCTATAACCTTTAAAGGAAAAGACTATCCTGTTAATATGACTCTGAAGCTGTCGAACGGGACGGTGGTGAAGACTCAAGAAATAGGTAATTATAAAGCTGGCTATAATGTAATCAAATCTTTTCCAGAGACAGTTACCTATGGGGGGCAGACATATGCCATCACCAAATCCTGGCTTTCTCCGATCCTAAGGCCAGGTGAACAATTATATATTCAAAGTAAGGCTTCGAATGATCCTGCTGTGATTCAGCGTAATTTTAAGGTTTATGTAGGCGGAGTCAATATGGTAGCAAGCTACAAAAAAGACAATGACCCGCCTGAACCGGGGGAAGGCACAGGCGAATGCACATACACCATTCAACCGCCTAACAAGATCGCTGCTCCGCAAACGTCATTTATGGAACCCAATGCGAACGGAGTGATTCTTGGTGACGACGCGGCAAATGGACGTCATTTTGATGTGTCATCGGGAATCCCTACATCAGAGAATCTATATGCCAATGCCTGGACAAAGGACTATTTATTTGAACATACCTTCGCCAATATGGCAGGTGAGATTCGTTATTCCTGCAGCGTAAAGGTTACATATCCGACGAAGTGGGACGAAGCGCAGCCGAATCTTCCGGGACCAAATGGAACATCGATTCCTCAATCTCCGCTTCCTAAAATAGGGAAATTTGATAAGACCTATACCTTTGACTTGACTCCAAAAGAATATGCGTACTGGCAGGTAGATCAGTTAGCTGTTTATCAAATCGATCGTGCCCAGATGGAGAACTATGCGCTGCCTGGAGGAGAAGTCACTCTATATCCTAATAATTATGGTTCACCGACGGTTGAGCTCACCAATAGTACAGAAGTAGAAGACCATGTTGTTCCCCAAGATACGGGTGGGATAGAATTCAATCCAGAAGTGGTAGATGGTGGAGACCACGAACCGGGTCCTAACGATGTTGATGATACAGCCGTGCTCACAGATCTTGCGGAAATGCAGACCAAAGATCCTGAGGTGCAGAATGACCGTCTAGTATTTAACGGGGAAACGATTATGGATGATACCGTGGCAACCAAGACCGGACTAACTCCGGGGAGGATTCCTGATCCCCAAATCATCGGAGACGGGGTGCTTTACGAGGGTCAGTTGATGATCAATAGCGGTTTACTCAATCGGCATAATACAACCAGCACGGGTACCATTTATTATACGATGCTGTCGGAGAACGTAGAGGGAAACGGGGATCAGGAATTTTTGATCTCTCCGATTAACTCCGTCACCGTGCACACACCGGTCGTCAACTACTCGATTCTTCCTGACGATAACCGCCCATTCGATCAACGTATGACACCGGATATGACTAGGGCGGTGCTGATCTTGGATCGACCGTTCACCATACATTTTACGGAGAGTGGCCAGCATCTCAATATCCCTGGGTACGGCAACCGGGATTATGCCAAATACACGAAAAACAAGCGGATTCAATTTCCGTTTGGTGTGTTTCAAGATGGCAATTATTACCCAGAGGATACTTGGATCTACATTCCTGTAGGGACGCCGTCCATGACCTTTAAGATGCCAACCTGGGTTGATGAAGGAAACTATACGGTTCAGACGCAGTCTTGGGCGATTAATGCTCCATCGGATGGTTCAGATCTTTGCGAAGTGAATCGGAACGGAGACTTATGGAATTATTGCGCATCAGAGAGCTTCAATGTGGGTGTGGTCGGTCGGCTGTTCAATTTCCGGATCTGGGACATTGGAGATTTCCGGTTTGAGAAGGTGTTTCGAACTGGCGTTGGGACATTGGAGCATAGCAACGCGATGTATTATACCGGCGGAAATGATGAGAATGGCATACCGACCGCTTTAAGTGGACAGCCACAGTGGCAGCTGCCGATCCGCAAGGGTTCTCACCCCACGGAGCAAAGGACGGTACCACATAACGGCTATTCCTTCCTGTTTGACTTCCGGACCATCGGGAACTTGTGGCAGCCAGGCGAAGGTATCCGGATCGAGCCAAGCTTCTATTTTATTCCGAAAACTGGAGGCACAGCGACACCCGTCGATCTGTACTATGATATTTCCGGTTCGAAGAATAAGATGATCGGCGTCGGCTCCCCAAAGGACAAGCTGAGCTACACCCGGACCTACCGCTTGGCGGATGGCTTGCGGAATATATCGAATGGTGAATTATCGACGGCAGCAAGCTATGAGTACAACTATATAATGACTCAAGCGGAGCGAGATAAGACGCCTTGGTTTAAGTTCTACAAACAGTATCTAAAGCGAAAAACCAAAATCGCATACGGCTACGACATGGAAGTCCTACCCTTTGAATCGCGAACTTTAATCGGCCCGACCGACATCCCGGATGTAGTTAATCCGATCACAGCCGTCCGCAGCGTACAGCATTGGTACGGGGAGTATAACTTGCCGATTGCACCATATATCCTGCCAAAGGGAACAAACATCGTCACTCTGGCGAATCAATATGGAGGCGCATTAGATGGGCATGAGCAGGAGTTCATCACTGGCGGCTATATCCTAGTAAATTTCGAAATCTATACGGTTAAAAATGGGGATGCCGACACTCGTATTTTAGGCTACAAGGCACCTATTGCTAACATGTGGGCGATTGAAGGTCAGATGACTGGGAGCACAGATGAAATGGGGCAGACGTTCTCTTTTTCCTCTGGGGATATCATTCTGTTCGAGTCAGATTATTCTGTGCGAAACGATTATCAGGGACAGGGTAGATAGAACTTGAAATAATAACTAATAAGGAAACTGGAGTTATAATAATGAACTTAAAAGATCTTATAGGTTTGAAAAAGCATTTTTTAAGTTCATTTTTATATAAAAACAATCACTTAAAGGAGAGGTTAATAATGGCAGACAAAGTTACATTGAGTTACGAGGGATTGGCATCGCAGGCAAATACGGTTTTGAAACAAAAACAAGAGTACGATGCATTAATGAAAAAAATTATGACGACAGCAACGAATCTGAATAGTATTTGGGAGGATGCAGCAGCTAGAGATTTTGCTGAGAAGGTAAAAAGTATGCAGAAAACTTTCGATGCATTTGGTAAAGCGCTTGAAGATATTGGAACTCATATGAATAATGTATCTAAGAGTTATTCAGAACTTTCTAAAAATATTAAGAACTCTCAAAAAGGTTTCTAAGAATCTATCAATATACTTTCAACAACATGAGCCCCACTACATAAGAATGCAATTAGCTATGCAGAGTGCTGCATAGCTAATTTTATTAGAAGCAAGCAGGGGGAATCACATGGCGTCAACGAAGCTTACATTTAACGTAGATGAAGTCGAGCGCCTGCAAACGAAAATAAGACAGGTAAGCCAGGACACCAATCGGTTGTATCTCCAGTTGAAAGGTCAAGCAAGTAACTGGAGTGGTATCCCATTAGGATCAAACCAGGTGCAGGCACAGATAATCATCAACGAACTGACGGTAGAAGCGGAAAAACTGGAAGACATCATTAGAGGCGCGATAAAAGGTGTTCAGGGCGCACAGGATGAGAATAAGCGGCAGGCCAATCAACTTTTTCAGCAGCTCGGTGTTCTTGGCGGTATGTTCGAAAGGTTTGGGGGCAAAAGTGCAATAGGGAAGTCTTCTATCCCGACGACGGCTCAGAAGGCAGTCACGAATCTGATCACCTCGGTTGCTACTCTGATGGGTTGGGATGAGTTGAATAGGGATCCTAAGGTGCAGAAGCTCCAGGCAACTATTAAAAATTCAGGATTGGGAACGATCGACTCCATAGCCGCGCAAAGCAAGCTGAAGGATATCTACCTGGCGCGGGATCAGATCGCGAAGGCGCAAACCGCCTATAAGGTATATCAAACATTCGGGAACCAAGCGCAAATGGATGCAATGCATAAGCTAGCGGAAGAGGCACGCAAGAAGCTGGAATCCTTGGGTATAGACGAAGTTCAGTACCAAGTGGGGAAAGATCTAAGCGGCTATTTCAAGCAGGCGGCGGTCAAGTCGTGTGATTATGATCCGTCGATTACAACCAAAAGTGTACCACTTATGGAGAATGAAAAATATGCATTTCTGCTACGAATGTCGATGGAGAAAGGCACGAAGGGGGACTGGGCGAAGCAACAATTAGCAATGATGAAGCCACAGTCTACGATAGGACCATATGACCCACATGATTTTGTTTCGGATGAGGATATCTTAAATCGGAATAATCCTGAAGTAATCAAGCGATTGCAAGGTACGTACTGGTTCGACCTATCGATAGAGGAACAGGATCGGAGATTTGCAGAGACAATGGCCTATTATGAAAAACATGAGAAGGAGGTAGCGGATAAAAACCGTCTACTGGGAAGTGGCGTTGGAAATCAGACAATTGCCAATATTTTAGAGGGCGGAAGTAGTATCCTGACCCATGCCATCGATACGACGTCGTTTGGAATGGCAGGAACGATCACCGATTGGATTGTAGGACCGAAACTGAAGGGTTATGTAGATCCTATGGACGATCCGTACGGGAAAAAGGCTGGGCAATTTGCAGGGCAACTAATCAGCATAGGACTACCGTTTAAGTATTTAAAAGCAGTAAAGACCCCAGGCATGCTAGGGAAATTCTCACCAACTTTATTGAAATCCATGGTATCGGGTGCAATCAGTGGAACAGTGGGCGAAGCATTTGACGCATTCAATGATTATAGGGATGATGGAAAGCAAAGCTTAGGAGAACGGATAGCTACGGTTGGAGTCAATACCGTAATTGCAGGTGCCGGAGATGTAGCGATAACCGCTGGAAGCAAAGTGCTTGCTAATACGATGAGATTTGTGCGTGGGAAGCTGCGAGAAATAAAGGTAGATAAAATGGTAGATATACCCATTGAACAATTCGAATTTAAAGTAAAGGAGATAAAGGAACCCCATATTGAGGGGGGGGCAAAAGCTGATGATTTAAAATATGCTGAGTCTGGAGCAAGAAATATACCTCCAGAACAGTTCTTTAAAGAAGAAACAATTGCTGAGGAGATGTATGAGAAATTCAGAAATTTAGGGACGAAAGATATAGAAGCTATCGCAAGAAATACTGACTTTCCTCTTAGCAGGGTTCAAAGAATCAAAGATCATGTTTTTAATAGCACACATATTAAAGATCATGGTATTGGGAAGTTTGATCCTGACTATGAACTAGCACAGGCTTGGGAAAGATTAATGAATGGTAAGTATGTAGACTCTGATATACAATTATTGCATCATGAAATTTTCGAATCAAAATTTGAAGGTATATTTAAGACTAACTATAGAACAGCTCATGATAAGACAATAGAATCAGGGAGAACCTGGGATTGGGATAAGAATTATGAGGAGTGAGATTTAATGGCAGTTTTTGTGATAATGCTAAAAGACTACGAGGATGAAGAAAGAGTTGTATATAGTTATGGACCAAGTGAAGAGACAATGGGGAAAATTGAATATGATAAAATAAATGGTTTTATAAATCAACTCTCTCCAATTGACTCTGACAGTTACCCTGATGATTTCTTTTTTAAAAGAGCTGGAAGAAGACTGGCGAGAATGATTATTAAAGAGAATAACAACTTTGTTGAGAGGACAACTATTGAATCTTAGATAGTGGAAATGAAAGTCCTATTTACCAGTCCAACAACAAGATTTTACAATCAACCAACAAAATAAGTGCAACTGCTCCATTTATTGAACTTTGAGAACAATGAAGGAAAGATATGAGTGACAAAAAAATAAGTAAACTATCTGAAAAGTTTGAGAATGAAAAAACTGGTGAACAATTCAAAGGGATAACGAATATAATGGAATCTTTAGTTGAGTTCCAAGTTATAGCTCTATTTTGATATGGGAGTTATATAGTGCCTATCCATCATTTAACCAATAACACATATAACCCATGTAATACCCGTACAAAGATTTCATCACTTTATTTATACGCATAACAGATGCTTTAAAAGTATAATGCTAATGCGTTACATTAAGCAGGTCGATTATGGTCAAATATTACCATAATTGACCTCTTTTTTGTAATCTTTGTTTCTCACGGTTTTCTAAATCTATAACACCTGTATTAGATTTTGCTTCGCTAGTTGATGGTGAAAGATAGATCCCAACTATCATGAAAGATATAACGACTACTGATAGTGTTGGGGTCATTAAAGAGTAGGATTTTGTCCGCAACTTCATAGACTATTGTTACGATAGTTATCTGGTAAACAGACTGCTGACGACCAGTCAACATATACAGGTAGGCTAGATTTTAATGCGAAGCTCTAATATGGTCCGATTGTCGTTGTAGATCAATTACTAGAATTGACTTCATCAGTCGCCCAACTGGATTCCTATAATCTGTTTAGAAAGAATAAACCGGAGGATCAAGCAAAACCCGAGGATTCTAAAAATGCCTTTTATAAATCGATAGACAGTGTTAAAGAGATTGGAACGGGTTTTGTAGGTACATTAAGAACTCGTGTGGATAAAGCCACAGACACCCCCTATGACTTTTTCAGCTGGTTAACATTAGGGATAACAGGAGATATCCCAGTCGGGATATCTGAAGCAGCCAAAGATCGATCAGAGCATATGTTTGATTCAAAGGAGAAGTTTGCGGATTGGTTAACACTGGGAACAGTGGAGATGGCGAAAGGAGCATTTAATCCAGACGAAGCATGGTCAGCGGATCATTGGCTCAATAGTCTGGGAATGGTAACGTTGTTGTATGGTCCGGTAGAAAAATCTTTGCTTCCTACAGGAAGTGGAGGTCTAAAGCCTCCAAAAGGGTTAGATTCTGTAAAAGATTTTGAGGTACAAAAACCGTTGCCGGCATTCAGCACAAATGAAGGTTTTCAATTCAAGATAAATAATCTAGATGTAGATACCCCGGCACTTCCACAGACTCCGATGCAAATCAATTTTAAGAATGAAATGGATCGGATTTTAAGAGAGAAGATGGAAGGGAAGAGTGAGAGTAATCATTCAATAAAGGATGTAGAAGTGAAGGCGGTTGAGGGGACGGGTAAAGGTTATCTAAAAAATATAGATGATTTTGTTAATGGGATTAAGAAATTTGAAGATGTTCTTGATGACTACGCTCATTTTTATCAAGAAACTGTTGACTTAAATAAAAAATGGTCGTGGAATGAAGATATAATAGGAGGTGGGAATTTAACCGTAGGTCAGAAAAAACTTATAAAAGAACGAGCAATAGAGAAAAGTTTAATCCCAGAAATAAAAGTAACTAAAGTTAATGGGATGAAATATGGCTTTGCTGATTTTAAAGGCGCTGGCGTAGTTCAAGAAACAGTGTCTCTACCTAAGGAATTTTGGCTATTAAAAGATAAAGAGCAGTTTGAATGGTTAGATAAACAAATAGGAGGGCATAGAGAAGGAATGACTTGGCACCATACTGAAGTGCCAGGGCAAATGGAGTTAGTCCCATATGGTATTCATAATATAACACCACATAACGGTGGGAGAACAACAGGAATGTGGGCAGATGCACCTAGATAATATACTAAATTGAGGAGGTTTAAAATGAAGGTTGATCCAAACACAATAATACTACCATTACCCACGGAAGATCTGTTTCAAAGAAAAGAAGGATTCTGGAGAATCAAGTTACCAAATGATTTTGTTTCATTTTTAGAAGTGAATAATGGTGGTAGACCAATAAATAGTAGTTTTAAATGTAATAATCATGACTATGCTATAGACAGATTTCTATGCTTATTAAAAACACCCAGAGATAATCAGTTAGGAATGTATGAAATTGATGTAACACTAACTCAAATTGAAGATAGGCTTACCGATAATGAGGATTTGATTGGAGTTGATATTTTACCAATAGCAATTCTATTTGCTGGTGATTTTCTATGTTTAGATTTCCGTGAATCTAGAAATAATCCTAAGGTTTGTGTGTGGGATCATGAAAATTCTGGTGAACTCGATCCAGTCAGCTATCATGTTGCAGATAGTTTCGAGGAATTTCTAACAATGTTATCTGAATAGAAAGCATGAAGGGCTATCAAGAAGTGCCGAATAAACCTATGATTTAACCAGTAACACACTTAATCCATGTAATACAGGTATAGAGATTTCGACATTTCGTTTGTACGCACAGCACAGTAATGCTAGAAATTTATAACCTAAATAATGCTTTTCAGGTACATAAAACAGGTTGCTTATGGTCAGATACTACCATGATTGACCTGTTTTTTGTTATGTTCGCTCTCTTGCGGTTTTTTCAAATTTACTTGCAACTATAGAAACCTTGTAGCGATAGTGAGGGAGAGGAAGGCATAATCGCACCTTTCAAGATGGATAGCACGACAACTATAGTAAAGGTGAAATGCAAAGAATAGGACTTTGTCCGCAACTTAACGGACACTTGTAACGATGATTACGATGCAGGAAAGCAATCTGGTGACGACCAGTCAACATATACAGGTAAGGTAACTAATTTGTTCTTCGATCCCGTTTTATGCGATGGATACTTCTTAACGACAAGAGGCTCAAACTACCATAGACAGTCTCGAGGGATAACGATTTCCTGCTCTACTCACTGACTACCGTTTTCCGACTCTTTCCGTTGAGACTGTTTGGTGTGAGTTTCGCCCTGTCTTCATGCTTGCCATAGCCCAAATGAGTATCCATTTCGGCTTCTAACATCTCCTGAATCGTTTCGGTAGATAGATCCTTTAAGGCATTCTGCTCATCTTTTGCAGAAACTAAATTACTCTCTTTGATAAACTCTCGCAATTGTGTTTTGTCCAAAGTCACATGTGTTTCCCCAACCCTTCACCTGTTTTTTGCTATCTACTTATTCTTACAGCAGTGATTAGAATTAAAGAAATTAAAAGAAAGGATTTAAAGTAAAATAATGGGAAGTAAAGCCGATATATAGGTTAGGTGTGCGCTCCAAATACTTAAGTTTTTAAAGATGAAGTAGTACATAAAGACCTGTGGGGTCGAAGGAAGTAGTGCATTGGATGGTCTAAATGTAAGAACTGGAGGTCATAAATGGCATTGGACAAAATGGTATTTAAAGAAGATGAAGTCGAACGCCTGCAGACAAAAATCAAACTGGTAAGCCAAGATACCAACCGGCTTTACTTGCAGCTGAGAGGTCAGACCAATAACTGGGGTGGTATTCCGCTGGGTTCAGATTTGATACGAGCACAGACGCTTATCAATGAACTGACGGTAGAAGCTGAAAAGCTTGAAGATATTATTCGTCTTGCAGTAAAAGGTGTTCAAGGTGCACAGGATGAGAATAAGAGGCAGGCTAATCAACTTTTTCAGCAGCTTGGTACTCTTGGAGGGATGTTCGGAAAACTTGGGGGAGGCAGTGCAAGTGGGCAGTTTCCGATCCCAACGTATGCCCAGAAGATGGTCACGAAACTGATCACCTCGATTGCTTCTTTAATGGGACGGGATGAGTTGAATAGCGATCCTTTGGTGCAGAAACTCCAAACAACGGTTAAGAATTCCGGACTGGGAACGATCGACTCTATTGCAGCCCATAGCAAGCTGAAGGATATCTACCAGGCACGGGATCAAATTGCAAAAGCGCAGACTGCTTATAAAGTATATCAAGCGTTTGGAAACAAGACCCAAATGGACGCAATGCATAAGCTGGCGGAAGACGCACGCCAAAAGCTGAAATATCTAGGCATAGACGAAGTCCATTACCAAGCAGGTAAGGATCTAAGTGGGTATTTCAAGAAGCCAGTGGTTAAGGCGTGTGATTATGATCCGTCGATTACCTCCAGTAGCGTACCATTAGTTCAGAATGAATCGTATCTGCTGATGCTCCGAATGGCGATGGAACCAGGAGATCAGGGAGCCTGGGCTAAGCGCCAACTCGTAGGGGAACGACTGAATATTCCGCCGATGGAGCTTCCAGATGGGACACCGATTACCGCATATAACAATGAAAATGAGATAACACTCAACTATTTTAATGCGCATGTATTAAAACCTAACGAGACCAATTCGTTATCGGCATATTATTTGTGGTTGGAATCAACCTACGGAATGACCGAATGGCGGAAAAAAGTGGTACAAGCGGATGCGGTTACGCGCGCATTTATGGGATCTCTTATCGAGGAAACCGTTATGGGTGTTGTGGATACAGTGACGTTTACATTCCATTTTATCATAGACCCGGAGAAGACGACACAGGAAATGGCAGATACAGCATCTTATATCATGCAACATCCAGAAGTATTGGCAGAAGCAGCGAAGAAGATGTATCATAACTTTAATGAAGGAACGCCGGAGGAAAAGGCTTCCATGCTGGGTGCAGCTGCTTCTGTATTGGTACCGGGGCTATCTGTGACTAAGGGTACAAAGGTAGGAAAAGTGGCCGATGGGGTACAAGATTTTGCCACTAAAGCGATGGAAGGCGTGAAAGACCTTAATAAAGTCCTTCAGAATTCCGGTCACTTGGCTGAACTCCCGAAATTCAAGCCATTTTTAAGCACGTCAGAAGGCGTGCCTTTCAGTGTAGGAAAGATCCCCCTGGATTCGAATCCACTACCCAAAACATTTGTGCAGGAGCATTATATAAATGAGATGAATGGGTTTGGGGATGTGAAAGGTGGTAAGATTGAGGGGACGGGTGATTTTGATTACAAGGAATGGGCAGATATGCCCGTAAGTGGTCAGGTTAAACTCGCACCTAACGGTCAAAGATTAATAAGCATTCGTGATTTAAAACTATTCACGAAAGATATGAATGGAAAAAGTATCAAGGTGGTTATTGATGAAAAGGGAAAAATCTTACCTGATTTTGCGGCAGGAGGATTTGACCCAAGAACTGGTCAAATTGTACTGAAAAAAGATCCGACATATCTAAGTGCAATGCACGAGTCCTATCATGCAAAACAATGGATCGAAATTGGGAAAGAGAAATATCTGAAACTATCAACATTGGAAAGGGAAGAATATGTATATAATAAAATCATGAAAAATAAAGATTTATACACTTCTGAAGAGATTTTATTTTCACAAAGGTATATATATAAATTAAGGAATGGTGAGTGGCCTCCACCTGAGTGGAAAGGGGTTGAATGATGAGAGGGGAGGGAATACAATGAATTCAAGTTTAACTTCGGATGTAGCTTTGAGCATTGCTCAAGAATATAAAAATAAATTTGAGTTGTCAGGTGATATTTCAGATAATTTGGAGTGTGCTATAAAATTCTATAATGAATTTGATAGCATTAATGGTTCAGTTTGGTTAGTCACAGTAAGTATAGAACCAAATGATTTTTTTGCAGAAAATGAATACACAATTGTAATTTCAGATAAAGAAGCAACCGTCAAATATATTATTGACCCTAATGGTCATGTATATTGTCCACACTTAGAAACAATGACTGAGTAATTATTTGGGATATTTAAGAAAAAGAATGTGAAGACTCCTAATAGTTTGGGGCTACCCAGTGCCGAATGAATCTATCATTCAACCAATAACAGATTTAACCTATGTAATACTCGTATAAAGATTTTGTCATTTCGTTTGTACGCACAATAATGCTTGAGAATTTATAACTTACATAGAACAGGTCGATTATGGTCAGATACCACCATGACTGACCTGTTTTTTTTTATATTCATTCTCCGGTGTCGTAGCTTGCGGTGCCAATTCAAAAAAAACTCCCAATTAAAGATGTTAAAAAGGAGTAAAGCACCCCCAAAAGGGGCGTTACTCCCTTTTAACATCTAGTCTATGCTATGTTATTATTACCTTATATTTTCCTATAAATAACAAAATATAAAGTTTGGAGGTTTATGAATGAGAAGTAAGCGTAACTTGATAATGCTGTTATTGTTTGCTTTGACGATTATACTTTCAGCCTGTAATGATAAAAAAGCTGCGATATTGTCCATGGATGAAGTACGGGATCTAGCTCAGCAAGGCGAGGCTTTGTCGTGGAAGGATTTTGAAGGTTATCCCTTTGAAGACGTTGGTTCAGGTTTGTACATCCGTAAATATGAAATCAATGATGACTACCATGTGTTGGTGGGTGGCGGAAGTGTTGATACAGCTCCTCTGTATATAAATCTTGTCAAAAGAAACGGAGAAAAGATCGATATCCGTTATGATGACATCGATCATTTTATCCTCAATTAAATGATGGGCTTTTAGGTTATTCAAATCTTATTCCGTTAGATAATTCATCCAAACGCTCCCAGTCGAGTACTACAATTTCTTGCTTAACTTTATATAAGATCTCCATGTCGGTGAGCCGCTGAATGACACGGTTTAAATGGCGGGGAGTAGTCCCAATTAACGAAGCTATATCTGGGATATAGGGTGTCTGAATTTCTTTTCCAAACTCCCGCTCGAGCTTAATCGTTAATAAATAACTTGCAAGTCGTTCCTCGACAGCGCCTAGTAAGTTCGTTCGTGATGCGGATGTGCAGGTTAGAAGCTTGTAAGAAAGATGTTTCAGCAATAAGTCTTTAAAGCTATGGTTGTCCATTAGGTCAGACTCAATCTTTTGTTTCGGGATAAATAAGAGAGAGGTTTGTTGTACCGCTTCCACTTGGGATTGGACCACAACCTCCTGCACGTATTCAATGTCCCCGAATAATGACAAGGGTGAGCAGAACCGTAATAACAAGGATTTTCCCGTTCCCACACTAGAAGAGACCTTAGTACGCCCCTCCACTTGAAAAAAAATTCCGTCCAGCTCATCGCCCTCATGCAAAATGATTTCATTCTGCTCATAGACACGTAACTGAATTAAAGCATGTTTTGATGTCGTGAATACTTGATTTAGATTAAATTGTGTAATGTAATGTGCTATAAGATTTGGATCCTGAATAGTTTTCATTGCGTACTCCTTTTTGGACATCGGTCCTTTCTATTATATACGAACTCGTTATTATAGAGAAAAAGGGGAGGATATAGACGATGAAATTTATTTTTGATTTAGATGGAACCATATGTTTTAGCGGCAAACCTTTGAGTAAACGAATCGTACAAGTCTTGGATACTCTAATTGAAAAAGGACATGAGGTTATTTTTGCGTCAGCCCGGCCTATTCGTGATTTATTGCCTGTGTTGCCTGCACATATGCACCAGTTTTCTATGGTTGGCGGGAATGGAGCATTTATTGCAAAAGGTGGAGAGGTTATTTCGACGATACATTTTGACGCGCAAACTTCGGGCATCCTCTTGAAATTAATCGAAGAATTTGATGCAGCTTATTTGATTGACAGTCACTGGGATTATTCATATTCAGGTTCTGATGATCATCCCATTCGGAGAAATGTAGATCCAGAACAACGCGCCAAAAATGTAACTCCATTAGAGCTGGATGAGCTTGTGAAGATAGTTATTTTTAATAGCCTAAACGGAGAACAGTTATTAGATCAGCTACATAAACTACCTGTTGTGATATATAGACATGGTCAAGAGGACATTATAGATATTAGCCCTAAAGGTATAAATAAATGGACAGGATTACAACAATTAGGCGTAGAAATGCAGCGATTTATTGCTTTTGGTAACGATGCTAACGACATAGAAATGTTTAGACATTCCGCTCATTCAGTTTGTGTTGGAGAACACAAAGAGCTTGGTGAATTGGCAACGGAAAAGGTGAGCAACGAAGAGGAGCAAATTGTTAGAAAAATACTGGAGCTGATGAGTGGGCTGCAGATCGCTTAGTCCATCAACTGATGATCTTAGCTCGCCGTACGGTGCAGCACATACAGGGAAGCTATAGTTGAAATCCAACAAACCTGCCGATTAAATCGACAGGTTTTTTAGTAATATAGATGAGGTTAGATAAGTTCTTGGCGGCGATGTAAATAACGATATAGAATACAACCGGATATCGCGCATATCGCTGCACATAATCCGATAAAACCATAACCGGCTTGAAGTCCGCGTAACAAACCTATTTGCGTCTCTGCACCGTAAAGCCGCTTCACGCCTTCGATCACAGCACCTATAGCATAGTTGCCAATTACGCTACCTACTCCCATTAACGTGACTGTAAATGTGATGGCGGTGTCGCTGCCATGTGGATATCTTTTGGCGATAAAAGCCATAACAGTAGGATAAATCATCGCAATCCCGATTCCTGCAGCGGCAAATAGAAATGCGAGCTTTTCTCCACCCAAAATTGCGGCAAACGTACACAGGGCAGAGAAGGCTGAAAAGATGATAAGCGATAGGTTAAATCCAATCTTATCAGTAACGGGTCCGAGTAGGAGTCTTGCTAACGAGAAGCAGAGAAAGAAGGTAGACAGCATCCCGGATGCAGTAACCGTATCCCACAGGTACGCTTTTTCAAGGAAATTTACGAGCCATCCGCCTACAGCAAGCTCCGACACTACCCCGAAGGAAAGGATTAGGACCATGAGCCATAGAGCAGGATCACGGACGAGCGTTTTTAAAGGGATTCGGTCCTCATGCGGAAGATCATCACCTGGAAATGTACTCCGTAATGCAAATAGAATAGGCAGTATAGAAAGGCTAAGCATAATTAGATACATTCCGCGCCAATCCAGGGTATGACCGAATATATTTACCGTCATTAGCCCTGTTGCCAGTAGTGGAGCCAAGGTAGAACTAAATCCATAAAAGAAATGGGATAAGTTCATCATGGTCCCGGTATTTTTAACGAAGATACGTGCTCCTAGAATGGCAAGTCCAATCTCAAGCATTCCGTTTCCGATATACATCAGGAAGTATGAAGCTGAGAAGAAGGAATAGCTATGGGAGATGTAGATGAGAACGCCAGAGAATATCATGGATGCGAAAGCAATAATACTGACAGCCTTGATCCCCCACTTCCGAACCAATACAGCTGTAAAAGAACAGGCGATCAAATAACCTAGTGCATTTAGGGATAAAAGGGTACCTAGCTGCTTTTCATCCAGACTAAAGTCAAACTGAATTCTTGGAATGGCTGGCCCTTTAATATTTTCTGATATCCCAAACACAATAAACCCCAAAAAGATCGTTGCCAATTGCATGGCATACACCTTATTAAGTCCGCCAAAGCGTTTTTTCAACGTGAGAACCTCCAGAATCGGGTATCTTTATTGCTCGGTGTCTCTGTAGTACTCTTCTTTAAGCTTCTCCCAGTGTTGTTTATCGTCTTCTGTAATTTCTCTTAGCACTCTGCAAGGATTCCCCACTGCGATTACATTGTCAGGTATATCTTTAGTCACGACGGAGCCTGCGCCGATGATTACATTGTTGCCGATATTTACCCCGGGATTGATAACGGCATTTCCGCCAACCCAGACATTGTTTCCAATGGTAATCGGTGTACCGAATTCGAGCAGACTAATTCGAACGTCAGCATCGATGGGGTGGCCAGCGGTATATACACTTACTCTAGGTCCAAAGAGAACATTCTCACCTATCGTTACTTTTGCTACGTCCAGGATAATGCAGTCGAAATTGGCGTAAAAGTTATTTCCGACGGTAATATTGCTGCCATAATCGCAGCGGAAAGGTGGCTCAATATGCAACGATTCACCTGTAGACTCGAATAATTGCTTAAGTAATTCTACTCTATATTCGCCTTGTTCTTCCGTCGTATTGTTAAATAAACGAGTGAGCATTCTGGATCTTTTACTATCTCTAGCTAATTCTTCTCCACCAGCCATGTAAAGCTTTCCTGCAATCATATTCTCTTTGTTTGTTGCCATTCGTAATTCCTCCTGAAGTTCTTGTTGGTTTACCGGCGCTTTTCAACCAGCTGCAGTGAATAGGTCAAGCTTTCCAGCGTGATCGCAATTAATCCGTTCATGTAATAATCATCAGGGTGATCCAGCACAATTAGATGAGGCATATGCTCTTCTGGAATGAACGCCAGACAACTTTGATAGATAAGTGGCACATCCTCTTGTTTAACTTGTTCGCCTGTGAGTGCTATCGTTTCAGGGTTAATAACTGCTGTCAATGAGGCGATGGTATGCGCTGCCAAGGGGATAAACGTTTCCGTCTGCCCCAAACGGATAAATTGCTCCTCACGTGACATTCCAAACGGTAAAAAGGAGACTTCACCCGCGAATCTAGTATTGCCTTTGTGGATATGCCCGTCGATCATCATCCCTGCACCTGGAAAGGCTCCTTTGATAAAGGTCAACACGACGATGGTTTTATCCTCTTCGTAATCCTGCTGCTTATAGAATCCGTAAACGGTTAGATTCATATCATTTTCGACTGTGACTTCAACCTCATATTTCTCTCTGAGGAGTGACTCTAAGGGAGCATGAATTAAAGTCTTGATATCACAAATATTAATGACACCACGGTGAGCCAGTCCCGGGATTCCAATGCCAACGGCTTTGATGTTGTTATAGGCTTGAATTAGTGTGCCTACTAAATGATCAACGGTTGTAGCGTCAATACTCTCAGCCTTGATATATCCATCATCTACACGCTCGCCAACGGAATTCGTTACGGCATAGGTTAAGGATTGTTGGCCATCTTCAATTTTGGCATAGATGCATGCGATGTAGGAGAAATCGACATTATAGATGAATCTTCGGGCCGGCCGACCTCCATTCGAAGCCTCCAGCTCCGTCTCAATGACTTCACCTGTCTCCATAAGCTCATTCAGAATATTTCCGCAAGTGGCAACACTTAACCCGGTGGCGGTAGCAATCGTTGATTTGGTTCCTTCTTTCATCGATTTCAAGGCTTGCTTGATGAGCTCCTGATTTATCTTTTTAACACGAATAGAATTGTTTGCGATTTGGTTTATTTTATTCACCTCTAGACTTTTGGAAATGGTTATTAAAAGTGTTATCAATACTATAACTTGGTGTTTTACAATTGTCTATATTAGTTGAACTTAAGATTTTTCTATTAAGGTAATTGTGTGACTGCGGTGAATGCTTGGACTTCCGGCCGCTGTTGTCCTCAGATTTCTTGATTATATATCGTGTTTCACGGTTGAAATCCGGAGACAAAGGCGGGCGCTATCGCTCCTACAGTTCCAAGCTTCCCCTCCGCCACTCTTCCTTTTAGAATGTTTTTAAGTTCAAAATGTCTAGCCAATGATTTTATAATAAAAAATCGTCGCTTGTAATTCACCATTTGCTGATATTGCATAGCTCGGTATACGTCCAGCTTGTATGTAATCCATTGAAGTATAAAGGAGATTGGAAGGGTCGCCTTCTCTTGTATCAAGCACTAATAACGATCGTTCTTCCTGCTTAGCTCTTTCTTCAGCCTTTTCCATAAGAGAACGAGCAATACCATTACGGCGATAATTAGGGTGTGTCATCAGCTTTGCAATTTCGGCTCGATGCGTTCCGTTTGCTTTTGTACATAAATGTAGTTGTACACTTCCCACGATAATATCATTCATTGTTGCGACAAAAAGAATCACATCGGGTGCCAAAACTTTGTGCCAATATGATGTAGAGTCTGACGGATCTAAGGGTGGTAAAAAACCAATGGAGGCTCCATCCTTCACCACCAGTGTCAGAAGCTTTGAAAGCTCATCTATTGATTCTTCAATCGTTAGTAATTGTTCGATGCTCACTTTGCTAACCATATAAATTCCTCCAGCACTTATAAGTTTAAAAATATAGCGAAATCATAACTGAATGCATATAATTTGTATAACAAATTTTATAGATCGTAATCATTAATATTTTGAATCATAGAGGGTGTTATCCATGGACTTATCTCAATTAGAAGCTTTTTTGGCGGTATGCAGAATTCGAAATTTCACCAAGGCCTCAGAGCATCTACATATCTCCCAGTCCGCCGTTACCGCAAGAATAAAAGCTTTAGAAAACTCCGTGGGCAAGGTGCTCCTTACACGTGATAACCGGAATGTTAGCTTAACGCAGGCAGGGATATCTTTTGTTCCCTATGCTGAGCGGATGCTTCGTTTGTTTGAAGAGAGTAAGGTGACTCTATCCGAAGAACTGGAGAACTATATCATTTTGAGTGGACCCGGGTCCGTATGGCATTATTATTACCTGCAGCATATTCTTTCATTTAGACGTGATCATCCCAAGGTAGCCATCAAATTCCTAAGTTATATTGATTCTAGCTATATGATACGTGATCTTTTGCTGGACGGAATAGTCCAGGTTGCTATTAAATATGACCCGCCGGAACATCCTAAGGTGACCAGACTTCTCCTGTTTGAAGATGAGATTATTCTGGTCTCCACACAATTAAGAGAAACACCTGTAAGCAGGAAGGATTTTTTTCAGCGGGAGTATTGTCATTTAGAGTGGGGAGGTCCGTTTCCGGAATGGTTTACTAGCATAGTTGGGGCGGGTTTTGTGCCTACACTTCAGACGGATCACTCGATGATTATGCTGGACATGCTGCTACAAGGAGCAGGCTTTGGATTTCTACCACGATCTATAGCCCAACCTTATCTCGATCAGCTAAAGCTATTTCAACTTCAATGTGAGTTAGACACGCCGATTATCAAAGCTTACGCTCTTTATTTAACTGAGAATGCAGAAGATATTCGTGTACGGCTTGGGCTGGAGATGCTTGGGGTGGATAGGTAACCTGTGACTGGATCGTATCTTATTTTAGGCTAGTCAGAACCGTGTTCTGGGTGGCTTTTTTATGTGGAATTATCGATTCTAGTAAAAATAGTACATGGTAGGATGCGTCTACTCCATAGGCAATTTCGTTATATGTAGTAGAGTGTAAGGTTGGAGGGGAACGAAATCAGCGAGGATAAATGGGTCATAGAAGCGCAGCAAGGCAATGAGGCGGCGGTGGAGCTATTAATTCGGCATACTTATAGTGATGTTTATCGATTTATCAGATGGAAAATACATAATGATGAACTAGCTTGGGATCTTGCACAGACAGTGTATGAAAAAGCATGGACCAAGCTTGGCAGCTATCAAAATGAGCAAGGGAGCTTTCGGGCATGGCTGATGGCTATCGCCCAAAATGTCTGCATCGACTATTTTCGCAGTAAAAGTGCTCGGCAAGCAGAGTTGAACCAAAGCTTATCTGATGAGATTACAGATGTGGAAGATTTTTTAGATGGCATCTTACTTCGTGAAGAGGTTAAAACGATATACGCCGCAATTTGCTCACTTCCAGAGGATCAAAGAGATGCACTCTTATTGAGGTATAAATATGAATTTACGTTTACAGAAATAGCAGCTGTAACCCATGAACCAGAATCTACTGTGAAATCAAGGGTGAGCCGCTCCTTGATGAAATTACGCGAACTACTTAAGCATCCCATTCCAAATGATTTATCCCACCCCCTTAAGAAAGGAGTAAAGAAATGAGCATTAAACATAACGAACAAGATTACATGAAATTGAATTTACAGCACGAGATGACGGCAGTGGAAATGAATGAGATCGTGACTTATATCAAGTATATCCCTGAACCACCACCCCTTGATGGTTTTGCTGAAGAAGCAATGAATCGATGGAGACGGTCCAAGCGAGCTTTACCGGCGCCGATATCTCCCGTTCCTCTATCAGCTCGACAACAGATTGAGATTCTTTTTTCACAGGGGTGGTGGAGAGAAGTTGTGGTTGGCGTGATCTTGTTTGGAATAGGCTATTTGGTTCTAAGTGTTACTGAGATGGTTAGCCCAATGTTTATTCTGTCTATCGTGGGTTGTATTCCTTTACTGGTGGTCGTCTTCCATACGGCACGTAATACACTCTGTGAGATGGGTGAACTCGCACGCAGCTTTCGAATCCCTCTACATAAATATGTACAAGCACGGTTTCTTATGGCAGGTGTGATTTCACTACTACTTAACTTTAGTGTCACTGCAACGGCATTCCCAGTATGGGATCATGAATTAGTATTCCGTACTACACTGTTATGGTGTATTCCGATTCTAATCAATGGAGCTGTAGCGTTAGTATTATCTGCGCGGATCCATAATTTCAGACATCTGACGACTATGCTCACCATGCTGCCTGTTTTTTGGTTGCTTCTCTTTTCCGGAGAAGTGGTAGTGAACTGGATGACCTCCGTCCAATTACTTGGGTTGATGGGTCTAACTGTGCTGTCAGCAGGAGTTTTTACCATAGCGATGATCTTTCAATCCAGAGTACTGAGAAAGGGAGGTTTTCTGATTGGAGCTTAAGCTACGGGGTATTGAACATGATTTCGGCAAGAAACGGATTCTGAATAACATCAACCTTACTATGTCTCCTGGTGTATATGGCCTTCTAGGTCCCAACGGAACAGGGAAAACGACTTTGATGCGCATTGTAGCAGATATTCTGTATCCAACGCGTGGCAAGGTACTATTGAATGAACAGAACAAAGATGAGATGGGGGATTTGTACCGGGCTCAGATTGGTTATCTGCCGCAGGATCTGGGAATGTACAATCATTTCTCGGCTCGCGATTTCTTGTATTATGTTGCCGCTCTAAAGGGGCTGTCCAAGAAGGAGGCTAGCGACCGTATAGAGGTGTTGGCTCAAACGGTGAATTTATCTGGCGAAATGGATAAAAAATGCGGGAAGTTTTCCGGAGGCATGAAGCGTAGACTTGGCATCGCTCAAGCCTTGCTTAATCATCCGAGCATCCTCATTCTAGATGAACCTACGGTTGGGCTTGATCCCATGGAGCGCGTACGATTTCGAAATCTGATATCTGAAATTTCAGCTGAGCGTATCGTTATTTTGTCTACTCATATCGTTTCCGACGTTGATCATATCGCCAAGCAGGTGCTGCTGATGGAACGAGGGAAGTTACTACGTCAAGGAACGATTAAGGAGTTGACCTCTAATCTGGAAGGGGAGGTTTGGGAGGCAGATGTCCCTGGACGGATGCTCGCTCAAATCGAAGAAAAGGGTACTGTGGTTAACGTACAGCAGACAGAGACCGGACTAGCACTTCGGGTAGTCAGCAAGTATCCACCAAATGAGAATGCAGTGTTGGTGGCCCCTTCACTAGAGGATGTATATATGCACTACTTTCGGAGGGGATAATTTGTATGAAACGTCTGATCATATTTGAGTTCCGTAAAATTATGATTCCAAGAGTCTGGATCTCCATAGCAGTAGGTTTGGCGATTGCGATTTTCTATTTTGTAAGCTTCTATCCATCCGGTACAAATAGTCTATTGGTTGTAAATAAGGAAAAACCCGAAGTTATCGCTGCACATACGGGACCGATTCAACCAGAGTTAGCTCTTAAATACGCACCAAGGCTTAAAGAAGAATATGCCGAGGACAGCGTGGGATCTAAAGAGCAAAAAATGACTCGAATTCTGGAACAGCGTTATGCAGCTTCGGCTTATAGTCTGGATTCATTCAATAAAAATTTGAATGAGTTAAGAGGGCATAAAGCTCTGCTGGAGAGGCAGAATCAAGGGTCATATGTATTAAAGGATGTTACGAAAAGACTTTCAATGCTGGAAGGGATTCGGCCGCCCGGATTTTATGTGACGAATGACTGGGGATCTCTGTACAGATTTTTTTCAGTCCCGGGTGTAGGTAACATGCTGATAGGTCTGATTCTAGTCTTCGCTTTGGCACCACTATATTCCGGTGAGGCAAACTACAGAATGGATTCTCTTATTCTATCCAGTAAAAGTGGGAGACTTAAGATTGTTGCTGCAAAATTATTAGCGGGATTTATAGTAACCGTGGGCTTTGTGACGCTTTTTTATGGTGTATGTATATTGTTTTCTTGTTTGCCATTTGGTTTCGTGGGTTGGAATGCGCCCTTGAATAGTTACTTTGCAGAAAGTCCTTATGACTTAACTCAGCTTCAGGGATTGCTCTTAAAATATGCCGTAACCTTGATAGCAGCTTGTGGCCTTTTATTATTGACTGCGCTGATCTCCGCTTTACTTCGGAGCAGTTTGAGTACTCTTGGAGTAGCAGCATGTGTAGTCATCATGCCTTACTTCTCACTGCCGGGGGTTGTTGGTGAATGGATAGGTTTTTTGCCGTCAGGCGTAATTATGAGCACTTCCTTAATTGAGAAATATGTATCTTATAATATTTTTGGTACACCCATATTGTATCTCCCCTTAGCCATCATTTCGGTGATAATAATAAGCATGATTGCCATGCTACTCCTTCCAAAGGCGTTTGAACTTCAATTAAAGGCTTGAGTTGTAGATAGACGTCTATTTAAGTGCCGATTATACTGAATAACGTCAGCAACATACTAGAGTGGATGGGATAAACTTACAGGTGGTTTTGAGAGATTTTTGTGAGAGCCGACGGGTAGAATAGTAGAATTACTCGCAAAGAGAGGAGCCTGAAGGTTGAGGACGAAGAAATACCGTGGATTAGTCGGGATGGGGTTGTTTTTTATTCTTGCCTTTTCCCTATTAGTAAGTATAAATTCACCAACGATTCAGGTCCTTGATACCCCGGTGGCAAAGCATGGCGTACTGGATTTATCAGGATGGGATTTTGAAAAGCAGGGACTAGTTGATCTGGACGGAGAATGGGAGTTTTATGAAAATGAATTACTGAGTCCATCTCAGATTCAGCCAAAAATAGATAAGCAATCTACCTATTTAACGGTCCCAGGCACATGGAAAGGTAAGATCATAGAAGGTGGGATGGACCGCAAAGGTGCGGGCACCTACAGACTCAAAGTGCTGGTCAAAGATTCGGATGAGATTCTTGGTTTGAAAATAAGAAGTATCCGTATGTCTCAAAAGTTATTTATCAATGGGAAGCAAGAGGGAGAGAGCGGGGTTCCATCAACGGACAGTGAGTTCTTTAAGCCAGGAAATACGCCGTATACGGTTTTTTTTCATTCCAATACCCCAGAGATAGAAATTGTATTACAAGTGTCTAACTTCAACTTTATTACGGGAGGGATCGTGAATTCAATCCCGCTGGGCGTCCATGCGGATATTACCAAAGTGAACAGTATTCAGATCGGCTCAGATATTGGAATTATTTTGATACTGGGCATGTTTGGGGCATACCATCTCAGCTTCTTTTTCGTGGGGCGTAGAGAAAAAGCATACTTACTCAGCGGTTTATATTTGCTAATTCTCTCATTGAATAATTCACTATATGGCGAGAAAATATTTCAGCAGCTACTACCCAGGGTACCTTTTGAACAAGTTTACAAGTTGTTGGAAATTAGCCAGTTTATCGGCGCAATTATCATTATTATGTTTTACTGCTCGGTTGAGTCCCGGTTAATGTCAAGTAAGAGGATGAGGCTCGTATTATCTCCATTTGTCCTTTATCTGGCTTCGGTTTTGGTGCTCCCGTATGGTGTACATATTCGTGCGAAATATTTGTTTGTAGCCTATCTTGGAATCGTTATGCTAGTGATCATCGTAAGAATGATCTATTTATATCTTCGCAGTCAGAGCGAAACGACGGATCGGAAAGAATTGTTTCTGTTCATTGGCGGGGCGATCTCGCTCCTGATTTTTTTCTTTGATGTAAGTCTTTATTCTGAAAATGTTCTACAGACTGATTTGGTGGGTAAATTCGGAGTGATTGGTTTTATTGTGTTCTTCAACATTATGTTAGCTGTACGATTCTCCAACACGTATGACAAGACGGAAACGTTGTCCCGCCAGTTGCTAATCTCGAACCAGCTTAAAGATGAATTTCTAATGAACACCTCTCATGAGATCAAAACTCCGCTGCATGGCATTATGAATATGACATCCTTTTTATTAGAAGATGGGGAAGATAATCTGTATCCTATACAGAAACAGAATCTTTGGTTAATTAAGGACACTTCTACTAAGCTATCTATGCTCATTCAGGATTTGATTGATGTGAGTCTTTTGAAGCATGGAGAGTTAAGACTGCAGCAGACAGTGGTTGATCTAAGGGTGGCTTCACAGATTGTATTTGATGTACTTCAGTTCGAACTAGCAGGAAAGTCCGTTGTATTAGATAACCAAGTGGAACCTAATATTTGGGTTCTGGCAGATGATAGTCGATTAAGACAAGTCATGTACAATCTGGTTCACAATGCAATTAAGCATACGGATAAAGGAATCATTAAGATCACGGCCAGTGTAGCAGGGAATACAGTATCTGTCACAGTGGAGGATACGGGAACTGGAATAGCTTCAGATCTGCAAACAGCCATATTCGAATATTTTGAGCAAGTCGATAAACCGCTGCCACAAGATGGTTACACTGGAATGGGAATTGGCTTGTACATTAGCAGGAAACTGATCGAGCGGATGGGTGGTGAGATTTGGGTAGATTGGTCCGAGATCGGCCATGGCACTCGAATGATCTTCACCTTGCCCAAAATAGAGCGGATTCCAGGCTATCATGAAGTAGCTGCTACGGGCGTGGAGCAACATGCGCAATTTGAGCATACCTCGCTTGATATTATGGATCAGAGTGGTGGTTATACGATCTTAATCGTGGATGATGAAGCATCTAATATCCATATTCTACTGAACATTCTAAGACGGCATCGTTACAATGTAATTACGGCGTTTTCGGCGAATGAAGCGATGGACAAAATGAAGCAATACCCCAATGTGGATCTAGTGATATTGGATGTCATGATGCCGGGAATTTCAGGCATTGAGTTGTGCCGAACCTTGCGATTGCATTACTCCATTCTGAATTTACCTATTCTGTTTGCTACAGTTAAGGACGCGCCAACGGATATTGCATTAGGTTTCCGAGCAGGGGCGAATGATTATATCACGAAGCCCTTTGATGGAGAGACGCTGATTGCGAGAATCCATACGCTGATTGCGATGAAAACATCGATTCAGGAAGCTATACGAAATGAGTATGCTTTTCATCAGGCCCAAATTAAGCCTCATTTTCTGTATAACGCACTGAGCAGCGTGATCTCTTTCTGCTATACAGATGGCGAGAAAGCCGCCTATTTGTTATCTATGCTAAGCCAATACATTCGTTATATTCTCGATATGGATCGTTCCACTTTAGTGGTTCCTTTGCACCGGGAGTTAGAGCTGATTCAAGCCTACGTGGAGATTGAAAAAGCTCGTTTTGGAGAGCGGTTCGATTTTATTTTCCGTATGGATGAGGGTCTGCGTTCTGTTGAAATCCCATCCTTATGTATTCAGCCATTTGTCGAAAATGCGATCAGACATGGACTGTTTGAAAAAGAGGGTCAGGGCAGAGTTTCGCTCACCGTTCAAGCTGGAGGGAACTACATGAAAGTTATCATCGAAGATGATGGTGTGGGAATACCAGATGATCTGTTATATCAATTAACCGGAAACGAGCAGTTGGATGGCAGTATCGGTATCCATAACATTCGAAAGCGCATAGGCGCTATACCCGGAGCCACTTTAACGATTCATTCTGACCTTGGGTATGGGACCAAAGTGACGATGTATTTACCAGTAAGCCTTGGGGGCATGGGGGGAGACACACGATGATTCGTGTAGTGATTGTTGAAGATGAGAAACCGATTTTGAATTTGATGAAGGTACTGATCAGCCGCAATTCAGATTATCTCATTAGTGGGACCTTTTCAAATCCATTGGAGGCACTGGAGTGCATACCTGAGCTACAGCCAGACGTCGTGTTTATAGATGTCGAAATGCCAAAAATGAACGGCATTGAGCTGGCGAGCAGAATTCAGAAGCTGATGCATCCACCGGAAATTGTATTTACAACCGCCTATAAAAATTATGCACTCGAAGCGTTCGAGGTAAGTGCGCTAGATTATATTCTCAAGCCAATAACACCCGAAGCGATCAGCAGGGTTACTGAACGACTTGTTAAACGGATGAGACCTGCGGTGAGACTAGATTCCAAGAAAATGGGTCCGATGATCCGCTGTTTCGGTGGGTTTGAAGTCTGCGATTCAGAAGGCAAGCCTATTCATTTTCGCACACGCAGAGCGGAGGAATTATTCGCGTATTTCTTATGTAATGCAGGTCGTTATATCAGCAAATGGAAAGTGATAGATTTATTATGGCCTGATATGCAGGATGAGAGAGGGGCATCCAATTTGTATAATACGATATACCTCTTGAAAAAAATGCTGAAAGAAAAAGGCTTCGGCATGGAAATCCGCAAAATGAATGATGGATATATGCTGGAGACGGGAAATGAAAGTTATGATGCGCTTGATTATCAAAGATTTCATTTAGAAATGGTTGATGGGAAGCAAAACACTGCGCAAATGGAGCGTCTTTGTTTCTTATATCAGGGGCCCTTGCTGGATGGAAAGCCCTATCTGTGGAAGATTTCACTGGAGGAAGTTTATGCTAAGTATTATACAAACTGGACGCGTATCCTAATTGACAATGATTGTGCCTCACAGGACTGGCCTAAAGCAGAGCAACGGTTAGAAAAGTTCTTAAGCTTATATCCTTTACATGAAGAGATGAACCAGCAAATGATTGTTATTTATGCCAAACTTGGAAATAAAGAAAAGATCACAAGACTCTATGAGAGATTCGAGACGGCTTATCGTTCGGAGCTGGGAATGGTTCCTTCAGCGGAGTTTAAAACGCATGTAGCTGCATATCTGGCCTAATTTTATATGAAAAGAGTTCAGCAGAGGGAGAAATCTCTCTGTTTTTTATTTCTAAGAGTAGCTAACTTTTCGAGAACTTTACCGTTATACATACGAAGGGAGGTGCAGGATGAAGCCCGGGCAGCTACATCAGATACTTCAACCGAAAATGTTAGAAATCCAAAAATACTTGATTCGTCTCGGGGCACCTGCAGCCGACGCGGAAGATATCGTACAGGAAACGGTGTATAAGGCTCTTTTGTATATCGATTCCATTGATGAGAACAAATTCAGTGCGTGGCTATATAAAGTGGCGATCAATCGCTACTATGATCTGTGCCGCCGCGGCAAGCGGATAGTCATTCCGATTGATGATGTGGATGTGCCAGTTATGGAACTGCCGGAGGATTATGTGCTGTTAAAAGAGAAACGAGAAGACATCGAACGTGTATTGGATGAGCTTCTACCTCTCCATAAACAACTCATTATTATGAAATATGAGCTGGAGCTGTCCTATCAGGAGATAGCAGAGCTCCTCGGGATCACGACGGATACGGTCAAATCGGCATTGTTTCGTGCCCGCAAGCAATTCCAAAAAAAGTACAGAGGTGAAGTGGAATGACGGCTCCATGGGAACAACAGGATGATCAGAACCTTTCAAAAGTAATTAAGAAAGCAAAACGAAAAACAATGATCCGTAATACGATCATTTCTCTGGTCGTGACCGTTATAGTATTGTTCGGAGGCATGCTGGGCAACGCTCATTTAACAAGCTGGTTAGCGATGCGTGGTCTGGATGAGGAGAAGATCATGATGGAGATTAGTAGTCCTAACCTTCATGAGTTGAGAACGGAGCTGGATCTAGGATTTTTAGCGGGCAAAGTTGAGATCAGCTCTTACAAGGTTATTGAGGGGGTACCTGTCGTATGGGATACCCGAAAATTAGATTTTAGTATGAGCAGCCGCTTTTCTCTGCTTAATAGGGGATATTCTAGTATAAATGTGCCTGACCCCGTAATGACAAGCCAAAATTATGAATACTACCGAGGATATAACAGTCAAAATGGACAGCGGGAAATGTTATTCTACGTGCCGGGAGTGAATTATAACGGAAAAGTGTTGAATGACCTCCCTGCGCTTGAACAAATGGATCCAGGTAAGCTGGTAGAGATGGCAGTTTCTTTTGATAAAAGCTATACACAGGCCGAGGTTGAAGCAATGCTGCCGGCTGAGCTGACACAGACATGGTATTGGGTAGATACGTATGACAATAAGAAGAAACTTGAGTTTATCACAAATGAAAGTAGTCCAACCAAGTATGCATTGCCAGAATCAGCGAGACAAGTATACGGTTACGGTGTCAAATGGGAGGGGTTATTTAACCCGAAACCAGAGGATTTTCTGCAATCACTAGCCTATGGACTTCAGAAGAAGGGCAAGTATTATGGAGAATTTGAGCGAATCACGAATTATTTGAAAAAGGATAAAGCGGCACCGGAGGCCAGCGACGTACTGTTATATGGAGTCGTCGTTACAGGAACTGCGAAGGAGCTGCTAAGCCTCAAAGGAAAGCCCTATGTTAATACGGCAGTTCTCGGCGCGATTGTGGATAAATATTAGATCCGTATAGTAACGCTAAAACAACTGGGTACCGTACAAGCGTAACTGAATCTCTGAAATAATTAGGGAATTTCCCCTGAAATTCTGAGATCAATAATTAAGGAATTCCTCCCTGTCATTTGGCTGATTTGGTGGAAAACAAAGAAATCCCCTCAATTATACTCTAGCGCACAGCGCACATACACTATCCGGTTAAAGTAAAGACTGCATTGTGCCTGTTTCTAAAAAAGAAGCTACCCATAAGTAGGTACTCTACTTCTTGGATAGCTTCTTTTTAATTTAGTTCACGGCTCACCA
This sequence comes from Paenibacillus sp. PastF-3, assembly GCF_029893135.1. NCBI lineage: Bacteria > Bacillati > Bacillota > Bacilli > Caryophanales > Paenibacillaceae > Paenibacillus > Paenibacillus sp. PastF-3. The sequence goes on along the minus strand of NZ_JARXWM010000020.1, from coordinate 9,702 downwards.
AAGCTACGTCCATTTGGCAGACCAAAGTTTCATTTCCTTCAAAATTTGATGCAAGTCCTCACCTTTTGGAGTTAACGAATATTCCACGGTAACCGGTACGGTAGGAAACACGTGACGTTCTAGTACCCCGTGTTCCTCTAAATGGCGCAGCGTACTAGTTAACGCGCGAGGGCTGACATTAGTGATTTTTCGCTGAAGCGCTCCAAAGCGTTGGGTACCGTCGAATAACTCTCTTAGTACGAGAAAAGCCCATTTTCCGCCCAATACCTCAAGTGTTTTTTCTACATTACATTCAATAGTAAGTGGGGTTTTAGGGATATAATTATTGCTAGATTTAGCTGTTGTCAAGGAATCTCCTCCTGTTTTGGTGCCACTATACTCTTGTATAGTAACTACTCTAGAGATCATATAGTAAACTAAATTTCACTTCTTCCTATTATATACAAACTATTCTAGAATGAATATGTTCGCTAGGCAACCTGCTGAAATCATAACACGGAACTATGGAGAGGAGCAGTTATTATGAAATATCGTAGATTAGGTGGAACGGGCCTTAAAGTTAGCGAGATTAGTTTGGGAAGCTGGCTGACATATGGAGGTTACGTAGAAAGAGATAATGCTGTTAAAGCCATTGAAACCGCTTACGATTTAGGCGTGAATTTTTTTGATACGGCCAATGTTTACGAAAAGGGTGCTGCTGAAAAAGTGCTAGGCGAGACCTTGCGGAATTATCCGCGAGAATCCTATGTGCTCGCAACGAAAGTATTTGGCGAAATGGGGACAGGGCCTAACGATCGTGGATTATCCCGCAAGCATATTACGGAACAGTGTCATGCAAGCTTGCAGCGTCTCGGCGTAGAATACGTGGATATTATGTATTGCCACCGTTTTGATACAGAAACTCCAATTGAAGAGACTTTGCGTGCGCTGGATGATCTGGTTCGTCAAGGTAAGGTGTATTATGTCGGGGTTAGTGAGTGGACTGCGGCGCAAATGACGGATGCTTTAGCTGTAGCCGATCGTTATTTGCTGGATCATATCGTGGTTAACCAACCGATTTATAATATGTTCGAACGTTATATTGAAAAAGAAATCATTCCGCTCGGCGAGCGCCGTGGCATTGGACAGGTTGTTTTTTCTCCACTGGCTCAAGGGCTGCTAACTGGAAAATATAACGCAGAAATCCCTGAAAACAGTCGTGCGGCTAAGCTGGATCGGTTGAAGAAGGCGTTTACGGAAGAGAAGATTGAAAAGGTTCGTCAATTAAGCGGGGTCGCTGCAGAGCTGAATATTTCTGTGGGAAATCTGGCTTTGGCTTGGATTTTGCGTCAGCCTAATGTAGCTAGTGCGCTGGTGGGTGCCAGTCGTCCGGAGCAGGTTGAAGAGAATGTTAAGGCTTCGGGGATAGAGCTTACCGAGGATATTTTGAAGAAAATTGAAGAGATTCTTAAATAGAGACAGCTTTATAAAAAAAGGAGATATGATCATGGCGAAAGTAGTGGTTACTGGCGGAAGCGGGATGCTGGGCAGATGGGTAGTACGGCATTTTGTAGAACAAGGGTATGAGGTTGTGAATGTAGATACGCAGAAATCACCGGATTCTTTGTGCCAAACTTTGATTGCTGATTTGAATAATCTGGGTGAAGTGTATGGCGTATTAGCAGGCGCTGATGCAGTCGTACATTTGGCTGCGATCCCAGCCGCAAATATAAAGACGAGTGAAGTCACTTTTCAAAACAATGTAGTATCCACCTACAACATTCTGGAGGCTGCTGCTGGACTAGGCATTCGCAAAGCCGTTATTGCTTCCAGTGAATCCTCTTATGGCATCTGTTTTGCGGTTAACCCTCTAGGACCACAGTATGTACCTATGGATGAGGATCACCCACAATTGCCTGAAGACAGCTACGGTCTGTCCAAGGTTGTGAATGAGCAGACCGCAGAGATGTTCCAGCGCAGAACGGGCATACAGGTCGTTTCCCTAAGAATCGGAAATGTCATTGATCCATCCGCGTATGAACGTTTCCCTTCCTTCATTCATGATCCTGCGCAGCGCGATCGGATATTGTGGAGCTATATTGATACACGGGATGTAGCGACAGCTTGCCAATTGGCGATCGAAACGGACGGACTCGGTGCGGTGGCACTTAACATATGTGCAGATGAGACCAGCATGGCTATACCTAGCAGAGAGCTAATGGCCGCACGTTATCCAGAAGTGACGGACTACCGTCAGCCGCTGGAAGGCCATGAGTCGTTACTCAGTAATGCGAAGGCTAAGAAGCTGCTGAGTTGGCAGCCAAAGCACTTATGGCGAGATTATGTTAACGATTAAATAACGAGCCAGGTTTATTTTTACTATAAATGAGAGTTCAAAAAGTACGGTTTTCAGCACCGAGAAGATTGGATGAAGGTAGAAACTGAGGAGCGGAGCGTAGTGTTAGCTACGTGAGCACCGGAAGTTTTGCCTGAATTCAATATTCGATGTCGAGTACGCTTCTTGTGATCCTTCGTGATCAAAAGCGGACTTTTTGAACATCCTCTATAAGGAGCGTTTGAAATGAAGGTATTATTTATCGGAGGTACGGGACTGATTAGTCAGGCTGTTTCCCCGCTTGCCGTAGAGCAAGGGATCGAGCTGTATTTGTTCAACAGAGGACAAAGAGGCGAATTCGTTCCGGATGGGGCGAAGGTGATTCAAGGAGACATTCGTAACCCGGCGGAGGCTGCCGAAATATTACGAAATTACGAATTCGACGTAGTGGTGGACTGGATTGCTTTTACACCGGAACATGTGCAGACAGATATTGACCTGTTCAGAGGGAAGACGAAGCAATATATATTTATCAGCTCAGCCTCGGCGTACCAGAAACCACAGCGTAATTATGTAATCACTGAAGAGACACCCCTGGAGAACCCTTATTGGGAATACTCGAGGAATAAAATAGCCTGCGAGCAGCTATTGATGGAAGCACACAAGAGCAGCGGGTTCCCGGCAACGATTGTTCGTCCTTCCCATACTTACGGAAACACTGCCATCCCTGCGGCACTCACGAGTGGACAGCATCCATGGTCCTTGATAGATCGTATCCGTCGCGGCTTGCCTATAGTGATTCATGGAGATGGAACATCTTTGTGGACACTGACGCATAACTCAGATTTTGCAAAAGGGTTCGTCGGATTGCTAGGGCATCCGGATGCGATTGGGGAGGCCATTCATATTACATCTGACGAGGTATTGAACTGGAATCAGATCTATGCGGCTATCGGGCGAGCGGCAGGGGTGGAGCCGAAAGTGGTTCATATCTCTACAGACTTTATCACAGCCTTCACTCCTTCAGGGACGGCGGATGGCTTGATCGGCGATCAAGCGGTCAGCAGTGTTTTTGACAATCGTAAAATCAAACGTCTCGTGCCTGATTTCCAGGCGACCGTCCCTTTCACTGAAGGGATAAAGCAGTCGGTTGTTTGGTTTGAGGCACATCCTGAACAATGCACGGTGGATGCAGAATGGTCTGAGCTATTGGATACGCTGATCGAGAAACATGGAGTTGAAGCGAAGCCGCTTTCATACTTCTCATAAGTGTAGGTCCTTAAAAAGGCGGTTTGTTTCCTTCAGGAGCAGCCGTCTTTTTCTTGTCTATGTAAGGTTATGGAATGAATCAGAAAATCATGAATATACTCTCACTACCTTAAATTCCGTTAAAAAGGAGTCCTGGCCATGCCAACACATCCCTTTGTCTCGCGTTTTTTTGTAAACTCAGATGCAAGTCGTGAGAAGTTAATTTATGATTTGCCTGAATCCTGGTGGAGCCGTCCCTTTGAATATGAGTGGTGTATTAACTTCATTTCTCCACATGGTGTGGTGCTGGACGCTGCTTGTGGAATTCCTCATCCCTTGAAATTTTATTTAGCTGGGGTATGTGCAGAGGTTTATGCTTGCGATATGGACAGCAGGGTTATTTACCGGGAGGACATCCTAGATGCAATTACAGATGAGATCGGGGAAAAAGCGGCGAAACAGGTTATAGCTAGAAGAACTAACAACTTGCATCTTGCTCAGGCCAATCTTGCGGCTCTTCCATATGAGGACGAGAGCTTTGACACTATTTTTTGCATATCAGTGCTGGAGCATTTGACCTTAGAGGATACGGTGGGCACTTTACGGGAATTTCACCGAACGTTGAATGAAGAAGGGTTGCTCGTGCTAACGTTTGATTACCCAACGGTAAACTTAAATCTTATGAATGATTTGCTGCTGCAGGCTGGTTTTCAATATTGGGGGGAGACGGATTTTGAGTTGCCTGCAGATGCTGTGTCCACAGATTTGTGGGGTGGGTTACAGTGCTTCCGGGCTGTTTTGAAAAAATCAAAGGGATAACAGGTCTTCTTACCCTTAAATTAGTAATCTATTTCCAGTAAGCTAGAATAAGCTAATATAGAATAATGCTGATGATAGGAGGCTGTATTTTTGAGATTAGGGTCGAATATGCTGCGAAGAATGATACTCACAACCCTTATGTTATCACTGATCCTCCCTTCGACGATTGCATCTAGTGCAGCCTCGCCATCTTCAGAACCTATCAGACTTGCTTTTGCTGGTGATATTCTGTTGGATGGTTTTGTGGGTGATCAGATCGCGAAATACGGAGTGAACTTTCCGTTTGTGAAAGTCGCACCTACCTTGCAAAAGGCAGATATCGCCTTCGCGAATCTGGAAACGCCAGTGTCTATTCGAGGGAAGGCTGCAGAGAAGACCTTTGCCTTTAGGTCCAAACCAACAGTGCTTAGTGGCTTAACCTATGCTGGGATTGACGGCGTATCTTTGGCTAATAATCACATATTAGATTTCGGAACAGACGCTATGCTCGACACACTGGTGCATCTGGATCGAAACAAAATTGGCCATACAGGAGCAGGCAAAGATGTAGAGGAAGCGTTCAAACCGTATACACGGACGGTAAAGGGGAAGAAGATCGCTATCTTAGGGGTAAGTCGAGTGCTTTCAGGCCCTTCTTGGTATGCAGGCAACAATAAACCGGGAGCTGCCTCAGCGTACACCTCGCAGCCTATGCTTACGGCTATTCAGAAGATGTCTAAGGAGAATGATTACACGGTTGTGTACATTCACTGGAATGAAGAGTTTAAGGATTACCCTGAAAAATATGCCCGTACGCTAGCTAAACAGATGATTGATAGTGGTGCTGATATCATACTCGGCGCACACAGCCATTGCCTGATGGGCATTGAATACTACAAAAATAAACCGATCTATTATTCACTTGGAAACTTTGTGTTTAATCGTTCAACACGTGGTGGAGAAAAGACGCTTCACTCGATGCTAGTGAATTTTGAGATTAATGATGCCCAGGTGACGAGTAAGATTACACCAGTCAAGATTATTGGGGGACAGCCCAACTTTATGGATGATTCTTACAATAGGAAGACGATCAAGCTAATGAATAACCTTTCTTATAATGCAATTGTTGATGCGAATGGCAGGGTTACGGAGAAGCCACTATAACGATAGAATAGATCGACCAGAGATCACTGGTCGGTTTTTTTTGTAATTAAATTCAATTAATTATACTAAATTTATCCAATATTTGATCTTTCTATTAATAATATGTAATACTTATATTAAACCAGTACATAGTTGAAAGCTAGATTGTCGAAAAAAGTTGATGCATAAAGCATAAATAGTCTGTATTAAATCTACTAAACATATCTATGCTCTTATTTACGTCGGAGTGTTTCCAGACTTGATGTATTGGGTAAATGAGGGTATCAATAGGGATACTCTGCAAGCTAATTTGTAATCGCAATGTTGGATATTTATTAATTTCAAGACGAATAATTTGGTTCGCTTTACAGCATTTTGTCGAAAACGTACATCATTTTGTCGAAAAATTGTCGATAAATATCATATTTTGTAGAAATAAAATTGACAGGGAATGAATAGCACTTTAATATTAGAGTATAGCGTAATCATTACTATCACTTAGAAGCCTACATAGCTTTTAGCAAAAATGATTATTAATGTTAATTCAAGGGAGGATGTACGATGATGAAAGCGACAGGCATAGTAAGAAAAGTAGATGAATTGGGACGTATCGTAATTCCTATTGAACTACGTAGAACGATGGGAATTGACATAAAAGACCCGCTCGAGATTTTTGTAGATGGAGAGAAAATTATTCTTAGAAAATATGAGCCAACTTGTATCTTCTCCGGAAGCGCAGAGAACCTCATCAATTTCAAAGGTAAAATGGTAAGCAAAGATGTTCTCGATGAGCTAATTTCTAGCTTTGACAGAGTGTAGTCGATAGATTACACATTTTTGTTAAAAAAAGAACCGGTACAGCAAGCACGAATTGTGCATGCTGCCGGTTCTTTTTTTAATATCACATTAAAAAAGCAGCAGATCCCCTTAAAAAATAGGAAACCCACTGCCCAAACGATATTTATTCAGGCTCCAGCACACTTTGAACTTTTTTGATAAAGGCTTCATATTGCACAAGGCCGAGTTCCATACATAGCTTTTCGTAAGGGGACAGTTTGCAATCTAGTTGCTTTAATTTCTGATCAAGATCATCGTACATTGCCTGCTTTTCTATCAATGCTTGCCGAAGTAGATTATCTATGTTCTCTTTATCGGTCTTATCTCCGAAATACAGATGCATAAAAAAATCTGAACGCAGCACTTCCTTTTCGGCCGGTCTTTGCAAGTAAGCATGGAACTGATTCAAGCCGGCAGGGGTAATAGTAAATATATTTTTGTCAGGTTTGCCTTCCTGGCGTACGGATTCTTTGGTGATTAGCTCTAGCTTTTCCATCTTACTTAGGGTTGGGTAGATAGTGCCGTAGCTAGCATCAAAGAAAAAAGAGAAGTATTCCTCGAAATGCCGTTTTATCTCATAACCCGATTGTGGTTTTTCACATAATAATCCTAGAATCACATCTTGTATGTTCATGAATCGTTACCGCTCCTTTCGTTCACCTCCTACCATATCACAACTGCATATCGCTCTCAATTTGAATTGGCATAATCGAAGTGACAAACTACATCATTACGCATTTGTTGGTACAGGCTCTTGCTCTCTCGATAACTGAGTTTCCTTACGAATGAAGGTTAGGATAATGCTTAATCCAGCTATTGCTGCGCCAATGCAGAGTAGGTAGAACATATCTTTCCATATACCATTTCCTCCGATAACCAGGTCGAGCATACCATTTACCGCGTAGTAAGCAGGTGAGAAGGGACCGATCCAGCTATAAAACGGAGACAATACGTCACGAGGAATCGTTGCGCCGGAAGCCAACATTTGGATGGAGAGCAGCGCAATATTTAACCAGGCGCCAGCGTCCCCAAGAAGCAGCAGACTGAACTGGGCAAGGATCATACAGGAGAGAATAACGGTGAATTCAAACAGCCACATGAGTAGAAAACCGCGGCTAGAGTGAATCCCTAGTGAGTTAACCATCATAGTTCCCACTAGTGATGTGATTATGGCTGTTCCACCCATGATTACGAATCGTGCTGCCAAACGATCCCATTTACCGAATTGGCCAGACAGGTTGGAGGACGATTTTTGGAGATTCATAGCGAGCAACATAGCTCCGGTAAAGGAGGCAGTAACAATCATTAACGGAACCATAGTTTGTGCAAAGTTAGTTGTGGGATTGATGATTTGAACGTTTGCGGAGATTCGGCTGCTTGCCGCACTTTTGATGACCTCTGCTTGTGCCTTCGGCAGTTTCATAGCTTCAAGGGTTTGGTTTAGTGCTGCATCACTGCTTTGAGTGTTCATGGCAGCCGTGACTTTAAGGGCTACAGTCTGCATAACATTGCTAACCATTTGCGGATTGGATTCATTTACGAGGTAACGGAGTTCAGCCTTTGTGGAAGGATTACTGATCTGTCCGGTAAACCCTTGCGGAATATTAATAATCATACGAATTTTCCGATTTTCCAGCTCTTTCTGGGCTTCCTTCAGCGTGAAGTCCTGTTTAGTTACGAACTGCAGCGAGCCTGCAATCCCTTCGGCAATGGGCTGGGCATTGGCACCATCCTCATTCACTATAGCAATGGGCAACCGATCTACTCGATCGGTTACATGGTCATAGCCTGTAATCCAGATCAAACTGAAAAAGACTTGGAACAACAGTGCAGTTATGATCCCAATGATAGTAGCAGGCTGCTTGAGAAAGCGCATGATTAATTGAAGTGACATGGATATCTCTCCTTTATATTTCAATGTGTTATATTACAGATTGAAATATATCATAATGAAATATAAACTGCAACAAGAAATGTGGAGAGCATGGACATTCTGAAGTGATATCATATATCATAGGGCTTGTACTGGAGAATTCGTGCAGATGAATGTGCTTACCTGAAGCAAAAGAGAATGGGGAGGAACAACAGATGAGTAATGAGGTACAAGGAACAGAACTGAACGCGGTTCACTCGGAGTTGAACAAGCCGGAAGCGATTGTTTTTGATATGGATGGAACATTGTTCCAGACTGAAAGTCTTTTATTACCTGCATATCATAAAATGTTCGATATTTTGCGGGAAGAGGGACTATATGCAGGACCTACACCACCGGAGGAGCGTATTCTAAGCAGCTTAGGGATGCTATTGGCAGATATTTGGAAGAAGGTTATGCCTGATGCCGATGAGGCGGTACACCGCCGTGCAGATGAGCTGCTGTTGCAGCTAGAGGTCGAAGGACTTGAAGCAGGTGGGACGTTATTGTATCCTCAAGTGGTCGAAACACTGACTGCCCTAAAAGAGCGTGGAGTACGATTGTTTGTGGCTAGTAATGGGCTGGAGGAATACATTCACAGTATAGTTGTGGTGCATGAGCTTAAAGAGTTATTTGAAGGATTGTATAGTGCGGGTGGTCAAGGCACTGCGACGAAGACAGAATTGCTGCGCATTTTGCTGGACAATCATGGAATTAAGAGTGCCTGGATGGTAGGCGATCGCTCGTCCGATGTGGAGGCAGGTAAGGGAAATGCTCAAACCGTCATCGGCTGTGCATATGCAGGGTTTGGACGTCAGGATGAGCTGAAGGGCTCCGATGTAATTATCACCTCCTTCAATGAGTTGATAGACTTGTACGACAACGCATCGGTTAGCGAATAGGAGTATCGCGATTTAGATTTGGAAAACAAAAAAAGGCAAACCTCGTAAGTGGAGGTTTGCCTTTTTTTGATGTTTCTAAATTTTGCTATCAATTATTTGTATAATAAAGATGACACTCCAAAGGAGGCGACAGGGTTGAAGAATAGAAACATAAAGCTGCGGATTATTTGGGTAATTCCTAATGTTTTTATGTATGTTCTTTTTATGGTCTGTGGTGTATTTGTATTCTCTAATGTATTTGGGCTACGGGATATAAATCGGCTGGGCATTTGGCTGATCATGTTGGCACTTTTATTGTTTGCGTCTTTGTTTGGCTCTTACCGAATATGGTCTTGGATTAAACAAGGTAAAATGTAGATTAGGCCGCCCATGAATGAAGTGACCCCTTAAAGTTAGACAGGTTATATAATTAGGCAACTTGTTGGGCCTGAGTTCGGTACTGAACCGGACTCAGGCCTTTTAGTTTTGCTTTAATTCGCTTGTTGTTGTAATAATCGATGTAATTTAATAGCTCTTGTTTAAAATGTGCGATACTTTCGAATTCCTTT